>DBZK01000022.1:0-7653 GCA_002311135.1 Dehalococcoidia bacterium UBA1162
AATATACTGGGCGTTATCGCCAAAGTCGGCCTTGAATTGGGTGGAGCGGTAATCAAAACGCGCATGCAAAACCATCACATAGTGCAGATGCTGGGCGGAAGGGCGGTTCACCCGGTTTTCGGCCTACCCGGCGGTATTAGCAAAGGGCTCAACGAGGAAGAGAGAAAGGAAGTGGAGGTCATAGCCAAAGAATCAGTCGAGTTCGCCAAGCTTTCGCTCCAGGTATTTGACGATATCGTACTCAAAAATAAAGAGTACGTGGACATGGTAGTCAGCGATGTATATACACATAAGACTTACTACATGGGCATGGTGGATAAAAACAATAAAGTGAACTTCTATGACGGTGTCATGAGGATAGTGGACCCGAGCGGCAAAGAATTCGCCAAATACGAGCCCAAAGATTATCTCGCCCATCTTGCTGAGCATGTGGAGCCGTGGTCCTACATGAAATTTCCATTTTTGAAAAATGTTGGCTGGAAAGGATTTGTTGATGGTGCCTCAAGCGGCGTCTTCCGTGTGGCTCCACTGGCGCGGCTCAATGCCTCGGACGGCATGGCCACGCCACTGGCCCAGGAGCAATACGAAAAATTCTATGCTACACTGGGCGGCAAACCCGTCCATCATACACTCGCTACTCATTGGGCAAGGCTTATAGAACTGTTGTATGCGGCCGAGCGCCTACTGGAGCTCAGCCTGGACCCGGAAATAACCAGCCCTGATATTCGTAAAATACCAACCGCTGTCCCGGATGAAGGCGTGGGCATAGTCGAAGCGCCCCGCGGTACCTTGATACATCACTATGCCACCGATGAGAAGGGGATAATCAGGAAAGTCAATTTGATAGTAGCTACCCTGAACAATGCGGCTGCGGTCAATATGTCGGTAAATAAAGCGGCTACCTCGCTATTCACACCGGGCAAAGAGATTACGGAAGGTCTGCTGAACCGCATTGAAATGGCGTGGCGGCCCTATGATCTCTGTCTTGCCTGCGCAACGCACAATCTGCCCGGGCCGTCGCCATTGCCTATATATGTGTATGACAGCAGGGGCAAGCTAATAAAGAAATTATGAATTTACGATTCCTGGATAGGACTGACACGGGATAACGGCTGCCTTCGCGGCTGTTGGAGCGTGTTATGAGGTTAACTGAAGAATGATATCGGCGCAAAATACTATAAGACCGCGGCCCCACACCACGTACCGCAGCTTTGTCGAAGCGCATATCAGGCAAAGCATTGCACAATGCTACCAGTGCGGGAAATGCACTGCCGGCTGCCCGGTCGCCTATACAATGGAGCTCACGCCCCGCCGGGTAATCAGGGCGCTGCAATTGGGGCTTGAAAACGAGCTCGAAAATAGCTCCACAATGTGGATATGCCTGAGCTGCCTGACATGTTCGGCGCGCTGTCCCAGGGAGATCAATATAGCGGGCGTGATGGAAGCGTTGCGGCTGGCTACAATAGGCAAAAAGCCCACGCCCGATCAAAAGAAATTCAGACTGTTTCATGACCTCTTCATCATGTCTTTTCAATTTTCGGGGCGTGCCTATGAGCTGGGGCTGGGCATGGCCTACAACGTCATGAGCGGCCAGTTCCTGAACATGGCCTCGATCATACCCGGCATGCTGCGCCGAGGCAAACTCGCCTTCCTGCCCCATAAAAGCCGGGGCTCAGAAACACAGCACATTTTTCAACGGCTGGAAGGCCAGAACAAAGCCATGAATCAAGCGGAGGCAGGGACAAAGTGATCGAGACAGCTCGATATGCTTACTATCCAGGGTGCTGCAGCAAGGCCAGCGCCAAAGAATATACCGCCACTACGCGGCTTGTGTGCAAGGCGTTGGGGATTGAACTTGAAGAATCACCGGACTGGATATGCTGCGGAGCTTCCTCCGCCCACAGTATAGACCGTATATTGGGCATAGCCCTGCCGGCTCACGAGCTCCTTTACGCGGGCAGGATGAAGCTAGACCTGGTTGCTTCTTGTGCCCTCTGCTTCTCACGTCTGAAAATTGCGGCAGCAGAGCTTAAAGATGACGACGTCCGTAAGCGGGTCGGTGAAGTGCTCGGCCAGGAAATCCCCGGTAATCCCGATTACAGGGTAATGCACATCCTGCAGGTGCTGGAAAAGCATCTGGACAGGATACACCTTGAAAAACCCTTAAAGGGGCTCAGTGTGGCATGCTACTACGGCTGCCTTCTAGGCCGGCCCAAAGAAGTAGCCTTTGACGATGCAGAAAACCCTCAGGTAATGGACAGAGTGGTGGCTGCGCTGGGCGGAGAGCCTGTCGAATGGGGATTTAAAGCCGAATGCTGTGGAGGAAGCCACGTTTTTACCAGGCCTGATATCGTATCTAAGTTGTCACACCGCCTTTTATACCAGGCTAAACAGGCCGGGGCCGATTGCCTGGCTGTGGTCTGCCCCGTTTGCCACAGCAATCTTGACGCCATGCAAAAGTCCATAGGCAAAGAATATAAAGAAGAGGTCGATCTGCCCGCATTCTACATTACCCAGCTAGTGGGGCTTGCAGCCGGACTGCCACCAAGGAAACTGATGTTCGAAAAGCTTTTCGTCGATCCCATGCGCCTGCTACGGGCCAAGGGATTGGCCTAGGAGGCAACTTGGCCAGAGTAGGCGTATTTATCTGTCACTGCGGCACCAATATAAGTGGCGCTGTGGATGTCGCCAGAGTAGTTGAGGCTGCGCAAAAAATGCCGATGGTGGTTATTGCCAGCGACAATAAATACACATGCAGTGAACCGGGCCAGGCATCCATCCGCCAGGCTATAGTTAGCAATAAACTGAACCGGGTTGTCATCGCAGCCTGCTCTCCCCGCATGCATGAACCTACTTTCCGCAAGGCAGTCTCAGCCGCAGGCTTGAATCCTTATCTGCTGGAGATAGCTAATATCAGGGAGCAGTGCAGTTGGGTTCATAGCCATGACAGGGAAAAAGCTACGGCCAAGGCCATAGAGCTGGTGAAAATGGCTGTGGCTAAAGTGATCCGTCATGAACCGTTATATCCCCGTGAGGTGCCGGTCACCAAGAGGGCACTCGTAATCGGCGGCGGCATCACCGGCATACAGGCAGCCCTAGATATTGCCAACGCGGGGCATGAGGTGGTCCTGCTGGAGCAGGAACCGAGCATTGGCGGCCGCATGGCACAACTCGATAAGACCTTCCCGACATTGGATTGTTCGGCATGCATCCTCACGCCCAAAATGGTCGACGTTGCCAATCATCCAAAAATCAGGCTCTTGACCTATGCTGAGATCAAAGAAGTGCGCGGTTTTGTAGGTAATTTCAAGGTAGAAATCACGCAAAAAGCCAGAAAGGTGGACTACTCTAAATGTACGGGTTGCGGTACCTGCTGGCAGAAATGCCCCGAAAAAACCCCATCCGAATTCGACCTGGGACTGGGAAAACGCCCCAGTATTTACATTCCTTTCGCCCAGGCGGTGCCGACCAAACCGGTCATAGATACGGACAGTTGCCGCTATATTAAGTACCGGCAGTGGCTGGCTGCGGGTGAGCAGGGCAAGAAGCCTCCTGAATGCCGGATATGCGAAAAGATCTGTCCCACCGGGTCAATTGCCTGGGACCAGGAACCACAGACCATAACCGAAGAATTCGGCGCCATAGTCGTTGCCACGGGCTTCCAGGTCTATGATCACCGGCACTACGAAGAGTATGGCGGAGGCGCCTATCCCGATGTAATAAGCGGAATGCAGCTTGAACGGCTGATGAACGCGTCAGGCCCCACGGGCGGTGAAATAGTTCGACCCTCCGATGGTACCCATCCCAAAACAGTAGCCTTCGTGTGCTGCGTCGGTTCACGGGACCAGGCCAAGGGCAGGACATACTGCAGCAAGGTATGCTGCATGTACACGGCCAAGCATGCCATTATGCTCAAGGAGCACGACCCCGATGTCCAATGCTATATCTTCTATATCGATGTAAGAACGGGCGGCAAAGATTATGAGGAATTTTATCTCAGGACGCTGGATGACGCCGGGGCCATATATATTAAGGGCCGGCCGTCCAAGATATACCGGGATGGGAAGAAAATGATCGTCCTGGGCGAGGATGCCCTCATGGGGCGGCCCATAGAATTGGCCGCCGACCTTGTGGTTCTGGCCACGGGGATGGAGCCAAGGACGGGCGCCGATAAATTGGCGCAGAAGCTAAATATAAGCTATAACACGTACCATTTTCTGGTGGAGGCGCATCCCAAACTGCGCCCGGTTGAAACCCAGACGGACGGTATTTTCGTGGCCGGCGCCTGCGTCGGGCCCAGGGACATCCCCGAATCCGTCGCCCAGGGCAGCGCCGCGGCAGCCAAGGTGGCGGGCTTATTCAGCAGCGACACCCTGGTCACCGATCCCATCACATCTGTTGTGAACCGGGAGCGTTGTACCGGATGCCTCCTGTGCGTCGCTATCTGTCCCTACAAGGCCATCGACTGTGAGACAACGCGGGATACAAGGGTGGTGGCCGTAGTCAACGAAAGCCTGTGCAAAGGGTGCGGCCTGTGTGTTGGCGCCTGCCGGCCCAAGGCTATCGACCTTCGGGGCTTTACCAGCCAGCAAATCCTTGAAGAGGTGAACAGCCTGTGGAGTTGACATACGAACCGAGGATAGTTGGCTTCCTGTGCAACTGGTGCAGCTATGCGGGGGCCGACCTCGCTGGCACCAGCCGTACGAACTATCCGGCCAACATCCGGATAATCCGCGTGCCGTGCTCGGGGAGGGTAGACCCGCTATTCATAGTCAAGGCCTTTCAGCTCGGGGCGGACGGCGTACTGGTGGCGGGCTGTCATCCCGGCGACTGTCACTATAGTGACGGCAATTACCATACCCGGAGACGAGTTGGCCTGCTCCGGCCATTCCTGGATTATCTCGGCCTCGATAAAGCACGTTTGAGGCTGGAGTGGGTCTCGGCATCGGAAGGCAAAAGGTTCTCTGAGGTGGTATCGAGCTTTACCGACACTCTAATAAAAATGGGGCCGCGATCATCATGATTGAGACAATTCGCAACAAAGCTAAAGAATGGCTGGAAAAGAACGACGGAGGATGCGTCATAGGCTACGAACGGGCCAGCGACGGCATGACTGCCCGCCCGGTCTTTATTTATAAGCCCTATATGGTAGGCAGTCTGATATTCGATGAGACATGCGTCCACAATTTGAGCAAATACTTGCTCAACCGCCGCGGCTTGAAAACGGCAATTGTTGTCAAACCGTGCGATTCCCGCGGCATAAACCTACTCATCAACGAGCACCAGCTCGATCGTGAGAGCATTTATGTTATCGGGGTCGTGTGCCCCGGTATGAAAGACGCGCATTTCGGCCGCATAGAAGACCGCCCGCTCTCCAAGTGCCGCGTCTGCCTGCACCACACGCCGGCCGTGTATGACGTCCTGGTCGGAGAACCTCAGCCCGAGACAGCCTCACGGGACTACTCGGATGTTGCGAGGATAGAGGGCATTTCCATCCATGAGAGAAATGCTTTCTGGAAGGAGCAGTTCGAGCGCTGCATCCGCTGCTATGGATGCCGCCAGGTATGTGCTGGCTGCTACTGCCAGGAATGCTTTGTCGATGAGCTGGACCCCCTGTGGGTGGGTATAAGAAGCGGCCCCGAAGACAACTGGATATGGAATATCGGGCGGGCCTTTCATCTATCGGCCCGCTGCATCGGCTGTGGCGAATGCGAGAGGGTATGCCCGGTAGGGATACCGCTTATGCTGGCCAATCGCAAGCTGGAAAAAGAAAGCGCAGACCTGTTCGATTTCGAGCCCGGGATGGACGCCGGAACGGCCCCGCCTTTTGCCACCTTCCTCAAGGAGGAGACACTGGAGAAAGTCGAATGAACAGAATTATAGTCGATAATAACCTCCGCTCGTGGCTGAAAGAGCTGGCCGAAAAGTATACTCTGGTCGCCCCGGTAACCTCTGACGGGGTTACCCTGTTTAAGCATGTAAAGGGTTCCCAGGTCGATTCGTTGGACCTGCAGTACTCAAACACGGCGGTTTCCCCCAAGGGATGCTTCTTCCCGCTTTCGGAAACCATGTTCAGCATAGGCAGTGATGGGGTAAACGTGATAGCGCCCGTGAGCACGGACCGTGAAGTTGTCATATTTGGCATCCATCCGTGCGATGCCGCCGGCATCGCCCTGATCGATAGAGTATTCCTGGCTGAGCCGACGGACACGCACTATAAAGAGAAACGGGACAGGACCATCTTGATCGGCCTCGCCTGCAATGCGCCCAGCCCCGAGTGCTTCTGCCCCAGCGTGGGAGGGGGACCCGCCAACCCCATGTACCTGGATATTTTGCTCACACAAACGTCCGCCGGCTATATCGTGCAGGCGACCACGGGCAAAGGGAAAGAGCTTACTCCCGCTGCCAGGATGGAGGAAAAGGACATACCCTTGCCCCCTCCACCGCACGTAACGCCTGTCCCTTTGGAAGGGGTGAGCGAGATGATGCGTAGGAATTTCGATAGCCCTTACTGGGACAGGGTGGCAGACCGCTGCCTCCACTGTAACATATGCTCCTATGTCTGCCCCTGCTGCTATTGCTTCGATATACGGGACTACATGGGCAAGGACAAGATCGACCGGGTGCGGAGCTGGGAGAGCTGCCAGTCGGCCGGGTTTACCATGATCGCCGGGGGCCACGATCCCAGGCCCACCAAGGGTGCCCGACTGCGCCAGCGCTGGTATCACAAGCTCCTTTACTTCCCCGAACTTTTCGGCGATATAAAATGCACCGGCTGCGGCCGCTGTGTGAGGAGCTGCCCGGTGAATATTGATATCAGGGAAATCATCACGGATGTGCAGAAATTAAATGTGTAGTATACCTGCGGCAAACCCTTTCATACCATATCCCGCAACCGTGACCGGGTTGCTGGACCTCACGCCTGATATAAAGCTTTTCACGGTCGAGCTGACTGATCCTGAGCAGCAGGACAACTTCGACTACAGGCCGGGCCAGTTCGCCTTTATCTCGGCTTACGGCGTGGGCGAGGGGCCTTATGGCATAGCTTCACTGGCTGAGCGTAAGGCCGGCCTTGAGTTCGCCGTCAGGCGCGTGGGTACCGTCACCAGAGCTTTGCATGAGCTTGAACCTGGCGCCACGCTGGGCATCAGGGGTCCTTACGGCAACTGGTTCCCGATGGAAGATTACAGGGGAAAGAACATACTCATCATAGGCGGCGGCATCGGCATTGCACCCCTGCGCCCCGTCATCCATCATGTGCTCGACCACAGGTCCGATTATGCCGAACTCACCATCATAAACGGCGCCCGCAGCCCGCGGGAGCTGGTATTTTCCAATGAATTCGACCTCTGGGCGGAGCCGCCGCAATGCAAGCTCGAGCTCTGCGTAGACCGGGGCAATGATGAATGGCAGGGACGCGTGGCGCTTGTCCCCCAGGTAGTCTCCGAACTCAGCCCATCGCCGGACAATACTGTGGCCATTATCTGTGGGCCGCCTATCATGATTCGCTTCGTGCTTACCGGGCTTAAAGAGCTCGGCTTCTCACCAGGGCAGATAGTGACCACCCTCGAGCAGAAGATGAAGTGCGGCATAGGAAAATGCGCCCGCTGCAACGTGGGCGACAAGTATATTTGCAAGGACGGTCCGGTATTT
>DBZK01000022.1:7716-9405 GCA_002311135.1 Dehalococcoidia bacterium UBA1162
GCAAGGACGGTCCGGTATTTACACTGGAGCAAATTTTAAACTTCATGGAACAATTTTAGCTGGCGCGTTCCCAGTCAGTTATATCCGAAAAAATAACCTTTCGACAAAATGTCATAATTTTTTCATGTTCTCCTGGCTGAATTTATAACTTTTTTATACTTTCCAGGCTACAATTACATTGAAATCGGTAGGGAGGATATCTATGAAAAAATTACTTTTTATCCCGCTCATGTCTATGATATTGATGGCAGGCTGCACGGCATTCGCTCCCACCATAACATCCTTCGACATCACGCCGGCTACCATCACAGCCGGAAGCTCGGCGACATTGACCTGGAATGTACCCGGAGCCAACTCCGTGGTAATAAACCCCGATGTAGGTGTCGTGGCCGCCTCCGGATCCAGGATTATAAGCCCTAACATTACCACTGCCTATACGATTACAGTCACCGCTCCTCTGGGTATAGTCAGCAGATCAGTGGTGCTGATCGTAAACCCGGCCCCGATTGTTATCAACCTGTCTGCTAATCCAGCGGTGCTTATGTCAGGCGGCTCTGCCGCTTTGCAATGGAACGTCATGGGCGCCGATTCAGTTTCCATCGATCAGGGCATCGGAGATGTACCCGTCAGCGGAAATCAGCTCATTACTCCAACCCAGACCACCACATACACTCTAACAGCCAGGAATACCAGCGGCATTCTGACAAAATCATTTGTGGTAACCGTTAACCCCCCTGTTGTCGCTGACCTCACCGCCACTCCGTCCAATATCAATGTTGGGCAATCGGCGACTCTTTCCTGGAACGTGTCGGGAGCAGATTCCGTAACCATAGACCAGGGTATAGGCCAGGTAGCGCCCTCCGGTTCAAGGGTAGTTACGCCATATTCAACGACCAGTTACGATTTAACCGCCACCAGCACTTGTTGTATCGTGAGCAAAGCGGCAACGGTCACTGTAGGCACTGTTTATCCCTATCAATACCCTTATGGAGACCTTTACGGGTATCCGTACAACTACTACCCTTACGGGAATATGCACGGCTATCCCTACGGTTCCCCAGGCGGCAATATGGCAATTACCCCTTTCATCGAGATATTTAGCATTAGCCCCAGTACAGTACATTTCGGCCAGCCCGCCTTTCTCCATTGGAATGTGGTGGGGGCCACCAGTGTGGATATAAGCGGCATCGGCAGCCAGCCAGCCAACGGTTCGCAGATAGTGGTGCCGACAGCTACGACCATCTATACCCTTACCGCTATCAACTCTTACGGCAGTGACTCACGGTCAGTAACTGTGACTGTGACACCATAAACCGGGTTGGTGATGTGCCGGGAACACGATCACAATATTGACCATCAGACCGTCGGCAAGTGGACAGCCATGATAGGCATCGAAAATGCCGAAGGCAGCTGCTCTTTGCTGGCGGTCTCTTGTTTTACCTCGAAGCTGTAAAAGTGGTATGAAACACTAACCGTAGAGCGGCCTGGTTCATTTCTTAAATGTAAACGTTAGCGGCTGGTTTAATATTACTCTACAGCCCTATCCGGTTAACTTGCTCGCTTATGATTTGTTTTTCCAGGTTGTACCGAGGATTTCTGGCAAGCCAGCTCCTCCATCAGCTCTACCTGTATCTCCTGTATTTCCAGCAGCCTCTGCCACTGGTTGAGGATCAGATGATCGATCTTATC
>DBZK01000016.1 GCA_002311135.1 Dehalococcoidia bacterium UBA1162
CTGGACTTCCTGCCGCTTTCCTCCGTCGACCCGAAAAAATATTCGGACCGGCCATACTGGTTTTATGAGAGCAAACTTATAGCAGGCGCTGCAATTACCGCGTCCGACCCTCAGCTTTACGGGCTGATACTGACTAATTTCGGATGCGGACCAAATTCATTTGCTCTGAGACTTGTAGAGGACATCATGGGCAGCAAGCCACTGGGGCAACTGGAAATAGACGAACATGCCGCAGAGGCCGGCATAGTAACCAGGTTAGAAGCTTTTGTAGATACGATCAAAGGATTCTCGTATTCCGCAATGCCGGCGGGAAGCAGCAGTGAATACCATTACCGGGGAGCCTCCCCAGTGATCAATGCTCACAAGACCCTGCTAATACCGAGGATGGCGCCGCATGCCGAAGTTATAGCCGCAGCCATGGATGCCTGCGGCGTCAGGACCATAGTCCTGACCGAATCGGATGAACGCAGCCTGCTCTACGGCAATGAGCTGACTTCCGGAACAGAATGCCTGCCTTATCGCGTATGCCTGGGGGACTTCATCAGGTTTTACCGTGACAATGGCACGGACCTGAAGAACATCGAGGGTTTTATGGCCGGGTCATACGGACCCTGCCGCCTGGGTAAATATGGTATAGAACAGATGAGGGTGCTAAAAGGAATAGGTATCGACCTGCCCATACGCACCACCGTCTCAAACAATGCCTATCGTGATTTGAATATGGGCTCCGACTTTGAACGGCTTGCATGGAAAGGCCTGGTGGCCTTTGATTATATGGAGAAACTACTCTGGCGCACACGCCCCTACGAAAAAAGGGCGGGGTCGGCCAATGAACTTTTCAAGGAATATACCGGCACGATTGTACGCAAGGTCCATGACAAGGAGCCCTTTGACAAAGTCCTTTCCATGGCCGCTTCCCAATTCCGGTCATCGATCGATCCGGGCATGCCCAGGAAACCGGTCGTGGGGATCAATGGAGAGATATTTTTACGCTCTAACAGGTTCAGTAACAGCCATCTTGTAGATGTATGCGAATCCGCCGGCCTGGAAGTTGTAGTCTCGCCGCTGGCCGAATGGTTCAAATATACTTCGTTCCGTAATTTGGAGGATGCTTTACGCGACCGCAAGCTGAAAAAATCAGTAGTCAGCTTTATAAAAAAGTTCGTGCAAGAACACGATGAGCGTAATATAGCATCTAAATGCCGGGAATTGCTGGATACCGATGAGCCTTCTACTGAAAAACTGCTGTCATTGTCCGGCCGGTACCTCTCCCCCCGTTGCGGTAGCGAAGCTGTTCTCAGCATTGGCAGCGGTATTGAGTGGATGCAGAATCCAGAGTTTGCCGGCGTTATCTCTGTTATGCCTCACGGATGCATGCCGGGAGGGATCGTTGCAGCTATGTCTGATAAATTCAGTACGGCCTACAGAAAACCGTGGATAAGCCTCACTTATGACGGGTTCCCGGAGACCAACAACCTGGCTAAGATAACCAATTTCGCCGAGGTCCTGAGGTATTGCAGAGAAAGAGCCGGACATATCACCCCGCTAATAAATGTTACAACAATTTAACCTTGCCACTTATATGTTCCTTCGCAGTTAACCTGTAAAATCTCTATAATTAATCTTAGGCCGATTCATGAGGGATAAGGAGGCGCGAAATGTCTGGTAATTGGACAATTACACTGAGCAAATGGGTATCCGTTATTTGTATCGTACTTTTACTTGTCATTATAGGGGCGGCGGTATTGGGCGGTTGGTGGTTGGGCAACACCGGCGGGTATAAAACCGGCTATGACCAGGGAAAGGCGGAAGGCGATAAAGCCGGCTATGCCAGGGGATTGACCGACGGCCAAAAGGCCGGCTACGACCAGGGTTACCAGGCCGGCGATAAAGACGGGTATGATCGGGGTAACAAGGCCGGATATGACCAGGGCTATGCCAAAGGCAAAGATGACGGATATTCTCAGGGCGACACTGCCGGGTACAATAGGGGGTTAAGCCAGGGCTACTCCACCTACGTGCCCTTTATCTACCCCCGGTACTACAGATACTGGTATTGATTAAAAAAACTTAATAAATTCTTAATACTGCCGGAGTATTCTGATATTAATAGACCGCAGCACATCATATGAAAAGGGAAGCGGCCTTTTAGCATAAGATGAAAGAAATGCGGCAAAGATATCAATGCCCCAGGTGCCGGGCGCCGGTAGTGCCCGGGGAAAGGTTCTGTGCAGGTTGTGGCATCAGCTTTACCTGGATAGTAGAGCCATCACAAATGCCGGGCTCACTTCCTTCGAATCGAAACCAATTTACGGATCAACGGCCGGCGAGGTGGCAAAGTTCTCAATATGCAGAACAACCGCTGCTAAACGAAAAATATAGGGTCGATAACGGCGCCGGAGTGCAGCACAAAAATGTATCGGCAGGAGGTGCATCCAGCCCTATCAGTGCGGAAATCTCCAAATTACTGGAAGATGTCTTCGGGAAACATGTTAAATATCATAAAGTGCAATGACAGCACATCGACTGATTCATTTAACCAGATAAATATCCTTCCTGCATTATCCTCTAAAACCGGACATTCATTTGTTCATTAATTTTCTTTCGATCAGCTCGATGTGTTTTTCGATCTGCTCGAACCTTTTCACGAGTATCAGCACGTTTTTATTCCACTCCGTGTAAGGGAAATACTCGCGGTGACCGTGCATCTCCGACTTAGCCTCGAGCGCCTTGTTTATTTTCTCGTCCATCTCAGCCCGAAGCTTGTTTTCGAGATTGGCCATGTCGCTCATCCACTCCGTCCTAAGTTGAGCTAACAATTCATCAACGTTCATTGCAACCTCCCGGAAACGCTCATTAACAATATATTCTAAGTTTAAATTATATACGATCTTAAATTCAAAATAAATCGTTCCATGTTTACTTAAGCCGGGCATAAAAGTATAATCATAAAAAATAGGTATCAGGAGGCTTTTGATGGCCGACAAGGGTAGCTGCTATATCCATCCCGATAGGGAGGCTACCAAGGGGTGCTGGCGCTGCCAGCAGCTTATCTGCGATGAATGCAGCACGGTGCTGTTCGGCGAAACGTACTGCAGGAAGTGCTCCGTTGAGGTTTCCAAGATAACAGCCGACCAGGCCGGGTCAAATTTATTCAACCGTCAGATAAATTCCAGGTGGATCATCATTGTCATCATAATAATAACCCTCATTATTACGGCTGTTGAGATATTTGTTATGACCCGGGGATAAGAGATCCTGCACAGCCCCTGATTAAGCCAGATCAAGCGGAAGCCGTCATAGCCAAGTCTAAGGGTTTAAGTGACCGGAAAGCTTGTCCAGATTCCCTTTCAAGTTATTGCGCAGAGTACTATACGTCTGATACCAGTCTTGCCATTTCAATTGTGAGTCGGTATTCTCGTTCCAGGCAGCTGCTACCGTATCTGCAAATGTTCTATCATCAAATTCTGTCAATATGGGGGCCAGCCTGCTGCGCTGTTCCGTAAATTGCTGGTTGGCATAGGCAATGGTTATGTCCTTGGAGTTTTGCTGACTAATGGTTGCCATATCGTCCAATATCAATAGATTCAACTCTATGTAAGGCTGCATAGACGCCAGGGTCTTTCTGGAAGCCTGTAAAGGGTCCACAGCCTGGACCGGCGTACTCTGGCTTTTCAGAGCGGCTATTTCCGCATTGGCTGCCGCCAGTTGATCCTTTGTAGTTTTTAGTTACGCCTGCAATGAGCTGTATTGTTCTTGCGTTACCGCCGGAGTGCAGCCTGCAAATAAAGGAATTGACAGCAGCAGCAGCAATAGGAATGCGATTTTACTCAAAGATGCTATATGCACGTTTTATACCTGCCTGCAAAAATTTATTTCAAATGTTATATTACATCCCATAATGTTCCAAGCCGTCAAATATTAAGAAACCATTATAAAAAGGAGGCAAGTATGAAATTCAAGGACAAGGTGGCATTGGTAACCGGAGCCGGCTGCGGCATTGGCAAAGCCATTGCACTGGCCTTCGCCAGGGAAGGGGCAAAGGTTGTGGTCAACGATGTCGACGCTGGCGCAATTGAAACCACCGTAGCTGAGATTGCTAAGCTGGGAGGCCAGGGTCTGGGAATAGCAGCCGATGTTTCACAGGCTAAGGAAGTAAAAGATATGTTCGCCCGGACGATGAAGAAATTTGGCACCCTGGATATCCTGGTAAATAATGCAGGGATCGCAAGGTCAACTGATGAAGTTTTGAAAAGGGGCGATGCCTGCATTCAGGAATTAATGACCTCCGGCCGCATGACCACCTCGGTGGAAGCTACCAGAAATATGACAGACGAGGCCTGGGACCGGGTGCTGGCTGTTCACCTTAACGGCACGTTCTATTGCACTCGTGAAGCGCTCAATATCATGGAAGACCGGGGCTCGGGCAAAATCATCAATATGGCTTCCATAGCGGGGATAGTGGGGCTTCCCGGGAGCCCCGACTATTCAGCTGCCAAGGGGGCCATCATAGCCTTTACCAAGTCGGTTGCACGGGAAGTGATAAGCCGGGGAGTCTACGTGAACGCCATCGCACCGGGTTGGATAGATACGCCCTTGCTCACCAATATGCTGACGCCGACTTTCAGATTCGTGGCGGTAACGCAGACGCCCATCGGCAGAATGGGAACTCCTGAAGAGGTGGCTGCAGTGGCCATGTTCCTGGCTTCCGAGGATTCAAGCTTTATAGTCGGCCAGGTGATTTGCCCATCCGGAGGAGCTTACGGTTAACCTGTGATGCTATTCATCATATGAATTTTTAAATGCTATAATATTTACGCGTAAGAGGATACCAGTCATAAATTTCGGGAGGTGAATATGAAAGGCGCACTCAAGGTGATCGAGGTCCTGAATTCCCTGTTGGCGGATGAGTTGACGGCCATAAGCCAGTACATGGTGCACGCTGAGATGTGTGAAAACTGGGGCTATGGAAAGCTGGGCACAACCATCCAGAAGCGCGCCATCGAAGAGATGAAGCATGCTGAGAAGCTCATCGGGCGCATAATATTCCTGGAAGGTATTCCTATAGTCAGCAATCTCAAAAAGTTCAGCATCGGCGCGGATATACCCAAAATGTTCGCCAGCGACCATGGCCTGGAGGCCGGTGCGATCAAATCCTATAACGCCGGCATTTTAGTATGCGGCGAGGCCAGGGACTATGCCACGCGGGAAATCCTGGAAAAAATCCTCAATGATGAGGACAGGCATATCGACGGTATCGAAGAGGTCCAGGACCAAATCGCGCAGATGGGCATCCAGGTATTCCTATCTACTCAGCTCCCATAACTGTACCTGTATCGATCTGCATTAATTATCATCTGCGGCTAAAAAGTTGGCCCGGGTTATATATTTGCCCGGGCTAACCATGTTATTTGCATAAATATGGTAATTCTCCGTGACTAAGGCGGCATAATCGTATGAAAAATTCACCATACTTGATAGTGTTGG
Organism: Dehalococcoidia bacterium UBA1162; assembly: GCA_002311135.1. Taxonomy (GTDB): domain Bacteria; phylum Chloroflexota; class Dehalococcoidia; order GIF9; family UBA5629; genus UBA1162. The sequence goes on from DBZK01000016.1 coordinate 5,488, forward strand.
CGGGGATATTGGTCCTTTCATCCGTGGTACTTTTTGTGATCGACTACCTGATTTTTGGTGACCTGCGCAATAACCTGTTTTACCTGTTTCAGGACCTGGCGTTCCTGCCTCTGCAAGTACTGCTGGTGGGCGTCATTGTCGAACGCCTTATGACCCGCCGTGAAGTCGAAGAAAAAATAAACAAAATGAACATGGTAGTCGGCACGTTCTTTTCCGAGGTCGGGCACCAACTATCATCTATGCTTCTGGAAGCGGCTGACGATAAAACGAAAATATTGGAAAACCTTCATGTGGTCACTTCCTGGAAACAGCCCGAGTTTAAAAAAGCGCTTGGCTTTGCTAAAAAGGAAACACAGACGCAGTTCCCGGGTATGGACCTCGATGAGTTGAAAGCCTTCCTGCTGAGCAAACGAACCTTCTTACTGGCCCTCATAGAGAACCCCAACCTGCTTGAACATGAGCGATTCACAGACCTGTTGCTGTCCGTATTCCACCTTGCCGAGGAGCTTGAATCACGCCCCTCCCTGGCAAACTTGCCGCCTAAAGACATGGCGCATATCGGCGTAGATATCTCACGAGCATATCAATACTTACTGGTGGAATGGCTGGACTATATGCAGCACCTGAAAGCCAATTACCCCTTCCTGTATTTTCACTACCTCAGGATTCACCCCTTCCAGCCCCATCCCTCGGCTATCGTGGAATAGCGATATAGGCTCCGGCCCTTTTTCTAAAAATCGGAGAGATTCCCTTACTGGTATCTCAATGCTTCGATAGGATTGAGACGCGACGCCTGCCAGGCAGGATAGAACCCGAAGAACAGCCCAATCGCAATAGATACCGAGACGGCCAGCACAACGATGTCCACACTTACGAGCGTGGTCATTGCCCCAAACACTGATATTAAGTATGCCGCTCCCCATCCCAGTATGACCCCGATGAGGCCGCCGGCAAGTGAAAGAAACGCCGACTCTATCAGGAATTGGACCCATATATCCGTATCCTTGGCGCCCAGGGCCTTGCGGATGCCGATCTCCCTGGTCCTCTCCAGCACTGAAACCAGCATGATATTCATCACTCCTATCCCGCCGACGAGCAGCGAAATTGCAGCTATCGATCCGAGCAGCATGGTGGTGGTGGCCATGGTAGCGGATACAGTGCTGGCCACCTCCTGCATTGAGGTAATTGTAAAGTCGTTAGCCGCCGATGCAATCAGTTTGTGCCGCGTGCGCAGCAGATCTGTGAGCTGCTGCACGATGGAGTCGCTGTTTTTTATGTCTTTCACCGTTAGTGAAATGGAGGATATGACCTGCTGTCCGCTTGCGGTGCGCTGCTGCGCCACCGCCTGCTGCATGGTGCTGAGAGGGATAAACACCATATTATCGGGCGATCCGCTGACCGAACCCTTGCTGGCCAGTACTCCGATCACGCGTACGATGATAGTGCCTAGCCTCAAGTTCTGCCCCAGCGGGTCATTACTGCCATAAAGCGTCTGCGCAACGGTGGCCCCCAAAACGGCCACAGCGGTGCCCTGCTGATAATCGTAATCGGAGAAGAAGGTGCCGCTGGTAGTATTCAAATTGTATGTCGTCATGTAGGAAGTAGTTGTGCCTGTGACCTGCGCATTCATATTCTGGCTGCCGGCGATCAGTTGCAGGTTTTTGGAAAAGATCGGGGACACTGAAGTAACGAGGTCGGTCCTTGCCTGGATGGCCGTAGCATCTTCCATAGTCAACGTCGCCGCGCTGCCGGCTGCGCTTCTGACTCCCCCGGCCCCCATGGTCGACCCCGGGGTGATCATCATCAGGTTCGCCCCGAGTGTCTCTATCCTGGAAAGTATATCTTGCTCGGCGCCTTTGCCGATGGACATCAGGGCGATCACCGCGGAGACACCGATCACAATCCCGAGTATGGTCAACAGGCTGCGGAGCTTGTGAGAGGTGACGCCTCCCCAGGCGTTGGCGAAAGGCCTGAGCATTTTACTGTACTTTTTCATCTTTTTCTACCATACCGTCCATAATATGTATGATGCGCTGGCAGTGGCCGGCAATTTTGGGATCGTGTGTGATCATTACCAGGGTGATCCCCTGCTCTGCGTGAAGTGCGGTGAGCATATTGATTATCTCGTCGCCGGACTTGCTGTCCAAATTGCCTGTGGGCTCGTCGGCCAGTATCAAAGGCGGATTCTTAGCCAGGGCGCGGGCTATGGCCACACGCTGTTGCTCGCCTCCGGAAAGTTCGGTGGGGCGGTGGTCCGCGCGGTCGGCCAGTCCCACAGTTGTAAGCGACTCCATGGCAGCTTTATAGTCTTCGGCGCCCGCATATTCCAGGCCCAGTTTAACGTTGGCCAGGGCCGACAGTTTGGGCAACAGGTTGAATTGCTGGAAGACAAATCCTATCTTCTGTGCCCTGACCTGAGCAAGCTCCCGGCTGTTAAGCCGGCTCACTTCCTGGCCGTCCAATATGTAGCTGCCGGAAGTCGGCACGTCCAAGCAGCCCAGGAGATTCAGTATAGTTGATTTCCCGGATCCTGAAGGTCCCATAATGGCAACCAGCTCCCCTTTTTCTATGGTGAAACTTACGCCTCGTAATACCTGGAGCTCCCTGTCCCCGATCTGATATCTTTTTTGGATGTCGTGCAATTCGATCATCAGGGCAAACGGACTCCCGGGATCGAATTACCAGGAGACCCTCCCCTCTGTTGTTGAGAGCTGGTTGTTGTGGTCGTGGCGACAATGTTGGTCGCAGTGGATACCACGTCCCCCGCGTTGAGGCCGCTGACGACCTCCGTATTCTGGCCGTCGGTGATGCCCGTCTGTATCATTTTCTGGGTGGTCTGTCCTGCCGAAACGACTTGCACGTAATATCTTCCGCCCTGGCTGGTAATTGCTTTATTGGGTACCAGGAGGATATTGGTCTTCTGTGCGGTTACAATGCTGACGGTAACGGTCAGCCCTTCCCTCAAGCGGAAATCCGCGGGCACGGTTGTCGCTGCCTGAGCCTGCTGATTTTGTCCGCCGGCGCCTGCCGACTGTCCTGTAAAAGAACGACCTGTCGAGTTTGGACCGGCGGCCGTCTGATTACCGGATGGCTGGCCTGAAGACGCCTGCCTGCTAAATGTTCGATTATCG
>DBZK01000039.1:0-53937 GCA_002311135.1 Dehalococcoidia bacterium UBA1162
AGGCGCCCATCTCCAGGTTTTCCCTGACGGTCATGAGCGGGAACAACTTTCTGCCTTCAGGTATCTGGATAATCCCTCTGGCCGCTATTCTCCCGGGCTTGAGGCCGTTTATCTTCTCCCCTTTGTAATTGACCTCGCCCCTCTTGACTTTCACCAGTCCGCTGATAGCATTGAGGGTAGAGGACTTGCCGGCGCCGTTGGCGCCGAGGATAGTCACGAAATCGCCTTTATTGACGGTCAGGGTGAGCTTCCTCACTGCCACGTTCTTGCCGTACCTGATCCAGACGTTTTTCAATTCCAACATTGTTTACACCGTCTCCGTGCCCAGGTAGGCCTCGATGACCTCCGGTTTGCTCATCATTTCGTAGGGGTCGCCGTCGGCGATCTTATTACCGAAGCTCAGGACGACCACCCTGGTAGCCACACCCAGCAGCACTTTCATATTGTGCTCGATCAGCAGTACCGTAATTCCCCGCTGGTTGATCTTTTTAATATTTTCCACCACGAACATGGCTTCTTCGTGGTTCATGCCGGTGGTAGGTTCGTCGAGCATCAGGACGCTGGGATTGGCAGCCAGGGCCGCGGCTATTCCCAGCATGCGCTGGTATCCGTGCGAGAGCGCAGCAGCCGGCCTGAATGTCTCGTTAAAGATATCCAGCAACTGCAGCGTTTCAAGCAGGTTGCCGACCACCTTTTCCTGCTCGTCTTTATAGGTCCTGGTATTAAAGAAGGCCTGCCACTCGGCGGTCTTATACTGCAGCCTGGAACTGATCATCATGCTCTCGATTACAGAAGCGCCTTCAAAGAGCACATTCGATTGAAAGGTCCTGACAATGCCCAGCCTGGCTATTTGATCGGGCCTCAGCCCGGATATTTTTTGCCCATTAAAATAGATGTCGCCGCGCGTGGGCTTGTAATAACCTGAAATCAGGTTGATCAAGGTGGTCTTGCCCGAGCCGTTGGGCCCCACAATGCCCAGGACCTCGCCTTTCTCGACCTTGAGATCGATATCCTCGACAGCGGCGAGTTTGCCGAAAAACTTGGTTATGTCGTTTAATTCCAGTAATGCCATCTCATTATTGTCCTGTTCTATTCTTCCTCGTCGTCGGCGAATTCCCCGGGAATTTCATATTCTTCAGGCTCTCTAAACACCTTGCGCCAGAACTTGCCCCACAGGTCGACCAGCCCGGTTCCCTTGGGGAGAAACAGCAGCACCAGCACAACCACAGCGCCGAACACTACATACTGAACATTGGGTACTGGTAGCTGGGACAGGTAGTTACCCAGAGAATACAGTACGGTAGATCCTATGATCGCCCCTCCGACTATCAAGCTTGGGCCGCCTACAATGGCCATCATCATTATCTGAATGGACTTCCACAAATCAAAAATAAGCGGATTTATGACCGAAATAAAGGTGACATAGTAGGCGCCGGCAAAGCCGGTGAACACGCCGGCAATAGTAAACGCGATCACGCGATACTTCATAAGGTGAACACCTAAATGCTCGGCAAGTACGGGGTTAGCGGCTACGCTTCGGAATGTACCGCCTATACGAATCCGGTCGATTTGCCAGTAGAACAGGGCCGATGCAACTACCAGCAGTATCATAAAATAATAGAACGGCACCAGGCTGAGAGAGAAGTTAATTTCAAAATTCCCTATGTTTATGGGCGGCGGTGGTTTAACCAGTATCCCGGCGGCCCCATGAGTGAGATCTTCCCAATTCAATGCCACGATCCTCACTATCTCTCCGAAGGCGATGGTAATAATCGAGAAGGATGTGCCCCCGGCGCGCAGCACGATCAGGCCGATAGCAAAAGCGATTAACCCCGAAATAACGCCCGACGCCAGAAAACTCAGCCAGTAGTAAGATAGGCCCAGGTTAAGCGTGAGGATGGCTGAGACGTAGCCGCCTATAGCCATAAAGGCCGCCTGCCCCATGCTGAACTGGCCGGTCCTCAATATCAGGATAAAGCCCATAACCGCTACTGCCCAGATGCCGCTTGATATGAGGGTGGACAGCGTCACCATACTGGTCGTGAATAGCGGGACAATAGCCAGCAGGGCAATAACCACCCCGATCACAACTTTGGGAACGACGCTCTTCTGGTCTATATATAAGCGCCCTATAATCATTTCGAGGCGGCTCCAAACAGGCCCTGAGGTCTGATTAGCAGGATAGCAATCACCAGCACGAACAGGACAACTTCGGATAAATAGGAAATCTTGTATGCTATGACGCTGTTAAGCAGGCCCAGTATGATGCCGCCCACAATGGCGCCCGTCAGGCTACCCAGGCCGCCAATGACAATGGCCAGCAGGGACATAATCATGGGAATTCGTCCCATGAAAGGATCAACTGACTGGACAGGTCCCATAATGCCCCCAGCCATGGCCGCCAGGGCACAACCGATGCCCATAACAATCAATGAGACCCATCCTACATTGACGCCATATAAGCTGGCCGCATCCGGTTGCTGGGCTGTTGCCCTGATAGCCTTTCCTATCTTGGTACGGTTGAGCACGATATACATGGCGACCATAACGATCAGAGTAAAAATGATAACGGCGATTTTCTGATAGCTGATACTGAATACACCCATGTCAAGTACGCCCGGCAGCGTGGTGGCCATGCCCTTGGCCATCAGGCCAAAGGCCATGCCGGCCGCACCCTCAAAGAAAAAGATGAGCGCCATGGTAGCTGCGGTTACGGCCAACAGGCCGTAGCCCGGACCCGTGAGGCGCTCAATGATGAACTTCTCCACCAGCATACCCAATGCGCCGACAATTACCCCTGATACCAGTAAGCTCAGGGGAAAAGGTATGCCCGCCGCTGTGACTGCGTAATAGACGACGAAAGCGCCCAGCATGTAGAACTGGCCGTGTGTCCAGTTCAGAATACCAAGGATGCTGAACACCAGCACCATGCCGAATGCCATGGTCATATAGATGCAACTTTGAACCAGTCCGTCAATCCATATTCCAGCGGGGGGCATACCAATTCTCCTTACTTTATCTCTGTATCGTTACGGCAGCGGTTCCATTGGATGTTCGGAAAGATATACTTCTTTGCCGTTCTGGATGCTGCACAAGGAAGCAGGGGTTCCGAAAACTATAGGTGAACCATATGTCTGTGCACCGGACATTGTCCATTTACCTGCAGTGGTATCAAAGGTGCCACCGCGGATGGCCTTCATTATGGCATCAGGGTCGCTGACAGTGCCGGCCTGTTGCATTGCCTGAGTCAGGATCTCTACATGAGCGGGTACCCAGGGGAATTCACCGGTATAGTCATACGGTGCTCCCGTCGTTTGCGCCGCAATCTGCTCGGCTTCCTGACACTGGGCGATTATGCTTGGGTTGACCTGGGTCTTCTTGAACGCCCAGGGGGCCTCGTATGATCCGATGGCGCCCTCGAAGGCATCGACGCCGACAACAGCCTGGTATATGTCCATGCTTACGAATGGGCCGGAACAGGCAACCTTCATGTTCTTGTAGCCCATCTCATATCGCTGTTTAAGCATCGCCATATATTCACCGACCCACCCGGCGACAAAGACGATATCACAACCTTCCTGATTAAGTCTGGTGAGCATGGGAGAAAAGTCTGTGGTGCCGGGCGCGAACCACTCACTGGCATACCTGACTCCCGCTGCATCAAGCGCTTTCCCCACGGCAACCCAACCCGGGCCACCTTTGCTCACTGATGAGTCGACCAAACCTATCTTCTTGTAATTGGGGAACGCATCCACAAGTGCGAAGCAGTCCGCCAGGAATTCCTCTTGAGACGGAGTGCCGAAAACAACATAAGGCATGGTCTTGGGGTCATATGCACCGCCACCGCCCCAACTGGCAGGCAAAGCATCCGGAGCGCCGTTCCTGGTCAGAAAGATGACTTTAGCCGGGTTGGTCACAGCTGCTATGGCGGAGAAGTTCCAGGACCAGTGCCCGGCAAAGAACTTGCAGCCATCGCTTTCTATAAGCTCTTTAGCGGCGGCAGAGCCGCCCTCAGGCGTGTTCTCGTCGTCAACCTGGATCAACTTAAGGTTGTAAGTCTGGCCATTTACCTGAAAGCCTTGCTTATTTAACACCTGGACGAAGGCTTCACGGAGTGGCGTCGGAATCTGGCCCCATGGAGCTGCTGTGCCGCTAAGAGGCATTGGCACGCCGATGTTTATGGTGATAGGCCCTGTGGGTTGAGCCGGCGCCGGCGTCTGCTGCGCTGCGCAGGCAGTGGCCAGCAGTGTAAGCACCATAACCACCGCTACCAGTAGTGAGGAAACCTTGTACCATTTTTTTATCATTGCCTTGTTGAACCTCCTATTTTTATTTGGTATGAATTAGCGAAAATGTATACAGCCTAACCAATAACACCTCCTTCACATTTTGCCTCACAATTTTGATGCATTTGCTTTGATTTATGGAAACTTATATGTTGCTTGATCTCTGGAAAATTACAAAGTTGCTAATTAACCTGCTAAACAGAGCAACTGGTTGCACTAGTTCGACCGTTTGCTCTATAATGTGTCAAATACTCTACCATCAACTACAAAATATTGTCAAGGCTCGCAAAGGACACCGCCGTGAATTTTAATAGCTGCCTAACTATATTTTACCAACTAATAATTAAATGAGGATGTTGCCAGTGGCCTCAGATAAATCTGTGAAAGTTAGCAAAGGCAAATCATTACTTGAGGATATAACGATAAGTGATATCGTCGTTACCGGAAGGGGTGAGAAAGGCGGCGCCAGGTTACTGCAGATCGTGATGGCGGCGGCGGACCTATTTCATAAGAAAGGATATGGTCCAACCACGACCAGGGACATAGGCGAGGCGTGCAATATCAGTCCGGGACACCTTTACTACTATATCAAGTCGAAAGACGATTTCCCCGGAATGTTCCTGATTATCCAAAAAAATATCAGTACTAAATGGGAAAATGACGTCCGCAAAGAGATGAAGCGAATGCCTCCCGACGAGTTACTGGTAAAAGCTGTAAAAGACTACACCTACGCGGTCCATATTGGGCGGAAGTTGACTGTTTTCTGGTACCAAGCCGCTGTTCAGGTTAAAAGGGAAGACAGCGCGGGAATAATGGAGGTCGAAAAGCAGGTCGTCAAAGTGTTTCAGGAAATACTTGAGGCCGGTTGCCAGCAGGGCCTTTTCCAGGTCAAAGACCCGTTTATAGTTGCGAGTAATATAGTCGTGATGTGTCAAACCTGGGCCTTGAAGAGATGGCTGTATAAAGACAGCCGTACCGTAGAGCAGTACGTGGATCAAATCGTTGATCTTATTACAGCTATGGTCAAAGGCAATGCCAAATCCGGGTCCAAGAAGTTGTGACTGCCGGTTTATTCGACCCGCCAACGATAAGATAGTAGCTACAGCATTTCTGCTGGTTACCTTCTTATAAACACCAGCATACCCACCATCGCAAGCACGGCTAAAGCAGAACCGAAGTAGAAGGGGGCGGCGGGGTTGATGGACTGCCACAGCCAGCCGGCTATCAGGCTGGCGGGAAGCAGGGTAATGCCTACAATGCCGTTGTACATGCCGAAGGCCGTTCCCCTGGTCTCCTCTGGGACGAGGTCGCTGACCAGCGCCCGGCCCACGCCGTCCGCCAGGCCATAGTAGAGGCCATAAAATGCCCACAGCAGCCAGATTGTCCACGGCTCGTTGCTCAGCGCAAAGCCCAGGTAGACCAGCGCATATATGGCCCAGCCCACCACAATCACAGTCCTGCGGCCCAGCTTGTCCGACACTATGCCCGCAGGCGTGGAGAAAAGGGCATAGACAACGTTGAACATGACCAGCATCAGTGCGATAAGCAGGACATCGTTGCCAAGATTCTGTGTCCGCAGAATGAGGAAAGCATCGCTGGAGTTGCCCAGCGTGAATAAGAACATGAGCGCCAGGAATATCTTGAATTTGCCCGGTAATGCCGGCTTCTCCGCGGCAATCCCAGATGATGAGGCAGCAAGCTGTCTATCCGGTTCATGGACAAAGATGAAGAAAAACAGCGCCAGGAAGGCAGGGATAAGCCCCAGTATAATCAGCCAGCGATAGGTATCGAATTCGAGATCGAGTACGCTGCCCTGCACGAAATATACTACTATAGCTGCCGCAAGCAGGCCCAGTGCCGCGCCTCCGGTGTCCATGGCACGTTGGAAGCCGTAGGCCTTGCCGCGCACATCTTCGGCGGTGGAATCGGCCACCAGTGCATCCCGCGGCGACGTGCGAATGCCCTTGCCCAACCTGTCGGAAAAACGGATGGCCATGATCGGCCCCCAGGTATTGGCAATCAGCATGAAGGGCTTGGATAGTGACGACAGGGCATAGCCGATGAAGGAGAGGTATTTGCGTTTGCCCAGCCTATCGCTGAACCAGCCGCTAAGGATATTGAGCAAGGAAGCCGTGCTGTCGGCCACACCTTCGATAAAGCCGATGATGACGGAGCTTGCTCCCAGCACATTGGCCAGGAAGAGAGGCATTAAAGTGAAGATAAGTTCGGAGGAAATGTCTGTAAGAAAACTAACCAGGCCGAGGTAAAAGACATTGGAATCTAGACCCAAGATGGGTTTGCGTTTACTCACTTTATTATTAACCTCACCCTGGCCTCTCCCTGGTAGGGAGAGGGGCTCCATATTATAAGAGGGGCCAAAACCCCTCTTCAACGTCCCCTGTTAACAATGTCATTGCGAGCTCCGATTGCGTCGGGGCGAAGCAATCCTTTGATCGAAGGTAGTTGCCAGAATTAATGCCATGAGATTGCCACGTCGCCTGCGGGCTCCTCGCAATAACGTGTCCTACATCTTGGTCGCGGTTTTCTTTTTCAACGCCCTATCGGGGGATGGGCCAGGTCCAGTTCGATTGCTTTATTATAGTCAGCAAAGGCATCGTCGTAATCGCCCTTATTGCGATAGGCAAGTGATCGATTGTAATAGGCAGAGGCATAATTCGGGTCCAGTTCAATCGCCTTAGTATAGCTGGGTATGGCGTCGTCGTAATCGTCCTCATAGATATAGGCAAGCCCACGGTTGTAATAGGCAATGGCATAATTCGGGTCCAGTTCAACCGCCTTAGAATAGTCATCCAAGGCTTTTTGGTAATCGATGTCATCCTTCGCATAGCAATAGGCAAGCCCGATATAGGCAAGTCCGCGGTTGTTATAGGCAACAGCGTATTTGGGATCGAGCTCTATGGCCCTGGTAAAGTCTGCAACGGCAGAATCCCGTTGTCCCGAGTTATTATAGGCCAAACCACGCTCGTTGTAGGCGACGGCATTTTTGGGATCGAGCTGGATCGCTTTATTATATTCTTTAATAGCCAGGTCCCATTTTTTATCGCTGCTATAGATGTCCCCCTGTTTAATATGGGCTGCCGGACTCTCACATGCAAATACGAAAAAAGCAATAAGCACAAACAGAAACCAATATACATTGATTCTCATCATCAACTCCCGGGAAGTTTATCACCCTCACCCTGCCCTCTCACTATCAGGGAGAGGGGCTTCTATATTATAAGAGGGACTATAGCCCCTCTTCAAACGCCTCCTACCCGGCTAACTTTCTCTTTAGAATACATGTCTCACGTCGTATGTTACGTAATGGTTCGTAATGACCAAGATTTTAGCATATATCGGTACTATTCGGTCCAGGTGTATGTAGATACAAACCATTTCTATTGCTTCAAATAAGGACTATTGAGGGTTGTTTTGAATAACCATGAGACAGGCCGCTTTTACTTAAATGTAAAAGATGGCCTGTCTCAGATGAATGGCAATTTAGTCTTGTCGATTTAAGACTGGCTAGATTTTAACTTGTGGTTCGAGAAATAATTTCAGCAGCGCCTTTATTGCAGCGATGAGGGCCACAGGCGACATTAACGCGGCAAAATTCACTAATACGCCGGCCGCCACTGTACCGATGCCTAAAACTGTAATGGGAGCAAAGGCAGCCGTCATTGCCAATATAGCTATCGTGGCCAGGAGCAGGATAACCAGTCCTTTTCCTGCTTTGTCAATTATGACATGTATAATGCCAATTAAAAAGCCGAAAATGACAAGTATTATTGCAATGACTACGCTCGCTGGAAATGCTAAACCTCCGACAACTGCTAGTATGACGCCAAGGCAAAATAGTATGAAACTGATCCATCCCCAAGTTTTGACCATAAATAACCTCCCCCTTAATAAATAACTTCCTTTACTATAATCATTTTATCACGACTTATTGCTAGGTTTCAAAATGATACACTACCCTAATCTCGTACACTTTAACCGAAGAGAACCCCTATACCGCTTTATTTGATTTTGAAGCCGTTTTCTGATAAATTAACAAATTGGTTTGACTACCCTTCTATTGCAATGTTCGTTCCACAAGGAGTTACTGTCCCCAAATCACTCCCGACAAATTCGGAGGTAATTGACCATGTCAAAGATACAGCTCACCATCGACGGTAAAACCATAAGCGCAGACAACGCCAACACCATCATCGAAGCGGCCAATAAGGCCGGCATCTATATCCCCTCCATTTGCTACCATCCCGACCTCAAGCCTGCCTGTGCATCCGGCAGCTGCACAGAGGGATGCGGCGTATGTGCCGTGGAAATAGAAGGACAGGCGGACCTCGTCCAGGCCTGCGGTACTAAGGCCCTTGACTGCATGGTGGTTCATTCCGACTCCGCCACTGCCAGGGACAGGCAACGTCAGGCCCTGCTGAACATACTTAAGCGCCACCCCAACGCCTGCCTCACCTGCTGGAGACGCGAACGCTGCCGCCCCTTCGATATCTGCCTGCGCAACGTGGACGTCAGCGAGCGCTGCGTGACCTGCCCGGAAAATACCCACTGCGAGCTTCAACACCTGGTGGACTTCCTGGATATGGGCAATGCTGACATCGAATATAAATATCCCGACCTGCCCATCCAGCGCGATAACCCCTATTTCGACCTGGACTACAACCTATGCATCAACTGCGGCAGGTGCGTCAGGGCCTGCCGCGACCTACGCGGCATCAACGCCCTCGACCATAAAGAGATAAACGGCGTCGCTGTATGCGGACCCGTCAAGGACACCTTTAAGGACTCGGGCTGCAAATATTGCTTCACCTGCGTTGAGGTCTGCCCGGTAGGCGCGCTGGTGGACAAGCAGGCCAGGTACCGTAACATCTCGGAATGGGAAGGCTATGTGGTGCCCTGCAGCTATGCCTGCCCGGCCCATATCGATATCCCCCGCTATGTTAATTATGTTTCCCGCGGTAAATATCCCGAGGCATTGGCCGTGGTCCGGGAGAAAGTGCCGTTCCCGGGAGCGCTGGGACGCGTCTGCATCCATCCCTGCGAACAGGCCTGCCGCCGCGGCAAGCTCGACGAGCCGATCTGCATCAAATTCCTCAAGCGCTATGCCTCCGACCACGATAATGAGCTGTGGAAGAAGGGCAACAAGGTCATGCCCGCCACCGGCAAGAAGGTCGCCGTCGTCGGCTCCGGCCCCGCCGGACTGACCGCCGCTTTCTACCTGGCCAAGTTCGGCCATGCGGTCACAGTTTTCGAGGCCCTGCCGCAGACCGGCGGCATGATGCGCGTGGGCATCCCGGCCTACCGCCTGCCGCGTGAGATACTGGACGCCGAGATCGACGAGATCAAAAAGGTCGGCGTGGATATTAAAGTTAACCAGCGCATCGAGTCGGTCGACGAGCTGCTGCAGAAGGGCTTCGACGCCGTGTTCGTCGGCATCGGCGACCATAAGGGCTCCAAGATGGGCGCCGAGGGCGAGGACCTGCCCGGCGTGCTGGACGGTGTAGACTTCCTTCGCACCGTGGCGCTGGGACAGGAGTTCAAGATCGGCAAGAAGGTGGCCATCATCGGCGGCGGCAACTCCGCCATCGACTGCGCACGCGTGGCGTTGCGCGTTGGCTGCAATGATGTCACCATAGTTTACAGGCGCACCAGGGCCGAGATGCCCGCCGCACCCGAAGAGGTGGAAGCGGCCATCCACGAAGGCATCAAGGTGGTCTTCCTGGCGGCCCCCAATAAGATTACGCAGAAGGACGGCAAACTGGCCCTGGAATGCATCAAGATGAGGCTGGGCGACCCCGACGCCAGCGGCAGGAGGAGCCCCGTGCGCATCCCCGGCAGCGAATATATAACCGAGTACGACAACGTCATAGCCGGCATCGGCCAGGCTTCCGATATACCCGCCAAATTCGACCTGGCGGTCAACCGCGGCAATATCAAGGCCAGTTCCGCCACGCTGGAGACCAGCAAAAAGGGCGTTTTCGCCGGCGGCGACATCGTCACCGGCCCGGCCTCCGTTATCGGCGCCATCGCCCAGGGCAGGCTGGCCGCATCGTCCATAGATAAATACCTAGGCGGCAAAGGAGTTGTCGACGAAGTCCTGGCCCCCGTCGAGGCCATGGAACCCGTCTTCGGCGAGGATGCTCACTTCTCCGGAAAAAAGCAGCCGCATATGGCGGAGCTGGAGAACAGCAAGCGACAGGGCAATTTCGACGAGGTCGAATTCGGATACAGCGAACAGCAGGCTGTGGACGAAGGCAAGAGATGCTATAAATGCCATTACCGGCTTAAGATCAACCATCCCATGCAGCCGCCGGTTAGAGTTAAAATCGCCTGAATAGGAGGTATGCGTGTTCAAAATCATCGCCAAGGAGAAGCTGACCCCGGTCATCGATTGCCTCAGGGTCGAGGCGCCGGCGCTCGCCAAGAAAGCGAAGGCCGGGCAATTCGTCATTATCCGTGTTGATGAGGTGGGTGAGCGTATACCGCTTACACTGGCGGACTGGGATGCCAAGGAAGGCACCATCACACTGGTTGCCATGGAAGTTGGCACTTCCACACGTAAGCTGGGCCTGCTCAAGGCCGGCGACGTCCTGACCAACCTGGTCGGCCCGCTGGGGCTGCCGTCCGATATCGAAAAGTTCGGCACGGTGGTCTGCGTGGGCGGCGGCGTGGGCATCGCACCCATCCATCCCATCGCCAGGTCGCTGCGTCAGGCGGGCAACAAGGTCATCTCCATCATCGGCGCACGCAACAAGGACCTGCTCTTCTGGGAAGACAAGATGAAGAAAGTAAGCGATGAGCTGATAGTTACCACCGACGACGGTTCCTACGCGGCCAAGGGCCTAGTCACCGAGCCCCTCAAGGCCAAACTCGAGGGCGGCAAAATTGACCGCGTGATCGCCATCGGCCCGGCCGTTATGATGAAATTCTGTTCATTAACTACCAAGCCTTTCAATGTGCCGACCATCGTCAGCCTGAATTCGATCATGGTCGACGGCACCGGCATGTGCGGCTGCTGCCGCATCTCCGTGGGCGGCAAGACCAAGTTCGCCTGCGTGGACGGCCCCGACTTCGACGGGCACCAGGTCGATTGGAATATAGCCTTCGACAGGCAGAAGGTATATCTGAAAGAAGAAAAGGAATCCCTCGACAGGTGGGAATCCTGCCAGTGCAGCAAATAATAACGGAGGTCGGCCTTGGAAGAAAAACCTAAATCCAAAATCAATCTGAATAGAGTTGAAATGCCGCGCCAGGACCCCAAGGTCCGGGCACATAATTATAAAGAGGTAGCGCTGGGTTACACCGATGACATGGTCAAGGAAGAGGCCTCGCGCTGTATCCAATGCCCCAAGCGCATGTGCGTGAGCGGCTGCCCGGTGAACGTGGATATACCCGAGTTCATCAAGGCGGTTCGCGAGGGCGACATGCCCGAGGCGGTCAGGATACTCAAGAGCAAGAATGCGCTTCCCGCCATCTGCGGCAGGGTCTGCCCTCAGGAGACCCAGTGCGAGGAAGTCTGCACACTGAGCAAGAAGAAAGCCCCCATCGCCATCGGACGCATTGAAAGGTACGTGGCCGACTGGGACCTGGGCAACAAGGAAAAGAGGTCGCCTACCCAGCTGCCCCCACCCACCGGCAAGAAGGTTGCGGTGATCGGCTCCGGCCCCGCCGGACTGGTCTGCGCCGCCGACCTGGCCAAAATGGGACACAAGGTCACCATGTACGAGGCCCTGCATACCGCGGGCGGCGTGCTGATGTACGGCATCCCCGAGTTCAGGCTGCCCAAGAAAGTAGTACAGGCCGAAGTTGATTATGTAAAATCGCTGGGCGTGGACGTCCAGCTGGATTCCGTCATGGGCAAGCTGGCTACAGTGGACGAGCTGCTTGCCAACGAATTCAACGCCGTGTTCCTGGGTACCGGGGCCGGGCTGCCCATGTTCCTGGATATCCCCGGGGAGAATCTCAACGGCGTCTACTCGGCCAACGAGTTCCTGACCCGAGTCAACCTGATGAAAGCCTACCTCTTCCCTGACTATGACACCCCTATCAAGGTAGGCAAGAAGGTGGCGGTCATCGGCGGCGGCAACGTGGCCATGGATTCCGCCAGGTGCGCGCTCAGGCTGGGCGCCGAGGAAGTCTATATAGTTTACAGGCGCTCCCGCACCGAGCTGCCAGCACGCCACGAGGAGGTTGAGAACGCCGAGGAAGAGGGCATCATCTTCAAGTTCCTGACCAATCCCAAGCAGATCATCGGCGACGATAAGAGCTGGGTCAAATCGATGGAATGCTACCAGATGGAACTGGGCGAGCCCGATGCCAGCGGACGCAGGCGTCCCGTGATCAAACCCGGCAGCGAGTTCATGATGGATGTGGACGTGGTAGTTGTAGCCCTTGGCACTACCCCCAACCCGCTGATACCTTCGACGACCAAAGGACTGGATATCACCAAGCACGGCACTGTAGTGGCCGACGAGCAGACTGGCAAGACCGTTAAAGACAGGGTCTGGGCGGGCGGCGATGTCGTGACCGGCGCAGCCACCGTCATCAGCGCCATGGGCGCAGGCAAAAGGGCCGCCGCCTCGATAGACGCTTTTTTGACGAAGTAAGTAGCCTCGTTTTATCATCAGCATAATATATAGTTCACCAAGGAGAGAAACTCTTTAGGTTAGTCCAAAAGGGGTTCTCTCCTTTAATTTTTATACTCGCTGATTTGTAATCCTAGTGTAGACAGCCACTATTGCCATTTCCTAGACCGAGTGTATAATAGCGTATATGAAGGGAAGTAAAGAGGTGGTCATAACCAAGGCTGATGAAGGCTGATAATCGCTTGGTTGCGAATTGATATGGGAAATCCCGGTTAATGGGTAAAACTGACGTAAAGAAGATTTGAACCTTATGAAAGGAGAGGACAAGTATGTCTGATAATAATCGGGGCTTTACGCGTGGCGGTTTCATCAAAACAGCGGGAATCGTCGTGTTGGCGCTGGGCGCAGTCGCGGCAGGACTGCTTTCGGCAAGCTGCAAGGAACCAGCTACTGATTACTCACAAGCTGTGCATTGGTTGTCTTTACCTGCTACAGTCAAAGCAGTAGATGTATTTTACCTTTACCCAACAGCCTGGACGAGTACTGATCCTAATAATCCACAGATTTGTGCTATCGACGAACCAACCATGTTAACACAGGCACCCGCAGCATTTGCACGACAAGCTACTGCTTTTGAAACCGTAGGTAATATTTACGCCCCATACTATAGACAAGATAACTTGTCGTCAACCGATCGATTAAACGTTATAGCAGGTATACCGACATTGGATGCAGTTGCGGCCTTCGACTACTATATCAAGCACTACAACAACGGCCGTCCGTTTATTTTAGTCGGACATTCGCAAGGCGCAACTGTAATCAGCAACCTGTTGTCCGGATACATGAAAGATCACCCGGAGGTAAATAAAAATATGGTTGCTGCTTACGTTATCGGCCATCCAGTAACTCAGGCATACCTTGATAATAATAAGCACCTGAAATTTGCCACAGGTCCTGATGACACTGGAGTGATAATTTCATATAACACTCAAGCTCCTGTAATAGGTGGAATCAATCCAGTCTTATATGGCATGGTTGGTCGTGTCATAAATCCAATCAATTGGAAGACAGACGAAACATTAGCAACCACTGCCGAAGGCCAGGGATCATTCATGCCGGTTCCGCCGAATTTTGTATCTTGGCAGCAAGAGCCGCAGTACGCCGATGCCAGGATCGACAAAACTAGCGGTGTTTTGATTTGCAGTACTGCTGACGCAAGTCTCTGGTCTCCGGGACCATCAGCTAAAAATCCAGGAGCATTCCCTAGTGGGGTTTACCATAGCTTTGATATTCCTTTTTACTACTACAATCTTCGCACAAATGCTCAAAACAGAGTTAATAAGTTCTTAGGCAAGCAGTAGACGTTTTCAAATTAAAACGAGTTTGATAGTTACTCTCGGTACAATTAGTTGATTGTTATAGGAGACTGTCGAATATCCCTCTCTGCTGTATGAGATAGCCTTGCTGAAAAGTTAGAAAAATTGACGAGGGCGGATATGTAGAACTCGTCTGGCAGAATTTCGGATTTGTAGTAGTGGCATTGACAGCCCACCCTAAGCAAGTAATTAGTTTTTAATATCACGGATACCCTTTATTGACAGTCAACTGGACTTTCATTTATTATATTGACAATTGAATATTGCAAAGGCTGTGAACGGGAATAGTAAATTTCGCAGCGAAGGCTACAGAGAGTCAGGCCAGGTGAGAGCTGACGCCGGAACGGAAATCGAATGGGCCCAGGAGCCGCAAACCGAAAGGAATTATCCGAGTAGGCTTTGACGCAAGGATAGCGTGATCACAATCCAGGGTATCGCCGCAAGGCCGTACCTGCCAAAGATGGTCTAGGTATAGACTAATAAGGGTGGCACCGCGAAGCAAAGCCTCTCGCCCCTTAGGCGAGAGGCTTAATTTATTTAACGGAGGTCTTTTAAGGATGAGAGTTTATATGTGGCCCGGCCGGGGCCTTTAATTAGATTTAGGTCAACCGGTCATGCACTATTTTAAAAATTAAGGAGAAAAAAATGGCAAAGAAATTAACCAAGTACATTCTGGCAGAAAAGGATATGCCCACTTCCTGGTATAACATTCTGCCCGACCTTCCCAAGCCCCTGCCCCCACTGCTGCACCCGCAGACGCACGAACCGACCATCCTGCCTCCGCCGCTTTTCCCGGCCGCACTCAACGACCAGGAGTTCAGCAAGGAGCACTTCATCGAGATTCCCGAGGAAGTGCAGGAAGTCTACAAGATGTACCGCCCGACCCCGCTCATCCGTGCCTACAAGCTTGAGAAGGCCCTGGGAACGCCGGCCCAGATTTTTTACAAATACGAGGGCGTCAGCCCGGCTGGCAGCCACAAGCTCAACACCGCCATCGCACAGGCCTACTACAACAAGAAGGCTGGCATCAAGCGGCTGGCAACCGAGACCGGCGCCGGACAGTGGGGAAGCGCACTTGCCCTAGCCTGCCAGTACATGGGACTGGAATGCAAGGTCTACATGGTCAAGGTCAGCTATAATCAAAAGCCTTACAGGCGCATCATGATGGAGACCTGGGGCGCCACGGTCATCCCCAGCCCGAGCACCGAGACCAATATCGGCAAGCAGATACTGGCTCAGGACCCCAACTCCCCGGGCAGCCTAGGCATCGCCATCAGCGAAGCTGTGGAAGATGCCTTCAGCCGCGACGACACCTGCTATTCATTGGGCAGCGTGTTGAACCACGTCATCCTGCATCAGTCCATCATCGGGCTCGAGACCGAGAAACAGTGTGAGATGGCCGGTGTTTATCCCGATATCCTGATCGGCTGCGTAGGCGGCGGCAGCAACTTCGGCGGACTGGCCGTCCCCTTCGTAAAAGACAAGATGAAAGGCAAGAAGATACAGATCATCGCCGTCGAGCCCAGCGCCTGCCCCAGCATGACCAAGGGCCCCTACGCCTGGGACTATGGCGACGTAGCCGGCATGGCCCCCATCGCCAAGATGTTCACGTTGGGCCACGCCTTCATACCGTCACCCATCCACGCCGGCGGCCTGCGCTATCACGGCATGTCGCCGCTGGTATCGCACCTGCACAAGCTGGAACTTATCGAAGCCAGGGCAGTCGATCAGAAAGCCACCTTCGAAAGCGCTATCAAGTTCGCCCGCACCGAGGGCATCATACCCGCACCCGAACCGGCGCATGCCATCAAGGTCGTAATAGACGAGGCCCTCAAATGCAAAGAGTCCGGTGAAAAGAAGGTCATCGTCATGGGCCTCAGCGGCCACGGACATTTCGACCTGGGCGCCTACGAGCTGTTCCTGGCCGGCAAACTGGAAGCCGATGCCTATTCGGAGGATAACGTCAAAAAAGCCCTGTCCCAGTTGCCCAAGGTTGATTACGTAGAATCCAAATAAAACAGTACATAGCGGCGGGGGCAGACTGCCCCCGCCGTACTTCATTTAACGGAGGCATCCCTCTTTTGCAGACACCCTGCCCTATATTGACGATGTCATTGCGAGGAGCGTAGCGACGTGGCAATCTAATGGAATCAGGTCCGGCAATCACCTTCATTCAAAGGATTGCTTCGCTTAGCTCGCAATGACAAGAGGAAAACTTACTTCGTCAAAAAGACGTCTATAGGACGGCCGCCCTTTTGCCCGTCATATAGCTTTATGCTACAATCCTGAGCAATTCCGTAAAATCATAGGGGTTTGATGTCATGAAAAAGACCGTTGCAGCCCTGCTGCTTTTATTCGTATTGATCGTCAGCACTTCCTGCTATTTTGTAGTATCGTCTAACGGGTTCCAGGCGGGCACTCCGCCCCCGGACCAAACACAAACGCAGACTCAGGCGCAGCCTGTTCCCACCAACATAACGCCTCCCGATGCAAGCTGGACGACCCCTGTCGCATCCGAGAATTCACCGGTGCTGCCCGGCATTGCCGATGTGGTGCAGCAGGCCTACCCCTGGGTGGTGACCATAACCACCGAGCAGGTGGTCAACGATATGTTCAGCAGGCAGGTAACCGAGTCCGGCGCAGGCTCGGGCTGGATACTGGATAAGAACGGTATCATTGTGACCAACAACCATGTGGTGGAGGGCGCCAACAAGGTAGCCGTCCAGTTCTCGGACGGCAGGAGCTTCGAAGGCAACGCCTCCAACGTATTCCGCGACCCCCTGACCGACCTAGCCATCGTCAAGGTCGACCTGCAGAACCTGCCGGCGGCAGCCGTCGGCGATTCATCCACACTTCGTGTAGGTGACTGGCTGGTGGCACTGGGCAACCCGCTGGGACAGGGTATCCGAGCCTCGGAGGGCATAGTCAGCGGCCTGAAGATCACCCTCTCGATGAACGACCAGGAATCATTGTACGACCTGATCGGGACCTCGGCGGCCATTAACCCAGGCAATAGCGGCGGCCCGCTTTTGAATATGAAGGGACAGGTCATAGGCATAACCAGCGCCAAGATCTCGGAGGTCGGCGTGGAAGGGCTGGGCTATGCCATCAGCATCAATTCGGCTATGCCGATTTTACAGGAGCTGATCAATAAGGGATACGTCACACGCCCTTTCCTCGGGGTTGAGCTTTACACGGTAACAGACTACGTAGCTTACTACAACGGACTGGGCGTTAAACAGGGTGCAGTGGTCACCTTCGTACAGCCCGGCAGCCCGGCAGCCAATGCGGGCATAAAAAGGCTGGATGTGATCACGAAATTCCAGGGGCAGGATGTCCCCGATGCTCCGACCCTGTTGAACGATCTGCGCAACTCTAAGATAGGCGATCAAGTGACGCTTACCTATGTGCGGGGAAAGACTACCATGACCGCAACTGTCACGCTGATCACCAGCCCGCCACCCACACAATAAATCTTTAAGCCCGTGGGGTGCGCTTTTATAACGTCATAGAGAGGAGCGCAGTCCCGATGTAATCGGGATGGCTATCTCATGGAATCACCTTCGATCAAAGGATTGCTTCACTTCGCTCGCAATGACATTTTAGGTGAATGTCACTTATTTGACGGCTACGCTGTGGCTTTCCTGATGCCCAGCTCGACTTTAATTCCTGACAGCTTGAATTCCTCGCGGTAAACCTTAGCATCCGCTTTGGCCTCCGTCCAGTCCTTCTCCGATCCCTTCAATTCCAGCGACAGGGTCTCCTGCTGTATATAGTCGGCAAAACCGGTCATAACCTTTTCAAGCTGTTCGCCGCCCTGGTAGTAGGTGCTGATATGGTCGGCGATCTCGAGTCCGGCCGACCTGCGCATCGTTTGCAGCCGTCTGACCACCTCACGGGCGATGCCTTCGGCCTGCAATTCGGGGGTAAGGGCAGTGACCACGCCGACCTGGTAATCGCTCTCCGTCACCAGGGACAGGTCCTTGCCCTCCTTTAAATCCTCGGAGGTGAAATCGACGGCCTTCACGTTAAGCTCATCTGTGATCTGGGAGCAGAGCCTTTTAAGCGCTTCCCTCTCACGGGAGGATTTAGCTTTGACATAGACCCTGGGCAGAGGCTGGCGTACTTTCACGCCGCTCTTGGAGCGCGCCGCCCGGCCCATGCTGCAGACCTTCATGGCCAGCTCGGTATCGAAAATAATATCGGGGTCGACCAGGCTTTTATCGGCAACGGGGAATTCGGCCAGATGTACGCTCTCGGGAGCGTTCTTGTCCACTGTCCTGACCAGATTCTGGTACATCTCCTCGGCGATGAAGGGGGTGAAGGGGGCGATCAACTTGCATACGGTGACCAGCGCGCGGTAAAGGGTGTTATAGGCCGCCAGTTTATCATCATCGTTCTGGCTCTTCCAGAAACGCCTGCGGCTGCGCCTGACATACCAGTTGGAAAGGTCGTTAACAAATGATTCTATCTTCCTTCCGGCCCCCGTAGGATCGTAATTAGCCAGCGACCCATCGACTTCCGTAATCAGCTTGTTGAGGCTGGATATCAGCCACTTGTCCAGGTCGGAGGTGGCGGAGATTGGCCTGTTGTCGGGGACGAAATTATCGATATTGGCGTAGATGACGAAGAAGGAATAGGTGTTCCACAGCGTCAGCAGGAAGTTGCGCATGACCTCGACTACCATGTCGGGGGACATGCGCCGCACGTTCCCCGGTGCGGTGACCGTCAGCATGTACCAGCGCAGGGCATCGGCGCCCGACGAGTCGAGCACCGTCCACGGGTCGACGACGTTGCCGCGGGTCTTGCTCATCTTCTCGCCCTGGGCATCCAGTATGTGCCCCAGGCAGATGACGTTTTTATAGCACGGTTGATCAAAGATCAAAGTGGAAATGGCGTGCAGGCTGTAGAACCAGCCGCGTGTCTGGTCGACGGCCTCGGATATATAATCAGCCGGGAAGCTTTCCTTGAATTTGGCCTGGTTCTCAAAGGGATAGTGCCACTGTGCGAAGGGCATGGAGCCTGAATCGAACCAGCAATCAATGACCTCGCTCTGCCTGTTCATGCTTCCGCCGCACTTGGGGCAGTCATAGCTCAGGCCGTCCACGAAGGGCCGGTGCAAGTCCAGGTCATCTGAGAAACCCTTGATACCGGGCTTGGACTTGATCTCGTCACGACCTCCCAAACATTCCTGGTGGCCGCACTTGTCGCAGACCCAGATATTGAGTGGAGTCCCCCAGTAGCGCTCTCGAGAGAAGGCCCAATCGACATTGTTCTTAAGCCAGTCGCCGAAGCGGCCTTCCTTGATATGCTCGGGAAACCAGTTGATCTGCTCGTTGCCTGCAATCATCTCGTCCTTTTTGGCGGACGTCCGGATGTACCAGGTCTTCTTGGCATAGTAGACCAGCGGCGCATCGCAGCGCCAGCAGAAGGGATAGGTATGTGTGATCTTGCCGGACTTAAATAAAAGCCCCCTGGCATCCAGGTCATTGAGGACTTCGGGGTCGGCATCCTTTACAAATTTGCCTGCGAAAGAGTACGTGCCGGTTAAATTGCCGGCCAGGTCCACCTGCTGTACGAAATCGAGGTTTTCATCGAGTCCCGCCTGGAAGTCGACCTCGCCGAAGGCCGGGGCGATATGGACGATTCCGGTGCCGTCTTCCATGGAAACGAAGTCGGCCGTTATGACCTTATAAGTCAGGTTGGGGTCGATGGGCTGGACGTCAAACTGTCCCTGAAGTCCGGGCCTGGCCCTCTTCCTTTCCACGTTGTAGGTATGCGGGTTATAAAGGGGCATATAGAGCGAGCCGGCGAGTTGACTGCCTTTATAGGTCTTGAGGACCGGGCGGTCGCCAAGGCCAGCCTGTTCCATGAGGGCCTGTGCAAATATCAAATAAACGCCCTCGTATTCGATCACGGCGTAATCGGCATCGGCCGCCAGGGCCAGCGAAGTGTTGCCGGGCAGCGTCCAGGGCGTGGTGGTCCAGGCCAGGAAATAAGCCTTTCCCGCAGCTACAGATTTATGCAATGAGAATTTATCTTTGCTGTCGTCGGGCAGGCTGGCAGGCAGCTTCGATATCTGGAATTTAATATAGATGGAAGGGTCAACCGTATCGTCCTTATATCCCAGCGCCACCTCGTGGGAGCTGAGGGAGGTGCCGCACCTGGGGCAGTGGGGGGTAACCTTATAGCCCTGGTAGATAAGCCCCTTGTCCCAGAGCTGCTTGATAGCCCACCAGCATGATTCGATATAGGAATTGTCGAGGGTGACGTAGGGATGGTCGATATCCAGCCAGAACCCGATCCTCTCGGTAAGCGAATCCCACTGCTTGACGTATTTAAAGACGCTCTCGCGGCAGAGAGCGTTGAACTTGGCGATGCCGTATTCCTCTATCTGCGACTTGCCGGTGAAGCCCAGCATCTTCTCGACTTCCAGCTCGACCGGGAGGCCGTGCGTATCCCAGCCGGCCTTCCTGGGGACGCAGTATCCCTTCATGGTCTTATACCTGGGGATAACGTCCTTGAAGACCCTGGAGAGCACGTGATGAATGCCGGGGTTGCCGTTGGCAGTGGGGGGCCCTTCGTAAAATATATACTTGGGAGATTCGCTGCGAACCTCTATGCTTTTCTCAAAGATACGGTCCCTGCGCCAGATTTCCAGTATTCTTTTTTCTAGTTCGGGGAAGCTTATCTTGCTGTTGACGGGCTGGAACATGGCTAGCGGTTCCTCATTTGGATTACTACTCGACGTCCGTCCCCCTCCCCGGTACTTTGAGTCATGACATCAGGATGATTGGCAAGCGTTATATGGACTATGCGCCTTTCGTCGGGCTGCATGGGCTCCATGGTTATAGTGCGTTTTCTGTGGGCAACCTGCTCAGCCAGCCGCTCGGCCAGTTTTTTGAGTGTATCGTAATGGCGCTTCTTATACCAATCGACATCGACATTGATAGAGATCCACTTCTTGGACTTCTCGGCTACGATTAGTCTGACCAGGTATTGCAGCGAAGCCAGGGCCTGCCCCCGCCTGCCTATCAATACGCCCAGGTCATCTCCCTCGATATTTAAAGTCACCGGCGTGTTATCGTCCGGAGATGGAGTTACGTCTATATCAGCGGCGATGCCCATGGCCTTTAAAATATCGCTCAGCACCTTGCGTGCCATCTCGGCCGCATCATCCAACTGGCCCGGCTGTCGCTCGTCATCAAGCAGTGTGACTTTGATCTTGGCATCCTCAGCGCCCATCCCCAGCATACCGGACTTGCCCTTCTTGATTACCTCTATTTCGACTTCTTCCCTGGACACTCCGAGCTGTGCAAGCGCAACCTTTGTCGCCTCGTCAACCGTTTTCGCGCTTATTTCCAGTTCTCTCAATTTCATCCCTTCTTCTTTTCATTACCTTCTTTCAGGTCCTTTACATACTGTCCTGTCTTGGGCGCAGGAGCAGCAGCCTTGGGTTTCAAAAACGGGAGTGTGAAGTAGCCCCAGCCGCCACCAACTAGATACTGGATCAATATGCCTATGATATTGGATACCACCCAGTACAGGGCCAGCCCGCTGGGGAAGGATAGAGTGAAAAATGAAAACATCAGCGGCATCATCAAAGTCGTCATGCTGGACATCTGCTGCTGTTGGGCATCTGCAGGAGGAGGGGTCACCATCTTCTGCTGTACCCACATGGTCAGACCTACCAATATGGCAAATATCAGGGTGGGATCGGGCTGTGAAAGGCGCAGCCCCAGGAATTCCTCATTCAGGGGTATGGCATTGCCGACCATATCCCAGGAATAGAGGTGCTGCGAAAGCAAAAGCAGGTTTTCCGGAGTGGCAGCCAGGGCCTGCATGATGGACTGGTACAGTGCGATCCAGATAGGCATTTGTATCAGCATCGGCCACATGCATCCCAGCGGGTTGATGCCGGCTTCCTTATAAAGCCTCATCATCTCCTGCTGCAACTTCTGCTGATCCCGGGCATATTTCTTCTGTATTTCCTGGAGCTTGGGCTGCAGTAACTGCATGGCCTTGGTCGACTGCGTCTGCCTGTAAGTAAGCGGCGTCAAAATCAGCCTGACTACGACGGTCAGCACGATGATGGCCAGGCCGAAATTCTTGAAGCACAGCTCTGACAGGGCAATAAGCCCGTTGAGCATGGGGTTAAGTATCGCTATATTCCAAATATCAACCATTCATTTGACCTATTTTAAATACGATGAGAATTTCCACACGATAGTGCTCTTGGCCGTATCGACGGCATAAACATTATGGTCCCTGGCATAAACATAAACCATGTCCCCGCTGGCATACATGGGGCTGTAGACGGTGAATTCCACTGAATTCGTATTGACCAGCGTTCCGCTTGCGGCGTCGAGCTTATACAGGGTGCCTTTGTTGCTTATGGTATAAATGTTGTTCCCCGAAATAGCAGGAGGTGCGACAATGGGGGCGTCGGCCGTAAACTGCCAGAGCTGCTGCCCGGTGGCCGGGTCTAGCGCGTATAGTTTCTGGTCAAGGCATGCGGCATAAAGCTTGCCGCCGGCCGCCAAGGGCTGGGCCCAGAACCAGTTATCGCCGGCAATCTTCCATTTTTCCTGCCCTGTGGCTTTGTCCAGGGCATAGAGATAGCGGTCAAAGGTGCCGAAATACATGGTATCACCGGAAACTGTGATCGACGAGGATACCGCTGACGGTATTTTGATGCTCCATACCTGTTTGCCTGTATCTGCCGATATGGCGTATATATCACCGCCGTAGTTCCCAGCGTAAATGACCCCATTGTCGATAGCCGGGCCGGTCCAGATCTTGCTGGAGGTCTGGAAATCCCAGTTAAAGTCGCCGGTGACTGCGTCCAGCGAGTAAATCTTGGAATCCGAGCTGCCGAAATAAAGGCTCTTACCGTCGGTGATCATATTGCCGACTATAGCGCCTACCGTATCCAAGCCTTCCCTGGGATAGACCCACCTGACCACACCTTTAAGGGCATTGATAGCGTAGATTTTACCGCTGTAGCTGCCGACATACACCAGGTCATCAACAACTACCGGCGTATCATAAATACCCAGGCCGGCGGCCGAAGAAGACGGCGAGCACATGGGGCCGCAGGCGGCGCCCGGTGAAGCGGTCTTGATCTGATAGACCCATTCGTCGTCGGCGGGGAAGGTTTTGTTATCTGTGCGGGCTTGCGGGTCGAAGGCAATAACCTTGCCTTCAATCGATCCAAAACATATATCCTGTTTGTAAGTGGTGAACCCGGACCATCCCTGGGCCGCCGTGCCGGAACAGCCTCCGCCCCCGACCATCGAACAGCCGGCGACGAAGACCAGCAACAGGATGGCCAGTATTAATATAATGTTTACGTATTTTTTTGTTTTGATCATCAACTATCCTGATTCATTTATCCTGATTCATTCCGGATATTTTCATTTACGGCACGGG
Organism: Dehalococcoidia bacterium UBA1162; assembly: GCA_002311135.1. Taxonomy (GTDB): domain Bacteria; phylum Chloroflexota; class Dehalococcoidia; order GIF9; family UBA5629; genus UBA1162. The sequence continues at coordinate 23,698 of DBZK01000039.1, forward strand.
GTCATACCTGCTTTCAGTCCAGGGATTGCAGCGGCATATCCTTATAAACGTCATCCATCCGCCCTTCAGAAGCCCGTATTTATGGATGGCCTCGTACCCGTATTGAGAGCAGGTGGGGGTGAACCGGCAAGCCGGCGGTGTAATCCGGGATATGGTCCCCTGGTAGACCTTAATTGATTTCAGGGCCAACTGTTTTAACATCGTTTATCAATAAACCTGCGCGGCGCAGCAGCTTGATCACGACAGCCCGCAATTCATGATAGTCGGCATCAACTATGCCGCGGCGCGCTATAAATACTATATCCCACCCTTCTTTAATTCCAAGTAGCCGCACATTCTCTTTAAGCAGCCGTTTCACACGGTTCCTAACGGTCGCTTTGCCGATCTCCTTGGTTATTGAGAAACCCACTCTGGTGGTATCCAGGCTGTTCGAGAGTATTTTGATTACCAGCAGATTTTCGGCAAACGCCCTGCCCGATTTATACACTGCTAAATACTGTGCTCTCCTGGTTAAAGCCAATCTCTTGGCCATATATTGCTATACCTGAGTGAGCTTCCAGCGTCCCCTGGCCCGCCGTGCCTTTAATACATCACGGCCGCCGCGTGTTGACATCCTGGCACGGAAACCGTGCTTTCTAATTCGTCCTCTTTTTTTCGGTTGATATGTCCTCTTGGGCAATTCAATTCTCCAGATTTGATTAGGCTTTTCGTTCGCTGCCGCCACTTATATTGTAAACGTGGTTGGGAGAAGCGGGCAGTATGGCCAGATACCTGGCTCTTTTAATGGCCTGTGACAAGCTGCGCTGATGTTTGGCGCACACCCCTGTGCGCCTGCGCGGCACGATCTTGCCGCGGTCGGAAACGAAACGCTGTACAAGTGTTATATTCTTATAGTCAATCGGCGTTTTATCAACACAAAACATGCAAACCTTAGGTTTGACAATGAATTTGCGCCCCCTTTCCCTTTTGACTGGGCCGGTATTGCTTTCCATTGTTTATTAGTAGTCCTCCTTCATATTAAGGATTTAAAAAGGGATGTCATCGGGTTCAATATCCCCTTCTTCTGCCGGAACTTCTTCGGGCGGTAATGGAGCTGCGCCCTGACGGTCGAGGAATATGACCCTGTCAGCCGTCACTTCGAGGCTGAGATGCTTTTGCCCATCCTTGCCATCCCATGTACGGGTACGCAAGGTTCCCTCGACGTAAACCAGCTTACCCTTGGTCAAAAACTGGTTGACGGCCTCGGCCTGCTTCCTCCAGGCGCTGATCCGGAACCATTCGGTCTCCTTTTTTACCGAACCATCCGCCTGCGGTGTATTACGGTTAGTCGCCAGCGTAAAGGTTGTCACGGGCACACCACTGGGTGTAAACCTCATCTCGGGATCGCCGCCGACATTGCCGATTAACAGAATCTTATTCAAACTCGCCATCAACCCCTCCCGTAATTTAACTCTTTTCGCGTATGAACAAATACCTTAAAACGTCATCCGTGAGCTTCAGACCGGCATCCAGTTCTTTAAGGGCTGTCTGCTTGATCTGAACTTTTTCAAGTACATAGTTCCCTTCCGACTGCTTTTTGATCGGATACGCAAGCCTGCGCTTGCCCCAGGGAATAGTCTCTGAAACCGTCCCGCCCTGTTTGGCAATAAGATCATTGACTTTTCCCATCAAACGGGAAAAATCTTCTTCAGTTAGTGTTGGGTTTAAGATGAAAACCAGTTCGTAACTGGGCACAATAAATCCTCCAGATTGCGAAATTCTACTGATTATATCACACGGATAAACCTGCAACAACTACGAAACCCCTCGCCGCTATTGCATTTTCATTGGGGCTGTCCTATAGTTTTTAGGTTAGCGAGGCCACGATGGAAATAAGCATTATAGGTTTGCCCGGAAGCGGTAAAACGAGCATCTTCAATGCTCTCACCAAGTTCACGGCGGAGAATAAGCCACACTCGAGCGGCGGCCTGACCACCAACCCTGCCGTAGCCAAGGTCCCTGATGAAAGGCTGCAGAAGCTCAGCAATATCTTTCATCCCAAAAAGACCACTCCTGCCGAGATCAAATATGTGGATATCAGAGGACTATCCAAAGGATTCGGGAAAGAACAGGGCGTAAGCGGCCAGTTCCTCAACGTCCTCAGCACCGCTGACGCCATCCTGCAGGTTGTCAGGGCCTTCGAAGATGAAAATATCCCCCACGTCGAGGGTAAAGTCGATCCCCTGCGCGATATAGAGACCCTGGATATGGAGCTGATCTTCTCCGACCTGTTGATTATCGAAAAGCGCCTCAGCCGCTTGGAGTCCGCCCTCAAGATGGGCAAATCGGCTGAACGCGACTCAGCCATGAAAGAGCAGGAGCTGTTGCTGCGTATCAAGAAGTCGCTGGAGCAGAATGTGCCCATCAAGCTTCAGCAGATCAATGCAGATGAGCTGCGTTCTCTCAGCAACTACCAGTTCCTGACCGCCAAACCCATGCTGATAGTCATAAATATCGGCGAAAAACAGCTTCCCGTTTATGAGAAGACGCTGGAGGAGCTTAAGAAAGCCTGCATGCGCCCGCAGGTTGACTTCATTTCGATGTGCGGCCAACTGGAGATGGAACTGGTGCAGCTCAGCCCGAATGAGGCTGAAGAATTCCGCAAGGATATCGGGCTGAAGGAGACAGCTTTCGACGCTGTCATAAAGCATTCCTATTCCCTGCTGGGCTTGATATCTTTCTTCACTGTGGGCGAAGACGAGGTAAAGGCCTGGACCATTCATCGCGACACGCCCGCCGTCAAAGCAGCCGGCAAGATCCACACGGATATTGAGAAGGGGTTCATCCGCGCCGAGGTCGTTAGCTATGATGACTTCATGAAAAGCGGCAACATGGCCGAGGCCCGCAAGCACGGCCTGTTGAGACTGGAAGGCAAGACTTATATCGTGCAGGACGGCGATATCACACATTTCCTGTTCAACGTGTAGCTTCTTTATTTACAACCTTTCCACATGCATTATCTACGTTTTAAAGGGCGGCAGTATGGGATTACAGGCTTAAAAAGCGTCCTTGCATTAATAATGTACTATAATTTATAACAACGTTTTCTTATGTCTGATCTTAATATCCGGCGACGATTGGAAAGGGCTGAAGAGCGCCTGTCCCCATATGCAGCACACAGCGCCGACAGCCGTGGCAGGACGAAAGCGGAAGAGCCCTGCCCCATGAGGACATCCTTTCAGCGTGACCGCGACCGCATCATCTTTTCCAATGCTTTCCGCCGCTTGAAACATAAAACCCAGGTATTTATTGCGCCTCTTGGAGACCATTATGTCACCCGCCTTACCCATACCCTCGAGGTATCGCAAATTGCCAGGACGATTGCGCGTGCTCTGAACCTTAATGAAGACCTGGCAGAAGCTATAGCGCTGGGTCACGATCTCGGCCACACACCTTTTGGCCACATGGGCGAACAGGCGCTCAATGAGCTGCTTCCCGGAGGTTTCCACCACAATGAACAGAGCCTGCGGGTGGTGGACTATATCGAGAAAAAGGGCAGGGGTCTCAACCTGACCTATGAAGTGCGGGACGGTATCCTCAATCACTCCAAGGGCGACCTGGAGATAATGGAGGAGGGATGGAACAACCTGGTGACGGTCGAGGGCCAGGTGGTGAAGATAGCCGACCTGGTGGCCTACATTAATCACGACGTTGAGGATGCGATGCGGGCAGGCATTATAACTCCTGCGGACTTGCCGTCTTCCACTTCCAAAATACTGGGAGACACCAACTCCAAACGCATTAACAGGCTGGTGACAGATATTGTCAGGTTTTCGGCCGCTAATATGAACCGGCAGATGCCGGTTATCACTATGAGCGACAAAATACGGCGCGCCGCCAACGAATTGCGTGATTTTTTATTTTTAAGGGTTTATAATACCAGCCTTGAAACCGAAGAAGTGCAAAAGGCACGCCGGATAATATTTTTCCTGTTTAACTATTTCCTTGAAAACCCTGAAAAGCTTCCCCCAGAGTATAATTTAAAGAATGACGACCCCGCGGTAAAGAGGGTTGCCGACTATATAGCCGGAATGACCGATCATTACGCTGTACACAAAGCGGAGGAACTGGAAGCAACACTCGTTGCATGAGCTAAGTCAGAAGGTTGAGACATGAATGTAGTCGACGAAGTTAAGCAGAAGCTGGACATCGTGGACGTTTTGACCCCATATGTGCAACTGCATCCGTCGGGGAAAAATTTCAAGGCCAATTGCCCATTCCATTCAGAAAAAACAGCTTCGTTTTTCGTATTCCCTGAGAAGCAGAGCTGGCATTGCTTCGGCGCCTGCGGCACGGGCGGAGATATCTTTACCTTCATCATGAAGAAGGAGGGTCTGGATTTCGGGCAGGCCCTGCGCTTATTGGCGGAAAAAGCCAATGTAACGCTTTCATACAAGTCCGAGAAGAGCAACAAGGAAGAGCAGGACAGGCTGGACCGCCTGTATAAAATCACCGAGGTGGCGGCCGAGTATTTCCATTACCTCCTTTTGCATTCCAGTGAGGCTGAAAAGGCCAGAATCTACACGCAAAAACGCGGCCTGTCAGCCAAGGTAATAGATGATTTCCAGCTTGGTTTCGCACCCAATAAATGGGATGAACTCAGCTCCCACCTGGCCAAATCAGACTACCGGGATGAGGACATGCTGGCTGTGGGGCTGGTGGCGCCGCGGGACAGCGGGGGACACTATGACAGGTTCAGGAATCGCCTTATTTTCCCTCTGCGAGATGTTAAGAGCCGCGTTATCGGTTTCGGGGCCCGTGCGCTGGATGACTCCATGCCCAAGTATCTAAACTCGCCGGAGACCCTGATTTTCAATAAAAGCAGCGTCGTCTACGGGATCGACCGGGCGCAAGCAGCCATACGGCAGAAGGATGCGGCAGTGATTACGGAAGGCTATATGGATACCATCGCCGCACATCAATTCGGCTATGAAAACACAGTCGCCTGCATGGGAACAGCCATCACGGAAAAACAGATATCCATTTTACGCAGGTTCTCCAAGAATATAATCGTGGCGCTGGACGCAGATAAGGCCGGCCTGGAGGCCACCACCAGGAGCATTATTACCATCAACGAGCAGATACCCAAGGACTACTGGATGCCCTGGACAGATCCGAAGACCTATGATGAGTTGGTAAAACACGAGGTCCAGGTGGTGGAGATTAAGGGCGGCAAAGATCCCGACGAGATCATCAGGAAATCGCCGGAACAATGGGGCAAGCTGCTCAAAGAGTCACAGCCGATTATTGATTTTACATTGAAAAAGGAACTTGCTACCATAGACCAGAATAGTCCCGGAGACAAATCCGCCTTTGTTTCCAAGTTTGTGCCGATACTGGCCCCTATCGATGATCCTGTTCGGTGTGCACACTACATCCAGAAGGTTGCAGCATTGTTAAAAATGGACTATACGGGCATGCATAAAGACTTATTTGACTTGCTAAATCGGGAGAAAAAAGGTAAAACATCAAGGGGAAATAAGGTAATCAGGAGCTACGCAGTCCAGGCCGAATCTTCAAGGCCCATTGAGGAGTATTGCCTGGCGCTATTGCTGCAGTTTCCTGATATAAGGCCCGCAGGAATGAAACTTTCAGCCGAATATTTTGAACATGCAGATAATAAGGATATATTATTTAAGTGGCAGGAAAACTCCGATGTAGATTCTATAGCAGCCAGTCTCGACCCGGCTATTCATGATTGTTTTGACCACTTACTGGCATTCGGAAAACAGCTTCCGCCATCATTAGGCCAGAGCAAAAGGGAAAGAGAATACGCGCTGAATGACTGTATCAACCGGCTCCAAGAAATATATGTAAAAAAACTTATAGAACACGGAATTGACGAAGGCCCGCAGTTGCATGATATTTTTAAAAAACGTGGCCGCATTTCTAGCCGCACAAAGGGAGTCTAAATGGCCAAGACGACTAAACCGGTAGTAAAGAAAAAAACACGACCAGCTAAAGCTCCTGCAAAAGCCCCGGCTAAAGCAGAAAAAACGTCAGCAGCCGTACCGGAGGTTGCCGCCGGCGATACCGTCGACCTCGTGCAGACCGATTTTGAAGTCCACCACGACCATTGGGATAAGCTCGAGGTCGAACCTGCCCCTGCGGAGGAAAAAGAGCTTCTTTTTACGGACATAGAGGCAGCTCCTGAATTCGCCGAAGAGGAGTGGGTTGCGAAGCCGGAGGCGGAAGAGGAAAAGCCGCTCGTGGAGCTTGAAGTCGAGCTGGCCGATCATGAGGCGATTGACGATCCGGTCAGGATGTACTTGCATGAAATAGGCAAGTACCCTCTCCTGAATGCCAAGCTTGAACGTGAACTAGCCAGCAAGATCGAACCCTACAAATACATCGAGAATATAAAGTATGCGTTTAAAAACCACCTTAACAGGTTCCCCTCCATATCAGATTTCGTCATCCAGCTACTGGTGAACCTGGCCGAATGCGACGTGGTTATCGACAAACTTTCAGAACACCTTGCTGTGGCTAAGAAACTCAGTTTTAAAGAAAGGTTGCTTAACCCCAAGCTGCACCAGTCTATTGATGAGTTTATTAACCCTGAGATGGTTGTGAAGATAGCAGGGGAGCTGTCGCTGGAACCACCTGAAATCGAGAAACGCATGGTTGACTACTCGATTTACGTCAGAATGCTGAATCCTGAAATCTTCTCTATCATAGATGGCAACCCCTCGTGGGAGAAAGTCAAGCAATCGGTGAGCAAAAATGGGGATGCCAAGCTTATAAAAAAGATAGAGGATAAAAGCCGCGGCTTTCAGCACAAATTCGAGCACATCGACCGGGACGGCAAAGAGGCCAGCAAACAATTGACCGTATCCAACTTGAGATTGGTTGTGAGCGTTGCCAAGAAGTATGTAGGACATGGCATGCCACTTTTGGACCTGATTCAGGAAGGTAACATCGGCCTGGTCCGCGCGGTTGAAAAATTCGAGTACCGCAAGGGCTATAAATTCAGTACATATGCCACCTGGTGGATCCGGCAGGCCATAACCCGGGCCATAGCCGATCAGGCCAGGACCATCCGCATACCCGTCCATATGGTTGAAACGATCAACAGGCTGCTCAAGGTCAATCGCAAGCTCTCACAGGAGTTCGGCAGAGAGCCCAGTTGCGAGGAGATAGGGCAAGGCATGGAGATATCCGCTGAAAAAGTCAGGGAAATAATGAAGTTATCGCAGGTACCTATTTCCCTGGAAATGCCCATCGGCGAAGAAGAGGATAGCCACCTCGGTGATTTTATCGAGGACAGGTCAAACCTGCCCCCGGCCGATGCAGCATCCCGCGAGCTCTTGAAAGCTCAGCTTGATAAGGTGCTGGGTGAACTAACAGAACGCGAGAGAAAGGTACTGCTCTTGAGATTCGGCCTGGAGGATGGCAGGGCCAGGACACTGGAAGAGGTCGGCAAAGAATTTAACGTCACCCGCGAGAGGATCAGGCAAATTGAGGCCAAGGCCCTCCGTAAATTGCGTCATCCCAGCCGGAGCCGAAAGCTCAAAGACTATCTTGAATAACCACCGGCACAGTTAGTTAAGGAGGAGAATCGATGAAAATCCTTCAGGGATTTTTAATAGCTATGGGCGTCCTGGCGGTGCTTGCCATTCTAGCCATAGTGATCGGCTATGTGATGGCATTGCTGACCCCGGACATCCGCTCCAACATGCGTCCCGTTGTATTGTCCTCCGAATCGGTCGACAGCCTCAACCAAAAATTGGACGATTTAAAAACCAGTTGCGTTACAGCCAGTTCCTCAAATACTAAAAAGGATATTAATCTGGTGCTGACCGAGGAAGAGGTCAATTCAGCCCTGGTGATGGCCCTGGCCGAAGGCACCCTGCCCGCCAAAGATGTGCTGGTAAATTTCAACGATGGCTATATGCTCATCTACAATGCATGGAGTTTTCCGGCGCTGCCGATAAGGACCGTCATTATGGGCTCGATCGACGTCGAGAATGGCAAACCTACATTCCTGATCAAGGATTTCTTCCTTGGTAAACTACCGGTGCCCGACAGTATTGATATGGGCGTTCAGCAACTGGCCAACATATTGATCCGCTTGAATGTACCTCTGCAAGAGCTCAAGATCAACATCAAGGATATAACAATCAGCGACGGGCAGATCCAGATCACAGGTACCACGGGCGTAACTCAATAACCCTGGATCAACGTGCAAACAAATTGGGCATGTTCCCCGGCATCTTTCCTTTAGCTATCATCTTGCTCATCTTCTGGATGCTGTGAAACTGGTTCAATAACTGGTTCACATCACTTGGAGTGGTACCGCTGCCCTTGGCGATTCTGCGTTTCCTGCTGCCATTTATGAGATCGGGGTTCCTTCTTTCCTCGGCAGTCATAGACAAAATTATGGCCTCGATTTTTTTAGTCCTATCCAGGCTTTCCTTGTCGGAAATTCCCCTGGTCAGCTTAGAAAACCCTGGAATCATCTCCACCAGTTGAGTGAAACTGCCCATTTTTTTTATTTGTCTCATCTGTTCCAACATGTCATCCAGGTCAAATTCCGATTTACGCAATTTCTGCTCGAGCTGCTGCATTTTCTGTTTGTCGAAGGTTTTTTCCGCCTTTTCAATCAGCGTCATGACATCGCCCATCCCCAGGATACGAGATGCCAGCCTGTCAGGATAGAAGACTTCCAGGGAGCTGCTTTTTTCCCCAACGCCGATGAATTTTATGGGCACGCCGGATACGAATTTAATTGATAGCGCTGCGCCTCCCCGTGCATCGCCGTCCATTTTTGTGAGTATCAAACCGGTCAACCCCAGGTTGTTGTTGAATTCTCCCGCTATATTTACGGCGTCCTGCCCGGTCATGGCGTCGGCTACGAGCAGAATTTCCGCCGGCTGAAGGGCCTTCTTCATCTCGACCAGCTCTTGCATCAGGCCTTCATCTATATGCAGCCGCCCCTGTGTGTCCACAATCATCCACGAGGCCGCTATCTCCTCGGCTTTCTTCACGGCCTTTCTGCAAATATCAACCGGGTCCACTTTAATATCTTCAAAATAAACGGGAACTCCTATCTGGCTTCCCAGGACCTTTAGTTGCTCTATGGCTGCAGGCCTGCGGGTATCGGCCGCAACCAGCAAAACCTTCTGATTGAATTGTTTCAAATGCAGGGCCAGCTTGGATGCCGTAGTGGTCTTGCCTGCACCCTGCAGACCCACCAGCATGATAATGGAAGGCATTTTAGAAGAGCTTTTCAATTTTGCAGGCTCTGTGCCCAGCATATTTACCAGCTCTGCATTCACAATCTTTATGATCTGCTGTACGGGGCGCAGGCTCTCCAGCACCGCTGCATCCAGCGCCTTCTCTCTGACCACCGACAAAAAGTTCTTGACGACTTTAAAATTTACGTCGGCTTCCAGGAGGGCCAGCCTTATCTGCCGCAGGGCTTCGTCTATCTCCTTTTCGCTCAGCCTGCCCTTATTGCTCAGCCCGCTGAATACCTTGCTTAACTTCTCTGCCAGGACTTCAAACATATATACCTCTATACCTCGACGATGATTTAGACTTCCAGTTATATGCTAAAATATGGACAATTTCCTTTAATTTTATGGTTGACAGACAATCTGTATCCACATTCGGGGAAACTCTAAAATATAATAGCATGGTTTTTGAATAAAGACCCCAATATTGTTTCCGGGCATATTTATAGTATCTGGAGTGGGTTTCGTTGATCCCGACCAAGCTTACAATGACAAATTTCATGTGCTACAGGGACAATGTAGCACCCCTGGATTTTACAGGCCTGCACGTGGCATGTCTATGCGGCGATAATGGCAGCGGCAAATCCAGCGTCTTCGATGCCATTACCTGGGCCTTATGGGGCAAGGCATCACGGGGAGACAATGATGAGCTTATTTACACCGGCAAGAACGAAATGGCCGTGGAACTGGAGTTCCAATCGGGTGAAGAGCTTTACCGTGTGCTCCGCAAATATGCCCGAGGCCCTCAATCAAGGCCGGGGCAATCTATGCTGGACCTGCAGATCTTCAGCAACGGCGTTTTCAAATCGGTCTCAGAGCATACCAAGACGGAAACGCAGGAAAAAATAATCGGCCTGCTGCATCTCGACTATCAGACCTTCATCAATAGCGCCCTGATCCTGCAGGGAAGGGCCAACGAGTTCAGCAGGAAAAGGCCGGGCGAACGCAAAGAGATACTGGCCAATATACTTGACCTATCCTTTTACGATGGCCTGGAACAGCAGGCCAAAGTAAATTCCGAAGCCAAAAAACTGGAGGCTCTCAACCTGGAGAGGGACATCCGGGCAATGGTTACCAGGCTGGACAGTAAATCGCAGTTAGCGGAAGAAAGCGACGTCGCAACCGAAAAGTTGAGTAACGTCGAAAGGGCCGTAAAACAACTCGATTCCGAAATGGCTGCGCTCCGTAAGAAAAAGGAAGCATTGGCTTCACGCAAGGAGCAGGTGCTGCTAATCCGGCAACAGATCAGCAGCAGAACGAAGGACCTGCAGGCCTGGCAGACGAGGCTGGCTGAATCGATCAAACAAATCCAGCATTTCACCGGGGTTTTGGAGCGTACCCGCGAGATCGAAGAAGGCTATGCAAGTTATAAGGAGAGTGCAGCCCTTGAGGAGGCGCTCAATGACCGGTTGAAGAAGTCGTTGGAACTAGTTAACCGCAGGAACAAGCTAACCGAACTTATAACATCGGCCCAGAACACTTTTAACATCGAACGCAAGTCACTATCGACAAGAATCGGCGACCTCGAATCTAAATTCAACATGCTGCCACAGCTGCTAAAACGGCAGGCCGATCTTCAACAACGTAAAAATGAACTCAGTACAATGGAAGAGTCCATCGAAGCCGGAAAGAAGTCCATAAATGATCTTAAAGGCGCAATAATAACACTATCGGCCCATATTTCTCAGCTTACGGATGCGGCTGCCGAAATCAAACAAAAGGTCGAGCTGCTGTCGCATGCGGGCGCCACCTGCCCACTTTGCGAATCGGAGCTAGGGCCGGAGGGATGTCAGAGGATCGTTGAGAAACTGAATTCGGAGTTTCATAAAGACCTGTCCGAACTGAAAAATGACACGGATTCTGTTTCCTCAAAGAAACTGGAGCTTGCTGCGCTTGAAAAGCAGGTTAGCCAGAACGAGGCCAGGTTCAAGTCCGAGCGCGATTTCACCGGCCAGCAATTGGCAGTGGTAGATAAACAAATCGCAGAAACAAATTCATTGGCGGAGGAGCTGTCCGCTAAAAAAGATGCTCTTCTAACATTGGATGAAAATTTAAAAAATAAGAGCTATGCGCCCGATGCACAGCAATCCCTGGTCTCGGTTGAACGTGAGCTGGCGGAATTGGGATACGATCCTGCCGTTCATTCCAGTGTTAGCCGGCGCAAGAAATCGCTCCAGAATTTTGAACAGCTCTACAAAGAACTGTCGGAGGCCAGGCTGCAGCTTGAGTCACAGCAAAAATCGAAGGCGGATTCGGAGTCAGCAATTTCCCAATTGCAGAAAGAGCTTGAGAGCCTGGCAGCGCAGAGTAATCAAATTGAAGCCGATCTCTCAGCGTTACCTGAAACCGGACGCCAGTTGGAGTTGCTCGAGGCCCAACACAATACTCAGATTACGGCCGAGCGAACACTGAGAGACAACCTGGCCCAGTTGAAAGAAAATTTGAGGCAGTTGGAGCTTCTGGCTGCGGAGAAAAATGAGAAGGCTGATTCACTGCAGCTTTACCGGGAAGAGGAGGGCTTGTATAGCGAACTGGCCAGAGATTTCAGCAAGAAGGGTATCCAGGCGCTGATCATTGAGGAATCGGTGCCCGAGATAGAGAATGAAGCCAATCTATTACTGGGTAAAATGACCGACAACAGGATGTCTCTCACGCTGGAAACTCAGAGGGATACCAAGAAGGGCCCCACAGTCGAGACGTTGGAGATAAAAATTGCCGATGAGCTGGGCACACGCAGCTACGAAATGTACAGCGGTGGCGAAGCCTTCAGAATCGACCTTGCGTTGCGTATAGCGATATCGAGACTGCTGGTCCGCAGGGCCGGAGCTTCGATGCCAATCTTGATTATAGATGAAGGGTTTGGAACTCAGGATGATTCAGGACTGGAAAAATTGGTAGAGGCTATCAATTCAATACAGGACGATTTTGAAAAATTGTTCGTCATTACGCATTTGGATGAACTCAAAGACAAATTCCCCGTTCTCATCAGTGTATCCAAAACCCCGGACGGCTCTGTGATCACGGTCAATCAATGACTGTAAATCAGTCACTTCGCCGGATTATTATGCGTCATTCACTCCCTTGACAGCTATTTACTACGGCGCTATCCTAAATACATTTAAATGGATGCGTAAATTATCCGATCATCGAAGCAGGAGGAGACTAGCTATGTCTCCTTATTCTTATGATATGAAGCGAGGTATTTGATGGCTGATAAATACGAAATCAATTCACTTGAAAAAGAAGAGTCCTGGCGGCTATTCAGGTATATAGGGGAACTGGTCGAGGGCTTTGATAAATTATCCGGCATCGAGCCGGCGGTGACGATCTATGGGGCTGCTGTTGCCACTCCCGACCAGGCTGATTATCAGAATGCCAAACAGATAGCCTACCTGCTGGGCAAGCAGGGTTTCAATATAATCACAGGTGGGGGACCCGGAATGATGGAAGCCGCCAATTTGGGAGCAAGCGAGGCGGGTGTTAAATCAGTCGGGCTCAATATAGAACTGCCCCAAGAGCAGAAGTGCAATCTCTATACCAATCTCAACATTACTTTTAACCACTTTTTTGTTCGTAAGATAATGCTGGTTAAATACGCCACGGCTTTTGTCATTATGCCCGGCGGACTGGGCACATTGGATGAGTTAACCGAGGTCCTAACGCTGATTCAGACCAATAAAATCAAACCCTTCCCTGTTATCCTCTTTAATTCCAAATTCTGGCACGGTTTTCTCGATTGGCTTCAAATTTCGGTGCTGATTACCAATTATATTTCTGAATCCGACCTGCATCTCTTGCGCCTTTCAGACCAACCATCGGATGTGCAGGATATTGTCAGCAGCTGGTACTTAAAACAGGCCATAGTAGGGCGAAGAGCTATTGATTAACATAGGTTTCTACGGCGCCGATCGTACCGTAACCGGCTCGCGGCACCTGATCAACATCAACGGATACAAATTGCTGCTGGATTGCGGCCTTTTTCAGGGGCGCCGGGCTGAGACTTACGAGCGCAACCTGCACTTTGCCTTCGATCCTAAATCCATCAATTCTGTGATTATCTCCCACGCACACATGGACCACCTGGGAGACCTGCCCAACCTGGTCAAGCAGGGCTTCAGCGGCGATGTTAATTGCACTTCTGCCACACTCGACCTGGCCAACATCATGCTTACGGACTCGGCCAACATCCAGGAAAGCGACATCGAATTCGTAAACAAGGTCCGCCACCGGCACAACGAACCGCCCATGGAACCCCTTTACGATACTGCCGATATACCCCCTACGCTCAAGTTATTCCGCGGTTGTTCTTATGAACGTCCCTTCCGCGTAACAGGCGATGCCCGGATTGTATTCCACGACGCCGGACATATCCTCGGATCGGCGATAACGGTTATTGACGTTAACGACGGCGGCAGGCAACTGTCTATCTGCTATGCCTGCGACCTTGGCCGCAAAGACATGCCGATCATCATGGACCCCTATATTGTGACCGATTCGGATATCCTGATCATTGAGAGTACCTATGGCAACCGGCTGCATACCGACATAAGTAATGTAGCAGAAAGACTGGCAAATGTTATTAACGAGACGGTCTCCAAAGGCGGAAAATTGATCGTACCTTCCTTTGCCCTTGAGAGGACACAGGAGTTGGTCTACTATTTGCACCAGTTAAAACTGGATAAACGGATCCCGGATATAGCGGTCTTCGTCGATAGTCCGCTGGCCATAGACGCAACAGACATCTTCCGGGCACATCCTGAATGCTACGATTCGCAAACTGCTGAGTTCCTGAGAACTGTGGAAGATCCCTTCGGCTTTCGAGGGTTAAGATATGTGGCGTCAGTCGAGGAATCGAAAAAACTCAACGACATCAAGACACCTGTTATGATCATAGCCGGATCGGGTATGGCCGAAGCCGGGCGTGTTCTGCATCACCTAAAGAATAATATCGGTAATCCCAACAACACCGTGTTAATCGTAGGATGGCAGGCCGAAAATACTCTCGGACGAAAAATTGCCGAAAAGTGGCCGGAAGTACCGATATATGGTGAGAAATATAAATTACGCTGCCGCGTGGAGGTGTTTAATGAGTTCAGCGCTCACGCCGACCGCAACGACCTGATCAATTGGACAAGTGCCGGTAAAAACAGGTGGCAAAAGGTTTTTGTGGTCCATGGAGAAGAATCGGCGGCGCTTTCCCTGGCCGATGCTTTTAGAGAGATTGGATTAAAAGATGTGGTCGTGCCGGAATTCGGGCAGAACTTCGAAATATAGCTGTACTTTTATGGCCGTTATTTAACTCCTATGATTGAATTTGTTCGCGGCGATTTTCAGGATTTGCGTGACCCCTGGGAACGAATTTATAAAAATTCTGATTCCAGGCTTTTGTTTTCCTCGCCCAGCTGGTCCGAATTATGGTGGAAGCATTTCGGCACAGATAGCGACCTGCACCTGGGCGCAATCATGGAAAACGGCTCTGCTATAGGCTTAGCTCCACTCATGATAAAAGACGGGATATTGCATTTCATAGGCAGCGACAACGTGTGTGATTTCCTGGATTTCCCGGTCGAATCAGGCAAGGAAAATGTCTTTTTCGATGCCCTGCTGGAGCATTTTACTGCATCAGAAATAGGTTCAATAGACCTGACGCCGGTGCTGCCCGATTCCAATGTAAGGCGCTTTTTAACAGACCGTGCGCAGGAGCGGGGCCTAACGGTATCCTGTTCACCGGACGATGTGACCGTAGCCATGGACCTTCCCGAGGATTTGGCCTCCTATCTAGCGTTATTAAGCGGCAAACAAAGGCATGAAATACTCCGGAAGGAACGAAGGTTAAACGAGGAAGGAGAAATAGTCTACCGCACAACTGAAAAAGCCACCAGGGAGGAGATCGATACCTTCCTGCGCTTCTTTCGTGAGAGCCGGGAGGACAAGAATAAGTTCCTCACCGATGAGATGGAAGTATTTTTCAGAGCTATAATAGATATGGCTGAGGCGGATAATATGCTGCAGTTGGGGATACTGGAACTTAATAAAGTTCAGGTGGCGGTTACACTTTGTTTCACCTATCAAAATGATATGTACCTGTATAATAGCGGCTACAACCCTGATTACCGGCCTCTCAGCATCGGCGTGCTATCCAAATATTTCTGCATAAAGAGCAGTATCGAGAATAGAAAACGGCGATTCGACTTCCTTAAAGGGGCCGAAAAATATAAGTTTCACCTGGGCGGCAATGAGATCCAGCTTTTTAGATGTATAATTAACAAATAGTTAAATCGCTATCTGGAAGATCTATTGGAAGATACATTACGCATAGCTATACTCAGTTTGCACACCTGCCCTCTCAATAGGCCGGGAAGCCGCTACACAGGCGGCATGAATATTTACATACAAAACCTGGCTCAAGAGCTCGCCAGGCGCGGCCATTCGGTCGATATATATACTTGTTCTCACCCGGATGATGATTTGTGCAATTTAGTCGTCGGAAGCGATAACCTTCGATTAATTCACATCGAATCGCCTGATTACAGCTTGATTTCGGAAGAAACGCTTGGCAATCATATTGCGATGCTTAGCGATTCCATAGATTCATTTTGCCTTGAGCAAAATAAACATTATGACTTGATTCACAGCCACTACTGGTTATCCGGTATAGTCGGGAGCAAATTAAAGCAGAAATGGTGTGTACCTCACATTACCATGTTTCATACCCTCGGCGCTGTTAAAAACAGCCTGGGTCTGGGAATACTTGAGCCTGAATACAGGATTTTAAATGAACAGGTAATCATAAAGAACGCCGACCTTATTGTTGCTTCCACCCAGAAAGAAAAACGCGAGCTGGTCAATAGATACAGCGCCGACCCGGCAAGGATTGAAGTTGTGCCCTGCGGCATTAATGCCGCGCTCTTTCACCCTGTAGACAAAGAGGTAGCCAGACAAATGTGCGGGCTGGCCCCCAAAAAAACGGCCCTGTTTGTTGGGAGGCTGGACCCGCTTAAGGCGCTCGGCAATTTATTGGAGGCGATCTCTCCTCTAAAGTCGCGTGATGATTTCCAACTGGTTGTAGTTGGCGGCAATGATCACGGGGTCGATTTTAAGGCTATCATGGATGCTGCCTGTGATTATGAAGTCAGCCACAGCGTCAATTTTATCGGCTCGGTTCCACATGAACGTATGCATCTGTATTACAACGCCGCTGATTTTTGCGTTATACCTTCGTATTACGAGAGCTTCGGCCTGGTAGCCCTGGAATCGCTGGCCTGCGGCACGCCGGTTATAGCTACAGATGTCGGTGAAATCCGCGATATAGCCGGGATATGCCAATCTTGCAGAATAATCAAAGGAAATACACCATCTGAATTATCCATGAATATCACTGCCATGTTGGACAGGATAGGAAACAAGAAGAATGGATACAGCAAACTGGTCGACCACTACGGCTGGGGCCACGTGGCTGACCGGATACTCCAACAATATAAGGCAGTTATTGACAGAAACGCAGAGTATACGCAGCAGCGTTGCTCATACAAATCTTGATCCCAGAATCCACATTCGAGGTATTACAACAATGAAAGAGCAATATTACGCTATGATTATAGCCCCGCATCCGGATGACTCCGAATTCGCTATTGCCGGCACAGTAGCGAAATGGATAAAGCAGGGTAAAAAGGTCATTTACGTTATCTGTACCAATGGCAACAAGGGTACAGACGATCCCGAAATGACACCATCGAAACTGGCTGAAATAAGGAGAAAGGAAGAGCTGGAGGCAGCTAAAACCCTGGGAGTACAGGAGGTCATATTCCTGGATCATGACGACCAGTCGCTGGAAGATACCCCAGAATTTCGCAAGGAGCTCGTCAAGGTTATACGTACTTACCGGCCTGAGTTGGTAGCTGCACCCGACCCGTACCGAAAATACGTGTGGCACCGAGACCACAGAATCACAGGGCAGGTCGTCCTCGATGCTGTTTTCCCCTTTGCTCGCGATCGTTTGGCCTACCCGGACCTGCTGGAGGCCGGATTTCAGCCTCATAAGGTGAAAGAGCTGCTTTTCTGGGCCGCAGATAAACAGAATTTTTTCAGCGATGTTTCGGACACTTTTGACCTTAAAATGGCCGCACTGGCCTGCCACAAGAGCCAGGTGAGTAAATTCTCGAAGGAATGGAGCGAAGGATTCAAGTTCTTGCACGCACAGAGGGCTAAGTGCAAGGGATATGAGCTGGCTGAGTCCTTCTACAGGGTAGAACTGCCAGGATAAAATACGTCGCACATGAAATAAATGAAAAGGGCCGGATTTTATCCGGCCCTTTTTTGTCCGTCTAAACTCCTTGTGCTAACCTTTGCCGATTTTAAACATCTTGGTCCCACATGTTGGACACAGGCCCTGGCTTGCCGGTTTACCATTCTTCATGGTAATAGACTTAGGATTCTTCATTTCCTTCTTAGCCCGGCATTTCATGCAATACGCTTGCATCTGCAACAACCCCCCTTAAATAAATTAATTTATGAAGCATAGGGTATGCAAGCCTGGCTGTCAATGAAAATCCCTATCTATTTAATGTCATTTCACATATGACCAGTACCAAAGTCCCATGCGGGCATATACTAAAGGCCCATTCGTATTTATTGCTCAGGCTGACCACTTCTCTGCCAGGTCACCAGCAAAGGGCAACTTGAATTTTACGCCCTGGTAAGCCTTGATCATAAGAACTATCCAAAGTACTACCTCAAGGATCCAGATGATCGCACCCAGGACCCATCCCAAAATCGGAATCCAGGCTAAAATAATATACAAAATTGTTAGGGCGCCGAACGTGATAATGGACTGCATAGCATGGAATTTTACAAATTTACTTTCCTTTTCGATCAGGAAGAAAATCAGGCCTGTGACCCATCCCAGAACATAGCTGAGCAACGCCGCCACATTTTCTTCCATACCAGTAGATGATTTCGCCATTTACCAACCTCCTCGTCTTTTATTTTAAATAGGATATCCGCCTGTGCATGCAAGTATCAAAATATCAAAGCTCTCTAAAATCAACCGTGATAGGCTCAAACGGTTGCGGTTAAACCTTTTTTTGGGCCCTGAAAAGCAAAATTAGCAGCCCGGCCACGATTAGAGCCCCTGCCAATATAACGGCAACAGCCCACTGAGGAAAACCATCCGGAAATGCGGACTTGTCTCCGTCCGCAGATTGCGGGGCCAGCACTGTATGGAAAGTGAATGCAGAGCCCGCATCGCTTAAAACAGGTTCCACAGCCCTGACCTGCCAGTAGTAGCCCGTATCATATTCCAGAGAGCCCTTTACGGAGTAGGCGGTTGTCGATGCAAAATCATCCACAATGACATCGTGTAGCTGAGCGTCCTTCGCCAGAATGAACTGATATTTGGTCGTTCCCTGATAGCTCGACCAACTGAAAGATATCGGCTTTACCGGATACTGTGTGCTGCCGTCGGCGGGGGTGAAAGCCCGAATTGTATAGCTATCATCATCGGTGTTATAGCCCTGCTCCACAGTGAAAGATTTTGTATCGGACCAGGGGCTGTCAATATACTGTCCGCTGGCAGCCTGCACACTCCTCACCCTCCAGTAATACGTATGTCCCGCCTCGAGGCTGCCGGGTGGCATCCAAAATGCCGGTGAGGGGGAATCGGAGGTATCCATGGCCCCTAAGTCGAATACCTTCAAAGTAAATGCGGAGTCCCTGGCTATTTGTACCTGATATTTTCTGGAAAGATAGTAGTCCTTCCAGGAAAAGTCCACTTGAGCGTTCCTGCCCGTGACAGGATCGCTGCTGATAATGTTTCCTTTGTTGGCCCCCGAAATATCGACATATAAAGTGGCGTATGCATTTCTGGTACCGGCGTTGTTCGAAGCAGTAATTTTATAAATAGTCGAAGAGGACGGCGCAACGTTCGCTTGTCCCGCAGGAGCCACATCGCCGATAGCTTGATCGATGCTGACAGATACTGCGTTGGTTGTTTGCCAGCTTAACATTGCTGAAGCCCCTGCGCTGATGGTGGAAGGCGATACTGCAAAATTGAGGATCTCAGGCAAATTATCGCCTTGCGAAGCCTTGGCAAAGGCCGGGGTGCCGGACAGGCCCGCCAGTCCCGCGGCAACCATAAACAGTAAACCTATTAATATTATTCCTATTGTTTTCACTTTACTTTCCACCGAACCCCTAAATACCACTATATATCGTTTTTAGAAATAGTTAAATCCGGTGATCTTTACCTATCTTAACCAGGAAATCATGGTAGGTTGTGAGATGCAACAAAACCCTGGCGGCCCGTTTACCTGAGGTATAGTCGTAATGATCTCCTATCAGCTTTACCTGCTCCTCCGTAAAAGTGGTAGTAATTACGGGCTTTTTATAGCTGTCGATCCACTGGTCCACCAGCGCATTGAGAAGCCCAATAATAAATGAGTTGATAATCTCCGCCCTGGTGCGCCCACTTTCTCCTCTTTGACCTTTGGCATTGGCCAACTCAAGGATATCATCGACAACATCATCTTTGAGGTTACCTGAACGCCTGGCCTCTACTAACACATCCGAGAGTGCTCCAACTTGGGCAAGATCCTGTATACCCATGAAAAGCGCCAGCATATTTATCAATTGCCTGACGGCGGACTGCATCTTATTAAAGTCCGGCGATTTTACATCCTCTATTATTGGGATTATGACCCTCATCGCTTCTATCCGTTGGGTCACCTGCTCGGGCTTCATTTTTTCTTCCTGCTGCGAGCGCTGTTGCATAAGCAGGTTGCTGAAAAGCGTGAACCCACCGAACCCCATGAAAATAACAGAGTCAACAGTATCAAGTTCCAGCAGTCTTAGCGGCGCAATCATGTAGGCAACAAAATTCCTGTCGCCGGCAGGATCTACGGGATTCTGGCGGCTCCATCTGGGAGGGAATATCTTATCCAATTCCTCAATCGTTTTATCTGGGAGTTTGACCACGTTCAGCCCACCCTCCTCACAAGCCTGAGCGCACAATACGCCATAGCTGCCGCCCGGTGTAATAATTGCTACATTGTGTCCCCTGGGCATGGGCTGCGTCAAAAAGCCTATGGCTATATCCAGCATTTCTTCGGGATCCTCTACTCGTATAGCGCCCATTTTTTTAAAGGCGACATCGTAGACGGCATCGCTTCCCGCTAGGGCACCCGAGTGCGATTTAATGGCCCTGGCGGCCACTTCGGTTTTCCCGGGCTTCAAAATTATTACCGGCTTTATGGGAGTGACCTTTTTCACGACGTCCATGAATCTTACGCCATCGTTGAGGCCCTCGATGTAGGCCATTATCACCTTAACCTGAGGATCTTTGCCGAAATACTCGATGTAGTCCTCTATCTGCACATCAGCGGCACAACCACAGCTCACATAGCGATGAAAACCTAATCCACGCTCGTACCCCGCTACCACAACAGCAGCTCCCACGTTACCGCCCTGTGAAACGAAGGCAAGCTGCCCGTCTCGCACCAGCAAGGGCATCATAAAGGCAGCCAGCGAAGATGATGCGCTCCAATAGCCCATGCAGTTGGGACCGATAAACCTTATGTTGCCCTTGCGGGCAATGCTTAAAACCTCATCCTGAAGTTTCTTACCTTCCGGCCCGACTTCAGCAAAACCCGCCGAGATAATGACAGCCGACCTGACGCCTTTTTGCACGCAGTCTTCCATGGCCGCTGCTACACGTTCAGCAGGAATAGTAAACACGGCCAGATCAACCTGCCCCGGTATATCCGTCACCTTTTTGTATGCCTTGAGTCCCTGTATCCAGTCCTCATGCCCATTAACGGGGTAGATCGGCCCCCTATATGTTTGCATCAGGCTGGTGATGGTTGAAAAACCCCATTTATTGGTGTTATTGGTGGCTCCAATATGTGCCACGGATTGGGGATTAAAAAGCGGATCCAGTTCTTTTAAAATATCGGTATTCATATTATTACGCCGTAAAAATTCTGCCGATTATATAAAACCCTGCCTAACAATAAAAAAATGCCTTGAGTCTCAAAGCACGATGATATATAATAACATTCCAACAGGTGCTATTCAAACTGGAAGAAGCTCAGATAATATTTTCCATATGATCATCTTCTCTGCATAATAATTCTCAGGTTAAAGGAGTTTAATAATGATAAAAACACGCATGACCGAGCTTTTCGGATGCAAGCACCCCATCATGCTGGCTGGCATGAACTGGGTTACCACACCCGCCCTGGTGGCAGCCGTATGCAATGCCGGCGGCCTGGGCATATTTGCCACAGCCAGATGCACGCCCGAAGAAACCAGGAAATATATCCGCGAAATCAGGAGCCTCACGGACAAACCCTTCGGCATTAATCAGCTTCTGATTTTGGGGCAAGTGGCGCAGGATACCATCCAGGTAGCTATCGAAGAAAAAGTACCCGTAATCAACTACACCCTGGGAAAGCCATGGTTCATCGACCAGGTGCATGCCTACGGAGGAAAGGTCATCGGGACCACAGCCTTCGTAAAACACGCCATCAAAGCGGAACAACTGGGGTGCGACGCTATCGTGGTGACGGGGGCCGAAGCCGCAGCCCACGGCGAAGAGGCAACCACCCTGGTCATGCTGCCCATCGTCGCCAGCAAGGTCAAAATACCCATTATATCGGCTGGTGGTTACAGCGACGGAAGGGGACTGGCGGCAGCCCTGGCGCTGGGCGCCAGCGCTATTTCCATGGGGACACGCTTTGCCCTTACTAAAGAAAGCATTGTGCATGATGCTTTCAAACAGCTCTGTCTTCAGGCTTCTGAAAACGATACCATAGTCAGCGACAAATTCGACGGCATGCGCGGTCGTGCACTGAAAACGCCGGTGACCAAAAAGATAGCCAAAGGTGGTTTCCCCGTAGCGGACGCCTTCAGAGGCGCTTATGATATCAAAGCTATGCTGAACCTTAACTGGTTCCAGTTCATGGGCATGGGTTTCAAAATGATGGCCTCCGACGAGGACCATCCTATGTGGGTGCTGGCCCGCCAGGCGGCAGGCAACCTCCGCCATACCAAGGCCCTCTACAATGGCGATACTAAAGAGGGCATCTTCTTCGCAGGTCAGGTCATCGGCTCCTGCAAAGATCTGCCGAGTGCCGCTGAACTTATCGACAGGGTCGTGGCCGAGGCCGAAGCAACCGTAAGAAAGAACAATTCTATGCTGGCCTGATTTCAGAAAGCAATCGGACAATAAAGATAGGGAGCACTGCACCGGCGCTCCCTGTTTATTAACTACTCCATAAACTAAACGGTATGATAGCGTTTCCCGGCTTTGCCCAGCAGCTCCTCCGCCTGCTTGACCATCCCCTCCACCAATTCCTTGCAGCTTACGACATTATGGATCAGGCCAATGGACTGTCCTACCGGAAGCAATCCGGCCTGTATATCTCCTTCGTCCCAGATCGCCGTTTGTCTCAGGCCCATGAGAAGAGGGGCAATTTCCTCAAGCTTGGCATGCCTGGACTCCATTTCCAGTATATTTTTGATCACTTCGTTTTTCATGGCCCGGCCCTGCAATTCAATAGTTTTCCCATATAGGACCGTATCGAATTCCTGCCGTGCCACCAACTCATCTTTAACTTTGGAGTTCATGTGGCATTCCTTAGTGGCCATAAACCTTGACGCCATCATAACACCCTCAGCGCCCAGCATAAGCGCAGCCGCCAGCCCCCTGCCGTCGGCGATACCTCCCGTAGTAATAACTGGTATTTTGATAGATTCGGACATGCGGGGCGTAAGCACCATCGTAGTCACATCATCATTAAGAGGATGTCCCCCTTCTTCGACCCCGGCAGCTATCACTGCATCATAGCCGGCATGCTCTGCATGTATGGCATGTCTGACTGAGCCGACTTTATGTATGAGCTTGGTACCTGCATCGTGTATACGTTTGACCGCGTCGGGGCCGAAGAATTTATCCACCGGCGCACCGGAGATTTCAAAAGCCGCTACTTTCTCCGCCAGGCAGGCGTCCAGCCAGCCGTTGTACATCTCCTTGGTAATTCGAAAAGAAGGCAGAAGAGACAGGTTTACAGAAAACGGTTTATCGGTCATCTCACGGGTTTTCCTGATGGCCTGGCGTAACTCCTCGCCCGAGTTGTAGTTGGCAGCGGTTATATTGCCCAGCGCACCCGCATTGCAGACTGCAGCACATAGCTCCGGCTTGCACAACCACATCATCCCTCCGCACATAACGGGATATTTGATACCAAATAGCTCGGTCATCCTGGTTTGCATTACAACCTCCAAACAATTTATAACAATTTGTGATATTATAACATGGCAAAACTTAAAGAAACCTTCAGGATAAGGACTTTAAACCGGCTCTTATGATACAGGATTTTTCATTGACAATGAATTTGGTTTCTGAGAATATTACGCTTCAATCAAATATAACAAGTAACGGAGGTTCCCGGCTATGAAGACAAGAATTACTGAGCTCCTCGGAATAAAGCATCCCATCGTACTTTCCGGCATGGCTTTTGTCAGCCTGCCTGAGCTGGTGGCGGCTGTCAGCAACGCCGGAGGACTGGGCATTTTCAATAGTGTGGCCAACACGCCGGATCAGCTAAAAGGGATTATACAGCAAATAAAGTCGCTGACCGACAAGCCTTTTGCTATCAACGCTACGCTCATATTTCCCAACGGCAAGGAAAACGCGGAGGTTGCAATAGCTGAAAAGGCGCCTATCATCAATTTCGCCCTTGGTAAAGGCGATTGGATCATTAAGGGCGCTCATGCCTATGGAGGCAAGGTCATATCCACCGTAGCTACCGAACGCCACGCCATTAGAGCGGCCGAACAGGGAGCGGATGCCTTAATCGTCACCGGCCATGAAGCCGCCGCACACGGCAGCGATGTCGGGGGCCTGGTTCTGCTTCCGCAGATCGCCAGTAAGGTGAAAATCCCCATAATCTCGGCGGGCGGCTATTGCGATGGACGTGGATTGGCGGCAGCTCTGGCCCTGGGCGCCGATGCTATTGCCATGGGCACGCGCTTTGTGTTAACCCAGGAATGCGCCGTGCATCCTCATATCAAACAGGTAGCCTTGAAAACCACTATGGAAGAGACCATTTATTCAGCTGGCATCGACGGCCTCCCCGGCCGTTGGTACAGCAATAAACGCGCATTGGAAATGGCCAAGGGCAAAACCTCTTACATAGAGGCTATGAAAGCTGGATGGGCGCTGCGCAAGCAGGTTGACATCCCCATCTGGAAATTGCTGTTAGGCAGCCTTCAGAAGAGGGGCGTCACAGAGCTGGCCCAGCAAGCCATAGGCATTGATGCGCTGGGTAAAACGTTGAATGAAGGAGATCTCGAAAACGGGGTTGTGCCGTTCGGTCAGGTGGTCGGCCGCATCGAAAGCCTGGCTACCTGCAGAGAGGTCATCGAAGGCATTGTTGCTGAAGCGGAAGCGGTAATCAGGTCCCTTCAGACCAGGTTGTAGTGAAAAGTGCAGCCTCTTCTCTTTATTAAGGATTGGCTGCCGTTCGATCGTATTTATCGAATATGTTAATATTGTATTGACTGGAATACCCTTAATCTATACTTAATAATAACAAGGAGCTCAGAATGGTGATGGGTTTGGATGGCAAGAGCATCGAGAAGTACTCGGTTACAGTTGCTCTCAAAGATGGTTCCAGTTTGATCCTTCGCCCCATTCAGTTGTCCGACGAGGAGAACCTTCTGGCGCTCTTTAACCGTTTAAGCAAGCAGACCATGTACCTGCGCTTCCATCATGTCCTTAATAACATCACACGTGAGGAAGCACACCGGTTCTGTGCCGTAGACTACTTCAATACCTTTGCCCTGGTGGGCACCCTAGGTGAAGATGAAGATGAGAAGATAATTGCGGTGGGGCACTATGCCCGTCAGCCCGGAGCCGAAAGGGCTCAAATCGCTTTCGAAGTGGAAGATAAATATCAGGGCCTCGGGATCGGAACACACCTGTTGGACCAGCTTGCCAACGTGGCCAGGGACAAGGGCATCACTACCTTCGAGGCTGAGGTGCTGGCCGAGAACAAAGACATGATGAACATCTTGATCAACAGCGGCTTCAAGATGCACCGCATGTACCAGGGATCGACCTACGTAGGTATACTCGATCTGGCACCGAATGAAATAGTGGAGCAGAAATCCTTCGAGCGCGAGCGGGTATCTTCAGTAGCATCTCTGCGGGCGTTCCTTAATCCAAAATCGGTTGCCGTTATAGGTGCTTCACGGCGGCGTAATACCATCGGCAATTTTGTTTTCCGCAATCTCATTCAGCAGGATTTTAAGGGCGTTGTATATCCGGTCAACCCCTTCGCCGACGTCATTGCAGCGGTAAAGGCGTACCCCTCTGTATTGGCCATCCCGGGCGATGTCGACCTTGCCATCATCTCGGTCCCGCAGGAACATGTGCAGCAGGTCGCCGAGGAATGTGCCCGCAAAGGTGTCAAGGGCATGATCGTTATGACCTCGGGATTTTCCGATGCAGGGCCGGAAGGCGCCGAAAGTGAACACAAGCTTTTAAAGACCGTGCGCAGCTACGGCATACGCATGCTGGGGCCGAATTGCATGGGCATTATAAATGCCAATCCCGATATAAACCTTAACGCCACCTTTTCCAGCGTTTTCCCTCCTCACGGGACCATTGCTTTCGCCTCTGAAAGCGGCGTGCTGGGCTCGGCCATCCTAATGTATGCTACGAACCTGAACATCGGCCTCTCTACCTTCGTCAGTATCGGCAACAGGTCCGACATATCCAGTAACGAGCTACTGCAATATTGGGAAGGCGACTCTGATACTAACGTCGTGCTGCTTTACCTGGAATCATTCGGCAACCCCAGGAAGTTCACCAGGGTCGCACGCAGCATAACATCCAAAAAACCTGTCGTGGCGGTGACTGGCGATCGCATTGCACATCAGATCAGGTCCATCACCTCGCAGACCGGCGCCATGGCCTCGGACCAGGCCGCTACCGACGCCCTTTTCAAACAGGCGGGTATATTGCGTGTTAACACCCTGGCAGATCTTTTCGATACCGGCAGCTTGCTTGCCAATCAACCGCTGCCGGCCGGCAACAGGGTTGCGATCATCTCCAACGCCGGGGGACCGGCCTTGCTAACGGCCGACGCCTGTAAGATAAAGGGCCTGGATATTTCAGCGCTGTCAGAAGAGACACTGGCCAGGCTGACCACCATCCTCTCGCCCAAGGCCATTATTTCCAATCCCATTGATACGTCACCGGAATATACTATCGACCAGTACAGGGAAGCGCTCCGGTTGCTTCTGGATGACGAAAACGTAGATATAGTCATTGCCATTTTTATCCCGCCGATACTGGAGCTTTCCGACGAATTTGCTTCAGTTATTCGTGAAATTGCCCCGCTTTACCGACACTTCGGCAAGCCGTTGATAACCTCTTTTCTCGGCCTGAGCGGTGAGAGGGTTGAGCTGGGTTCCAAGGAAAAAGGATATGTCCCT
Organism: Dehalococcoidia bacterium UBA1162; assembly: GCA_002311135.1. Lineage (GTDB taxonomy): Bacteria > Chloroflexota > Dehalococcoidia > GIF9 > UBA5629 > UBA1162. The sequence continues at coordinate 50,472 of DBZK01000039.1, forward strand.
TCGTTTGCCTTTCCCGAGGCAATGGCCGGTGCATTGTCACGGGCGCTTGAATTCAGTCAGAGGCTGAAAAAACCCGTAGGTAAAATCCCTGAGTTTCCCGATATAGACAAGGAGCGCGCTGAATACCTTATAAAGTCGGCCCTCGAGAAATCGGACAACAACCAGGTGTGGCTGAATGCCGGGCTGATTACGGGCCTGCTTGAATGCTACGGAATAAAAATGGTCACGCTGAAGCTGGCTACGACAGCAGCGGAAGCTGTCGAAGCAGCCAAGGAAATAGGCTGCCCGGTAGCCGTCAAAATTCTCTCGTCTGCGGTCTCGCAAAAGATGGAACTGGAAAGCGTCATACTAGATTGCCGGGCAGGGAACGAGGTTGAGGAAGCATTTAACCGTATAAGCGGTAATATGGAAAGCATTGGCAAGAAAGAGCAAATGGACGGGGTAATCGTTCAAAAAATGGTGCAGGGAGGCATCGAGGTCATCGTCGGCGTCACACAACACCCAGCCTTCGGCCCTCTGATCATGTTCGGCCTGGGAGGCATATATACGGAATTGCTCAAAGACGTAACCTTTAATATCAACCCGCTCACAGATATCGATGCACACGAGATGCTCAGAGCAGTCAAAGCCTATCAGATGCTGGAAGGGTGGAAAGGCTCAAAGCGCGCCGATATTGAAGCCATAGAGGAGTTGCTGCTGCGTGTCTCCACCATGATCGTAAACCATCCTCAAATAGTGGAAATGGACCTCAATCCGGTCAAGGTATTGCCGGAAGGCAACGGATACCAGGTTATCGACAGCCGTATCCTGATAAGTGCTTATACCGAATAGCGTTAATAGGTAGAAACGTTCATTTCTTCCATCTTGCCGGTAACCATAAAGACGACCCGCTCGCAAATATTGGTTACCCTATCCCCGGTCCGCTCCAGGTTATGGGCCGCCCACATCAGCCTGGTGGCACGTGTAATGCTGCGCGGGTCTTCCATCATAAAGGTCAGCAATTCGCGAAATACCTGGTCGTAAAGATTGTCTATCTCGTCATCTTCGGCAACAATTTTCCTGGCAACGTCGGCGTCGTGTGCAATAAAGGCATCCAGGCTTCTGTGAAGCATGTTTATAGTCTTTTCATTCATGCGCGGCAGGTCTATTAACGGCTTCAAAGGAGGCTCATTCCCTATCATTACGGCTATTTTAGCGTTGCCGGCGGCGTGATCGGCCATGCGTTCGAGATCGGTGACAATGGAGAGTGTAGCAAGCAATATCCTCAAATCGCTGGCCATGGGCGCCTGGGTAGCGATTAAATCGAGAGCCCTTTCTTCTATTTCAAAACGTTTTTTATCCACATTGGCATCATCCGCCACCACTTTGGCGGCCAATTCCAGATCACGGTTTCTCAAGGCCTGCATGGACCGGTCAAGGGCTTTTTCCACCATGCTGCCCATAACCAGGACTTCATCCTGTATCTCACGTAGATTCCTCTGGTATGTCTCCCTGGGCATGTGAACCTCCTTTAACCGAAGCGCCCGGTTATATAGTCCTCCGTCCTCTTGTCATGTGGTACGCTGAACAATTCCTTGGTAGGCGCAAATTCTATCAACTCCCCCAGCAAAAGGAAACCCGTGCAGTCAGAAACCCGGGCTGCCTGCTGCATATTATGTGTCACTATAACGACCGTATAGTCTTTTTTAATCTCCAACATCAGTTCCTCGATTTTCAACGTCGAGATTGGATCCAGGGCTGAGCACGGTTCATCCATCAATAATATTTCCGGCTCTATGGCGATAGCGCGTGCAATGCACAGGCGCTGCTGCTGGCCGCCCGATAAGGAAGCTCCGGACCGGTTAAGCTTGTTCTTCACTTCCTCCCACAGGGCAGCCTTCTTCAGGCTGTGCACTACCAAATCCTGTAGCTCGCCTTTTCTGTACCATAGACGCGTCAGGTTTATCCCTGAAGCCACATTATCGAAAATCGACATGGTCGGGAAGGCTGTGGGTTTCTGAAATACCATACCAATGCGGCGGCGTATGGTAACAGCATCCACTTCTCTCCCATAAATATCCGAACCATCCAATAAAACCTGGCCGGAGACCTTCCCCCCATCGGAAACTTCGTGCATCCTGTTCATGCAGCGAATAAGAGTAGATTTACCACACCCTGATGGACCGATAAGGGCGGTGATGGCCTGAGCTTTGATTTTCATACTTATGTCATTAACAGCTTTCGCTTTGCCATACCACGCGCTAAGCTTCACCACCTCCAATATATACTTTGTATTGCCTTGAGCGCCTATCACCCTTTCCGGTGCGGCCTGGCCGGTAGTATTATTCGTTAATTCGTACAGCATAGGGTTATATAATTCCTCTCATTTATTCCGGCTAATTACATTGATTTTCGCCTGCTGACTGAGCGAACTACGATATTTATGCCCAGCACCAGAATCATTAGTAAAAATGCAGCCGCCCACGCCTGCTGCTGCCAGTCCGGATAGGGCGACAAAGCATAGCGATATATCTGCAAAGGCAACGCCCCGATAGGTTGTAGAAGCCCCTGAACGCCGAAGGCGCTGCCTAAAGCCGTGAAGATCAGTGGAGCGGTTTCACCTGCTATACGTGCGACAGCCAGCATAATACCCGTGATTATTCCGGTAAGGGCCCCCGGCACCACCACTCCCAGCACTGCCCTCCAGCGGTTGATGCCCAGGGCCAGGGCGGCTTCCCGCATTGAATTCGGCACTAACCGCATCGCTTCCTCAGCCGTACGTGCTACTACAGGGATCATTATTATTGCCAGTGCAACGCCAGCCGACAGTGCCGAGTAGGTGTGCATGGGGCGCACCAGTATGGCATAGGCAAACACGCCCACCACAATCGAGGGTACACCGGCCAGGACATCAGCTATAAACCTGACGACGGATGCAACAGCCGGGGAGCCGAACTCGGCCAAATATATTCCGGCCATCAGTCCTATCGGCAAGGCGATGACGGAAGCCAGACCCACCAGGATGAAAGTGCCGTAAATTTCATCCCTCATACCTCCGCCGATCTCTCCCACCGGCTTGGATGTATGAGTCAGGAAGTCCACATTCAAATAGTTAGCGCCCTTGGCAACAGTATAGCCGACTATCAAGGCGAGGATCAGGATGCACAACCCCACCGCACACCCACACAGAATCAGCATTATGCGGTTGGTCCATTTACGCCTTACACGACCGGCTTCAGACATGCACCTATTCTCCTGTAGCCTTGACCGATATCATGCGCCACACCATCAGCCGGGCAATAATATTCACCAGCAAGGTAATGCCAAAAAGTACCAGTGCCAACTCCACCAAGCTGCCGATGTAAATATCTCCTGAGGCTTCGCTGAACTCGCTGGCTATTTTGCTGGCTATGGTGACGCCCGGTGAAAACAATGATGACGTTAATGCATACGAGTTACCGATGACCATGGTAACCGCCATCGTCTC
>DBZK01000039.1:54001-98287 GCA_002311135.1 Dehalococcoidia bacterium UBA1162
ACCATGGTAACCGCCATCGTCTCTCCCAGAGCACGACCCAATCCCAAAATTACTGCGCCCAGCAGCCCCGAACGGCAATATGGCAGCACCGTCCTGTAAATCGTCTCCCAGCGCGTAGCCCCCAAGGCATACATAGCCTCACGTTGAGTTACGGGTACGGCGCGCATTACGTCGCGGCTGACAGCCGTAATAATAGGAACGACCATCACCGCCAGGATAATCCCAGCCGCCAGAAAGCCCAGGCCAAAGAGCGGCCCTTGAAACAGCGGAAGAAATCCCAGATGACTCCCCAGCCAGCTTTCGATAGGGCTCCTGATAAAAGGCACCAGCACAAAAAGCCCCCATAAGCCGATGATCACGCTGGGTATGGCAGCCAGCATCTCGATGAGAAAGGAACAAGGTTCCCTTATCCAGGCCGGAGCCAGTTCGGATAAAAATACCGCCGAACCAATACTGATGGGAACGGCAATAATGAGTGCAATTATTGAGCTCAGCAGTGTCCCGTAAATGGCTGGAAGAGCACCGAACACCTCCTTAACAGGGTCCCAGTCCAGGCTCGTCAGGAAGGATACCCCGAATTTCTGGATGGCCGGCCAAGCACTAATATTAAGTACAATCAGCAGGGCTACTAGAGATACAGCGATAATAAGGGCAAAAATAAAGGTCAAATAAAGGAAAATTTTATCACCCAAACGTCCGCGCCGGCCGCTCCAGTCCTTCACCGCTATGGAGGATGTAGTCCCCGAATCACTGCACTTCATTTACTATCCAGTTTTTTATTATAGCTCACGTAAACGGAAGCTGCAGGAGAGTAAATTCACCTGCATCCCCCGGTTGATTTAATCCTTAAAACTTAGCGTGTTATCAGTGGTTGGCCCTGATAATTGATGGAAAGTATCTCATTTTCAGTCTTGGTAACAGCATCGGGTGAAAGGCTGGCATAAGTTAGGGCCTGGTTATACTGCTGGCCGTCGTGAATTGCCCACCACAGCATCTTGGTCAGCGCCTCACCCTTGGCCTTATCAGTTTGATTAGCATAGGCCAGTATCCAGGTGAAACCTACGATGGGATAAGCATCCGGATTGCTTGAATTGGTCAGCATTACTTTCATATCGTCAGGCAGCGTAACGCCAACGGCAGCAGCAGTTGTGGCCACCAGCGAAGGCTCGATGTAGTTGCCAGCTGCGTTTTTAAGCTTGGCCCAGGGTATTTTATTCTGGGTCGCGTAGGCTAGCTCAACATAACCTATGGCACCCGGCACCTGCTGCACCTGTCCGGCTACGCCTGCACTACCCTGACCACCTATATCGCCGGGCCATTTCACGGCAGTTGCATTGCCTATCTGACTGCTCCAGTCAGGGCTAACCTTGGAAAGATAGTTCGTGAATATATACGTGGTACCCGAGCCGTCAGAACGATGAACCACCGCAATGGCTGTTGCCGGCAATTTGAAGTCCGGGTTAAGGGCTGTAATGGCAGGGTCGTTCCATTTGGTTATTTTCTTCAGGTAGATATTGGCCAGTACATCTCCGGTCAACTTTAACTGTCCGGAACCGATTCCTGCCAGGTTATAGCATATGGCGACCGCGCCGCTGGTCATAGGTATGTGAAGTATATGCCCGTATTTGGCTTCTGCTGTTGCTGTCTGGTTGTCGGTCATAATCCCGTCGCTGGCGCCGAAATCGACGGTGCCCTGAGTGATCTGGCTGATGCCGCCTCCTGAGCCGATGGGCTGATAGTTGATCTTAACACCGGTCACTTTATAGTACTCATCAAACCACTTGCTATATAACGGGGCGGGAAAAGTAGCTCCGGCTCCGGTGAGGTTTACAGCTTGGGCCGGGCTCGAAGGTTGATTTACTGACGGCGCTGTCGACGGAGCAGTCGGACTGCAGCTTGCCAGGACCGCTGCCGCCAGTAGAAGCGCCGCAAGGGTTACCAACCATTTTTTCACAATACGCAAATTGTTGTCTCCTTTTTATATATTTCTCTATCGTCCATTAATAATTTTAGGGCATAGAGATAAAGGTGAAGTTAAACCAGTGTTAAATTTCGATTAAAATTCCCAATAGCTCTACGCAGTGGCTAATGGAAGGGTAAAGTAAAAAGTCGAGCCTTTGCCTTCAATGCTTTCCGCCCATATCCTACCCCTGTGCGCTGAAATTATGTGCTTGGAAATAGCCAGGCCCAACCCGGACCCCTCGTTGGCCCTGGATTTATCGACTTTGTAAAACCGCTCAAAAACACGCACCAATTCATCCTGAGGGATCCCGATCCCGGTATCCGACACGAAAACCAGAATAGAATCCATCTCTTTCCTGGCGCCAATCGTAATCTTGCCTCCCCCACCTGTAAATTTAATGGCATTGTGTATCAGGTTTATCAGCACGCTTTCGATCTGATCCTTATCTGTAACAGGAGATGGCAGCGCTGGTTGGATATCCACACCGATCAAAACACCGCTCTTCTCCGCCAGGGCGCTCATCCGTTCGATGGAATGAGTGATCAACTGATGTATATCCATGGCCCCTTTGTCGGGGACTGTCTCCCGCCCTTCGACCCTTGCCAGCACGCTTAACTCCTTGGTCATTTGTTGCAGTTTCCCCGTCTCGAGATCTATCTTTTTCAAGAAATCCTGTATAACCTCCGGTTCTTTCATAGCTCCGTCTAACAGCGTTTCCACTATCAGTTTGATGGATGAGATAGGCGTCCTGAACTCATGCGAAATGTTGGAGATTAGGTCCCGGCGTATATCTTCCAGATGCTGCCTTTCGGTCATATCGGTTACGATCACAATGTAACTCGATCCGTCTTGAACCGGCATAACGGTAACGTTGAAGAGCTGATTCTTGCGTCGATTTCTGATTAACGAGTTTTGCTGTTGGCCCGTGCTTATGCTCTTTCTAAGGAGCGCATCGAATTCATAATCTCTGACAACTTCGATAAATGTTTGACGGTTGACAGTCTCTGACCGGCTACCAAAGATCCGTTGAGCCGCGTCGTTAATGAATTTTACCTGCTGATTCCTATCTAAAATCAGCACGCCTTCCTCTATCCCCGACAGCGCCGCTCTCAACACCCCCACCGAATTATCACGTTCCTGAGTTTCGGTATTTAAAGCGGCCGGCAGGCCGGACAACTGTTTAGAGTCGGTATTTTTGCGGATACTCCTGAACCTGTACCAGGACAAGATTATGGTGAGCGCCAGCAAGGCCAGGAGACCTATGATGATAGCCAGGAGCAATTCTTCTTGCGTCTTCATCCCCCTTTTATATATGTCGCCTCTGTTTAAGCGGCGAATTTATAGCCGTAGCCACGCACTGTTTGCAGGTGCTGTGGATTCTCCGCGTCTTTTTCCAGCTTCTGGCGCAGCCAGCGGACATGTACGTCCACCGTCCTGGGGTTGCCGATATAGTCATAGCCCCAGACTTTCCTCAAAATCTGTTCACGGCTCAGGACCTTACCTTTATTGGAGACCAGAAAAACCAGCAATTCGAACTCTTTAGGGTTCAGTTCCAGTGTATCTCCCTCGTGGAATACTTCATGTCTGTCAAGGTCGATTTTTATGCCTCCGGATTCAAGGTAGCGGGATTTTGCCTCGCCGGACACAGGCGAAAGTTGCTCCTGCGAGCGTCGCAGCAACGCCTTGACACGTGCCTGCAGCTCCCTCATACTGAACGGCTTAGTAATGTAATCGTCAGCCCCCATTTCCAGCCCCACAACTTTATCTACTTCTTCAGCTTTGGCTGTCAACATAATAATGGGCACCGGCTTTTCCCCCCGGATGATGCGGCAGACTTCGAGCCCGCTCATGACCGGTAACATTATGTCGAGCAATATAAGGTCGGTGTTTTTACTATGAAATACTTCCAGCCCCTTTTCCCCATCTTCCGCAGTCAATACCTTGTACCCTTCCTTTTGAAGGTTGTACTGCAGCAGGTCCCTCAAGGTGCGGTCGTCTTCAACTATAAGAATGGTACTATCCGGCATGGTGCTTGCACCCGCCATAAATCATATCATTTTATTTACGTATTTAATTAACAAAGAAGCCCGCAACCTCGTCGGTTGCGGGCTTCCCTTCATTTCCCTGCATTATAAAATCTAAGACAGGTAATCGATTAGCTTCCGGCTGCGGCTGGGGTGCCTAAGTTTAGCCAGTGCTTCTTTCTCGATCTGCCTGATGCGTTCCCGGGTCAGGCCGAACTCATGTCCGACCTCTTTCAAAGTCAAACCCTGCTCATTGTCCAGGCCGTAACGCATCTCGATGATTTTCCTCTCCCTGTCCGAAAGGGAAGAGAGAACATCCCGGAACTGTTGCCTGAGCATATTCTGGGCTGCTTCCTCATCCGGCGCCGTGCTGACCTCATCCTCAATGAAGTCGCTTAGCTGGCTCTCATCCTCGCCGATGGGGATATCCAGCGATACCGGCTCAGCATAAAGTATGCTTATCAGCCAGTCTATTTTGTCGCTATCTACTCCCATCTCCACGGCCAGTTCCTCGCTGGTAGGCTTGCGGCCCAACTTCTGCAGAAGCTTCTGCCGGGCATTGTTCATCTTGGTAATCGTTTCCACTGTATGAACCGGCAGCCGGATAGTCCTTGACTGATCGGAGATGACACGATTGATAGCCTGCCTGATCCACCAGGTTGCATACGTGCTGAATTTAAAGCCGCGCCTGTAATCGAATTTTTCAACGGCACGCATCAGCCCGATATTGCCCTCCTGGATCAAGTCTGAGAGGGGCATGCCGCGCGCCCTGTATTTCTTAGCCATGCTCAACACTAACCTGAGGTTGGCCTTGATCATATGCTCGGCTGCTTCGCGCCCGGATTTCCTGATCTTCTCGAAGTGGCCGGCCAGCTTTTCCCTGTTTATTTCAAGATATTTGGTGAATTCTGCTTTGGCAGTGAGGTGTTTGACGTCCGCCATCTTCTTAACCGCAATGAAGCCGTCTACAACCCGCCACGGTATCAAGCGCGTAAGAATGGAGATCTCCGCTATGGCCGCTAGCGCTTCCTCTTCATTCATGTGACCATTTTGTGCCACGAATTTTGTCAATTCTTCCCGTGTAATACCATCGATATGCGACCTGAATGTCTCGTTTTCCAGGTTCTGCGACAGCGAGTTGCCGATTACCTCATAATGCTTGAGCAGCTTTTCCAAAATAGCTGCATATACTCCTACTCTGATCAGCAACATTTTAACGTCACCTATTTCGGCCGCATGCCCATTGCGCTTCGTACCTGTCCTTTTCTCTATATTAGCCAGGTAATTGGCAAGCTCCATGCGCCCGGCCAACTCCCTTTCCTGCTTGCCGGTCAGCAGCGGTGTTTTACTGCATTCCGCTATGTAGAGACTCACGGAGTCTTCGGCCAGGTCCCTGGCCCTCTTGTCATTCCCGTAAGCAGCCTCGTCCATTTCGGACTTGGAATAAGTTCTATCGTAACTCTTCAGGCCGCCTTCGATGTCGCCGAGACCAGTCTCGATACCGATTTTACCTATATCTTTTACTTCTGTTTTTATCTTCGCCATATCTATTTCCTCCCTCCGCACCCATGTGTGCAGGGCTAATAATTCAAATCAATAAAACAATATTTTAAACACTTATTGTTAAGGCATTATTATGCTATCCCATCATCGCTGATGAGTAAGCGACTTAAGTCTCAAATAATTAAACGAATTCCAGACTGAAAAGGTTGCAAGCAGATAGGAAGGCGGTCAATCAGGGGAAGAGTGAAGGCTAGCAGGACACTCAGTCTTCTATGGTTATGATTTCAAAGGGACACTGCAAGGCCCCGGTCTCACAAACTAGCTCACAATCGCAGCACCAACCGCAATCATCTACCTGGACCAGGGTAACGGTCGCGCCGGTCATCACCAGTGCCCCGCACCTGCAGACAGTAACGCATAGACCACAACCGTCACATTTGGTCGGGTCAAGTACGGGCAATGTTGACAAAAACCAACTCCTCCATAAATTTCACAATAATTTTATACTCCATTTTGTCGGCATTCTGTAACTTAAATCACCTCAGTTTAGCCCGGCCAACTGGTTTAGCAGGTCCTTATTAACTATAACTATTTGATGGCGTTCCAGCCTAACGGCGCCCGTGTCTTCAAGGCTTTTAAGGGACCTGCCAACCACCTCCCTGGCCGTCCCTGCCATAGCTGCCATCTCATACTGGGTCAGCTTCTGGAACCCCTCGGCCCCGTGCAGCGAGTTTTCCAACAGTATCTTGGCTACTCTCGCCATGACATTTTTGAACGACAAATCCTCGATCAAATTGAGAAGTAGGCGTGATTGGTCCGCCAGCACATGCAGCGCGTTCTGTGCCGCCTTCCAGTCCTTTTCCATGAAGGGCATCAGGTCATTTTTATGGATCAGATATACCACGGTCGTAGTGCCAAGCGCCTGCGCGCTGTAAGGGCTGGGGCCGTTGCTGAACACGGCTATATCGTTAAACGACTCCCCCGGCCTGGTTATTTTGATAATCTGTTCTTTTCCCTCGGCAGAGGTTTTGAAGATTTTGACTACGCCGGCTCCTACAAAATACAGGCTCTGTTCGCTCTCTCCTTCGGATATAATAGTCTGCCCTTTGGAAAACGACCTCTGCCCGAAAAGCGGCAGCAGGCTGGAAAGGCGGTCTGCTCCTACCCCCTTAAAATAGCCAAGTATGCTTATATTTTCTATCGTAATCGACATATCACCCTGACCAGCAGAATTATACCAGCCGACTGATAATTATTAAATTACGGTGTATAGATTAGTTTTGCCTTGCAGCCCGACATCCGTTCACGCAGGTTGACTATATAAAATGTAAATATTTATAATCTAAAGACTTGGGAACAGGCGGCCCTCGTATAATGGGTGCAGTCGGGCTAAAAGCAGCGGGAACTCGGCTCCGTGGGACTTAAGGTTCCACGGGGTTTTTTAATTAATAAATGGATAATCAAAATCAAAAAACTGCAGTTGCAGCACTTTCGGTAGCGTCCAACGGCACGCTGGTCATCCTCAAGCTGGTCAGCGGCTTCTTATCGGGGTCGGTTTCGATCCTTTCCGAAGCCGCACATTCCGCCGTAGACCTGATTGCCTCATTCATTGCCCTCTTTGCCGTGCGTGTTTCCGCCAAACGCCCCGATGCAGAGCATCCCTTTGGACACGGCAAGATAGAGGATATCTCAGCCCTGGCTGAGGCACTCCTCATATTGGCGGCGGCAGGCTGGATCATATATGAGTCCATACAAAAGCTCCTTCACCCTCAGCCGCTTGAAGTCCTCACCTGGGGCATAACGGTCATGCTTTTCTCAGCGGTGGCCAACTTTGCGGTATCGCACTTACTTTTCATAGTAGGGAAAAAGACCGATTCTCCAGCCCTGTTAGCTAACGGCTGGCACCACAGGACCGACGTGTACACCTCTGCTGGCGTGTTTCTGGGACTGGCGTTAATCTGGGCCGGGACCAGCCTGTGGCCCCACATAAACTTTTTCTGGATCGACCCGCTGGCGGCCATGCTGGTGGCTTTGCTTATCCTGCGCACTGCCGTCAAGCTGTCGGTCGATGCAGTCAATGACCTGATCGATACCAGCCCCCCTGCCGAGGAGCAGGAATGGCTCTCCGATTACCTTGAGAGCTGGTATCCTACCGTGCGCTCGATACATCGTGTCAGAAGTAGGAAATCTGGCGCCAGCCGCTTTATTGATTTGCACGTGGTGGTCGATCCCGCCATGACCGTGACCGACTCCCATGAGATAACGGAGAAAATGGAGACAGCCATCAAAAAGAAGCTCACTGGGGCCGATGTCACAGTACATATAGAGCCCTGCGACGGCGCATGTAGAAGAATATGCATCAGTGGATGTATGGTGAGCGAGGCCGCCAGAAAATCGATACACTTAAAACATCAAGCCTGATAAAATAGCCTCACGGTTGGGTGCGCATAAGGCATGAAAATAATCCGTTTTCAACAAAATGAAATGACCTCCTATGGAGTTCTCGAAGGCGATTCCATCCAGGTCTATAACGGCAGCCCTTATGATGCCGGTATTGGGAGTGACAGTCACTTCAGGCCGACAGGCACTACGGTGCCGCTTGCCGGCGTCAAGCTCTTATCACCCTGTCCGGCCAGCAAGATGGTCTGCCTGGGTTTGAACTACCGCCCGCATGCAGTCGAATTTAAAATAAAGCTGCCCGAGCTGCCTCTGCTTTTCCTTAAGCCTCCCTCAGCTATAATCGGCCCCGGCGATACAATAGTCCTACCTCCCGGGTCTCTAAGGATAGACTACGAGGGAGAGCTGGGCATTGTGATGGGCAAAAAGGCCAGAAACGTACCTGAAGATGAGTTTGCCGGCTACGTGCTGGGCTATACCTGCTTCAACGACGTCACCGACCGGGTTGCCCAGACGAAGGACGGGCAGTGGACCAGGTCCAAGAGCTACGATACATTCGCACCCATCGGCCCCTGCGTTGAGACTGCCGTATCCCCATCCAATTTGAAAATAGAAACGATCGTCAACGGCGAGATAAAGCAGACAGGCAGTACCAGCGAGCTGATCTTCGCCGTGCCGCGCCTCGTAAGCTATATTTCCCAGGTCATGACGCTTATGCCGGGAGATGTTATCGCCACAGGCACACCTGCGGGTGTAGGCCCGCTAAATGACGGGGATACAGTCGAGATCAGCGTCGAAGGCATCGGGATATTGAAAAATTACGTCGCATCTGCCAAATAACCGGAGGAGTTAATAATGGGAATTACAAGATTTTATTTGCCGACCAGGCTTATCAACGGAGCGGGAAGCCTTTCGCAACTGGGCAAGGAGGCCTGCCGCCTGGGCAAAACAGCCCTGCTGGTTACCGGCTCCAAAAGCATGCGCAAGACCGGCGTGCTCGACCGTGTGATAAACGACCTCAAAGGCAACGCCGTCAATACGGTGATATTCGATGAGGTTGAGCCCAACCCACGTACCAGCACCATAGACAGGGGTGCAGATAAAGCCCGCCAGAACGGCGCTCAAATGGTGATCGGCCTGGGAGGCGGCAGCGTTATGGACGCTTCCAAATGCATTGCACTGGCGGCCGGAGGCGCCGAGCCCATCTTCTCCATTTATGAGGGAAGGGCCAAGGCCGGCAAAGCTCTGCCTATAGTACTAATACCTACCGTGGCCGCCAGCGGATCGGAGGCCAACAGCGGCGCGGTCGTCACCAACTGGGACACCCATGAAAAGGTCGTTATGAGCAACAACCAGATGAACCCCACCCTTTCCATCATCGACCCCGAGCTTACCCTCACCCTGCCGGTCCGGACGACTGCGCAGGGCGGCGTGGATATCTTCTGCCACCTGGTGGAGCCGTACATAACCTGCGATGAATCTACATTAATCAATGATTCCCTGCGCGAAGGCTGCATGCGCACCGTTGTTGAATCGTTGCCGGCAGTATTGAACAAGTTGGGCGATATCGATGGCCGCACTCGTCTTTCCTGGGCCAGCACCATAGCCTGCTCGCAGTTCGCCAGCCTGGGCGGCGGCACGGGGCTTATGACACTCCATGCAATCGAGCATGCACTGAGCGGCCATTATGACTTAGCTCATGGCGACGGCCTTGCTGCGCTGTTGATTGAATGGATGAAATATACACAGCCGGTGCGTGAAGAGCGCTTCAAACGGCTGGGCAAGAACGTCTTCGGCGCCTCCGATAGCATCGAGGCGACGCACAAATGGCTGAAAAAAGTGGGCATGGACTTCAAATTAAGCAGCTTGCATGTTAAAGATCCGAACTTCGAAAAGCTGGCTGCCAATGCCTTGAAGACCGGGCCCTGGGTCAAATTCCATCCCAGGACCATGGATAACGCAGCTATAGCTGCAATCTATAAGCAGTCCTTCTAGCCTTACCGGTCAACATGGATATCAGGCGGCGGCCAGTTCTCTGGCGCCGCTTTTCCATTTCTCGGCATTCTTAACCAGCGCTTCGGCGCCTTTAAGCATCACATTGCCGTTGCGCTCCGAACCCAGCATGGCCGCCAGCTCCTTGAGCCTGTTTTGCCCGTCGATCATCTCCACCCTGGTAGCGGCCCGTCCTGAATCTATCTCTTTCATTAATTTGAAATGGCTGTCGCCGAAGCAGGCAATCTGCGGCAGGTGGGTGATACACACCACCTGGTGGAAGGCCGACAGTGAGGCCAGCTTCCTGCCTACCGATTCGGCGCCCCTGCCCCCCACACCCATGTCTATTTCATCGAATATCAGCGTGGGAATCGGATCGGCCATCTTGAGGGCGCTTTTAATGGCCAGCACGATACGGCTGGTCTCGCCGCCGGAGGCGATGGCGGCCATGGCCCTCATGGGTTCACCCGGGTTGGTGGCCACCTGGAACTCGATCCTGTCTATACCGTCGGAAGTATAGGCAAAGCATTTGCCTCCGGCGACGGCCAGTCCCTCCACATCCTCCCTACGGGAAAGCACTATATCGAATTTGGCCCACGCCAGGTTCAGGTCCCCTAATTCATCATTGACCAGCTTAACAAGCTTCCCGGCCGCGCCTCGCCTGGCCAGTGAGAGCGCCTCGGCCTGCCTGCCCGCTTCCGCCTTTAACTCTCTGGCCTCATTCTCCAGCTTAGTCTTTCTTTCCTGCCTGTTTTGCAGGGACTCCAGCTCGGACTGTGCCTTGTTGCGAAAACTGATAACTGCTTCCAGGCTATTCCCGTATTTGCGTTTCAACGTCTCGATGGTATCGATTTGACGCTCTATCTCCTGCAGCCTCTCCTGGCTGTTCTCTATTTTCTCCGCATAAGACCTGAGCTCGGCAGCCGTTTCCTCAATACCGGCCAGCTCCGATTCCAGCCTCTCCCGGTAGGCCGAGAGGTTTTCGTCAACGGAGGCTATGCCGCGCAGGCCGGTTAGCGTTTTATGTATTAATACCGAGGCTGACCTTTCATCGCCGTAGAGGTTGGAATAGGCGCCCAGGCACCCCTCGCAGATGGCTTCCGCCCTTCGCAATATATCCCTCTCACGGTGCAAACCTTCCTCATCGACCTCCTCCAGTTTCGACCGGTCGATCTCCTCGACCTGGTACTGCAGGAGCTCCGCATAACCCTCTTTGTCGGCATTTTCCATGGCAGACAGCTCCTTTTCACACGCCCTCAAATTACCAACAATATGTTTCACGCCTGTCCGCATTTCCAGCAGGCCCCCGTAAGCATCTACCAGTGTCAACTGGTTGGCTGCATCCATCAAAGAAAGATATTCCATCTGGCCGTGTATATCGACCAGGTGCCTGCCCAACTGCCGCAGGATGGATAGCGGCACTGCCCGGTTATTGATCCTGGCAACGCTCTTCCCGCTATCCTGGAAATCCCTGGAGACCACAATCATCCCGTTAGCCTCGGCTTCGATGCCGCTCTCTTCCAAAATAATATTAGTGCCGGCTGCCGTGGTGTCAGCCGGCCAGAAGATGGCTTCGATGCGCGCCGAAGTCGTGCCGCTGCGTATTAGCCCGGCCGGTGCGCGTGCCCCCATTAAGAGACCCAGGGCGTCCACCAGAAGCGATTTGCCGGTCCCCTCATCCCCGCTGATCACATTTAGACCGGGCACGAAGTTAAGCGCGATATCCTTGATCACAGCGAAATTCTTTATATGCAGTTCTCCTAACATCGGGCGCCTCCTGGATCAAATCGTTCCTATTTAAAACATTTGTACTAATATCTTATAGAACATCCGTGCTATTGTCAAGAGGGTGCCCTAAATCCTTAAAAGGTTACCGGACAGCGGCTAAAATATGCCGTTTTTTCACATAGTCTTTCGGCTGACATATAATAAATGCGTTTGGCTAAGATAACGAATATGTCAGTGCAGCACCAGGAAGGTAAATGAGGTAGCAGACCATGGCTCACGATGTTTTTATCAGTTATTCCAGCAAGGATAAGGCCGTGGCCGACGCCGTGTGCGCCAGCCTTGAAGCCCGCAAGATCCGCTGTTGGATTGCTCCCAGGGACGTTCTCCCCGGAGAGGAATACGCTGAAGCCTTGATCGAGAGCTTGAATCAAAGCCGTCTCATGGTGCTGGTCTTTTCCGCCAACTCCAATGAGTCGCCCCAGGTTATAAGGGAGGTGGAGCGAGCGGTCAATAAGGGCATACCCATTATCCCGTTTAGAATCGAAGACGTGATCCCTTCCAAGTCAATGGAATATTTCGTCAGCTCCTCCCACTGGCTGGATGCCATGACACCACCTCTGGAAAAGCATTTGGAAAGGCTCGGCGAAACAGTACAGCTATTTCTTAACAGCGGGGATGAAGCCCTGCCTCCAGCAGAGTTTCATTCGGTTACTGCTGCCACCCCGCAAAAGTCCGTATCTTATAAAAAGATGCTTCCCCTTTACATCATCGGCGGATGCATACTATTGGTCCTGGTGGTCGCAGGCACATTGTACTTCAGTGGACGGCTGGGCAGGCGGACACCCACCGGCGGCTCAGAGCGTATCCCCCCGGTTTCCGCCCCGGCATCGACCAACCCGGCTCCGGCACAGCCCAATACTCCCAATTTTAACAGGCCGTCCGCGCCCGCCAACGGCCAGGGCTTCCAGGATGACTTCAGCAGCCCCAGCAGCGGCTGGGCCAGGGTCTCCGACGATATCAAGGAAAGCGATTATGTAAACGGAGTATTCAGCCTGACAGTCAAGAAATTCAACGCCAGGGTCCCTATAGTCAACCACAACGCAGGTTCGTACAAAGATATGCTCCTGGAAACGGATGCCCGCCTCGTGAGCGGGCCGGGTCAGAACATGTACGGGCTGGTCTTCCGATACCGTGACGATGATAATTATTACAGCTTCATGGTCTCGGGCGACGGCGGTTATACATTAGAGAAAAGGGTCAACGGCGCCGTTACCCAAATTACCAAGAAGCCCCTTTTGGCCGGCGTTAAAAAAGACAACTCTTTCAACAGGCTGGAAGTGGTATGCACAGGCGATCAGATCGAACTATTCTGTAATGGGAGCCACCTGGAGACTGCCACGGACAACTCATTCAGCCAAGGACTGGTGGGCATTATAGCGAATGCGGTGACTCCACCTGCCACCGCCATATTCGATAACTTCAAAGTATCTGCCAACTAAGCCCCTGAAGGCTGTCCTTTGCGGTATATACGGTAACCGGCCCTGGCCAGGAATTCTGGGATCGAGCGCACCGGGTCCCGGTCCTTATCTTTCTCCTCAATTGATAGCTCTTCCCAGGGGATGAGTGTAGGACTGATTTTCCTAACATCGTCTTTGACGTCGCCGAGCTTCCAGCCCTTTCTGACCCTCTCATCGACAAACCGTATGTGCTCCATTTTGGCCATTTCCTCCACCTGGTCCTCCGGGAACTTCAACGGCTGCTGGTCCCACTCTCCGGTCATGGCGAACTCGTAGCCGAAGCGCTTGAGCTTTAAGGCAATGTTCTCCGCCTGGTTCCTGTTCGATTCCTTGAGATTGGCGGGTAATTCGTCCCAGGGCAGCATGGAGCGGTTGGTCTGCGGGGTTTCGCCCCTTCTTACAGCATTTCGCAGGTAATCGTCGTGAATGGCGCGGGCCAGTATCTCGTATGTTGAACCGCCCCAGATAGCCTCCGGCGTGCAAGTCCTCTCCAGGAGCGGAAATACACGCAGGTTCCCCATTCCTTCACGGCCTTCGCCGCTGAGCGACAGCAATGCTGCCAGGCCCGTATCCAGGTTCATCCTCACAATTATGGGGAGCTTCAAAGCCGCGGTCCTCCTGGAAAGCTTAAGGGCGGCATTCAACGCCCGCGATTCGTTGCCCGTGCAAACGTAGATTATTCCTGCCAGGCAGTTTCCGTCCTCCCCGAACAGGAAATCGCCGCGTTCGAATTCAGGCGAAGCTATGTCCATATCCAGGGTCAGCAATTCGCAGGCCTTTTCCAATTGCGGATACCTCAGGTACAGTGATTCCTTTATATTCCCGGCCTTTGGATCCACCATGGTGATGCGAAGACGTTTGCCGTCTGAAATGCCGCGGTTGCTCCACCTGCGGGCTGAATTCATCACCAGGCTCTCGCCCATGCGGCCCACTCCCACTACAAACAAATGCGGGGCGGTTTCCATTCCGGCCGCCCCGTCATAAGGGTACTCATAGAGCAATTCCCTGGCGCCGCCCTCATAGATATTGAAGAAGCCCAGCCGGAAGGCGTCGATGATGCCCATATGTATCTCACGCTCCCTGAGGAAGCTCCATAGCTGCAGGTCGACTATGTGCGCCAGGCATGACAGCGTTCCACCCTCGCCGTCCAATACCAGCTCACGGGCGTAAAGGGCGACCTCGGCATTGGTGCTGTCGTTGCTGCAAACGGAGATGACGCTTTTAGCCTGGTGCACCCTGGCCTTGCGTAAAAGTTGAGGGTCGGCGGCGTTGCCCGTCAGCACGATGGCGCCCCGGTCCTTGCAGTGTCCCGCCAGGGGGTTTTCTCCGTTGCTGTCGATGATTACCACGCGCTCCCCCGCAGTCCTGTAGCGGTCGGCAATCAGCAGTCCCTTTTGTCCCAGTCCGCAAATGATGATATGATCCTTCATGGACCTGAGACGCAGCCGTTGCACCTGGTCGCGGAAGATGCTGAGCAGGGCCTCGGCGGCGATGTAAAGGCCGGCTGCGGCTGCCAGTATCCTGGCTACCTGCAACTCAGCATTTACGGTACCCTGCAGCGGCGTTGACGCCGGGTTGAGCATGCGTACGGTATAGTATATATTGTCCCAGAATGAGCTCGGCTGGCCTGCATCCGCGAAATATTTGGCATTTCCGAAGAAGCCCAGCACGGTGGCGGCGGCCAGCATCAGGGCAGCCAGAGGCAAGCGGTAGGCGGCCAGCCACTGGGTAACCTTCTCGATCATCGGGGGCTTGGCTTTTACGGCTGGTTTTATACTCGTTCCCGCGGCTCCCGGTTTGCTCTTATCCATTTCCATATTTCACGTCCTGCCCCTCGATGATTGTATCATTTTTCAAACTGTTCCTCATAGAGGTCAGATAGTTTTCCAAGCCATTTTAAAAAAGTATAATTTTTTTTACCGCAGCCATAAACTTTGAGCACGGATTGAGCGTTAACAATATAAAAGGAGGTACCAATGCAAGCATACTGCGTAAAATGCCGCAAAAAGCGAGAGATGAACAATCCCAGGAACGTCAAAATGAAGAATGGCAAGCCTGCCACGCAGGGGATCTGCCCGGTCTGCGGAACCAAAATGTTCCGTATCGGTAAGGGTTAGCACTAGGGGTTTTCTGCCTGAAAAGCCGGGCGTCTGCAAGCCCGGCTTTTTTAGTTGTCCAAAATCGGAGCATTAGTCCGAGGTCGCCATTTTAGCCAGTATCTTTTCCCTGACTGGTTGCGGCAGGGCTTTTCCTATTGTGACTATGTTCCGCAGCAGAGGGGGAAACAAGTATTCCCTGGTCTCGTTTTTCAGGGCTTTCAAGATGTATCCGGCCGCCTGGCCCAAAGTCATGGTAAGTGATTTGGGAATGCCGCGCTGCTTATTCCTCTCAGTAACCACAAAACCCGGGCAAAGCGTCAATATCCTTATGTTAAAGGGCTTCAGCTCAATCCTGGCAGTATCCAGGAAAATACGGCAGGCGGCCTTGGCGGCTGAATACTGTCCCTGCGTGGGCATTCCCTGGAACCCCGCCAGCGAGTTGGTATTGGCTATAACCCCACCGCCATCCTGGGTCTTCATCTGGCGTACCATCGGGCAGAAAAAATTGATCATGGAGTCGTAGTTTATGCGCATGTTTTGCTTGATATCCAGCGGCAGTGCAGTGGCGGTGTTGAGTGAAGGCCCGGCGCCGATATTGAGCAATGCAATATCTATGCGGCCGAAGCGATCGGCCGCCTCCCGGACAACCCTGGCAGCCTGCTCCTCATCCAGCGCATCCCCGGCGACGGCCAGGGCCTCGCTGCCGTTCTTCTGAATACTTTCCGCCACGTCCGCTAAAAGCTCTTTGCGGCGGGCAGTGATTACGATGTGATTATGCTTATGGCTGAGGGCCAGCGCCACCGCTTTGCCGATCCCCGACGAAGCTCCGGTGATCAAAATTACTTTATCTTCCAACTCCATGACGGTATCCCCCTTAGTAAGACTTTATTAATAATGTCATTGCGAGGAGCCTAGCGACGTGGCAATCTCATGGAACAAGGTCTAGCAACCGCCTTCGTACAAAGGATTGCTTCGCTTCGCTCGCAATGACTTATTTCATCAAAAAGGCGTCTTCAATAGGACTTTATATGTAGTCCATTATACTATTAAAAACCGGGATTATTAATACTATAACGCCTACCAATTCAAACCTGTGCATGGACAATGCCTGATATAATAGGTCTTAAACCTAACCGCACTATTTTTTTCTGGAGGCTTAACCATGAAAGTCCTGGCTTTGAATTCCAGTCCCAGGGTCAAAGGGCAGAGCAAGACCGAGTTGCTGCTCTCCCACCTGGTCAAAGGCATGAAAGAGGCGGGGGCGGAAGTGGAGGTTGTCGAACTGCGCAAAAAGAAGATCAACTACTGCAAGGGCTGCTATACCTGCTGGACCAAGACCCCCGGCATATGCGTGCATAAGGACGATATGGCGCTGGAGCTCTACCCCAAATGGCTGGAGTCGGATATCGTGGTCTACGCCTCTCCACTTTATTATTACGGCGTGAACGCCGAGATGAAGGCCTTTATCGAGCGCACGCTGCCCATACTTATACCTTATTTAAAGCGCGGCAAGAACAGGACCGCCCATCCGCTGCGCAGCCGGTTCCCTCAGACCGTCGTCCTATCGGTGGCCGGATTCCCCGACGATTCGGTCTTCGAGTCGCTCAGGTTCTGGAATAAGACCGTCTTCGGCCACGGCGGCGGCCTGCTGGCCGAGATCTACCGTCCGGCCGCCGAATCCATGGTCTATTCCGGTAAAAGGGATACTATTCTCAATGCAGTTGAGCAGGCAGGGAGGGAGCTAATTCAGGATAAGAAAGTATCGCCCTCCACGATGGCGGTTATCACACAGCCCATTGCCGAGCCGGACGTTATAGCCGATATCGCCAATATCGCCTGGCAGCCCATGATAGACGGCGCTATGACTCCCGCCGAGATGGAGAAGAAGGGCGGGTTGGCGTACAGGCCGGACTCCCACCAGACCCTCCTGGCTATGATGGCCTTCGCCTTCAACCCGCGCAAGGCCGCCGGCAAGAAGGGCATGCTGCAGTTCAAATTCACGGGCAGCCAGCCGGGCGACTGCTACCTGACTATCAGCGAGGGCACCTGCACCCGTCATCTTGGCCTGGCCGAGAAGGCCGACTGTACGGTGGAAGGTCCCTTCGAAGTCTGGGCCGATATCGTCCAGGGCAAGGCCGACGGCGGCAAGATGCTCACGGAGGGCAAATATAAAGCCGAGGGCGATATCTCCCTGCTCATGGTCTTCGGACAGTGAGCGCAGATTCCCGATCATTATTGTGAGGTAATGAGTATGGAGAAAAAAGCGCACGAGGTTGAATTCCTTTCCAGAAAGGGCACTTACTCGCATGCAGTTGAGGCCGGCGGCCTGATTTTCCTTTCCGGCATGCTGCCGGTCGATATCGAGAAAAACATTCATATCACCGACGATATAAGCTGGGCGACGGAGCTCTGCCTGAGCAATATCAAACGGCTGCTGGAACATACCGGCAGCGATATGGGCAAGGTGGTCAAGGTCACGGTCTTTTTAACAGACATGGCCAATTTCGATGCTATGAACAGGGTCTACAAGACCTTCTTCCCGCACAGCCCACCCGCCCGCACCTGTGTAGCCGTCAAAGGCCTGCCGGGCGGCTTCCCCATCGAGATCGAAGCGATAGCGGTTAAATAAATCCTTAAATATGTATAACTGCAATGACGATTGGACAGGCAGGTCGCAAAGCAGGAAGAATTAATCTAGGAGGTGGAAGGCCGTGACAGATAATAGAGTTGATCAATTCAAAGTTAAGGCCATAGACCAGGTCAGCTATGCAGTCAAAGATATTGATAAAACAGTGGAGGCATGGTCGAGACTCTATGACATGGGGCCGTGGACTTACCACGAGAACGGCGGGATGGATGCCAAAGGACGGCCCTGGAAAATAAGGATGGCCTTCGCACAGGTAGGATCAGTGGAGGTCGAGCTCGTGCAGTGTATTCAAGGCCGTATATTCCAATCACGCTTTTTGGATACCTGGGGGGAAGGAGTGCACCACATCGGGTTCAAGGTGGACGATGTGGACGAGGTGGTCAAAACCCTGGTCGCCCGGGGCGCCCGTCTCTTTCTTCATGATCCCGGCCGTTTTGCCTACCTCGACGCCGGGGGACCCGGCGGCGCCATCTTTGAATTGATTCAGAGACCTCATTAGTCCAGGCCGAGAATTGACGCCGCATAAAGTTGATGGTCCGTTTAACGGAAGACCGGCGGCAGGAGCTGCAGATAGTCATTGCCGGTTACAGCGCCGGCACAGATAAACCCGGAGTGAACGGCGGCTTCGATGCCCCCTTCGTTAATCCGCTTGCCGTATGTATCTCCGGCAAAATATAGTCCATCAACATCGGGGCATTTCACGTCTACCCATTCATCCTCCGGGTGCCGCCATAGTATGCAGGTATCCCCAACGGTAAACAGCATGAAATCCAGAGCTTTTCTCCATCCCTGGAAGGCAGTGTCTGCAAACTTCAACATCCTGTCGATCACTATATCCACTTTCTTCTTATCATGTGCTTCATCAGCCATGATACTGCTGGCCATGCCAA
This sequence comes from Dehalococcoidia bacterium UBA1162, assembly GCA_002311135.1. GTDB lineage: Bacteria > Chloroflexota > Dehalococcoidia > GIF9 > UBA5629 > UBA1162. The sequence continues at coordinate 72,762 of DBZK01000039.1, forward strand.
GAAGGTGCTTGCCTTCAGGGGCACTGGTGGGCGCAATGGTGGACATGGATACTATATCCAGCGGGACATTGCCCCTGAACAGCCCTTCGCTCTCGGGAATCAACATGGACGTATGGTAGAAGGACCTGGGGTCCACTTCGAGTGCGCAGAAATCGCTTATAGGCCTGGTCATGCCGAACTGCGCTGCAACCATAGAAGTATGTATTATCCTTTTGGTCAACCTGACAAATTCCGCCGGCAGCGCGCTCTCCGGCAATAATTTCAGCAGCGCCCTGGGCGGCGCAGTGCAGACAACCACAGGGGATTTTATTTCCACAGTTTTGCCGTCAATTTCAACCATAACGCCGGCCGCCTTTCCGTTGCGTATGATAACCTCCTTAACCGCGGCATCCGTGATTATATCGCCGCCACGGTCCCTGACCACAGAGGCAAAACCTTCCGTGATAAAACGATGCCCGGGCGCTCCGGCGAAACCCCAGGAACCATTGGTTATATGCACACCGGTTTCCTGGACCTGTAAAAACACCTTCAGGTTCTCTCCGGCTGAATTCAAGGCCGGGTCATTGATTATGGTCTGGAAAGTCCCTATTGCATAGTGGAATTCCTGCGCCAGCTCATTCCCGGTTATACCCTCCACCCAATCTTTCATGGTCACATGGTCCAATTTCTCAGCTTCAGCTATGGTACGAACCTGGAGCTTGCTTTTATGTACCTTGACCATTTCGGCGAAATCTTCGTCGCTCATCCAACCGTACTTGCCTTTTCTGCCCAATATGTAAGGTTTCCAGTCATGGTCATACCAGACAAAGCCCACGCTGGGGTAGAAAATGGAAGCCTTGTTAAACAGCGCCAGGGCCTGACTCACACGTCCCCGGTTGGTGAACCAGGCGCCCCTGCCGCCGGCTTCGAAGATATACCCGTCAAGCATCTTTTTCTTTATCAGTATGGGTAGACCGGGCTCTGTCCTGTCGCTTACCCAGGAGTGAGCGCACATCGCCAGTGTTCTGCGAAACTCGTCGGCATTTTTAATGCCTTCCCCACGGAATGACGTGGCGCGCCCTCCGATCTGTGGCGCAGCCTCCAGGATAAGGATTTTCTTGCGTTCCATACCGGATAGTATGGCACCGACAACCGAGCCGGCTATCCCGCAGCCAACTATTATGACATCATAGCTATCTGAGATTTTGACAGGCATTTTTCCCCTCCTTCCGTAAAACCGACAGCTTAACTATCATACCACACACATTTCAGCGTTGCGGTAAAATAATAGCCGGTTATTACCTTAAATTTAGGAGGTTATCTGAGGCATGACGAAATCGACCGCCGGGATTGTCTATAAAGAGCTGTTGAAGGGCAAGACTGTGGCCCTGGTCATGGAGCATGAGTTACGCGGCGTTACGCCGGAGATGCTGGACTGGTGGTGGGACAATATCGACAACGAAAGCTACAAAAAATGGCACCCGCAGGAGCATCACACCTTTGAATGGCAGATACCGGCGAGCAAGGTGGGACACGTCGGCGCCATCCACATGGCCTGCGAGAGCATCGGTGACATGCCCGCCCATATATTGCGTATCCGTTGGGAGGATGCAAGTGCAGCGCCGATCTCCACCATTTACAGCCATGTCAACGTGGGCAGCCCTCTTGGGCCCGGTCCCGAAGATACCCCTATGGGCTGCGTGATCCATGAGTACGAGGCAACCTCCTACGGCACACGTATGCGCTCCACCTTTACCCTGCCTGAGATCGTCCCACAGCAATTTCTCGATGGATTGCGCAAGCATAACATAGCCGAGATGAGCCATTTCACCGACTTCCTGCCGCAGCTATACAAGCAGAAAACGGGGAAATGATATTTTGGACAATCAGGTTTATATATTAACTCAGCGAGGCAGTTAACTAGCTTCCAAGATGTTCTCACATTGCTAGCTACCACAATGCCCTATATAACTAACTTTCCCTATATGCATTGACAGATTATAAAACTCAATGATACTATAATAATACATTTGTTCTATTCTGGGATGGCTAACTAATATTGCTTCTACATTTTGATATGTATATATTGACATTCATATCTATTAGGTGATATATACAATCCAAATTTAGTAAAAAATGAGGTTGGATGGTAGAAAGGATTATCGATACCGTACTTTTGTTATTAAGATTAACACATGCCAATAATTTCATGCCACTACAAAATTCTTAATATTTATGGTTTTGATATATAGGGAGATAAATTGATCTCTGATATCTCAGGCGAATTGCTGCAGGCGGCATATGAAAAATTAGGATACTCCCAAGGGGACCTTCAAAGTAGTTCTCCCACTAATTGTACAACAACAAATATTGATGATTGGATAACCAAAGGCGCGTGGTTAACCATAGGTTCTAGGGTAGGTGCCGAAAAAATTCTTTTTGTTAACAACAATCCGGTAATCATTTTTGCACGTCTAAATTCACATAGTCTTGACTCTATACGCAATCTCTACAATGGTATTTGGTGTATGGCTAGGCCTAGACTATTATTTATAGCCACACCAGGGGAACTGGCAGTCTACGACTTAGCGCAACCACCGGCCAGAAATGATTCAGATTGGAAGGAGCATTCACCCTTAGCTATGGCCAGAACTATTGAAGAAGTTGCCCACAATCTGAAGAAATATGCTAGAGAGCAGGTAGAGACAGGCTTCCTTTTTGAGGATACGACATTCCACACGCTTGAAAACAGAGCGGACAAATCGTTAATGCGTGACCTTAAAACCGTTCGTTCTTCTTTAATGGAAGAAGGATTAAACGGTGAAAAGGTAAAATTTGCCCATGCACTAATAGGTAGGTCCATCTTTATTAGGTACCTCGAAGATAAAAAGATACTAACATCGGACTATTTTTGGAATGTAGCCAAGCAAGATAAAAAATGGACAAACATACTGCGAGCTAAATCCCAAAAACCATATGTCGATTCAGACATGGAAAATCTAATATACCCGCGCATTTTAAGTGATAAGGAGTTTACTTATGCTCTATTTGATAAGCTAGCTCATGATTTCAATGGGGACATGTTTCCTCAAAGCGTTGAAGAAAAAAGAATAGTGACTAACGAACATTTATCGTTACTTCAAAGTTTCTTAAGAGGAGATGTTCAACCCCAGAAGAGCCTATTCTTTTTTGCTTATCGTTTCGATATTATACCTTTAGAATTGATAAGCAATATATACGAAGAATTTTATCAGGTTGAGAGTGGCAAACAAAAATCCCAAGCTTCTTATTATACCCCTCCTGCATTAGTCGACTTTTTACTTTCACGCGTTTTGACAAAAGAAATACTATCAAGCAGTCCCAGGATACTTGATCCAGCGTGCGGATCGGGTGTATTTCTCGTTGAAGCTTTTAAACAAATAGTTAGATATCGATGCCATATTGAGCGTAAGAATCTGACGTTTAAAGAATTGGTCGACATTTTACATACTCAAATTGCTGGGATAGATATTAATCTTGAAGTTATACAAGTAGCAGCGTTCAGTCTTTATATGGCAATGTTAAATCATCTGGATCCACCGGATATTCTTAGCTACATAACAGAAGGAAATCGTTTGCCTTATCTTATCGTTAATTCTGATCATACTAGTTCACTAAATATTTTGCTGAAAGCTAACACATTTGCAATAGATTCCGAGATGATGCCCGAAACCTTGAAAAGTAAATTCTCCAGGGAATGCTGTGATGTTATAGTTACCAATCCACCATGGGGAGATCCGCTTAAAACGGATGATTCGGCTCGTGAAGCGAATGAGATTGCTCTACAATGGTGTGAACAAAATAATAAGCCAGTCGGCGATAAGGAAAGATCTCAGACTTTCTTATGGAAAGCTATCGATTTGTTACGGCATAATGGTACTGGTGCATTGATAATATCGGCAAATATATTATTCAAACACGGCAGGCAGAGTACACTATTTATGAATCAATTATTGTCATCTGTAGTTATCGATGATATTTTTAATTTTGCACATGCACGAAAATTATTCTTTAAAGAGTCGGATGCCCCGTTCGCAATTTTTATTTTCAGAAATTCTGACTGCGATATCGACAATCATGTTATTCATTATTGGTCTGCAAAGTCAACAGCCCAAGTTGAAGCCTTACAGGTCGTGTTGTTGAATAAATCAGACTTGAAACTTGTTAGACAAACTGCCGTTTTAAATAACCACTTGCTTTGGAAAATACTTTGGTGGGGTACCCATAGAGATGAGGCACTTATCAATTATCTATCAATTAATAAACGCCTCAATGTCATGACCAATTCTGATTTAAGTGGGCAGGGATTTAAAAAGGCAAATAGGAAAAGGCAGGCCGATTGGCTAAAGCAATATAAGCAATTACCTCCAGACAGATTCACTAGATATGGCCAATTTAATTCGAGTTGGTTAGTTGAAGCTCCAGGATTGTGTGAATATAGAGGCAAAAAGACCCTGTATGAGGGGCTAAGATTGTTAGTGAAACGGGGAATTGATCAGAAGTCTTTACCAAAAGGCCAGATTGTAGCCAGGATTGAAAGTATACCATTTTGTTACAGTAATTACATACATGGAATCAAGTTTACAGAAGATGAAGATTGGCGCTACAAATGTGTTCTGGGAATTTTATGGTCCAGTCTTGCTCGCTATTATTTTTTTCTCACGTCAAGCGACTGGGGAATTTGGCATGATGAAATTCGCTTAGACGAATTGTTGAACTTGCCAATCAGACTGCCCCAAGACGCTAAAATTAAAAATAGACTCATAGGATTGGTAGATAAATTAAGAGATTGGAACGAAGCGGATTCTGTTCTAAATATCCACCTATCAAGAAATGAAGACCTTAAGACTTTAGAAAAACAACTGGATAATACCGTTTTCACACTATTTGGTCTTAGTGATTCAGAAATAAATTTGATCAAAGACTTTTGTGATATTGGATTAGACTATTTTTATTTGGGTTTTAAAAGTGATGCGGGTAAGCCAATAGTATCAGCTAATCAGAATGCCAAATCAGATGAAATTAAAAATTATGTGGATGCCTTTCTTGAAACATGGAATACATATTTAGAATCGGATACAGAATTCGCTTGGCACGTAATTGCACCCAGGGAGAGGGCCATGATTGCGGTAATACTGAAAATCCGGGAAAAGACCGAAGGTACAGATATAAATATGTCTTATTCGCAAAATGAGTGGGATAGGTTACTTACACAGGATAATTTGTTCCGAACACCTTTTGGTTCGCGAAACATCTATATTGATGGATTAGTGAGGATAGTAACAAACAAAGAAATAATTATAATTAAGCGAAACGAGCGTCGCCTCTGGACACGGAGTTTAGCGCGTGAAGATGCAGACGCTACGTTGACTCAGGCTATGAATCGCGATTCCCTTATTAGGAGCAATTCTAATTGAATGAGCCTCAAATACCTACCCCTGGCCAACTTTGGCTCAGATATGAAGAATTAATTTTGGAAGTTCTAACTGAAGCTCTCTTTTCCCTCAGAAATCAACCTATTTTACCAACGGAAGAACCGGCTATTAATTTGGAATTTTATTTTCGTATACGTAGGGTTAGCCTTGATTTAACAAGGAGCGGAAGGGGAATGATCCCTTCAGTAATCTACGAAGGCAGAAATCAGCCAATAGAAGGGGAGACAATAAATGATAAGCGAATCAAAAAGGTGCCAGATTTTCAATGGCCGATAATTGATGATTCCCAAACCGATACAAGTAAAGCATATAAAATTTTTGTAATCGAATGCAAACGCTTAGGAAAGCCGACTATCAATAAATGGATTTTTAATAAGAACTATATAAATCACGGAGTAATACGCTATATTTCGGAAGATTGGGGATATGGAAAGGATACCATATCAGGTGCAATGATAGGTTATATCCAAAATATGACACCTAACGATATTTTGATCGAGGTAAACTATTGCGCCGCTGAGAGCGGTATAAGCGCCATTAACCTATCAGCAGCTGGATGGAAAAATAATGATGTTTCTAGGCTTGATCAATTACTTGATCGCCCTAATGTCCCGCCTACCCATTTTAATCTACGTCATTTGTGGATTGATTTAAGAGACAAGTACGCCTCCTAACAATCCGCCGGCTCATTCTCTACTTTGCGATCTACCACATATTCATATTGGTGTATAATATTAGCATTTCGAAGACGATTTTGGGCGATAGTACTAATTTTATTTAGCAATTCAAAGACCATGTCGCCGTATTGGAGGTTGTTTTATGATAGGCGATGACAAGCTCGATGAGATATTAAAACAAATAAAAAAAGGAACTCCGCCACAACCCATCACTGTACGTACTTTTATTGAATGGTTTGGAGCCCAACGCCGAAGTTGGTTTAATGTGGATATAATTCGTTATTCATTAAAACAACACCATCTTGTAACAGTACCTGATTTTGAAACCGTCTATATAGACTCACTAATCTCCTTACAGCTAGAACCAAAAGATATAACAACTGAAGACCAACCTATACAAGATGTAACTAAAGACCCCACTTATCGCGTCGGCAAATTAGCTTCTGCAAATAATACTCCGGTGTCAGTAAAACCTGATTCACTTCTTGAAGAGGCTATCACGTTGATGATACTACATGATTTTTCACAACTCCCTGTCATGACTTCGGATAAAGATGTTAAGGGAATAATTAGCTGGTCCTCTATTGGGAGTTTGTTAGCTTTGGGAAAGGAATGTCAATATGTACGAGAATGTATGGTTCCTCATAAGGAAATTAGTTCTGATACTTATATATTTACGGCTGTAGCAGATATTGTTGCTAATCAATACGTTTTGATTCGTAATTCTAATAATATTATTAGCGGGATAGTCACTACTAGTGATTTGAGTCTGCAATTTCGCCAGCTTGGAGAGCCCTACCTATTGTTAGGTGAAATAGAAAACTACATAAGACGAATAATCCAAGATAAATTTACATTGGACGAGCTTAAAGGCGCATGTGATCCAGCGGATACACAAAGAAAAATTTTGAGTATATCGGATCTTACCTTGGGCGAATATTTGAGGTTAATTGAAAATCCAAGTAATTGGAAGAAACTAGGTTTAAAAGTCGACCGACAGATATTCGTTAAAAAATTGCATGAAATCAGGGAAATTCGTAATGACGTAATGCATTTTGATCCAGATGGAACTCCTGAGCAAGATATTTTCAAACTCCGCGATTTTGTTCGTCTGATGCAAAGCTTGGCTAGACTAGGGGCTATATAAATAAATCCGGAATAAAATGATCAGGTTGATAGCCTACGGCTTGATTATGACCTTAACCGACTGGTCGGCTTTGGTTTGGATTTCGAAGGCTTCCATGGTCTGGTCAAGCGGGAATTCGTGGGAGATAAGAGGCTTGACCTTCACCTTGCCGTCCGCCATTAGCTTTAAGGCGTCCTTGATATCCTTGCTGGCCGGCTGCTTGCCCGGCGAGAAGGAGCTTATCAGGCTGAGCTGCTTGTGAATTATATGGTTGATGTCCAGCGGCACGTCCTTCTCGAACAGCCCCACCAGAACAATCCGCCCACCCGTGCGTGTCATCTCGACAGCCTGCTGCAAGACAACCGGCACCCCGGAACATTCCATCACCAGGTCCACACAGCCGCCACCCTTGCCGCTGAAGCTGCGCCCCGTGCCGGTCAATTCGATCACTTTCTTCAAGGGGTCCTCTTTAGCAGCATTGATAACCACATCCGCCCCCAGTTCCTGCGCCAGCTTCAGGCGCTTCTCGGAGACATCGGAGACTATCACTTTCGACACGTAAAGCTTGAGCACCTGCATCACAGTCAGGCCGATCGTGCCCAGACCTGTGACCACACCGGTCTCCCATGACTTGGGCTCCCCCTGGTTCACCCATTTATAGGCGCCCGTGACCGGGTCGAGGAACGAAGCTTCATCGTAGCTCAGGTTTTCGGGTATTTTGAAGACGTTTTGGCCCAGGACCGCATAGGGCACGTAAGCATACTCAGCATAGCCGCCGTTCCTGCTGTAGCCCATCAGCATGTGGCGCTGGTTCTTATCACACATCCACCATTTGCCCGACTTGCAGTAGCCGCACTCGCCGCAGGGCCTGTGACCGCCGGTCGGACACCACTGCGGCTGGCCCCGCAGGCACCAGAAGCATTTGCCGCAGGCGCCGGACGTGTCAAACAAACCGTACATCATGGGTGAAACACGGTCGCCGACCTTTATGCCCTTTACTTTTTTCCCCACTTCAACCACCTCACCAGCCACCTCGTGCCCCATCACAAAGCCAGGACGGCTGAACAGCCCCTCTTTGTACGAGTGCAGGTCGGATCCGCAGATGCCGGCGGCCTTGACCTTAATTAAAATGTCGGTGGGTTCTATTTTGGGGTCTTCAATATTTTCAATCCTGAAATCTTTCGCCCCGTAAAATACGGCTGCTTTCATGATGTGACCTCCTTTGTTATTCATAGAATTATACACCCTCACCCTGCCCTCTCCCTCAGAGGAAGAGGGTTATTTATTTCTAAGAGGGGCTTTATAGCCCCTCTTCAACGCCCTCGACCCGGTCAGGTGAGGTTTTACAATACAAAATCCCTCTCGCCTATATGTTGGAATTTGGTCTTTGGAATTTCCCCGCAGGGGTTTTAGCTGTATTCACAGCCCTTGAGCAGGGCCGCCTTGTTCAGCTCAAGCTGGCGCTTGTCTTTAGAGAGAATATGGTTTAATACTCTGATAATGCTGGTGGTGGTCACCACCTGCGAATTGGCTATGATGGCGCCCAGCGCCACCAGGTTGCCGACCGACTCGTCGCCGACCTCCTTGGCCGCCTCAACCGTGGGCACGTAGACCGCCTTGATATCACGGCGCGAGGTCTTGTTCTTGATCAACGATTCATTGACAACCAGCAAGCCGCCCGTCTTGACTGCCGGCTCGAGTATCTTCATGGCCGCCGGATTCATGGCCACCGCGATATCGGGATGTGCGATGAAGATGGAACCTATCCTTTCATCGGAGAGGTTAACGAAGCAGGTGCACATGCCGCCGCGCTTCTCGCCGCTGTAATAAGGCAGCCAGGATACTTCCTTGCCCGAATGAAAGGCGGACTCCATGAGAAGCCTGCCGATGAAGAGCACGCCCTGGCCTCCGAACCCCGATACGGTTATCTCCCAGCTCAACCCTTCACCGCCTTCTTCAAAGCCTCCACCTCGGGTATGCATTTGAACTCGCCCAGGGGAAACTGCGGTATCATGTTATCGGCCATCCACTGCCGGGCCTTGACCGGCTCTACCTTCCAGTTGATGGGACACATAGACAGGACCTCTACAAAGGAAAGACCCAGACCGGCAAGCTGCGCCCTGAAGGCCAGCTCAATGGCTTTCCTGGCCTTCCTGACATTGGCCGGGTTGTGCAGGGACACCCTGGTTATATATGAAGGACCGTCCAGCGTGGCCAGCATCTCGCTCATCCTTATGGGGTAGCCGGACTGCTCAACCGTACGTCCCCCGGTGGTAGAAGCCGAATACATGCCGATCAGTGTGGTGGGGGCAAGTTGACCGCCCGTCATGCCGTAGGTGGCATTATTGGCAAAGATAACCGTGATCTTCTCGCCCCGTGCTGCAGCGTGAACGATCTCCGCCGTGCCGATGGACGCCAGGTCGCCATCGCCCTGCAGTGTGAAGGGGAAAAGCTCGGGACGGACGCGTTTGATGGCCGTAGCAACCGCCGGGGCGCGGCCGTGGGCCGATTCCAGCCCGTCTACCTTGAAGTAGGCATAGGCTGTGACCGTGCAGCCGATAGAGGCCACGCAGACCGCACGCTCCTGTATGCCCAACTCGTCGATGACCTCGCCGATGAGGCGCTGAGTGATGCCGTGTCCGCAGCCGGGGCAAAAATGCGTCGGCCGGTCTTCCATGACCTCCGGCCTGCCGAAGATCATATCTTCAAATCCGTCCATGCTTGCTTTTCTCATATCTTTCTTCTTCTATGCCAGCAAATCAATAGCTTCAAATATCTCGTCGGCTGTGAGCGGCACGCCGCCCCAGGAGTTGACCAGCTTGACCTCATTGCGGTTGCCCACCGCGATGCGGACATCCTCTACCATCTGCCCTCCGCTCATCTCGGCCGCCACGAATTTACAGCCCCGCCCCGCCAGGTCCGAAAGCGGCTGGTAGGGGAAAGGCAGAACCGTTATCGGCCGCAGCAGGCCGACCTTTATTTTATGCAGCCGCGCTTCCTGCATGGCGGTCATGGCCGAGCGGGCCACGCTGCCGTAGGCCACCAGTACGATATCAGCGTCCTCCAGGTTGAGGCCTTCGTAACGGACTTCGTTGCGCTGCATCCTCTCGAATTTCTGCAGGATCAGCTTGATCCTGGCAGGATGATCCATAGGATTCATCTCGAAGGAGTTGATTATATTCTTGGGCCTTCCGGCGGCGCCGGTGATGGCCCATCTCTTCTCGGGCAGTTTCTTGACACGGTCCCTGATCACTACCGACTCGACCACCTGTCCCAGGAAACCATCGGCCATAACCAGCACCGGATTGCGGTACTTATCGGCCAACTCGAAGGCCAGCATGGTGAAGTCCAGCATATCCTGCACCGATGACGGCGCCAGCGTTATCAGGTAATAATCGCCGTGCCCGCCACCCCGCGTGCACTGCATGTAGTCGCCCTGAGCTCCACCTATGTTGCCCAGTCCGGGACCGGCGCGCATGATATTGGCGATCACCGCGGGCATCTCGGAACCGGCCATATAGGAAATACCTTCCTGTTGCAGGCTGAAGCCAGGGCTGGAGGTGGAGGTCATGGAGCGGAAGCCGGCTGCGGCCGCGCCGTAAACCATATTGATGGCGGCCAGCTCGCTCTCGGTCTGAAGGAAAATCCTGCCTTCCTCGGGCATACGCCTGGCCATATGCTCGAGCAGATCGTTCTGCGGTGTGATGGGATAGCCGAAATAAGCGCCGCATCCGGCAAGAATGGCGCCTTCAGCTATGGCAATGTTACCCCCCATGAGGGTTCTCTCAGGCAATAAACGGCTCCTTGATGATTAAACCGGTCAGGATGTTGTATCGTCGTCCGGGCTGCTGCGGTGATATATGGTGATGGCAAGGTCGGGGCACATGATGGCACAGGCCTTGCACCCTGTACAAATGAAAGCTTTTTCCGCAATCAGCTCGGCGTAATTGACCCCGAAGCGGTTGATTTCTTTAGATATCCCGATTATTTCCCTGGGACATACCGAAATGCAGTACAGGCAGGCTTTGCATTTGTCTTTCTCGATGACGATGTAGTTTGTTTTACGGCTCTCAGATATCAACAATTTATCTCACCTTCAATCTAATACAAAAAAAGCGCAATGCAAAGGTTATTTTACAGGCAGATTGACTACAAGTCAACAGGGGGTGATTTTGGACTTGGACGCCGGCATTTTAGCCCTGTGACGGGCCGGAACTATTCGTTTTTAGCAACGTAGCAGCCCGAGCAAACCACGTATTGCTTGCCGTCCGAGCCGGTTACCAGCTTATAGTAGGCCGATTTGTAGAAAAGGCCTATCTGGCCCGGCATGGTGAAGACATAGTCCTCCCAACCCGTGCCATTGGCCAGCGCACCCGCGACAATGTTGTCCCTGAATAGCTTGCCCGCCATATCCGGCACGCCTTTGAAATCGCGGCCGACCACAGCCGGGTTATCGGCATTCGCCACCTCGACCACCTGGTTGTCGAAGACATAGACGTAAAGCGCGGGGTTCTGCTGATCAAGATAAGGGGGCTGCTGGGCATTTATTTTGGCGATGGTTCCCGGCGCATCGGCGGCCATGTCGGCGGCTGTCTTGTTGACCAGTTGAATGACTGTATCACGCGAGACGGCGCTATCCGCATATTGCGGCAGGGCATAGCTGGTGATAATCTTTTCGTAAGCACTCATGCCGCCGGAGCTGTCCTCCTTCTTTAGATCGTCGAGCGCTTTCTGCCACGCTTGCACCGTGCTATCGGGAACAGCTTTATTAAAGGCAATGTAATAGTCGGACCTGACCGCGTATTTATCGGAGATGATCTCGGCAGGATTGACGCCGGCCCGGTAGGCCACGAAGGGCATCCCCAGCGCAGGCCCCAGCCAGGCATCGACCTGGCCGCTCACCAGCTTCTGGATGCATTGCGTGTCATTTTCGCTCACATCCAGGTTGGTAAAGCCCTGCGAGGATAAATATACCTGGTTGGAGTCGTCCTGATAGACGGCAATAGATTTCAGCTTTTTGGCATCGTCCAGCGAGTTGATCACCAGGTTAGAATCGCGCCTGGTATAAAAGTAGTTATCGTCGAAACCGATTGGCCCGACCCATTTGAAGAGGTTCTCGCGGGAGGGCAAACGTGAGGTGGAATACAAAACAGTGCCGGGGTCATTGAGCGTCAGGTCATAGCCCTGTGCCCAGGGCATGAGCTCGATGGACGCATTGCTGCCGGTAGCTTTCAATATCTGGTTGACGATCTCGGTGGACTGCCCGGTTACGGCACCTTTTTCATCGGTGAAATTAAAGGGCGGATTGTCCTCAGTGATGATACGAAGCTTGGGCGCCGGATTATTGACTGCACAGCCGGAGAGCATTATCAGGCCGGCCAGGGCCAGACCCACTACATTCTTCAACATCTTCGCCTCCCATCGCTTAGTGTTATTCCCTTGCGAATTATCGCAACATCTTCACATATTTGCAGATTTGATATATTATATCTAATATTGATTGACCGGTTATGCAATAACAACCATCCCCTTTTCCGCTGTTATAACCTGCCGGACTATACCATCGGCCTAACAAAATATAACCGTATTAAGAGGATTTTGCAATGACAGTAAAAAAAATGAAAACAGCCGTGCAAAGGCCGTCGGACAGGGTCGCCAGGCTTAACCGTACGCAAAAGGGCAAGCAGATCGCGGCTATCAGGAAGAAGCAGATAACCGGCGCCGCTTACGAGGTCATTGCTGAAAAGGGATATTACAACTTCACCATGATGGATATAGCCAGGCGGGCCGGCGTTTCATCCGGCCTGATACACCACTACTTTAAAGATAAGGAGAACATGCTGGTAACTCTGCTCAGGGAGATGCAGCAGGATATCCGCACTTCGCTGGAAAAAACCATCGAGAACGTGCCGGACCCCACTAAAAAGCTGGACATCTTCATGGACCAGGCCTTTGACCTGGTGATCAAGGAAAGGGAATATGTCTACGTGACCTACGATTTTATGACGCAGATCAAGTTCAATGAACGCATGCAGCGCATCCTCAGCAAGCTTTATCGCGGCTACCGCGAGACGCTGGAATCCATCCTCAAGGAAGGCAAGCATAAGAAGAAATTCAAGGACGTGGACGAGCATTACCTGGCCACCGTTTTCATCTCGATATTGCTGGGCTTCGAACAGCAGTACATACTGGACAACACGTCCTTCAACTACCGGGCCTACACCAAACGCATCAAAGCCTATATGTTCAACCAGGTGCTGATCAAGAAATAATATCCATCGCCCGCCTTTTGCCGTCCTAGACAGTGCCTGCCGGAGTCACGCCATATCAGCTTCGAGCCTCTTTACTTATCCGTCTGCAGAATGCTAATATATTGACGCCAATTTTAGGTCTAGCGTCCAGTCGATAAAACGGCTTTTTCAATTGAAATAGTATCTTCAGGAGGTTCACTTTGGGCACATTCACAGATAAGGTTATAATCGTTACCGGCGGCAGTTCCGGGATCGGCCGCGCCGCTGCTATTTTGTTCGGCAAAGAGGGCGGAAAGGTGGTGGTCGCCAACCGGCGCATCAAGGAAGGCGAAGAGACCGTGCAGATGATTAAAGACGCCGGCGGCGAAGGCATGTTTGTTCAAACGGATGTCAGGATCGCCGCCCAGGTGGAAAACATGGTCAAGAAGACGGTTGCCACTTACGGCAGGTTGGATATCGCCTTCAACAATGCCGGCCTGGCCGGTGTCTTCCAGAAACTGACCGACGAAAGCGAGGAGCTGTTCTACGCTCAAATAGATACTAACCTGAAGGGCATCTGGCTATGCATGAAAAACGAGATACCCGTGATGCTCAAGCAGGGCGGCGGGGTGATTGTAAATAATGCCTCCATCACCGGCTTGAGGGCACTCCGCAAGCTAAACAGCTACAGTGCCAGCAAGCACGCCGTAGTCGGCCTGACCAACTCGGCCGCCAAGGAATACGCTCCTTACAATATTCGCATCGTGGCCGTGTGCCCGGGGTGGACCAAAACGCCCATGTTGTGGGAATTCACCTCAAACCCGGAATTGATGAAGAAAACCGAAGCCACAGTCCCACTGCGCAGGATGGCACGACCGGAGGAAATAGCCGAGCTGGTTATCTTCCTGGCATCGGATAAGGCATCCTATATCGCAGGCGGCGGCATCGCCATATCCGGCGGGCTGGATATTTAGCAATTCCTGTTGCTAGGTCAGATTCGAGGTGCAATGCGAGCACCTCAACGCCTTCAAGGGTATAGTACTGAGGCAGTAGGGGCAGTCCCTGGTCTGAGGCTCGGCCACATCCGACGGCTTTACCACCCGGTTCTTGGCATGCTCAAAGAGCCTGATTATCAGGAATATCACGAAAGCAACGATGAGGAAATTCAGTAAAGTATTGAGGAACAGCCCGTAATTTATGGTGGGTGCGGCAGCCGCTTTGGCGGCACTTAGCGATGGGTAGCTTTTACCGGACAGGTTTATATACAGGTCCTGAAAGCTTACCTTCCCTAAAAGAAGCCCGATGGGCGGCATTATTACGTCGTTCACCAGGGATGTAACGATATTGCCGAAGGCAACACCGATAATAATGCCGATGGCCATGTCCACCACATTGCCCCGCATGATAAATTCCTTGAATTCGGCAACAATTTTTTTCATAATTAAACCTCCCTCGTTCAATATCTTAATATCGCCAAAATGGCCTTGATTCTTTAAATCGATGCAAGGCTGTGTTAAAAAGGCTAGCCTTTGCAGAGATCTTTCAAGCGGGAAAAGGCCGAAGGCTGGTCCAGCCTGCCCTCTTCGAAGTCTTTCTTTATGCGGTCCACCGCCTCTTTGATGCCCCTGGCGGCCAGTCCTTTATCGTCCAGCGGAAACTCGGGGAACAAGAAGAACAGGCGCGCAATATCTCCCCTGTTTTCGCAGATAAGCTCCTCCACCGGCTGCACCATCATGTCCTTTTCCTCTTTGCTGAGCGGCGCACGTGTGAAGACATCGTTGCAGAAATGATAGCGGCATTCCCTGGGCCTGATCTCATAAATCGGGCAGGTGCTGAACTTCTCTGAATAAAGACCGCAATGTATATTCTTGCAGCAGTAGCCGTCGCAGGGCGGGCAGACACTAGAGGCAGTCTCATTGAGTATCCTTACGATACGCGAGATCTGCGATCCGAACAGCTCCTCAAACTCGCTGTCGGTAAGGAAAATCTTAGTATGGTCCATCTTGCGGTCAGCTCCGGTTTGCTAACTTATTAATTTGAGGCGGCTTTGACTGTAAAATAGCTAAAGGCTAATATTGGAAATATGTCTTTACCTGCAAAAGGCATCTTAATTTTAACATATGAACATAAGTATAAGGAGGTCCCGGCATGATAAGAACAGTAGAACAATATCTGGAAAGCCTTGACGATGGAAGGGTTGTCTATTGTCTGGGAGAACGCGTGAAAGATGTGAGGACTCATCCCATGCTTCGCACCGTGGTACGGTCGGCAGCTATGGATTACAGCATACCGCACGATCCACGATTCCGCGATCTTTTCGTAACCAGGGACGAGGATGGCGAAGATATCAATTTTTTGCTTACCGCGCCCCGTACCTCAGAAGAACTGCTCAGGCGGCGAGAATGCTTTATCCAGGGCATACGCTCAGGCGGCGGCTTCCTGGTGCACTGCATGGGAGTGGACGCCCTGGCAGCAGCCACCCTGGCAGCCAACAAAATGGACCGGGCGCTGAAGACCCATTACGTAGAACGCGTTGAAAACTACCGTAAATATCTTCAGAAGAATGACATCGGCCTGACAGGTGCCATGACCGACGTAAAGGGCGATAGGAGCCTGCATCCATCCAAGCAGGTCCAACACAAGGATTTCTATCTCCGCGTGGTCGATAAGCAGAAGGACGGCATTATTGTCAGGGGTGCTAAGATTCATATCAGCGCCACCCCGTGCGCCAACGAGGCCATTGTGCTGCCCTGCCGCACTCATGGCGAAGACGATAAGGACTACGCGCTCTCATTTGCAATCCCACTGGGAACAAAAGGCATCAAACTGCTGGCCGTTGAGCCTGTCACACGCAGCTACGGCGAGGAGGCAGCCTGGGACTATCCGCACGCTGCCAAACTCCAGCCCACCGAGTGCCTGATCATTTTCGATGACGTTTTTGTACCATGGGATAGGGTCTTTATGTGCGGTGAATGGCAGTTCTCCCGGGATATCACCTACGGCTTTGCCAGCTTCCATCGTCTCTTCGGCACCTGCAAGATGGTGGGCGAACTGGAGAAGCTCAGCGGCGCCGTAAGGCTGATAACCGAATATAACGGCCTCGAGAAATACGAACACATAAAGAACAAGCTGGCATGGATGGCCATGATTACACAAACTGTTGCCTCCCTGGGCGAAATGTCATGCATCAAGGGCTTTAAAGATGAGGCATCAGGCATGATGGTGCCGGACCTTATGCTCACCAACTCGGCCAAATTCACCTTTGCCGATAATTTCCACGAGATGTGCAAGCTGGCTCAGGACATATGCGGAGGCGTAGCCACCACTGTGCCAAGCTATCGCGACTGGAAAAACCCGGAGATCCATGACTATATTGAGAAATACCTGGGTGGCAAGGCCGGCATACCGACTGCCGACAGGATCAAGGTCATCCGCATGATCAAGGATATGACCCACAATTATTACCAGATCGACCATATACACGGCGAAGGCTCAAGGGCGGCACAGCAGATATTCCTTTATCTCAGTGCAGACTGGAACAGGTATAAGGCCGCCGCCAAGAGGGAACTGCACATCGACGGCTGGCAGTCGGACCCGGTTTACGGCCAGCTTATCGATGCAGAAGAAGCAGTAGAACCAAAGATGCCGCCTGTGGATACTTCTTATAAGCTGTTTTCCAATGTCGGCTAAACATCGGTAATAATTGAAAGCCACTTATTTACAATTGGCCAACCGCGGGCCAGGATGGACGGGCTGGTGGCCGTCCTATCGCATACCTGAAATGTTATAAACATTAAATATTTAGGCCGCAAAATTATGAAAATTAAATATCCGCCCTGATACTATATTTTCACCGGGGCATATGATAAAAGGTGGTTATGTGGTTGTAAAGTAAAAATAGGTCAATTTATGCTGGATATTTTTAGGGATGGTTCATTTGCCCCGGGTTTTAATTTTAAGACGAATTCTATGACCCTGCCAGACTGATCGGCAGCGTAAAAAATACGGTAGTCCCCTTACCTTCTTCAGATTCCAGCCAGATTTGTCCTCCGTGCGCCTCGACCAGCCGTTTACATACCACCAGTCCTAACCCGATTCCCCTCGATGTGTCGTTCTTTTCCCTGCCAACGCGCTGGAATGGATTAAACAGCCGGGCCTGGTCATCTCTGGATATGCCTATGCCGGAGTCTTTTATGCCCACCCTCACGAATCCGTCCTGCCTGTCGGCGGATAATTCTATCGGCCTGCCGGCGGGAGAGTACTTAAGCGCATTTTGCACCAGGTTGAAAATGACCCTCTCAATCCGTAAGGCGTCCCCCTCCACAACAGGTATGCTGTCATTCACTTTCAGAATGAAGCGGTGATCGGACTCTCCACCGAACTTGCCTACCACCCTTTTCAAAAGGTCGGAGATCACCACGGTCTGATGGGATATTTTAAGGCGGTCGGCCTGCGAGCGAGACAGCTCCAACAGGTTATCGAGGATGTGCGAGAGCTGTTCCGATTCAACCGCGGCATCCTCCAGCAACTGCTTGCGATCGGCCTTCGGCAACCTGTCGCCGTCCTGTGCCAGCGTGTCCAACGCACCCACAATAACTGTCAGCGGCGTGCGCATCTCATGTGAAACCATGCCGATGAAATCATCCTTCAACTGGTCGACTTTCTTGCGCCCGGTTATATCACGGCCATAAAATCGGACCGTGCCGTTTACACTATCGTAACATATGGTTTCTTCGTACCATGACTCGCCGACCTGGACTTCCCGTGTGAGAACGTTACTTTCATCTTCCATTTCACTCGCCATCTCTTCTGCACCTTCGAGGAAGGGATGTCGGCTTCCCAGGGCAGACATATCCGGAAATGCGCGGCGCGCTGCACCGTTCATGTAAATCACATGGCCGTCCATGCTCATCTCGATTACAGGCAAGGGATTGCTCTCGGGAAAGGAAGCCAGGTGGACAAGCTCGGCTTGCATGGCCTTACGCAGGCTGATATCGCGCAGGAACACGAAGATGCGCCCGCCATGAATATCGATATAGTTGGCGCTGACTTCTATATCTATAGTCCCGCTATCCTTGCACCTGTGCCTGGTCTCGAACCGCTCTGCGCCCGTATTTATTAATCTCTCAATACGCCGGACTATATCCGTTTCGGTATCCCTGGCCTCTACGTCCCGTATTTTCATATTCAGCAGCTTTTCCCGGCTGTAACCGATCAGTTCGCAATAAGCATCGTTGACATCAAGGAAACGCCCCTGTAAGTCCACCAGCCAGAAACCATCCATGGCCGTGCGCAGGATGGTTTCCCTTTCCAGCTCCAACTGCTTGCGTTGCGAGATATCGGCAAATATGGCCAGGTAGCCGATAAATTTTTTCTCCCCGTCGAAAAGGGGAACAGAATTGTTCATGGTCCAGATAATAGAGCCGTCCATTTTCACCATTTTAAGGTCATATTGCTCAACAATGCCCTCACGCCGCTGCTGCTGTCTGACCTTTATCAACGGTACTTCTTCGCTGCTGACGAGATCGAGGAACTGCCTGCCGATCAATTCATCCATTTTATAGCCAAGCATAGCAGCCATGCGGGGGTTGACGAAGGTAATCAGGCCTTCCGGATCAGCCATTAATATACCTTCGAAGGCGTTCTCAACTATGATCCGGTAGCGTTTCCTCTCCTTTTCGATCGTCCATAACGATTCCTCTATCCTCTGCTGCTGTTTTACGATCTGTTGATGCAGCTTCACCCTTGCCAGCTCGGCCTGCTTACGGGCGGTTATATCACGGATCACCACCAGGACGCCTACCACCCTATGGCGCTTTCCCTTTAACACGGACAGCGACGATTCTACGAAGATGCTGTCGCCATTTTTCAGGATTTGTATATTATCCCCCTGCCAGTAGCCTGACTTCTCTAATGACTGCAGGGCGTCGCTTTCATCGATCGGCTCTATCCACTCGGTCCTGAAAAACTCCCGGTAGTTGCGGCCCATTGCCTGCTCGTCCTTAACACCGTATAGCTTCTCGGCTGCATGGTTCCAGCAAAAAATTGTCTCGTCAGGATCCAGGCAGATAACCACATCCTTAATTTGAGTAAGGAGGTCAATCTCCAGATCCGCACGCCCCTCGGCTGCCTTTGGCCCATGTCCATCCTTTCTTAAACCGGTTCTAATTACCGGTTTTTTCCCCGGCTCACGGGCTGGGCCGATGTCGGCCTTGCTCTTCGATTGCTTTCTCGGTTCTTGCTTCATATCAGATTCATTAACCTTTTATTAAAGGGATACTATCGTGTTGAAAGCTCTCTATAGCCAACATCACTTTTTCCGTATCTATTAGGTCCTTAAATACATAGTCGGCCCCCGCATTTTTAAGGTTGTCCGCTGAATGAACGCCAGTAGCAACCCCGATGGACAGGGCAGGTAGCTGCCTGGCGCATTCGATATCCCTGAGGGAGTCGCCGATTATCACAATATCTTTTCCTGAAAACTTCGTTCCGGCAAGTTCCCCGGCTTTGCGGACGGCCAGCCGGGCCATTTCCAAACGGGTTTTGGATTCGGTCCCATAAACCGCAAACTTAAAATATCTGCCCAGCCCGGTTGCCGAAAGCACTCTATCGGCGATTGCGCGTGAGTCACCGGTATACAGCACAATCAAATGCCCGGCCTCCGTCAAACGCTGCAGCAACTGCCGGACTCCCGGCAAAACATACCTGGACGGATCGGGCGGCATCAGGGAAGAAAATATCCGTTCGTATGAGGCCAATATATCATCCATACGGCCAAGCACTCTGCCGCCGTCAATGCCGTTAGCCCTAGCAAGTTCTGCGACATTGTCCGTCAGGCTTCGGCCCGAAAAATCTATGGCCGTCAACCGTGCATCTACATTGAATTCCTCCTGGAAGAGACGTCGGACCGTTTCTTCGTGCAGGGAGATAAAATCAACCAGTGTCTGGTCCAGGTCGAAAATGATCAATTTCATAGATAATCGTGCCCCACATGCATTATTAACATCGCTTCGCTTATTAAACAGAGAATCATTTTTTATAAAGGTTCCCGCAGCCGGTTACCCTCACCATCAAAACCGGCACGCAGACGCCATGCAAAATCCTGTCGGCCACACTGCCCCAGATCCAGCGGCTGAAGCCGGATCGTCCATGTGTGGCCATTATTACAAGGTCAATATTATTTTGATTGACATAGTCGACAATGGTTTCAGCGGCCAGGCCGTTCATAATCTTCACCGAGGTTTTAATTCCGGCGACGGTCAGCCGGGCGGCTGTCTTATTGAGCGACTTTTCCGCCGCTGCCCTTTCGTCTTTTTCCAACTGGGATATCTGCATTAACGACAGGCCGGGCACGGTGTCCCCGTAGGGTATCCACACGGGTTCGATCACCCGCATTAATATGACCTGCGGGGACTGACAGCCTCCGGCAATGGTCTCCGCATGCTGCACAGAAGTCTCAGCCAGCTCAGAACCATCGAGTGTAACCAGAATATTTTTATACATGCGGTTATCTCCTATATATCGGATGTTTTACATCCGTCCGGGCTGGACAATCTTCAAATAGTTTAGCTGACCGCAATCTGTTTCTCGGACTGCCACAGGCCATGAATATTGCAGAGCGAGGAAGCGTAAATTGTTCCCGGCTTGCTGAGCTTTATAGAGAAGGCCGCTTCAGCCTGGGTGTACACAGATCCCATATTGGGACCCTGTGTGGATTCGCCGTGCGCCGTGAACTCAAAATTCCCCAGTTGATAGGCAAAGTTCTCACCTTCGGCCAGGAAATATACGGAGATCCAGCGGATATGGTGCTCGGTGGTATTGGGATGGGCAACCTCTTTGCCTACCGAGACCTTGATGGACAACATATCGCCGGCCTTGATTTTATCGGCGCATTCGATTACAGGTACGTGTTTCTCCGCTTTCCAATCTCCGGTTTTAAATAGCTCAGTAAATGCTTTCATATGCTTCCTCCCTAAATATTTTCGTTATTTTTATCATTAATTTATACCGTTAAGCAAATATTATTTTTTAGCTTTGGGACGGCCGGCGGAAATCTTGACGCCTACCGGCTTCGACTTCTTGCTGTGGTCCTTGGGAAGGTCAATCTGCAGGATACCGTCGCAATAGTTGGCTTTGATCCCTGATTTGCGGACCTCCGACGGCAGCGGCAGCGAACGATAGAAATTGCCATAGGACATCTCACATTGAATATAATCCCTGGCTTTTGAGCAAGACTCGGATTTCCTCTCGCCCTTGATCACCAGGTTATTGCCGACGATGTCGATATTTATATCCTCTTTTTTTATGCCCGGGACCTCTACACGCAGGGTTATCTTATCCTTATCCGAGTACATTTCGATGATGGGTGACCACAGGAGGCTATCATTAGGAGTCCTCCAGCATACCGGTAACCTTGTAGCCGTGACGGGATACTTACCCGGCTTCTCTCCACGTCCGGCAAGGTCGGGCATTGCGCCCGTTGCAGTCATTCTTTGTATTACCATAGCTTCCTCCTATTCTTGAAGAATATATTTTGAGTTACCTGGCCCCTTCACCCCAAGTTCAGAATATTTTGTGTTTCTCCTTGACCCAACTGATGCAAATAATAGTAATCTCCACCTGATTAAAAAAGCATAAAATGCCCCACAAAAGTATTAAATAATCATGTCATTTAGCGGGACTTATGTGAAGTGGAAACTGCAGGCGTTGGTTGAAGATGATAGAGGGGGGGGGTTATGTGGGCTGTTGTTTGAACATATAGCCAAGTTTGGGCACAGTCATGATATATTCGGGCTGCTCCGGGTTATTCTCGATCTTGTTTCTCAGCCTGCTGATCCAGGTCCTCAGAATTTGAATGTCATTGCGGTATTCCGGCCCCCAGATCCTGCTGAGCAGGTCCTCATAGGCAATAACCCGGCCCGTATTTTGAACCAGTTCCGCCAACAGTAGCCATTCGATACGGGTTAAATGTTCCTCTGTGCCTCTCACCAAAAGGCTGTGGGCCTTGAAGTCGACATGAACATCTTTTAATACAAACGTGTCGACAGGCTTGTTTTTTTGATCCTGCACAATGCGGCGGCTGATGGCTTCGATGCGGGCGATCAGCTCGTTGGGGTTAAAAGGCTTGGGGAGATAATCATCGGCGCCCAGGTTGAGCCCCTGAATTTTATCGACATCCTCGCTCCTGGCGCTCAGTATTATAACCGGAACTTGAGAGAACGTCCGTAGCTCCTTGAGAAACTCGAAACCATCCATCTCGGGCATTACGAGGTCCAGGACGATTATGTCGGGACCGTAATTATGGAAGCGTTCGAAAGCCTCTTTGCCGTTGCTTGCAGTTAAAACCTCGTACCCTGAAACCCTTAGCTTGGACCTGAGAAAATTGATAATGCGCTCTTCATCATCCACTACCAGTACACTTAATTTCTTCATAGTTTACAATATCACTTACGAGCTATAAAAGAATAATAGTCCCGCGGGTATTATATGTCAACAGATATAATATTTCTATGGATATGCGAAAGGCACTGAACGATAAAAATTAAGTTATTCCATGACCGTCTCCCCGTAAACTGGTCCAGACGAAATGCGAGTTTTGTGGGATGATTAATATGTTTTAAGGAGGATCGTCCCATGAAGAAGTCCAGGTACACGGCAAAGCAAATTGCCTTCGCTTTGAGACAAGCTGAAACGGTGACACCTGTCCCCGAGGTATGCAGAAAGATGGGCATCTGTGAACAGAGCTTTTCCGCTGGAAAAAGAAATATATCGGCATGGGAGTTCCAGAGGTAAGAAGGCTGAATATACTGGAACAGAAAAACAGAAAACTCAAGCAGCTTGTGGCAGATTTAAGTCTGGATAAACAAATGCTTCAGGATGTGCTGCGAAAAAAGCCCTGAAGCCTGCTCAGATGCGAGAACAGGTTGAGGTATTGAAGGTGTGTTATAAGGTGAGCGAGCGAAGGGGTCACTATGACCCCAACGGATACAAAAAAAGCTTTTTTAAATTGACAGGCTCAAGGGTACGAGCTAGAGTTATTTAACATGCGGCGCGGTATATTTATACGTGTCCTGCCCGTCCTGGCGGCGGTGGTAATGCTTTCCGCGGCTCTGGCAAGTGCGGCATGTAATACTGGGGCGGCTGCGCCGCCGGATAAGGAGCCTCCAGAGATGGACTTACTGCACAGCATAATGTCTTTTATCGGGCAACACCATGCAGAAGCTGCGCCCTTCATTAAAGCTGATGCCGCCTATACTCAAACTAGTTCCAGCGGCAAGGGAATGCTGGGCTACAGCTCGGTCACCTATTCTGGAGGGGGCTGGACCGTCACCGTCGGCCATGCGGTTGTGCCAGACTATGTGAATGAGATAACGGCCGACTACGGCAATGGCAAAATAACCTGGACGGGAACAGAGAAAAACGGGCAGGTAACCGAAGCGAGCTATACAAAAACGGGCTGAACTGCGCATGCCTTTTAAAGAGAATTCAATATTATTTTTTACAGGCCAAACGATATGAAAGCCGGATTTTTTAAGAGCGTCCGCAGCCACTTAATGTTATTCGTACTGCTGCTTGCGATATTTTTCCTTGCCGTTCCGCCGGACACGGGCGCTTATGCCTTCAGTGAAGGATGGAATCCCTCAGCCACCACGCTGCTTCAGGATGACCAGCCCTCGGCGCATCCTGCCATGCAGATCACGCCCGATATAAAGGCACAGTGGTCGGAGCTTCATAGAAGGGCGCCATTCGCCGGCCGTGATGCACAGGTTGATAAGAGGCTGGCCGGGCGCACGGTGGGGACTTCCATCAGCGTACTGCCGAATATTCAATATAATAATCCCTCCCAGCGCAACCAGGGGAGCTGTGGCGACTGCTGGGTTTGGGCGGGAACGGGTGTGCTGGAGGCGGCGCTAGATGCCCAACTTGGCATCAAGGATAGGCTGTCCATCCAGTATTTTGAATCAAACTATAATAATGGGGCGGCCGGCAGCTTTGCCTGCTGTGGCGGCACAGTGCCGGGCTTCGTCAATTATTACGCATCAACCTTGAAAAAGGCGGTTCCCTGGTCGAATACCAATGCCGCTTTTGTAGATAGTAGCAGGTCCTGCAGCAGTGGCGCCACCATGCCTGCCTCATCCATAGTCACGTCGCCCAGCTATGCCATAAACTCCATCAGCTATCAGCAGATTCAGACCTATGGGGTTACCGATGCAACGGCAGTGGCCAACATCAAGAATATCCTCAACCAGGGACAGGCCGTGGTTTTCTGCTTTTACCTGACGTCTTCGGACTGGCCGGCATTTACCAATTGGTGGAATTCCAGCAGCGAATCTGCCATCTGGTCAAACGGTTTCTCCTGCGGGAAATCGTCTTCTCAATGGGATGGCCATGCTGTGACCTGCGTGGGCTACAACGATGACAGCTCTGATCCCAACCAGCAGTACTGGATCATGCTCAATAGCTGGGGAACGACAAGCGGCAGGCCCAATGGGCTTTTCGAAATACCCATGCATAACACCTTCAGTTGCGCCGACTCCAGCGGCGGCTATAATACCGAATGGTGGACGATACCGGTCACCTTCACGGCATTGGCGCCGACTTTGCCAGTTGCGCCGGTTCTGGTATCACCTGCCAACGGAGCTACTGTCCAAAGCCTCACTCCCACGCTGGCCTGGAATGCTTCTAGCGGTGCTACTAGCTATGGAGTGCAATTATCAACCAGCGCTACTACTTTTGCTCCTACTGTATTGAATCAAAGTGGCCTCACCGTTACCCAGTATGCTGTCACCAGCGGACTTAGCTGGAACACCCTCTACTATTGGAGGGCCAATGCCGCCAATGCGGCGGGCACCTCAGCCTGGTCGGCCGTGTGGCAATTCCGCACTACAGCAGGTCCACCTCCTGCGGACCCCTCTAATCTAACCGCTACTGCCGTTTCCTCGAGCCAGATTAATCTATCCTGGCAGGATAACTCTAGCAATGAGACAGGCTTTAAGATAGAGAGGAAGACGGGAAGTGGTGGCACCTATGCCCAGATAGC
>DBZK01000001.1:0-7032 GCA_002311135.1 Dehalococcoidia bacterium UBA1162
AAATACTAAATACTAAACAAATACGAAACACAAAATCCAAAATATAAATTAATGGTTTTGAGCTTTGAGATTTGAACTTGTTTAGAGTTTAGAATTTAGAATTTAGATTTTTTTGAATTTGTTTGGAATTTGGAATTTACGGGGCATTTCCTTTTTTATTGAGTATTTTGTAGAATTTAGTAGATTTTTATAGGTTTTCGAGACCAGATCAAATCAAGATAGTCGGGTTTTCGGAGGGGACTTTTGATTCGGGATAGCGTAGTAACCATAAAAGAAGCCAGCCGCATACTGGGGGTCAACGAGGCCACCCTGCGCCAGTGGACCGATGAGGGAAGGCTCAAGGCTTTCATCACGCCGGGCGGGCATCGGCGCTACGCCAAATCCGACCTGTTGAAATTCATGAGCTCCAGCCAAAAGGTGCTGGACGTTAAGGACCTGGTCTCGGAGATGGAGGATACGGTACGCCTTCACCGCCAGACAGCCAGAAGCCATCTTGAAGCGACCGCCTGGTACAGCAAGCTGGACAGGGCTTCCCAGGAGCGCCTGGCCGGGCTGGGACGCCTGCTCCTGGGACTGATTGTCAGGCATGTAACCGAACCTTCGGCCCGGGAGGAGACTATCGCCCTGGCGCGTGAAACCGGCCGCGGTTTCGGCACGACGCTGGCCGAATCCGGGCTGCCGCTGACTGACTCGGTAGAGGCCTTCATGCTTCACCGCGATATCATAATGAATGCCGCCGGCCACCTGATGAAAAAACGCGAGGCTTTCAGCGGGCGTTTCGTGGAGGCCATACCGCTGGCGGCCCATCTCATGGACGAGGCACTGGTCGCGCTGGTATCGGCACACCAGCAGCGCCAGGGCGATCTCAAAGGGAGCACCCCATGATCTCAATCTCCCGCCTGCTCTGCGATACGATCAGCCCCGGCGACAGCCTGCGCTACGGCCCACATATGGCCGGGCCAGGCCACGGCGGACATGCAGGCAACGGCAACGGGCCGGTGGTGGTGTGGAACTGCACGAGGCGCTGCAACCTGCGCTGCATCCACTGTTACGCCAGCGCCACGGATAAAAAAAACGCCGCCGAACTGGATACCGCCCAGGGCAAGAAACTTATCAGGGACCTGGCGGATTTCAAAGTACCGGCCATACTTTTATCGGGTGGTGAGCCCCTGCTGCGCGAGGATATTTTCGAGCTGGCCGGTTTCGCTGCGGGAAAAGGATTGCGGGTGGCCCTTTCCACCAACGGCACGCTGATAGATACCGAAAAAGCAAGGCGGATTAAGGATGTCGGCTTCGCCGAGGTGGGTATCAGCCTGGATGGGATCGGCGTTGCCAATGACCGGTTCCGCCGCGCCAGGGGCGCCTACCGGGCTGCCCTTCAGGGCATCAGGAACTGCCTTGCCCTCGGTATCCGGGTCTCGTTGCGCCTGACTATAACGCGTTTTAACCACGGCCAGGTCCCTTTCATCTTCGGCCTGGCAGAGGAAGAGGGCATCGACCGGCTGTGCTTCTATCACCTGGCCTATTCCGGCCGCGGCGGAAGCATGCAGGAAGAGGACGTGACTCACGACCAGGCCAGGTCTATCGTGGACGAGATTTGCCGCAATACCGTCGACCTTCACAGGCGCGGGATGAGCAAGGAAGTCCTAACGGTAGGCAACCACGCCGATGGCGTCTACCTGTATTTGAAGCTGCTGAAAGAGGACCCAGGCCGTGCGGCCACGGTGATGGAGCTGCTGAAAACCAACGGCGGGAACAACTCGGGCATCAGGATCGGCTGCATCGACGACATCGGGGAGGTGCATCCCGACCAGTTCTGGATGCATTATTCGCTGGGCAATGTCACGCGGCGCAAATTCAGCGAGATATGGAAGGACCCCTCGGAGCAGCTGCTGGCCGGGCTGAGGGAGCGCAAGAAGCTGCTTAAAGGCCGCTGCTCGCGCTGCAGCTATCTCGACCTGTGCAACGGCAGCCTGCGGGTACGCGCCGAGGCCGTCCACGGCGATATCTGGGCGGAAGACCCGGCCTGCTATCTCACCGAAGCTGAAATAGGCAGCTGAAGATGGTCCCCGCAATTATGGAAGAAACCAATATGATTAAACCCCGGCTGCAACTGGTGGCATGGGAGCTGACGCGCAGATGCAACCTCTACTGCGCCCACTGCCGCGCCTCTTCGGAAGCCGGGGCCTACAGCGGTGAGCTGTCGACCGAGGAGTGCCGGCAGGTGATAGACGGGATAGCCGAGGTGGGAAAGCCCATTTTGATATTGACGGGCGGCGAGCCGCTCATGCGCCAGGACCTGTTCTCCATAGCCAAATATGCCGTGGGCAGGCAGTTAAGAGTAGTGATGGGCAGCAACGGCACACTGATAACGCAGGAAACGGCCTCCAGGCTAAAGGAAATCCCGCTGACACGCATTGCCGTGAGCCTGGATTTCCCTTCGGCGGAGCTTCAGGATAAGTTCCGCGGCCGGCCCGGCGCCTATGACGCCGCCATTGCCGGCATAAATAATACACGGCAGGCGGGCATGGAGGTGCAGGTCAACTGCACGCTAACCCAATTGAATATAGGTTACCTGGATAATCTCTTAACACTGGCGCTCGACCTGGGCGCGGTGGCTTTTCATCCCTTCCTGCTGGTGCCCACCGGCCGGGGCAAAGGCCTGGAGGGCGTTGCGCTCTCGCCGCAGCAGCACGAGGAGGCCCTCAACAGGATATATGACATGCAGGAGAAAATGGGCGGCCGGATTTTCTTCAAGCCCACCGACGCACCCCACTATGTGCGCATCATGAAGCAGCGGGGCAAGGGCGGCGAAGCCAGGGCGGCAAGCGGGAAGCCGGGCCATGCGGCCGATGCCATCAGCCGCGGCTGCCTGGCGGGGAGTGGCTTCTGCTTCATCTCGCACAGGGGCGCGGTGCAGGGCTGCGGCTACCTGACCGTGCAGGCGGGCAATGTGAGGGAGCAGCCTTTTAAAACGATTTGGGAGGATGCGCCTTTGTTCCATGACCTGAGGGACCTGCGTAATCTCAAGGGCAAATGCGGCCTGTGCGAATACAAGAGAATATGCGGGGGCTGCCGGGCGCGTGCCTACGAGGAGACCGGGAACTACCTGGAGGCCGAGCCCTACTGCATATATCAGCCGCCGGCACAGACAGAGGACCCTGTAAATGCTTGATACGGATCTGGATATTTTAGACCGCCGCCTGCTGGGCCTGGCGCAGAGGGAATTCCCGCTGACCCGGTCGCCATATGCCGACCTCGGCCGTAAGCTGGATATGAGCGGCGACGAAGTCATGCGGCGCCTGGGCAAGTTGAAGTCGGACGGCCTGATAAGGCAGATAGGCCCGATAGTGGATGCATCCAGGCTGGGCTACCGGAGCACGCTGGCTGCCATGAAAGTCGATGGCGCAAAGCTGGAGGGCGCTGTTCAAGTCATGACCGCCCACGTTGGAATCAGCCACGCCTACGTGCGAGACAATGAATATAACGTGTGGTTTACACTGGCCGTGCCGCAGGAAGCCGGCATCGAGGCGCAGGTGGAAAGCATAGCCCGCGACTGCGGCGCCGCCTCCTTCATGTCCCTGCCGGCCGTAAAGGTATTTAAGCTGCGGACCTATTTCGATATGGGAGGGGACAGTTCAATCACCGGCGGCGTCAACGGCGGTGTAAACCTTAGTTCGAAGAGGCTGGAATTAACCCGGCTCGAAAAAATTGTGATCAACGAGCTTCAGCAGGACCTGCCGCTATCCCCGGCGCCCTTCGCTGCAATGGCCTCCAACCTGGGAATGGATGAGGGCGGTTTCCTGGAAGCATGCGCTTCCCTGGTGCGCAGTGGGGTCATCCGGCGCTACGGCGCTTCGCTAGACCACAACAGGGCCGGTTACAGCGGCAACGTCCTGACCTGCTGGTATGCGAGCCCGGATAGTGTTGACAGAGCCGGACGAAGCCTGGCGGCCTTTAAGGAGGTCAGCCACTGTTACGAAAGAAAGGCGCCGGAAGGTTGGAAGTATAACCTTTTCGCCATGCTGCACGGCAGGGATAGAGAAAGCTGCATGGAGGCCATCGGGCGTTTATCCGCCGCCTGCGGCCTCAACGATTATATAGCGCTTTTCACGGTCAGGGAGCTTAAAAAGACCAGGATCAAATACATAATATGAGGCTGGACGATTGAATTCATACTATCCCGTTTTCCTTAAACTGAGCGGCCGGCGCTGCGTGGTGATAGGCGGAGGCGAGGTCGCGCTGCGCAAGGTGCAGTCCCTGCTGCAGTGCGGGGCCCGGGTGGAAGTCGTCAGCCCCGAAGTTTGCGCCGGGCTGGAGGAGCTGGCATCCCGCCACAAGATAAGCATAGTCCGCCGGGGCTATAAGCACGGGGATATAGGCGGGGCTTGCCTGGCCATCGCCGCTGTTGGAGATGCAGGCATAAACGCCAGGGTGGAGCAGGAGGCGAAATTGAGAGGGGTTCTGGTCAATATCGTGGATAACAGGGAGCTTTCAACCTTCATCGTACCATCATACCTGCGGCGCGGGGACGTTACCATAGCCGTATCCACGGCGGGCCGCAGCCCGGCCCTGGCACGCAGGATCAGGTCGCGGCTGGAGAAGGATATAGGCATCGAATATGCTGAGCTGGCTGAAATAGTCGATGAAGTCCGCAGCGAGGTTAAGAAACAGGGCATAGCCATAGGGCCTGACGGCTGGCAGAACGCCATGGATGTCGATTCCATGATCGAGCTGCTGAAGAAAGGCCAACGGGAAAAGGCCAGGGACCTGCTGCTTAAAAACCTGAAAATCCCCCGGGGTAAGCAGCCGGAAGATTAATATTATGCAGCTTTGCCTGGTCGGAATTAACTACAATACGGCGCCGCTGGCTGTGCGGGAAAAGGCCTCGATCAACGTCGAGAGGCTGGCGGAGTCATTGTCGTCTTTGCGCCGTTGCATATACCACGGCGTCATACTTTCCACCTGCAACCGCACCGAGATCTACATGTCAGGCAGCGACAGCGCCACCCTCGAAAAGGCCGGCTTGCGCTTCCTGGAGTCTCTGACTGGGGATGGGGGCGTATCCTGCGCAGATTTTAACTACATACTGAAGAATATCGAAGCGGCCAAACACCTCTACCGGGTGGCCGGCGGGCTGGAATCAATGGTGGTCGGAGAATATGAAATACTGGGGCAGGTGGGCCAGGCACTGGAAGCTGCCGAGAAGGCGGGGATGGCCGACCTGCTGCTGAGCCGCGTTTTTCAAGGCGCTGTCCAGGCCGGCAGGCGTCTGAGGGAGGAAACCGGCATCAGCCGCAACGCCCTTTCCATCAGTTCCATAGCTGTAAACCTGGCTGAGGAGGCCCTGGGCAGGCTGGTTAACCGCAGGATGCTGGTGATAGGCGCCGGGGAAGCCGGAAGGTTAGTAGTAAAGGTAGCCAGGGACCGCGGCGTTTCACGCATCGCAGTCGCCAGCCGCACGCATCGCCGTGCCGCAGCGCTGGTGCAGAAGGTGGGCGGGACCCCTGTGGGACTGGACTCTTTGCCGCAGGAATTGGCTGCCGCGGATATAGTGATTACCTGTGCGGGCGCGCCACACCGGATGCTGGGCGCCGAACAGATCGAAAAGGCCATGCAAAGCCGCCAAGGCAAACCCATAGTCATTATAGATATCGCCCTGCCCAGGAACGTTGAGCCGGAAGTGGGTAGCATACCCAACGTTTCGCTGCGCAATATCGACGATCTCACCAGTATTTATGAGAGCAACCGCGAAGGGCGGCTGAATGAAATAGGCATGGCTGAAGGGATAGTTGAGGATGAGCTGATACGGCTGGCAGACTGGTGGAAGACGCTCGAAGTCAGGCCACTGGTCAGCGCACTGATGGCCAGGGCTGAGGAGATCAGGGACAGGCAACTCAATAAAACAATCAAGAAGCTGCGGCCGCTGTCGGCGGAGGAGCAGGAAAGCCTGGAGGCCATGACCAAGTCGATCGTAAACAAGCTACTTAAAGAGCCCATTCAATATCTTAAAGCCGAGGGGGACGGCGAACATGCCCGGCTGATAAGCGAGCTTTTCCAGCTCGATGCGGAGAAGCATAAATGAGGGACGGGATCATCGCCGGCTCACGGCGCAGCAAGCTGGCCCTGATACAGACGGCTTCGGTCGTCGAGAGGATAAGGGCGATAAATCTTAATTTGAAAGTCAGCGTCAGGGAGATTGTGACCTCCGGGGACCGCGACCGGCACACGCAGCTCGACCGGATGGGAACGTCGGCCTTCGTCAAGGAACTGGAGGAGGCCCTGCTGCGCAGGGAAATAGACATTGCCGTACACAGCCTCAAGGACCTGCCCACGGATATTCCTGAGGGGCTGGCGCTGATCGCCGTTACCGCCAGAGAGGACCCGCGGGATGCACTGGTAGCTAAAGCAGGGCTGAAGCAACTGGAGCCGGGCTCGCGGATCGGCACGGGCAGTCTAAGGCGTTCCATCCAGCTCCGCCTGCAGCGTCCCGACCTTCAAATATGCCCCATCAGGGGCAATGTGGATACACGCCTGAGGAAAGTCACTTCCGGCGAGGTGGACGGCTTTATGGTGGCTGCGGCGGCTATGCTGCGGCTGGGCTGGGAGGATAAGCTAACGGAATACCTGCCCGTCGACAGTTTTCTGCCGGCGGCGGGGCAGGGGGCTCTGGCAGTGGAAGCCCGCCTGGAAGATAAAGAAATATTCGACCTTATTTCGCCTGTAAATCACCTGCCGACCTGGCAACGTATAACCGCCGAAAGGGCCTTCCTGCGGGAGTTGGGCGGAGGCTGCCGGGCCCCCATCGCCACACTGGCGACCATCGAGGGACAGGAATTGAAGCTCGACGGCATGATAGCCGGCATGGACGGCAGCGAGGTGTTGAGGGGCTCAGCCAGGGGCAAGCCTGATTCTGCTGAAGAGACAGGCAGCGACCTGGCGCGGGAGCTGATCTCGCTGGGCGCCGGCAGGCTTATCAAAGAGGCCGAGGGATGTTGAGGGCCGGAACGGTCTACCTGGTTGGGGCCGGGC
>DBZK01000001.1:7086-7725 GCA_002311135.1 Dehalococcoidia bacterium UBA1162
GTCTACCTGGTTGGGGCCGGGCCGGGCGACCCGGAACTGATAACGCTGAAGGGCGCCGGATGCCTGGCGCAGGCCGACGTGATAATTTACGACCATCTGCTGAGTGAGGAGCTCCTTGAAATAGCTCCGCCCGGCTCAGAGCGCATTTACGCCGGCAAGACCGCGTACCGGCACGTCCTGGAGCAGGATGAAATCAACAGGCTGCTGGTCGAGAAGGCCAGGCAGGGCAAGACGGTGGTCAGGCTCAAAGGGGGCGACTCGTTTGTTTTCGGGCGCGGGGGCGAGGAAGCGGAATTTCTGGCCTCGCACCACATCCCATATGAAATAGTCCCGGGGGTATCGGCCGCCATTGCGGCGCCGGCCTATGCCGGGATACCCGTCACCCATCGCAAGATGGCCTCGTCCTTCGCCGTAGTAACGGGCCATGAAGACCCGCATAAGAGGGGTTCCAGCATTGCCTGGGAGAAGCTGGCCACGGGCGTGGATACACTGGTCTTTCTCATGGGCATGCAAAATTTATCTGAGATAACGGCCAAACTGAAAAAATACGGCAGGCCGCCCGGAACGCCTGTGGCGGTTATCAAGGACGGCACCACGCCGCGGCAGAAGACGGTTAGCGGCAACCTGGATAATATAGTC
>DBZK01000001.1:7799-24349 GCA_002311135.1 Dehalococcoidia bacterium UBA1162
CTGAGAGGGTAAAGAAATCAGG
The DNA here is from genome assembly GCA_002311135.1 of Dehalococcoidia bacterium UBA1162. Lineage (GTDB taxonomy): Bacteria > Chloroflexota > Dehalococcoidia > GIF9 > UBA5629 > UBA1162. Next base: position 7,822 of record DBZK01000001.1, read on the forward strand.
GCTGGGCCCGCCCGCCGTGATAGTGGTGGGGGAGGTGGCGGGCCTGCGCAAGAAATTGCGCTGGTTCGACAACAGGCCGCTCTGCGGCCGCCGCATTTTGGTAACCCGGTCGCGGCAGCAGGCCGGGGTGCTGAGCAAGCTGCTGCGGCAAGGCGGCGCTGAGCCCGTGGAGCTGCCCGTCATAGATATACGGCCTCTCACGGATTTCACCAGGCTGGATAAAGCCATCGCACACCTGGGCCGCTATCAATGGGCCGTCTTCACCAGCATCAACGGCGTGGAGGCCTTCTTCGATAGACTGAATCACCTGGGCAAGGATGCACGCTCCCTGGGCGGCGTAAAGATAGCCGCCATCGGGCCGGCTACTCTGGCGGCGCTGGCGCAGCGAGGCATCAAGCCAGATTACTGTCCGTTCGAATACACCAGCGCGGGCCTGCTGGCGGGGTTCATGAGGATGGCGATCAGCGGACAAAGGTTCCTGCTGCCGCGTGCCGATATAGCCGATAAGGATTTAACGAGGGGCATCAGGGGGATGGGCGGCATCGTGCAGGACATCGCCTGTTACCATACGGCGCCGGCATCTACATCTTTGGATGCTGCTGCGATCTTATCCAGAGGCGCAATAGACATGGTCACCTTTGCCAGCTCGTCCACCGTGACTAACCTGGTGCGGGCACTGAAAGGCAAAAAGTCCCTTTTGGAAAAGGTCAAGATCGCCTGCATAGGCCCCAAAACGGCGGAAGCGGCGATGAAGGCAGGGTTGAAAGTAGATATAGTTGCCCGCGTGCAGACCATACCCGGACTGGTGAGCGCCATCGAAGATTATTACGCAAGGGAGGTATAAATGTTTCCTCAACTACGTTTAAGACGCCTGCGCCGCACGGATGCGCTGAGGGCGCTGGTGCGCGAAACGAGCCTGGATGCAGTCGATATGGTTTATCCCCTGTTCGTAGTCGAAGGCCGTGGGGTCAAGCAGGAGATAAGCGCCATGCCGGGCATCTACCATTTCTCCCCGGACCGGTTGAAAGATGAGGTCAAAGAGATAGCCGGGCTGGGCATCCCGGCCGTCATTTTATTCGGCATACCGGACAGCAAGGATGAAACAGGCTCATCGGCCTGGGACCGCCAGGGCGTGATTCAAAAGGCCATCCGGGCCATAAAAAAGGCAGCTCCCGGCCTGCTGGTCATAACCGACGTCTGCCTGTGCGAGTACACCAGCCACGGGCACTGCGGCGTGATCACGGACGGCTGCGTGGATAACGACAGGACCCTGCCGCTGCTGGCCAAAATGGCCCTCTCGCACGCTGAAGCCGGCGCCGATATAGTCGCCCCTTCGGACATGATGGACGGCAGGGTCAAGGCCATACGCCAGCACCTGGACAAGAACGGCTTTGAGCAGATGCCTATACTATCCTATGCCGCCAAATATGCTTCGGCCTTCTTCGGGCCCTTCCGCGAGGCCGCTCAGTCGGCCCCGCAGTTCGGCGACCGCCGCTCCTACCAGATGGACCCGGCCAATGCCCGGCAGGCCCTGCTGGAAATCGAAGAGGATATCAAGGAGGGGGCCGACATGATCATGGTCAAGCCTGCCCTTCCCTACCTGGATGTGATACGTAGAGCACGAGATGCTTTCAACTACCCTCTGGCAGCCTATAACGTCAGCGGCGAGTACTCCATGGTCAAAGCCGCTTCGCAGCGCGGCTGGATAGACGGCAAAACCGTCACGATGGAGATACTGACCGCCATTAAAAGGGCGGGCGCCGATATCATCATCACTTATCATGCCAAAGAAGCGGCCGCCTGGCTACAGGGCAAGTGAATATGCCAGGCGATAAGTTCAAACGGTCACGCGCGCTGTATGAGGAAGCGCAGCGCTATCTGCCGGGAGGGGTGGACAGCCCGGTGCGTGCACATAAAGCGGTCGGAGCAACTCCACTCTTCATAGAGAGGGGCAAGGGCTCGAAGATATTCGACGCCGACGGCAACGGGTATATCGACTATGTTTGCTCGTGGGGACCTCTCATCCTGGGCCACGCCCGGCCGGAGGTCGTCAGGGCGTTGAAACATGCTGCAGAACGCGGCACCAGCTTCGGCATATCCACCGAGCTTGAAATAAAGCTGGCTAAAATGATATCGGCAGCCATGCCTTCCATCGAGATGCTGCGTTTCGTCAATTCGGGTACTGAAGCAACCATGACCGCCCTGCGGCTGGCTCGGGCTTTCACCGGGCGCGACAAAATAATTAAATTTGCGGGCGGCTACCACGGGCATGCCGACGGGCTGCTGACCACAGCAGGGTCCGGCCTGGCGACGCTCGACCTTCCCGACTCACCGGGCGTGCCGGCAACCTATGCTCAAAATACGCTTACAGCGCACTACAACGACCTTTCGTCGGTCGAACAGCTTTTTCTACGCTATCCAAAGGAGATAGCCGCCGTGATAATCGAGCCGGTGGCCGCCAATATGGGTGTGGTGCCGCCACAGCCCGGCTTCCTGGAAAATTTGCGGCCGTTGACCCGAGAATACGGCGCTCTGCTGGTATTCGATGAGGTCATAACGGGTTTCCGCGTGGCATATGGTGGTGCACAGGAGCGGTACGGGGTTACTCCCGACCTGACGTGCCTGGGGAAGATCATCGGCGGGGGGCTGCCGGTAGGCGCCTACGGCGGAAGAAGCGATATTATGAAAATGATGGCCCCCATCGGACCGGTCTACCAGGCCGGCACGCTGTCGGGAAACCCGCTGGCTATGACGGCCGGCATCGAGACCATAACGTTATTAGGCCGTCCCGATGTCTATCCTCAACTCGAAAAAAAGTCGTCGGCGTTGCAGGATGGCATCCTCAAATCAGCGGCTGATAACGGGATCAGCCTGCAGGTTGCGAGGGTATCCTCGCTGCTGACCGTATTTTTCAACGGCCATGAGGTGGTCGATTATGAGTCGGCCAGGCAGTCGGACACCTCCCGTTTCGCAGAGTTCTTCAGGGGCCTGCTGGACAGGGGCATATACTGGCCACCATCGCAGTTTGAAGCGGCGTTCATCTCCCTGGCACACAGCGATAAAGATATCAGGTCTATATTAAACGCCATAGGGGACATATTCCGGGATTTCGCGTCGATAGAAAAATAAAGGGGGAAGCGAATATGGGGAAGTGCTCAAATAACGGGGGAATTGTTGACACCCCGGCATAGCTCGAATATCATGATATCAAAAACAGTGGGGCGGATATTATGAACAAACGTTTTTATATATTGATTTTTACAGCAGTTTTAATGCTGTCTTCAGTCATACTGTCCTTGTGCGCAACGCCGCCTTCCGCTCAAGCTCAGAACAGCCGCTCCGAATGGGGCCGGTTAACCGGTACTCTGGCAACCCCCGGGAAAGCCGCTGCCGTCGAGACATTCATGATAAGCGCCGATCCCGTGACCGGCCGCAACGGGCAGATCGACCTGTCCTGGGAGCAGCTCTGCCTGTCCACCTGGTATCAGCTTCAGATAGCCAAAGACAAGGACTTCACGCTAAGGATCAACCCGGCGATCAACTACGGTAACACCTCAGGCGCAGGACAGATCCAAGGCGTGACAGGGTCCATACTGATCAAGATGGACTCCACGAACAGCACCAGCCCGGCTGCCTGGATTCCCCCCGGCTCTCTGCCGGAAGCGGGCGCCATTTATTACTGGAGGATACGCTCGGTAAAATCGGCCACCGGCCAGATAGCGGACAGCCCCTGGTCTGAGACGCGCAGCTTCACGGTCAAAGCCGGCTTCATCGTCAACACCCCCTACTACGGAGTACAGCTTCTCAGCCCGAATAATGGCGGAACCGGTGTGCCCGTCAAACCGACGCAGTTCTCCTGGAGCCCCTGGTTTAATGCCACCAAATACCAGTTCGACCTGGCCAAGGACCCCGAGTTCAAACAGATGGTGGTGTCAGCCACTACGACGACCACGGCCTACGAGTATTCCGGGTCGCTTGATTACAATACCAGCTATTTCTGGCGTGTTAAGGCCACCGAGATAAACGGCCAGAATATACCGTCTGACTGGTCGGCTACCTTCAGCTTCCAGACTGAGCCCGCACCGGCGCCAGCGGCGCCTGCGCCGGCAGAGCCGTCAACCCCGCTATGGGTCTGGGTCACCATCGCTCTCGGTGCAATCCTGGTTATCTCCACGCTGGTGCTGGTTTTCAAGACAAGGCGATAGGAAGCTTTCCCATCCAGAAAATCCGGCCCCAGCTTTGTCAGAGCCTGGGACCGGAATATAATTTATAAGGCGGTAGACATGAAGAAAGCGGTGCGGCCTATATTTATCCTGGCTACTATAGTTTTAATGGTCATTCCTGTTGCGGGCTGTATAATAGTCGGCTCTCCCACTAATACCGGTGCTCCGGCGGCAACGCTCAGCAATGTAAATACAGCTACCGCCGTCTCCAGCGATGGCCTGCCGCTCTCGGTTGCCAGCATATTCCTGGCCAGTACGCCCAATATTTACGTGGCTGCCACGGTAAGCGATGCGCCCGAAGATACACTGGTAACGGCACAATGGGTGCTGGTCAAGGATTCCACGGGAAACCTGCTCAATCAGGTACTATACAATGACTCCTCGACCGTAACCGGGACCAGGAACATATCCTTCAGCCACGCCTCACCGGCGGGAGGTTGGCAGAGCGGCCAATATGCTATATCCCTCCAGTTAAACGGCAAGGAAGTCACCACGGCGCAGTTTACGGTGCAATCCGTGCAGAACGCCAATGTCCCGGCCCCCACCATTAGCTATTTCAAGGCCCTCCCGGACACTATCGACACGGGCCAGTCCGTTACCTTGAGTTGGAGCATTACGGATGCCACGAATATAACCATTTCGGGGGTCGGCAACGTAGCAGGCCAGGGCAACACGATTGTCACGCCGGTCAACAGCACCGAATATACCCTGAAAGCGACCAACAACATAGGAACGACCGCCGCTACGGTAAATATATACGTGACATCCTACATCAGCGACAAGCCCGACCTGGTCATCACCGACTTCCACGTGGAGGGCGATAAAGCCATCTACACGATCAAAAACATCGGTGGAGTGACCGCCAAACAGAGCACTACATTCCTGTATATCCAGGGATACAACAAGGCTTCAAGCCTGGTGGACGTCCTGCCGTCAGGCTCCGAGCGCACACTGGCCTTCCCCAACTATCAGTGGACCTACGGCACCACACGCAATTACACGTTGCCGATCAGTATCTGCGCAGACGGTCTCAAAGCTATTGGCGAATACAATAAAGATAACAATTGCATGCAAATCAACTGGTAACACCTTTGATTATCCCGGTTAAGTGTTTAAAATTGATTGTTAAGAGGTGGATAGTATGAAGAAATTAGGCCCGGGCAATCTGATCATTGCAATATTGTTAACCATCATAGCTATGGCGGTTGCGATGCCGGGATGTGTCAAAATCAATACCGGCGGCAACGCTTCGACTTCGCTGGTGACCGAAGCTACCCTTGCTACAGGAGTGGACAGCCAGTCGAAGCCTGTGAGCGCATCCAACACGTTTACAGTCTCCGCCGATACGATTTACCTGTCGCTTAAGCTGAATAACGCGGCGCCCAACACCCAGGTGATGGCCAAGCTTACATATCTGAGCGGTGAGGTCGCCAGCCTGTCAAACAGCGTTATGTTCGCCAGCACCCAGACGGGGCAGGGCACACAGTATATGTATTTTGCCATGAAAGCACCCCCGGGCGGCTTTCCGCAGGGAAATTACCAGGTAAACGTCTCGGCCAACGGGGAGGACCAGTCGAGCTTACCTTTCACAGTGCAAAACCTCTCGGCGCAGCCGGGCTGGCCTATAATAAACAGCTTTGCGGCCACACCTGAAACTGTGGCGGCCGGTCAATCAGTCACCCTATCATGGGATGTAAGCAATGCCACCAGGGTGACCATTCAACCGGAAATCGGCACGGTCCCGCCCTCAGGCACGCGCTCGATCACACCATCGGCTACCAGTCAGTATGTACTGACGGCCATAAATGATGCAGGCGCACCTACTAAGAACCTGACCATTACCGTAGGGGCCGCGGTTGCCGGAGCGCCCGACCTGATAATCACGGATGCCTGGCTGGAAGGGTGCATGATCTACTACAAGGTCAAAAATATAGGCGCTGTTGACGCACCGGCCAGCACCAGCTTGCTCTCTGTGGACAATTTGTTTCCACCCCTGGGCAGTACAAGCTTCGTTCAAATAATGAAGCCCGGGGAGGAGAGGACGCTGTCCTTCTCCAGCTACCAGTGGATAAGCTGCGGCACCAACGCTGCGGCCAGCGGGGCGGCATCGGGAGGGTTCAGCCCAAATATAACGGCAAATTTCCAATCACAGGGACCTGCACAATCCGGCGGTTACGTAGTATTTACGCTCAACCATGAAGTTAAAGTCTGCGCCAACGCCAAAGATCCCATCGATGAAGCCAACACGGCCAATAACTGCATAATCAAATTGCTTGGACCTCTCATGAATTACAACCTGCTTCCGCTGGCGCACCTGGCTAGCTGGAAGAACAGCGCCGGTGATGTACCGGATTTCGGCAGCGAAAGCAATCCCAAGGGAGGCTTCATAAAACAGGGGGACGGCAGCCTGGAGATGATACCCGAGCAGGTGCCTCAGGGATGGACACAGGGATATTGGGGCTACTTCTACACAGACCAGCAAACTAACACTGCCCAGATAGCCGCCATACAGGTGCCGGCTAAGACCCACTTCATTGCTACTGTGGGGCTCTCCCCGAATGCCGTGGGCAGCGACGGAGTGACCTTCAAGTTCGGCATGAAAGACCTCAGCGATACAGTTAATTTTCTGCCGGGAAAGCAGATGACCGTTCCCGGCCAGTTTGAAAACTGGGACATCGACCTGAGCGACTATGCGGGACAGAAGGTCTATTTTATCCTGCGTGTTGAGGCTGGATCAACGGGCGTCAATGATTTCGCTATCTGGAAAGATGCCCGGCTGGTACAGGTTAGCGATTAGATAAAAATATAAGGGTATACTTAAATGGTTCGTAGTAGTCTTGGCTTTATACTGGCGGCATTGTGCCTTATCTGCCCGGCCTTTTCGGCCTGTTCATCGCCGCTTTCCAACGCGGTGCTGACCACGCAGGTAGACCAGGCAGGCAAGGCGCAAAATGAGTCCAGCAGCTTCACTATAGATACGCCGACCATCATATGCTCGGTAAACGTGGGTGGGCTTCCGGCGGCATCTGAGGTGCATGCCGAGTGGTTATACTTCGATAACAATGTATGGAAGCCCTTCCATGCAGAATCATTTAACGTCGCCTTATCCTCCTACCTTAACTTCACCGTCAATACGCCCGATGTCGGCTGGCAGACCGGCGATTATGCGGTCAGGATTTCGCTGGACGGAAAACAGGTTATCGAGAAGCGATTTTCCATCGAAAAAACCAGCGCCGCCCCACCGGTTATCAATAGCTTCACAGCCACTCCGGATACAGCTACCCTGGGCCAGCCACTCAGCCTGAGTTGGCAGGTCGGCGGGGCCAGCCGGGTGATAATTCTGCCTGATGTAGGCAGCGTGGACAGCGGGGGAAGCAAACTGGTCAGCCCTAAAGCCGACACCACTTATACTATAACTGCACTTAACAGTGGAGGAACGTCTTCCAATTCTATAAACGTGAAAATAACAGCACCGGTGACCGAGCACGCCGACCTGTTTATGGTCAATATTTTCCGCGAGGCCTCCATGGTTTACTACGTGGTCGGCAACGCAGGCACAGTGACCTCCAACCCCTCCAGCGCCAAAATGTACGTAGGCCCTTCGGTGGTTACCTCCGGCTACATCCCACCCCTGGCAGCCGGCGAGCAGCGTACTTTAACCTTCGGAAGCTTCGTGTGGAGCTATCTATACGCCACGCCTGTTACAGTATGCGTGGATACAGCCAACGAGAACAACGAAGCCAACAAGGACAATAATTGTATGACCCAGTTGCTGGCGGGAGTAAGGAACGCCCCATAAATGAACCGCCCCCGGATCGAGATCGCCGCCTGTACAATCATCCTGGCGCTTATTTTCCTCACGTCGCTTGCGATGCGAATCGGCATACCCTGGGACCATGTATTTACAGGGCAATGGATTAAATTCACCGATAACGACGCCTATTTCTATGTGAGGTTGCTCGACAACCTTTCGCATCATTTCCCATCGCTCGGCAGCTTCGACCCTTACTACATTTATCCCGGGGGCAGTGAATTGACGAACCAACCGCTTTTTATGGTTTATTTCATAGGATTTTTCAGCTGGCTTTTTGGCGGCGGATCACCTTCCCAGCATATTGTCGACATGGTAGCCGCCTATTTCCCGGCGGTGCTCGGCGCTCTGCTGGTCTTCCCTGTATTTTTTATAGGCAAAGCGCTATTCAACAAATGGGCGGGGTTAATAGCCTCGGTCTTCACCGCCCTCATGCCGGGAGAGTTCCTTGCTCGCACATTGCTGGGCTATACCGACACGCATGTATTCGAGATATTTTTCTCCGCTTTGTTCATGCTCTTCCTTATACTGGCAATAAAGGCCGGCAAACAGGTAACATTGCCCCCTCACGACAGCGCCGGCAGGCGCCGCCTGATAGTGCCGCTCATTTACAGCATCATAGCAGGTATCTGCCTCGGCCTTTACCTATTGTCATGGCAGGGCGCACTCCTTTTCGTCTTGATCAGCTTCATATGGCTGGTGCTGCAGTCCATTATCGACCATCTGCGCGGCAAGCCGACTTTGTATCTGGTCCTTGCTTTTTGTCCAGCATATATCGTGACACTGCTGGTAGTATTGCCCTGGCCTTCTACGGTCCTTGCCAGATTACCGGTTTTAATCGCGATGCTGGCTGCTGCAGCCCTGCCCATCATCTCTTCCTACATGTCACGGCGGAATATTAAGAATTATTATTATCCGATATTGCTGGCAGCGCTGGCGGGCGTAGTGCTTTTTGCCCTGGTCATCATGAGTCCGCAACCGTTGAAAGATATCTTTAACCGCCTGGTCCAATTCTGGAACATCAGAACAGATGTTGCCGAACTGCAGCCCCTGCTTTTACAGCAGGGCTCATTTACTCTGGCGCTAGTGTGGGGCAACTACACCTCAGCTTCCATCTTGGCGCTGGCAGGATTGGTATTCGCTGTCTATAAAGCTTTTGAAAAGGGTGAACCTGAAATGGTGGCACTGATTGTCTGGAGTTTCATTTCGCTTATAGCGGCTCTGGCTTTGCGGCGTTTTGCCTATTATCTGGCTATCAATGTTTCACTGCTGGCTGGTTACTGCGGATGGCTGATCCTGGGCCTGTTTGGAATAAAAGCAACCTCCGAAATGAGCAGTGCTGCTGCGGCAGGTAAAGTCCCTGCCAAGGTCCAGGGTAAGGGGAAAAAGTCGGCATCAGCGAGGGAAAAGCGGTTGACAACCAGAAACCGTACACTGGGGGCATTGGGCATAGCCCTGGTAGCGTTGCTGGCTATCTATCCCAATACAGGGCCTCTCCCGGGCGGTGACAGGCCCTTTTATGACGTTGCTACCAAGGGACTCGATACACCCGACGATGCCTGGTGCGAGTCCCTTGACTGGCTACGCAGTAACTCCCCTGAGCCTTTTGGAGATGCCGGCTATTATTATGCTTACACAACCGCTCCCGGCAATGCTCCGGGTTACAGCGTAGTTTGCTGGTGGGATTTTGGCTACTGGGTATCACGGATGGCACACCGGGTGCCTCTTTCCAATCCCGCTTCAGGCCAGATGGGTGAACAGGATTTTTTTACAGCACAGGATGCCAAGGCCGCCGATAATATCAGCTCTAAATGGGGAATGAAATATGTTATTGTTGATGACTATACGGTCAACTGGAACAAGGGTTTCAATGCCCTGGCTAATGCAGCCGGGCAGCCTCAAAGCCGCTATTATGAAATATATTACCTGCTACAGAATAATAAGCTGACGTCTGCACTGCTCTACTATCCCGACTATTACAATTCGATGGTGGTCCGCCTATATTGCTTTGAGGGCCATAAATATACGCCGCAGGAAACGGCGGTGATCTCGTGGGAAGAACGTCAGGATGCCAGCGGGCAGCCGTATAAAGAGATAACCGGCCTGAAAACTTTCCACAGCTACTCCGAGGCTGTCAGTTACATAGCATCCCAACCTAACGGCAACTGGCGCATTGTGAGCAAAGATCCCACAGTAAGCCCCGTGCCTCTCGATGCATTGGACGATTATCACCTGGCATACTCATCCAGCCAGAAGTCCAAAATTGGTACGGGGGATACCTCCTCGGTTAAAATATTCGAACATTCCATGGACAATCTGCCGCATGAATAAACATACTATGCCCGGGTGGCTGTTCACGCTTATTTCGCTGTCAGCCTCAATCATTGTCGCCCTTTTCATCCGAATTGCCCTCCCTTATCAGACCGTTTTCAGCGGTCCATGGATAAAACTTACCGGCATAGACGCTTATTACTACCTGAGGCTGGTCGACAATCTGGTGGTGAATTTCCCCCGTCTTATAGGCTTCGACCCGTACCAGATATTCCCCGGCGGCGATTTTATCAACCGGGTGCCCAATTTCTTCGTTTATATGCTGACAATACCCATCAAATTATTTGGGGGCCTAAATCCTTCTTCCCAGGTTGTCGATAGCATTGCCGTATATATCCCGGCCATATTGGGAGCACTTACAGTCATACCCATCTATTTCCTGGGCAAGGCCTTGATGAACCGCTGGGCAGGACTGATAGCCGCCTTCATTGTTGCCCTGATGCCGGGTGAACTGCTGCTGCGCTCGCTTCTGGGCTACACCGACCACCATATTGCCGAGGTCATCTTCACATCATGCTTTATACTGTTTTTTATTCTGGCCATAAAATACGGCAGGGAGTTTACCTATGAGGCCCTTAAAAAGGGTGGGTTCCCTGCTGTCAATGAGCATATGCCTTACGCCATCATAGCCGGCATTTTCCTCGGGTTCTACATTATCACCTGGCAGGGCGCTCTACTGTTTGTACTCATAATATTCACATTTTTCATTATACAGTTCATTAATGACCACCTGCGCGGCTTCCCCACAGATTATTTAAGTAAAACAGCCATCATATCTTTTCTCGTTGCGCTGCTTATTGTTGTCCCTGTGTGGCATGATAAGATCACCCTGCTGGCACTGGCGTCCATAATTTTGATACCAATAGCTTTGAATATTGTCTCGGCAATTATGGACGCACGGGAAGTCCCTCCGATCTACTACCTGATTTTGGTCGTGATCCTTATGGCGGCCACTGCTTTAGCAGTCTACCTGCTGGCGCCCCAGCTATTTGAAACCGTGAAATCGGATATCCTGACTGTTTTTACCTGGAGTATGACCCAGAACACTGTTGGCGAGTCGAAATCGATCTTTTTCCCTGCGGGATTTTTCACCCTGGATTCTGCCTGGAATGAGTGGGCCCTTATCTTCTATTCAGGACTGGCCGGCCTGGCATTATTGATTTATTTATCCATACGCAAAGGTCGCCCCGAGCACATCTTCGTAGCAGTCTGGAGTCTCATAATGATGCTGGCAGCATTTGCTGAGGTGCGTTTCTCCTATTATTTTTCCATATGCCTGGCCGTTTTAACAGCATTTCTGGCCGGTTATATCATTGGAATTTTCCATGCCCCCGGACTGCCAAAAGCACAGGAAAAAACGGGCAAGAAAGCTAAAAAGGCCATTGCAGAAGCCAAAGTAGTATCCAGAAGAAGCCTAATAGCAACGGTGAGCGTGCTGATCGCAACAGCTATTCTTCTGTCCCCGGGCACCTCCATCGCACTTGGGCAGGCCAGGGACACTGCACATACACCCAGCGATGCATGGATGGAAGCCATGCAGTGGCTTAGAAACAATTCTCCGGAGCCGTTGGGCAGCCCCGATGCCTATTACTCATATTACAATACCCCTGAAGCGGGAAAAGCCTACCAGTATCCCTCGACCGCATACGGGATAGCGGTATGGGCGGATTACGGCTATTGGGTTATGCAAATCGGGCATCGTATACCCGTCTCCAACCCCGGGACGACTGGCACTAAGGGCGAGGTCCAGTTTTTCTCGGCTCAGGATGACGCTTCCGCTGCCGGCATAATGGACAACTGGGGCGCAAAATACGTGATTGCAGAAAACAGGCTGGCCTCCCCCAACGATAAATTTTATACGCTGGCGAACCTCAGCAATAAAGAGGAAACCAATTTCTACGAGCTTTGCTGGCAGAAACAGGGAGACAAATACGTTCCAAAGCTGGTATTTTACCCTGAATTTTACAGGTCCATGATTGTCAGGCTCTATGATTTCGACGGCCTTGCTGTTACCCCGCAATATACAACTGTCATGACATACCAGGACCAGCAACTGCCGGGGGGACAAGCCTTCAAGGAGATACTGGGTTATAAAAATTTTAAAAACTATAGCGACGCCGAAGCCTTTATCTCAAGCCAAAAAGACGGCCAATACAAGATCATTGGGACCGATCCCGTCGTGAGCCCGGTACCGCTGGAGCAACTGAAGGAATATAAGCTGGTTTACCAGTCTACGCAGAAAGCCTCTGCGGGATCCCCGACTCTGCTGCCGGCTATTAAAATCTTCCAGTACAACGCGTCCGGCACATTTGATAGCGCCAAATGAAACGCCGGGGCATCAGGCGAATTGAAAACCTTCTTTAAAGAGCTCTAAACAGGCTTCTGCCGCGCATGTATCGTAAAGGACTCCTTTGTTGCCGGTAATTACAGTCTCATATACGACAACTCCGCTGCTGACATGGTCCACGAGCTGGCGATAGTGTTCTTCTGCCCTGGCCGGCTCGTGTTCTTCTTTATTATTCAGCTTTGACCTGCCCATCACATTTAATTCCACATTACTACTTTTCCAAAATGCAGGCAACCTGCCATGTTCACCGGACTTGACAGGTTTAAATTCGTATCACTATAATTAAATTAAGGTTCAATAGACTTTCCCTTTGAATTCAAACTTCCCGCAGTACACTTTATCCCGGCTTAACTTAATAGCTTTCAATATAAGCGTAAGCGCTTTTTTGTATGGTTTAGTGGAGAGAATGTTATTGATTTACAGGTATAACGTGGTGGGTCAGATTAAATACCCCTCTATGTTTATTTCAAATTTTTATGGCTAAATATATATTCGTGACCGGCGGCGTGGTGAGCTCAGTTGGCAAGGGCATTGCCGTAGCATCCATCGGCCGCATTCTCAAGAGCCGTGACGTATCTGTATCGGTGCAAAAGCTTGATCCGTATTTGAACGTAGATCCGGGGACTATGTCGCCTTACCAGCACGGAGAAGTTTTCGTCACGACGGACGGGGCCGAAACCGACCTTGACCTGGGTCACTATGAGCGCTTTATCGACGTTAACCTGACGTCTGCCTCTAATGTGACTTCAGGACAGATATATTCGGCGGTCATAGCAGGGGAAAGAAGAGGGGACTATCTGGGCGGCACCATCCAGGTGATACCGCATGTTACCAACGAGATCAAACGCCGTATCCGTGAGGTAGCCCAGATTTCCAAGGCGCAGGTAGTGATCGTGGAGGTGGGAGGGACCGTTGGCGACATCGAAAGCCAGCCGTTCTTGGAGGCCATCCGTGAAATGCGAAACGACCTTGGCAGGGATAATGCGCTGTATATCCACGTGACGTATATGCCATATATAGCCACTACTAAGGAGCTCAAGACCAAGCCAACACAGCACAGCGTAAACGAGCTCCGGCGCATAGGCATCCAGCCGGATGTAATCCTGTGCCGCTCGGATTATCCCATTTCACAGGCACTGAGAGACAAGATATCGCTCTTCTGCGATGTGGATAAGGAAGCCGTTATACCCATGGTAACCGCCGAGACGATTTATGAAGTACCGCTCATACTTGAAGAGTTCGGAATGAGCAATTTTATTATCAGCAGGCTTCGCCTCAATGCCACCAAAGCCGACCTGTTTGGGTGGCGTCAGATGGTGGCCCGCATGAAGACGCCCAAAGAGTCCATTAATATCGCACTGGTCGGGAAATATGTGGAATTGGAAGATGCCTATTATTCAGTGCGCGAGTCACTCTGCCATGCTGCCCTTTACCATGACCGCAACGTAAACATTATCTGGGTACAATCGGAAGACCTGGAAAAGGGAATAAATGAAAACCTGCTCAGTACGGTGCACGGCATAATCGTGCCGGGCGGCTTCGGAAATCGGGGTATCGAGGGCATGATAACGTCGGCCTCGTTTGCCAGGCATAACAATATACCCTATCTCGGCCTTTGCCTGGGTATGCAGGTGATGATGATCGAGTTCGGGAGGTACGCACTGGGCAATAAACGTGCAAATTCCACTGAGTTCGATTGCGATTCTCCCTGCCCTGTTATAGACCTCATGCCGGAGCAGCGTGCCGTAGATTGCAAGGGCGGCACCATGAGGCTTGGTTCTTACCCCTGCCATTTAGTTCCCGGAACCAAGGCGGCTGAAGCCTATAACCAGGAGGTCGTATATGAACGCCACCGCCATCGCTACGAATTTAACAATGACTACCGTGATGTTTTTGAAAAAAAGGGGGTTGTCTTCAGCGGGCTTTCTCCGGATGGCAAGCTGGTTGAGATATCCGAGCTAAAGGACCACCGTTGGATGGTAGCCTGCCAATTCCACCCTGAATTCCGATCACGCCCTGACCGGCCCCATCCGCTGTTTGTTGGTTTCATCGGCGCCGCCAAGGACACCCTGGTCGAGGGTATGCAGGTCACACTGCCCATATCATGATATATAAGCGGCCCCGCTTGAATTTAGGATAAAAATAATGGGAGAAGTATATGCGTCTCTTTCTTGATACAGCAAATGTAGAGCATATTAAATACGGGGCCAGGTTGGGCATTATAAGCGGTGTGACCACTAATCCCAGCCTTGTCTCAAAGGAAGGCAAGGTCAACTATAAGAAGCTGGTGCAGGAGATATGCTCGATTATCAGCGGCCCGGTCTCTACCGAGGTCATCAGCCAGGATGTGGCGGGCATGGTTTCCGAAGCCAGGGAAATAGCCAAATGGGCCTCCAATGTAGTAGTGAAAATACCTGCCGGGTTGGAAGGGACGGAGGCCACACATATCCTGGCCAAAGAAGGTATAAAGGTAAATTACACTCTGTGTTTCTCAGTCAACCAGGCGCTTCTGGCAGCGCTGGCGGGTGCAGCCTATGTCAGCCCCTTTGTAGGCAGGCTGGATGATATCGGCGAGAACGGGATGGCGCTGGTAGAAGACATCGTACAGGTCTACCGCCAGTACCCTGACATTAAAACCGAGGTTATAGCGGCCAGCATACGTCACCCCCAACATTGCCTGGCTGCGGCCAAAGCCGGTTCGCACATAGCCACCGTACCGTATGCCGTATTGCTGCAGATGGCCAAACATCCGCTTACGGAAGCCGGCTGCGCACGCTTCCTCGATGATTGGTGCAAGGTGATGGGAAACGTCAAAAACATATGATAGTTAAATATAATTCCTGCGGGGAAATCCACAAACCCCGCTTTTACAACCAGTAATTACTTGATTTGAGGTGATACCATGATGAATCTAACGGAACTTGAAGCTAAAACCACTGAAGAACTATTGGCGCTGGCGAAATCGCAGGGCCTCGAAAACTATGTCGATTTGAGCCGCGAAGATCTGATAACCAAGCTTGCCAATTTCGTAACACCGCCCGAACCACAACCCGGTTTCTATATGGGACTGGGAGGCGTTCTGGAGATTATGGACGAGGGCTATGGCTTTTTACGGCAGGAAAGCCTGCTGCCCGGCCCCAACGATGTTTATATCTCCAACTCACAGATCAGGCGGTTCGGATTACGCAATGGCGATACGGTGAGCGGCCAGGCCAGGCCTCCTAAGGAGGGGGAGAAATACTGCAGCCTGCTGCGCGTTGAGACCGTAAACGGGCTCGATGCAGACCAGTCCAAAGGGCGCCCCCATTTCGGGCAACTGACTCCTACCTTCCCCGATAAGATGTTCGACCTGGAGGGCAATAATCCCAAGAACCTTTCAGCCCGCCTGATTAACCTGGTGGCCCCCATAGGGCGCGGCCAGCGCGGCCTGATCGTGTCACCACCCAAAGCCGGCAAGACGCTTTTGCTTAAGAACATTGCTAACGCTATCACAGCCCAGTATCCCGATGTCCACCTCATGGTATGCCTCATCGGTGAGCGCCCCGAAGAAGTAACCGACATGAAAAGATCGGTGAAAGGCGAAGTCGTATCCGCTACATTCGACGAGCCCGTGGAAAATCACACACGGGTAGCCGAGTTGGCGCTCGAGAGGGCCAAGAGGCTGGCCGAAATTGGTAAGGATGTTGTCATCCTGCTGGACGGCATTACACGCCTTACACGCTCCTACAACCTGGCCATGCCTCCCAGCGGCCGAACGCTTTCCGGCGGCATCGATTCTGTAGCGCTTTACCCGCCCAAGCGGTTCTTCGGCGCCGC
>DBZK01000010.1:0-1118 GCA_002311135.1 Dehalococcoidia bacterium UBA1162
TAGCCGGATTCCGACGTTCTCATGGCGGTATCGGCCAGACCTTTGCGTGCGCCGTGGGTCGACATGAAATACTCCATGACCGAGAGGCCTTCGCGGAAACTTGCCTTGATGGGGAACGGGATGATACGTCCCGAAGGATCAGTCATCAGACCGCGCATGCCGGCCATCTGCCTTATCTGGGAAATATTACCTTTGGCGCCCGAAAAAGCCATCATGTAAACGCCGCCGTACCTGTCGAGCGATTTCTTTATCTCGTTTTCAATATCGTTAGTGACCTTGGTCCAGACATCTATGGCCTGCGTTTCGTACTCTTCATCAGTGATCAGTCCCCTGTTAAACTGGTTTTGCAGTATGGCGATATCCTCGTCACCTTTGGCAATAAGCTTAGGCTTGGTTTTGGGCACTTCTATATCCCTGGCCGAGATGGTGGTGCCCGATTTGGTAGTATATTCGAAGCCGACGCGCTTAAGCTCGTCGAGCATGCGTACGGTCTTTTCACGGCCGCACCAGCGGAAGCATTCGGATACCAGCCGGCGCAGGTCCCCCTTGCTCGTGGCAAAGTTGCAAAATCCGCCATAAGGTTCATGCTGGCGCAAATCGCTGGGTACGATCCTGTTGAAGATTATGCGGCCGACGCTGGTATTTATGATCCGGCTCTGCGGACCAGCCATGCGTAGTTCCTCTTCCTGTTTGGTGGTTTCCACGCTTTCTTCCATTTCCGAGATGGCTGGAGTTTCCGCAGTTTCCGCAGATTCCACAGATTCCACAGCTTCCGTAACTTCTTCCGTCACGGGCTGCTCTTCTTTTATTTCAGTGCCCTTTATACGCACCTTGATCTCTTCATGTAACGAAGGGTACACGCTATCACCTGTGATGTTGAACATCTCATAGGCCAGTATAGCTTCGGAGGGGCTTCCGAACATTTTGGGCGTGCCGTCGGTAATGGGCTTCATGTTGGTCAGGTAATAACAGCCCAGCACCATATCCAGGGTAGGAGTCATGACCGGTTCGCCCGAGCTTGGCAACAACATATTGTGCACACTCAGCATCTGCTCCCTTGCTTCACGGACAGCGGACCGGGAAAGCGGCACATGGACGGCCATCTGGTCGCCATCGAA
>DBZK01000010.1:1192-103636 GCA_002311135.1 Dehalococcoidia bacterium UBA1162
ATCGAAGTCGGCATTGAATGCCGAGCAGACCAGCGGGTGAAGCTGTATGGCACTGCCCTCGATAAGTATCGGCTCAAAGGCCTGGATACTGAGCCTGTGTAGTGTGGGGGCGCGATTCAGCATTACCGGGCGTTCTTTGATCACTTCAGCCAGTATATCCCAAACCTCCAACCTGGCACGCTCGACCTGCCTGCGGGCGCTCTTTATGTTATGAGCAAAGCCCTGCTCTATCAATCTTCGCATAACAAAAGGCTTGAACAGCTCCAGTGCCATATGTTTGGGCAAACCGCACTGATGCAGTTTCAATTCCGGCCCGACCACGATAACCGAACGTCCGCTATAGTCCACACGCTTGCCCAGCAGGTTCTGACGGAAGCGGCCCTGCTTGCCACGCAGCATATCCGATAACGACTTGAGCTTGTGAGTAGTAGCGGCGCTGGGTAGCCTGCCCCTCCGTCCATTGTCGATCAGGGCGTCAACGGCTTCCTGAAGCATCCTTTTTTCATTGCGAACAATAATCTCCGGCGCTCCCAGTTCCATAAGTTTCTTTAAACGGTTATTGCGATTGATGACCCTGCGGTAAAGATCGTTAAGGTCGCTGGTGGCGAACCTTCCGCCGTCAAGCTGAACGATGGGGCGCAGTTCGGGCGGCAACACTGGCAGAACTGTGAACACCATCCACTCAGGCTTATTGCCGCTGCGCCAGAATGCTTCTACAATGCGCAACCGTTTGCTTAATTTCTTGTGCTTCTGGCCTTCGCTGGACCTGATATCCTTGACCAGCTTCTGCCTTAATTCTTCCAGGTTCATGGCTTTAAGGATATTCAGCACGGCTTCGGCACCCATCCCAACTTCAAAAGCATCACCGTACTTTTCCTTATAATGTTGATACTCGCTCTCGCTAAGGACCTGCAGAGGCAGCTTGGCTATTTCGGAAAGGTCGACTTTGGCATCGCTTTCGAGATCAGCCAGTTTCTCTTCGAGATCACGCTTTTTATCGGCATTTTTCTCCGTGTCAGCTTTGCCGTTAGGGGCTTCGGCTTCTGCCTCGCCCAGGGCCTTCAAAAGCTCTTGTTTTTTGCTGACCTGGTACTCTTCCAGCCTCTGCTTGCAAGCCTCGGCATTGACGGTAACTATCACATACTGTGCAAAATAAAGCACACGCTCGAGGTTGCGGGGGGAAATATCGAGTAGAAGAGCCAGCCTGCTGGGAACGCCCTTGGCAAACCATATGTGCGCCACCGGGGCCGCCAGAGTAATGTGTCCCATACGCTCACGCCGGACTTTGGAATGCTCCACCGTAACGCCACATCTTTCGCAGGTCACGCCGCGATAGCGGATCTTTTTGTATTTACCACAATAGCATTCGTAGTTTTTAACAGGTCCAAATATCCTTTCGCAGAATAGCCCGTCTTTCTCCGGCTTAAGCGTCCTGTAGTTTATGGTCTCAGGCTCGGTCACCTCACCGTAAGACCATTCCTCAATCTGTGTGGGCGATGCCAGGGATATGCGGATTGCATTAAAATCGTTTATTTCAAACACTTTTTACCCCTATCTTAAAGCTTTGGGTATGTTAATCATTTTCTTCTTATCTTCGAAAAGCTGTATGCTCTGGTCTTCTTCATTAAGCAGCTCGACTGCCAGCCCGAGGCTGCGCAGCTCCATGAAAAGCACCTTGAACGATTCAGGCACGCCGGGCTGAAGTACATCTTCTCCCTTTACCAGAGCTTCATAGGCCTTGGCCCTACCCTGGACGTCATCCGACTTGACTGTCAGAAGTTCCTGCAGGGTATGGCTGGCGCCATAAGCCTCAAGCGCCCAGACTTCCATCTCTCCGAAGCGCTGTCCGCCGAACTGGGCTTTACCGCCCAACGGCTGCTGTGTAATCAACGAGTAAGGTCCGGTTGACCTTGCGTGCACTTTATCATCCACAAGATGTATGAGTTTCATCATATAGATAACGCCTACGGTCACAGGCTGATCGAAAAGATCGCCGGTCTTTCCATCGCGAAGCTGAATTTTGCCGAAAGTGGGAGGCACCAGTTTTTTCTCCAGGTAAACTTTCTCAACCAGTTCATCCAGATCCTCATTGCTGATATTCCTGTCTACGGTCGTCATCTCAATGCCCTTCTCCGTTTCAAGCCACAGGATGAGGCTGGCCCTCCTGGCTTCGCCACGGTATTTGCCGCTCGAATCCAACACTTTGTCGGCATTAAATACATGCTCACTCAGCCATTTCTTGACATCGGCCGTTCCCTGGGCATCCAGGCGATCCTGATTGATGACGCCCTGTTCACGGCACTTTTGCACAATCCATGCCTTTCCCAGTTGGTCTTCTATGGCCACGTTATCAGCGCCGTCAAAAATGGGGTTGATAACTCTCTCACCGAATATATCGGCGGCCAGGCCCAGGTGGGTTTCAAGTATCTGGCCTATATTCATACGTGAAGGCACGCCGATGGGGTTAAGCACGATGTCAACCGGTCTGCCGTCGGGCAGGAATGGCATATCCTCTTCGGGAAGTATGATGGATATAACGCCCTTGTTCCCGTGGCGTCCGGCCATCTTATCTCCTACCGATATCTTGCGGCGCTGAGCGATCCATACACGCACCAGCTTGATTACGTTAGCCGGCAAGTCCGCATGGTTGTCGCCTGAAAATTCTTTAACTTCGATTACCTTGCCGCCCTCACCGTGCGGGACCCTCAAAGAAGTATCTTTAACTTCCCTGGCTTTCTCGCCGAATATAGCCCGCAGCAATTTTTCTTCCGCAGTCAGCTCGGTCTCGCCTTTAGGCGTAATTTTCCCGACGAGTATGTCACCGGGGCCTACTTCGGCGCCAACCCTGACTACACCCTCCTCATCGAGGTCCCTCAGGCTTTCCTCACCAACATTAGGAATATCCTTGGTAATCTCCTCTTTGCCGAGCTTGGTTTCCCGTGCTTCTACTTCGTATTTTTCAATGTGGATGGAGGTGAATTTATCCATCTTGACCAGCCTCTCGCTGATGATGATGGCGTCTTCAAAGTTATATCCGCGCCAGGTCATGAATGCACACAGAACATTTTGTCCCAGTGCGAGTTCGCCGTCCTGCGTGGCTGCTCCATCCGCTATGACCTGCCCCTGTTTAATAATATCGCCGTGTTTAACTATAGGGTGCTGGTTAATACAGGTTCCCTGGTTGGTCCGGTAGAACTTGGTCAGCGGATACTCTTGTTTTCTGCCATCGCTCTTAATCACGATCTTGCGGCTATCGACAGCGACAACTTCGCCAGCTTCCCTGGCATAGACAACCTGGCCGCTGTATTTGGCCACTTCGCTCTCCATGCCGGTACCTATAAGCGGAGCTTCGGGTTTGATCAGAGGTACACCCTGCCTCTGCATGTTCGAACCCATCAGGGCGCGGTTGGCATCGTCGTGCTCCAGGAAAGGTATTAGCGCCGTAGTCACGCTAAAGACCTGCTTGGGTGAAACATCCATATAATCGATTCTCTCGGGCGGTTCCATCACATATTTTCCGGAGCGGATAGCGCCGATGCGTTCCTCGATAAACTCGTCGCGTATATTCAGCGGTGCGTTGGCCTGCGCAATACATTTATTAGTTTCTTTGTCGGCTGTGAAATATTCGATCTCGCCGGACACGTAAGGGATAATCTTAACCTTGGTCTTGCCTAAAGCCGCCAGCTTCTTAGCAAGCGCTTCATCCACAAGGGCCCCGCCACGGGCTACATTTTTCTTTTTGCTATCAGTAACATCCTGCTTAAGGATCCTGCCTATCAGCTTTTTTGAATCGTTATCCAACTCGTTGTAAACCTTGCGGTAGGGGGTCTCTATAAAGCCGAGCGTGTCGATCCTGGCATAAGTGGCAAGTGAACCGATTAAACCGATGTTAGGACCTTCAGGAGTCTCGATGGGGCAGATCTTGCCGTAGTGCGAATGGTGCACGTCGCGCACGTCGAAGCCGGCGCGTTCACGGGATAGGCCGCCAGGGCCCATAGCCGATAACCTGCGCTTATGTGTTAATTCCGCCAGGGGGTTAGTCTGATCCATGAACTGGGATAGCTGGGAACCACCAAAGAATTCCCTCATGGAAGCTATGATAGGCCTGTTATTAATAAGGTTGGCAGGTGTGGGATCATCGCTCTGCAGGCTCATGCGCTCTTTGATAGTCCTCTCCAGGCGGATAAGGCCGACCCTGAACTGGTTCTGGATCAAATGGCCGGTCGTCCTCACCCTGCGATTGCCCAGGTGATCGATATCGTCCGATTGCACCCTTTCATTGTTTATCTGTACAATCTTGCGGATAATTTCCACCATGTCACGCGGCTTGAGGGCACGCGAAGTCACATGATAGCCGCGCTCTTCGTACTCCAGCCGTTTATTGAGCTTGAATCTCCCGATGCGCCCCAGATCGTAGCGCCGGGGGTGGAAGAACATATTAATGATCAGGCTCTTGGCACTCTCACCGTCGGGCGGCTCGCCCGGGCGAAGCTTTTTGTAGATATCAATGAGCGATTCCTTTTTCGTCCTAATCGATTCGGGCTCTTTATCTACTGTCGCCTGGATGTATTTATGATCGGGGTTATCGTCGTCATCCTTGAAAAGGTCCAGAATCTTTTCATCCGTCTCACAGTCGAGAGCATCTTCGGGATCACCTTCACTACTGATAGCGCGCAGCAAAGTGGTGACCGCTATCTTCCTTCTGCCGTCGATCTTGGCCCAGATTACATCCTTATTGGATGTTTCAAATTCAAGCCAGGCGCCATGCTCCGGAATCAGTTTGGCGTAGCACAGCCTGCGTCCGTTCTCCTCAACGGTTGTGGTAAAGTACACGCCAGGGGAGCGAATCAACTGGTTTACCACTACCCTCTCGGCGCCGCTGATTATGAAGGTACCGTTCTCCGTCATCAAGGGTATCTCACCCAGAAAGACTTCCTGCTCCTTAATCTCGCCCGTTTCTTTGATTAACAGGCTGGCACGGACATAAAGATTGGACTGGTAAGTCATGTCCCTCTGACGGCATTCGGCCACATCATAAGTAGGCGGGCGGAACTCGTAGCCTGTAAAGGAAAGCTCCATTTTACCGCCCGTAAAATCTTTTATAGGCGATACTTCTTGCAGCAGGTCCTTGATCCCTTCCTCCATAAACCACCTGAAAGAGTCCAGTTGAACCTGAATTAGATTGGGTATCTCCAGCACCTGCGGCAGACGGGCGTAGTTTTTGCTTTTAACTATGGGTAAATGTTGATTCTCTTTGGCTGCAGAAACAGACATATCTTCTCCTGTCGATGCAAATTCCCGATCGGTTGCGAACTGATTGCCAAATTAACTAAACAATTGACACGCGCGGATTTTTTATGCGGGGACTAATACTACTGTCATAGGTTGGAATGGCATGATCGCAAATTTGTAGTATATCAATAATTGTCTTTTTTGTCAAATGGGGAACCACTACTATTTTAGTACATTCGCTTCGATTGGTTCTTTACGGGGTAACTCGATTTAATATGACAGCCACAGTATCGGATAGTGTATAATACCGTCAGCATATATATTAATGATAGCAGAATAATCCTATGACAGTAAATAGGCTTGAACTATTTCCACTGACTGTTCAGATAAGCAAGAAGAATGACCATCTAACGATAGGCGGTTGCGACTGCTCGGACCTGTTGAGAAAATACGGCTCGCCGCTTTACGTCTTCGATGAAGCTACCATAAGAAGCATTTGCCGCGAATTTGTGAGCGAGTTCAGCACTCGCCATAAGAATTGCGTGGTGGCTTATGCATCGAAGGCTTTTACCAGCAGGCCGCTGGCGAAAATATTGAAAGAAGAGGGATTGGGCATGGACACGGTGTCCGGCGGAGAGATAAGCGTAGCCCAGTCAGTTGATTTCCCGGCCGACAAGGTATTTTTTCACGGCAACAATAAGAGTGAAAGCGAGCTCAAAATGGCGCTGGACTGGGGCTTGGGCCGTATTGTCGTTGACAATTATTATGAACTCGAGCTGCTCAACCGGCTGGCCTCTGCTAAAGGCACAAGGGTGAATATACTCCTGCGGCTTAATCCAAGCGTGGACCCTCATACACATCGCCATACTACTACGGGCATTTTAGATAGCAAATTTGGTTTCCCCATCGGCACCGGCCAGGCTGAGAAAGCGGTCAAGTCGGCCATGGCCATGAAAAATATATCTTTAAAGGGCTTGCATTTCCATCTGGGTTCCCCTATTGATGATACCGACCCCTACAGGCAGGGGCTGGAAATTGTGCTTAAGTTCGCCGCTGAAATGAAATCGCGTTATTCCTTTATCATGAGTGATTTCAGCCCGGGGGGCGGGTTCGCTGTCAGGTACACCGTTTCGTCGGAGATACCACCTGTTTCCGCCTATGCCGAAACCATCATAGGGCAGCTGGATTTCTGGACTTCACGGCTGGGCCTGGCCAAGCCCAGATTGATAGTCGAGCCCGGACGCAGCATCATAGCAAGGGCCGGCGTAGCCCTATATACAGTGGGCTCAATTAAGGAAATACCCGGAGTGCGGACATATGTCTGCGTCGACGGCGGCATGGGGGACAATATCAGGCCTGCTTTATACGAGTCCAAATATGAGGCCTTGCTGGCTAATAAGGCCACAGCCCGTCTTACTACAAAAGTCACCATTGCCGGGAGGTATTGCGAGTCGGGGGACATATTAATAAAGGATATAGCCATGCCTAAAATAGTTTCCGGCGATTTAATAGCAATCCCGGTATGCGGGGCATACTGTATTCCTATGTCAAGCAACTACAATATGGTCCCGCACCCCGCCGTCGCCATGCTCAAGGATGGAAAATCCAGGATTATACGCAAAAGACAGAAATACTCAGACCTTATGAAATACGATGTCGTAGGCAAAGCATAAATGTGGCAAACCGTCGGCCAGGACCGGATTATTAAGATAATCAAGGGTTCTATCGAGCTCCGTTCATTGGCCCACGCCTACCTCCTGGTAGGTCCGGCTCACGTGGGCAAGATGACTCTAGCGCTCGACCTGGCCAGGGCCCTGAATTGCAGTGGAAGTGAACCTCCCTGTGGATCCTGCCCTACATGCCAGCGTATCGGGCGGGGCAAATATGCCGACGTGATCACTATCGATAAAAACGCCGGCCGGGATCCCAAGGACCGCAAAAAGGCGTCCGAAATCAGCATAGATACGATCAGGGAACTGATGCAGCGGGGATCCAATTTGCCTCCTTATGAAGGTAAATACAAGGTATTCATCATAGATGATGCGGACTTAATGTCGGAAGAGGCCGCCAATTGCCTGCTCAAAACACTGGAAGAGCCGCCTCAGTATATACTGATTGTCTTGCTGACAACAGAGGAGCATAAGTTGTTGCCGACCGTTCTCTCAAGATGTCAAAGGTTCGAACTCAAACCCATGGCCCCCCCGGAAATAGAGAAACAGCTCTCCGGCCGGGAAAGTGTCCCGCAAGAAAAGATCAAGTTGCTGGCAAGGCTGTCCGGTGGCTGTCTGGGATGGGCTTTGAACGCACTCGACGATGAGGGATATCTTACGCATCGAATGGAAAGATTATCCGAGTTCGTGTCGCTCATAGGACAGAACTGGGACGAGCGGCTCTTGTATGTGCAACAATTGCCTTCCGATAGGAATAGTGCAGAACAAATTCTAAGGATGTGGCTATTATGGTGTCGTGACGTTCTGCTGGTAAAATATAATTGTGAGGGAGCCGTCATTAATATAGACTGTGCACAGGATATCAAAGCTTGGGCCAATATGATGACCGTGCCTGAAATAAAGGAATTTATCGATTGTTTAAACAGGGCTGTAGAAAATCTAAATCGCAACGCCAACCTGCACCTGTTGTTTGAAGTAATCATGCTGGATATGCCCAGAAAGGAGAAACGGGGCGAATACGCAATCAATTCCTCCCGTTAATATAAATAATGGCAATTATAGTCGGAGTACGCTTCACCCAGGCGGGGAAGATATATCATTTCGATACGGCCGGCCTGAGTCTCAATCTCAATGACCTGGTAGTAGTCGAAACCAACCGTGGCCTTGAGTTAGGTAAAATGGTTGTGGCCGCCAAAGAAATCACCACCGAAGAAAACGCCGAGCCTTACAAGCCTATCATCCGCATGGCGACTCCTGAGGATACCTCTCAAGCTGAACACCAGAGGGGACGGGCCAAAAAAGCCCTTTCTAAAGCCAAGGAACTCATAGAAAGCCTCAATCTGCCCATGAAGGCCATTTACGCTCAATATAATCTGGACGGTAGCCATCTTATCGTATTCTTCTATTCCGAGAAGAGGATCGATTTCCGCGAACTTGTGCGCAAGATCAGCCATGAACTGAGGACTCACGTAGAGCTCAGGCAGGTTGGTGCGAGAGACGAGGCAAAGCTGATCGGAGGCGTCGGCAAGTGCGGATGCCAACTTTGCTGTGTTTCATTCTTGAACGAGTTTGTGCCGGTTTCTATCAAGATGGCCAAGGAGCAGGATATTGCCCTCAACCCTATGAAGACGTCGGGACTGTGCGGCCGCCTGCTTTGCTGCCTGGGCTACGAATACGATCAATATCGCGATATGAAATGTAAATTGCTCGACATCGGACAGGAAATTCAGACCAAGATGGGAAAGGCCAAGATAGTTGGAAGAAACGTAATTAAATCAACGTTTATGGCCGAACTCGAAACCGGCGTGAGGATCGAAGTTCCAGTCAATGAAGCGGTCCTGATAAACCCGCCAGGGACTTAAGATCCTGATTAATTCTATCTGGCATGCGGCAGGTATTTCTGCCACTCTTCCCTAGCCCTCAGATATTGATAAGGTATATAGAAACCTGTGTTTCCAGGCACCCGTGGTTGTCTCAGCAACGGCATGCCTGCCTCGGCGGGAGTTCTCCCAGCCTTGCGCCTGTTGCAGGGTATACAGGCAGCCACAATATTCTCCCAGGTGTGCTCGCCCTTGCGCCGCCTGGGAACGACATGGTCCAGGGTGAGCTCTTTGCCTTCCTTGCCGCAGTACTGGCAGGTGTACTTGTCCCTGTTAAATATCTCCAGCTTGGTCATTTTGCGGGGATGGGCATGTTTGCGTACCAGATATATCAGCCGGATCACGGAAGGTATCTCATATTTACCGGAGCTGGCTGCAAAGTAGCCGCGCCCATTCTCAACCACCTCCGCTTTGCCGATCAGCACAAGCACCACCGCCCTGCGTACTTTGCAAATGTTCAGCGGCAGGTAGTTCTCATTTAAAACTAAGACAGGCTGGTTAACGACAGTATAGTTCACTTTCGTGTCAGAAAACATTTTAACAGGAAATAAAAGCAGCCTCAAAAAAGGAGGCATGATTTGCTAGTTCCTGGTCTTGGAGCGATTGCGGGAGGGCCCGCTGGTCTTCAAGTCGCCGCGGTAGTCCGTCGCAATCATTTCAAAGACCAGGCTGATGCTGGGATCAACCATGCGGGAGCTAATACGCCGATCTATCTCATCGAGGTTAAAATAGGTTGTGATGACAGTGGCCAGCCGTGCGTTGTAGCGGTAGTTGATCAACTGATAGAGCTTTTCCTGAGCCCACGGCGTAGCCGAATGTTCGCCGAAATCGTCCAGGATCAGAACAGGTATTTTTTTAATTTTTTCAAAAAGTGCATCATATGAAAGGCGGCTTTCCGGGCCGAAGGAAGACCTGAGGTGGTCGAGCAGGTCGGGAACCACGATGAAAAGTACCTGCTTTCCCGATTCACGCAACTGGTTGGCAATGGCTGCCGCCAGGTGTGTCTTGCCGCAGCCGTTTAGCCCCTGCAATACCAGCCAACCCTGAGGGGATTTGGCAAAATCGCTCGCATTGCTGAAGGCCTTCTCCAGGTTCTGCCGAACGTCCTCGGACACACTGAGCCCTTTGCAGTTAAAGTTTTCGAACCTCATTGTTTTCAGCAGCTCAAGGTCCAGGCTATCCAGGCTCTGCAGGCTGGAAGACTCTTTTTTCAGTATCAGCACCTTGCTGACCTCGGGGTCATTGATGTGCCCGGCATAATCATTGTCGAACTCTTCGACGGCTACGCTGGTGGTGATCAGGGTAGGCAGCCTGCTATTGAAACGATGCTCAAGCAAATGGTCGAGCTTGCCTTTGGACCAGGCCGTGGTACCCGAATAATTTAAATTATCCAGGATGAGCAATTGGCTATCCTTTATCTGCTCAAAAAGCTCATCGTACTCAATCTCGCTATTGGGGTTAAAAGCCGATCTCAAATGGTCAAGTAGCTCAGCTACAGTAATGTAGAATGCCGGATAACCATGATCTATACGGTAGTTGGCAACCGCACAGGACAAATGGGTTTTGCCGCTTCCGACCGGTCCGACCAAAACAATCCATCCCTGCGGGTTTTCGGCAAACTTACGTATTTCATCCAAGGCAAGCTGAAAAAGCTTTTGAGAGACGGGCGAACTATCGCGGCCGGCTGGGAGCAGGTTGTCGAAGGTCAACTTGGAAAGACTTCCCAGGTTGCTTAAGGCCTGAAGCCGGGAGGCGCGCTTATTGGCGGATTCCTGCCTTGCGCAAACGCAGGGTATCAGACGCCCGTAGTCAGGTTCGCCTGAAGGCATCAGCGGATGGATGAACTTGGTCCCGTGGCACCGGCGGCACTCATTCTCATTTTCCGTGCCCGGGGCCGGCGGCTCAGAGCTACCGCTGTACCATGTGTCCGTATTTTCCCCTGATGTACCTGTCGGGATCTCTTTCTTTCTGAGAATCTCCGAGATGTTTTCCATCTTTTTTCCCTTCTCTTTCCCAGCGCTTCAAAATGCTGTGGATATATTTCCAGTTCCGTACGTTAGCCCTGATGGCTTCCTTAAAGGCATCCTGTATCCAGTCTGCCGGGTATTTATGCTCGGCCTCCTGCAGTTCCTCCGCAATAATGGGCGTAAGCATGCCGATATTTTGTTCGTAGAGATTATATATGTCTGAAGGCTGTTCACGTACGGTTTCTTCTATTTTTCTTATATTTATATTGGGGATCTTCAGTGTACCGTTCACTATTTTCGCGATGGTCTCTTTTTCGGCCTGATAATTAATGAAGTAAGCATCGTCATGCTGGCCGCCCGCCTCAATGGGGACATGAAGCAGTATACCCTGCTTGACGGCCAGGTCAAGCGCTTCCCCCAGCAGGTCGCCCGATTTGCCAGGCAAAGAGAAGAAGCCCTTCATTAACACAGGGTCATTGATTAATTCCTTATAGCTAACAAAGCGGGGATAACCCTTCCTTCTACTCAAAAGGAACCATATCTGCATTAACGCCTTGGCTTCAGCCAGGTTTTCGATACCCGGCAACACCTCGGTAAAGAAAATATTGGGAAGCGGTGTAACCTCCGCCCTGGCTGGAAAACCTTTGAAAATGATTTCGCTCATAGTCTGATCACCCCGGGAAATAGCTACGTGGCGGCGCCGACTTCCACGATCATGTTATCAAATTTCGTCATTTCCTGTATGAACCTTAACGGTACTTCCCCAGTGGGGCCGTTGCGGTTTTTGGCGATGATAACGTGAGCAATCCCTTTGGGATACGGCTCCTGGTCCCCGTATTCCCGCTGCCAGTCGGCCTCGGTGGGGTAGATCTTGTCCCATCTATGTATGAACAAGACAACATCGGCATCCTGCTCGATGCTGCCGCTGTCCCTGAGGTCGGATAGCTGGGGCTTTACCTGCTGCTTCAACCTCTTGCCCTCCTGCCGGTGCTCTATGTTACGGCTCAATTGCGATAGGGCAAGGACCGGGGCATCAATCTCCCTGGCAAGGGCTTTGAGCGATTGAGTGATCTCGGTGATCTCCTGCACGCGGTTATCATTCCTGGAATCGCCGCGCACCAACTGTATATAGTCGAGAATCACCATGTCGACATTACGCTTAAGATGCAGCCTTTTAGCCTTGCTGCGGATTTCGCTGATACGCATATTGGGCGTGTCGTCGATATATATGGATGTATCAGCAAGCCGGGGGATAATATCACGGTGCAGCAGCTTCTCTTCCAGGTCGGAAAACCTTCCCTTGCGGAAATGTTGCGATTCGATATTGGACTCGCTGGAGAGCATCCTCTGTATAATTTCGCGGCGTGACATTTCCAGACTGAAGATTGCTACACAGGCCTTCTGATTGATAGCCGCATTGCGGGCTATATTCAAAGCCAAACTTGTCTTGCCGATGCTGGTCCTGGCTGCCAGTATAACCAGCTCGGAGCGCTGAAGCCCTCCCAGTGCATTGTCTATGGCATTGAACCCTGTCCTCAAGCTCTGCATATCTTTTTCGTGGGCGGTCTTGCCCGCCTCTTCAAAATAGGTGTTTAAAGCATCTTGAATGGGCACGAATTCGCCCCGGCCCTGCTTGTTCCTGAGCTTGAAAATAATGTCCTCGCACCTGGTCAATGTAAGGTCAACGTCCGGATCAGCTTTATAGCCGATGGATTCAATCTGACCGGCCGCGCTGATCAGGCGCCGCATAGTCGAGAGCCTGAATACGATCTGAGCATAGTGCTTGACGTGCAGCGAGGTCGGCACTATGGAAACGAGGTGGCTCAGATAAGAGGCCCCTCCGATCTCATCGAGCTTGCCATGGCGCACCAGTTCCTGCGCCACTGTTATCTGGTTGATAGCCTCATCGCGCAGGGAGAGGTTGTGGCAAGCGCTATAAACGAGCTGGTTTTGTTCGCTGAAAAAGTCCTCCGTGCCAATGATGGTATCGATCTCCGGGATCGCTTCGTTGTCTATGAGAAGCGATCCCAGGACTGCTTCTTCGGCATCCAGATCATAAGGAGGAAGGGTCTCTTTCATTTAACTCCGGTTATTCCTCTTCAATTATAACCGTTATTTTAGCAATGGCATCTTTGGAGAAAACAACTTCGACTTCGTGGCTTCCGACTTTATGTAATGTAGTTTTGAGTGCCACCTTCTTGCGGTCGATATCGACGTTAGCGATCTTGGACAACTTTTCAGCAATATCGGCGCTGGTAATGGAGCCGTGCAGCGTCCCTTTGGCGCTGGCTTTACCCTTGAAATGCAATTCCTGGCCGTTAATTTGTCCGGCCAGTGCGACATATTCATCATGCTGCCGCACTCGTTTTCTCTCGCGTTCCTCGGCTATCTTCTGGGCCGTTTTTACGGAACCCGACGTTGCCGGCATGGCAAGACCCCTCGGTAAAAGGAAATTCCTGGCATAGCCATCGGATACCTCTTTAATATCGCCTTTCTTCTCCTTGGCCGATACATCTTCTATAAATACGACTTTCATGATTTGATATCAAACTCCTTCACTTATCTTGTTGCTTTGTGTGTTTAGTTATTATTATACCTAAATCGTCCCTTAATTAGCTGCTCTCGATTAAATTAAGGTTGATAATGCGCAATCTATGGCCGTCTGCGACACTTGTGGAGGTTTACCCGTGTTAGAAATTGTTTGGTGTCAGGTGGACTGTTATGGTGATTTACCTTCCAAACCTAGCCTTCTTCCCTGCGGCCATCAGTTTAAATCGTTTTTAGGCTTATAGTCAAGGTCAGACACCGGCTTATATGCGTTAACGTTCATAGTCGTTTATAATAGGTATATTACCTTTAATTAACGCTGTAAAAATACGTTCATTTGCTTGACATTAAACGTGTCTCAACATATAATGAGCCGGATTTATATTCGTACCTACTATTATGCAAATTAATGTTGCACAGCTTCTTAAGGAGCCGGTAGGAGCAAGACGCAACTATAAAATTGATGAACTGGCCGGCGAAAATTGCGATACCTGTATAGCCGGTGTTGTTGATCTCACACGGATCAGCCGCGGCATCCTGGTTACCGGCAAGCTGACCGCTCAAATTAAGGGGCTCTGTTCCAGGTGTCTTTGCCCGGCGGGTACAACTATTAAATTTAATATGGAGGACGAGTTTTTCCCGCTCATCGATATCAATTCAGACTCACATCTAGAGGTGGCAGGAGACGAATTGACTATCGACCAGAACCATATCCTTGATCTGGATGAAGCTATCAGACAGTACATTATAATGGCAACGCCTACTAAACTGCTATGCAAGCCGGATTGTCCCGGCATCTGCCCGGTTTGCGGCCAGGAATTCGCGAAAGGCGATTGCAAGCATAGAAATAAACCTTACGACCATCGTTGGGATAAATTAGTACAGCTAGAAAAGGAGAGCAAAGTCTAATGGCACCACTTCCAAAGAAAAAATACCCCAAAGCGCGCCAGGGTAAGAGGCGCAGTCATCTGGCAATGAGCCCCGTAGCGACGATCGAATGCTCGCGCTGCCACAGCTTGAAATTATCTCACCAGGTATGTCCGACCTGCGGAACATACGACGGCAGGGAAGTCATCGAAATCAAAAGCGCCAAAAAGAAGAAGAAATAAACCCGTTTAACTAATATGCTGATCAGGCATTTCAAGGAGGGAAGTAAATGGTCGAGGAAGTAAAAGTTGCTTATGTGTTTCCAGGCCAGGAATCCAGACAGGTCGGCATGGGACTAGACCTTTACGTCCACTACAACGCAGCA
Organism: Dehalococcoidia bacterium UBA1162; assembly: GCA_002311135.1. GTDB lineage: Bacteria > Chloroflexota > Dehalococcoidia > GIF9 > UBA5629 > UBA1162. Next base: position 15,741 of record DBZK01000010.1, read on the forward strand.
AGGGAAGTTTTTGAAGAGGTAGACAAGGCACTGGGTTTTCCTCTGTCCCGCCTTTGCTTCGAGGGGCCCGAGGAAGATCTTGCTCAAACAATCAACGCACAATCGGCCGTGCTGGCCGTTGACGTAGCCTGTCTGAGGGCAGCGGAGAACATCAGCGATTTTATATTGCCCGCTGCAACAATGGTTGCAGGCCACGGTGCCGGTGAATATGCAGCCCTGGTGGCAGCCGGAGTTATGAAGCTGGGTGATGCAGTGCGCCTAATCCGTGAACGCGGCAGATTGATGAACGAAGCCGGCCGCCGCAGGCCTGGCGGCATGCTGACTATAATGGACGTCGATAAAGATACGGTGGAGGGCATCTGCCTCACCACCGGTGTCGAGATCGCCAATATTAATTCGCCGGATAACATCGTAGTCGCCGGAGAGGAACAGAAGCTGGCCAAAGCCAGGAGGCTGGCGCAGGTCAAAGGTGCAAGGCGGATGGTACCGGTTAAGGTAACCGGAGCCTTCCACTCGTCCCTGATGGAACCTGCCCTGGAAGGTATGATTAATGCGGTTTCCCAATTTAAATATGAAGCACCTACCATCCCGGTGGTAGGTAATGTTACGGCTCAACCCATTACCATAGTTGAAGCGATCAAAGAAGAGTTGATAAGCCAGATCGCCCACTGCGTTAAGTGGCAGCAAAGTATAGAAACCATGCTGGCCAGAGGCATCACGACATTCTTTGAAATTGGGCCGGGTGACGTATTAACCAAGTATGTTAAGAACATCAGCCCGGGCGCCCTTACCTTTAATATAAGCAATGCCCAGACTACCAGCGAAATAATCAAATGGCGAAAGGGTGGCAGATAGCTTGAGGGTCAATCCCTAAGCTACCTTCAATCCGTTCCGGTAATCATATGTCCAGGGGTCTAAGGCATCGTGCAAGGATCATCGCCCTGCAAGCACTATTCGAACTGGAATTCGCGGCCAATAGCCCCGACACTATACTGGAACGCACAGTCAAGGAGCAGGAATTTAAAGGGGAGGCGGCCGACTTTGCCGCCCTTCTTTTACACGGCGTAGTCGATAATAGGCAGTTGCTGGACAGCACCATAGCCCGCTATGCTCCCACTTTCCCCGTGGACCAACTGGCTCCCATGGACCGCAATATCCTTCGGTTGGCCCTTTTCGAAATCCTGGTAAATAAAAAGACGCCTCCCAAGGTAGCCATTAATGAGGCGGTGGAGCTCGCCAAGGAGTTCAGCGCTGATACTTCCCCTAAATTCGTGAACGGCGTGCTTGGTTCAGTTATTTCGGAATTGCCCAAATAGCGCAAATAAAGGATTGATAGATACGCATAGCACATCGTATAATTTAGCCGAGGGGTCGATTGTCTAAAATATTAGATACTATCAAGAAAATACTTGTCGACGAGCTGGGCGTGGATGAAACGGCTATCATTCCTTCGGCTTCCTTTATTGACGATCTGAATATGGACCCCAATGACCTGGCAGAGTTTTTTACCACAATCGAAGATAATTTCAGTCAGAAGAGCAGCAAGCTGGAAATACCCGAGGAAGACTCAGATAACATCGTCACAGTGCAAAACCTGGTAGATTACCTGTTGGAAGCCGGGATCGACGACTGATCCAGTATATCAATTCGTCATTGCGCGGATGCGCCACCGATTTCTTCAAGAAGCAATTTCAGGATTTCCCGCCAATTTTCTCCAGCTATATCAGTATCGATCTTAATTTGCCTGTTTCCGATTTTGAACGCCCTCTTTCTAACTACTTGCAAGAGCCAGCCCTCGGCCACAGCCAGGTCATTGAATGAAACGGTAACGATATCATCGTTCATGCTTACAGATTCTGCGCCGGCACGCGCTGCGGCTTGCTTTAGCTCAGCAGCATATAACAGGTTCACAACCTCTTCAGGCTGTTCGCCGAACCTGTCGACCATCTCATCCCCTATATCGTGAACAGCTTCCGGCGAAGTTGCTTGAGCTAGCCGCCGATAGATATTGAACCTGGTACGCGTTTCCCCGATGTATTCCTGAGGTATATAAGCCGGCAGCGATAGTTCGATCGACACCGCCTGCTCCTCGGTTTTCTTCACTGCCTCACGGCCCTCCCTCTTAGCCTTGATTTCTTCGACCGCCTCAGCTAGAAGCTGGCTGTAGTAATTAAATCCAACAGCAGCAATATTGCCGCTTTGCTCTACACCCAACAGGTTGCCCGCCCCTCTTATTTCCAGGTCTTTCATAGCTATGGCAAAGCCGGCCCCAAGCTCAGTGGCACGGGCAATAGTCTTCAAGCGCTCCCTGGCATGTTCGGTCATTGTTCTGCCCGAATCGAATAAAAAGTAGGCGCTGGCCGCGTTGGCGCCCCTGCCTACCCTTCCGCGCAACTGGTAAAGCTGAGTCAATCCCATCTTATCAGCGCTGTCCACGATCAGCGTATTAACATTAGGCATATCTAAACCGGATTCGATGATAGTCGTAGTAACCAGAACATCGCTTTTACCATCTACAAAATCGCTCATTACACGCTGGAGTTTCTCCTCGTCCATTTGCCCATGCGCTACCGAAACCCTGGCTTCAGGTACCAGCCCGGCTATATTGGCGGCAAGTTCATCTATGCTGTGCACCCTGTTGTGTACTAAAAATACCTGGCCTTCTCTTTCCAATTCACGTAGCACGACTTCCCGCACTAACCTCTCATTAAACTCGCCGGCATAAATATTAACGGGCATGCGGTTTTCGGGCGGCGTTTCAATGGTGCTCATATCACGGATGCCCGATAGTGCCATATGCATAGTACGGGGAATAGGAGTGGCACTGAGGGTCAGCACGTCCACCGATTGTCTCATCTTCTTGAAATGCTCCTTGTGTGCGACGCCGAAACGCTGTTCCTCATCGATAATTACCAGGCCCAGGTCCTTGAAAATAACGTCCTTTTGCAACAACCTGTGCGTGCCTATACATATATCTATTGCCCCCTCTTTGATCCCGTCAATAACTTCCATTTGTTCCCTGTGAGTACAAAAACGGCTGAGCGCGGCCACTTTGACGGGAAAAGCCTTCAATCTTTCGGTGAATGTATTTAAATGCTGCTGAGCCAGGATGGTAGTCGGCACAAGGATGGCAACTTGTTTGCCATCCATTACCGCCTTGAAAGCAGCCCGCACCGCGATCTCGGTCTTGCCGTAGCCGACATCGCCGCATACCAGACGGTCCATGGGTTTTAAAGACTCCATATCAGCTTTAACCGAGGTAAGAGCTTCGATCTGGTCAGCTGTTTCCACATAGGGGAAAGATGCTTCGAGTTCCTGCTGCCAGAGCGTGTCCGGCGAAAATTTCAACCCGCCTCCTGCCTCCCTGGCGGCATAAAGCTCGATCAGTTCGCCGGCTATATCGGCAACCGATTCCTTGACTTTCTGACGTGCCCGGTTCCACTCCTGCGACCCCAGATGGCTGAGAGATGGGGTCCGTTCTCCACCGCCTATGTAGAGACTTACACGTGACACCTGATCTACCGGAACGTAAAGAGTATCACCGCCGGCATATTCGAGCATCAGGTATTCCTTCTCGACACCCGCGCTGGTCCTCATCGTTACACCCGCAAACCGGCCAATCCCATGCTCTATGTGAACGACCAGGTCCCCTACACTAATATCATTCAGCAGCAGGTGCTGCGGCACGGGCCGTGATTTTACCGCCCTGCGCTGCTTGACAATCCCGAACAGCTCCCGGTCGGTCATCAAGAGAAGCTCGTCGTCGAGTTGCCAGCCTCCGGCCAGTGACCCCTGTATAAGCGTCAGAGAAGCTTCCAACGGCATCTGCGCCAGTGAGATTGCCGGAGCAACCTCAATATTCTGCTCGACAAGAAGCTCTTTCAGCCGGTCGGACTGCTGGCTTACTATGATAACCCGCTTGGTCTCGCGTCTTAATTCGGGTAAGCTCTCTGCGAAAGCAGAGAACCTGGCTACAAATTCGGGCGCCGGTCTAAACGGCAAAGCATAACTCTTATCCGTCAGTTCGGCACTGTCCCAGGGGCTGAGAAAGATGACCCGGCTAAGCGCTTCTATCCTGGCCTCTATCTCTTCCCAGGTAAAATAAGCGGCCGGCCCCTCAGCTTCGCTAATATCATGATCATCCGACGACTTCAATTCCCGGGCTTCTTCTTCAATTTTCCTTATCTCCTCTTCTATCAGTTGGGGATCATCGAGGATCAAAACGGCCCCCGCCGGCAGAAAGTCCAGAATGTTGGCATTGCCCGTTGAAGAAACATCCTGCGAAGGCAAAATAGTAATCGAATTAAGTTGTCCCTGCGAGCGTTGCGTCCTGGGATCGTATTCCCTGATGCTGTCAATTTCTTCGCCAAAGAGCTCGATGCGCACCGGCAGTTCACGGCCCGCAGGGTAGACATCCACTATCCCACCCCGCTTTAAATAACTGCCGGGTATCTCAACGACTTCTTCATACTTATAGCCCATTGACTGCAGCCGTTCCAGCAATTCGGCTTGAGATATATGTCCCCCCTTTTCCAACTCAAGCTGTCCTGATTTAATCTCATCCTGTCCGGCAGACCTGCCAGCCAGCGCCAGAGCACTGGTAGTTATAAATGGATTCTGATTACGACCAACTTCGCTATCAAGACCGGAAAGAAGAGACAATACTTTCATACGGTCCGAGGTTATTACAGGATCTGAGGAGGACCTTCCTCCCAGTAAATCGACTTCAGGGAAAAATATCGCTTCACTTTCCGGCGGCAGCCAGAGCTTCACCTGCTCGCAGATCCTGGCCGCCAAGTCGGGATGGGCAGAAACAAGCAACACAGGCGTACCAAGCGCACTATATAATGCTGCGGTAAAATAGCTGTATGCTTGCTCAGGCAGGCGCAGGGTGAGCTTGCTCTTCGAGTCTTTCTGCAGCCGGTCCGTGATCAGGTTAAGCCCAGGAAGCTTTTTAATTATATCGTCCAGATAATATAAGTTCATAGACAAACACATACGGGGCTGTCCCGGTTTGGGACAGCCCTCAATACGATTTTAGCATAGCCCTTACAGGGCAACAAAGTAAGGAAGCGCCTTTTTTATACCCGTTGGTTTGAGTTAAAACTTTGATTCGTATATTATTTGCTGGACTTCACCCGCGTCGTAATCAATAGAAGGTTCAATGGACTATTCCGATAAGGCTGGATCTGAAAAGGGAATACGGGACTGGTTAAAACTACTCATCAGCCTCGTAATTTGTATAGGCGCCGGACTGTTAGGATCCCTTTCCACACGCGGATCTATCCTGACCTGGTATTCGCTGCTTCAAAAGCCGTCCTTTACCCCTCCATCGTGGTTATTCGCACCCATCTGGTTTTTACTTTATATACTTATGGGAATTTCTGTATTCCTTATATGGCGTAGAGGTTTCCGACAATTCCAGGTCAGGGAAAGCATAATTATCTTTATTGTCCAATTATTTCTGAACGCCCTTTGGTCTTACGCTTTCTTCGGCTTAAAATCTACTTTGATTGGACTTCTGGTGATTGTGCCTTTGTGGACAGCCATCCTCCTGACCATACTCAATTTCTACAAGGTCTCCAAAACCGCCTCTTTGCTGTTGATACCCTATATATTGTGGGTAAGTTACGCTACTGTGCTCAACTTCGCCTTCTATCTGTTAAATCCCCTGACATAAGGATCGGCCGCCAATGAGAATCGGCGTATGTGGAATTGCATATGAATAACTGGGCCGGTTAGCTATAGATATTGTATCTATTCATGGGTAACGGTGCTTTGATGATCAAGTTAACGGAATACCTGCCCCAAATTGAGGACCTGATCGATAGGTCCCTCGAAGAGGACCTGGCGACAGGCGACATCACCACGGATTGCTTAATTCCGGCACATGCCAAGGGCAAAGCAAGCTTTATTTCCAAATCCGCCGGGACATTGGCGGGCATCGAGGTTGCCGGCATGGTATTTCTCAAAGTCGATCCCTTTCTGAAATACTCCCCTCTTGCCGCTGACGGAAACCATATAAAACCGAACGATGTCCTGGCTTCCATTTCAGGGAATATCGCTGACATATTGAAGGCCGAGAGGACAGCTTTGAACTTCCTTCAACACCTGAGCGGCGTGGCCACTTTGACTGCAAGGTATATGGAACTTGTTAAAGGATTGCCCGTTAAAATATTGGACACGCGAAAAACCGTTCCGGGCATGAGGGTCCTTGAAAAGTACGCTGTCTCGGTGGGGGGCGGTACCAACCATCGGCTGGGCCTGGGCGATTTAGTATTAATCAAGGACAACCACATTGCCATACTGCATAAAGGAGGCCTAGATATCCACGAGATCGTCAAGCAGGCGCGCGGCAAATCCGCACGGAATATCAAGATTGAAATAGAGACAACCAGTCCGGAAGACGCTCTGGCAGCCGCCAAGGCCGGCGCTGACATTGTAATGCTGGATAATATGGGCCTGAGTGAAATGCGCAGAGCCGTAGAACTGGTAAACCATAAAGCCATCCTGGAAGCCTCGGGAGGTGTAAACCTCGACACAGTGCGAGCAATCGCGGAAACGGGAGTGGACTGGATTTCGGTGGGAGCACTGACACATTCCGCCCGGACACTGGACATCAACCTTGAACTAGTTGAGTTTTAAAACAACTCCGTTCCAATTATGCCACTGCATTCAGCTGCATCCTGGTTGATAAAGCTACAAAGTATATGAGCGGTGACTATTCAACTATCTTCAGTGTTCGTGCATGTGCTCATGCAAATGGGGATGGCGGTGCACCAGCTCCTTATGCCTGTGCGAATGTTCGTGGATAAGGTTGTTACGAAGCAGAAAATCTGAATCCGAGAGGAACTCTTCCGGCATTCCGTCAGCTACGATATCATGGCTAGCTCCTATGACTATTATACGGGTAGCAACCTCTTCCACAACATCTAAATCCTGTGTGCTGAAGACTAATGCCTTGCCTTTGTCCGCCCACTGCAACAGGAAATCGATGAGATTACCCTGGCTCCAGGGGTCAAGGCCAGTGGTGGGCTCATCGAGCAGCAAAACTTGAGGACGCAGTGACAATACCGAGGCCAGTGACACCTTCTTTTTCTCGCCACCGGATAACAGGTAGGGAGGACGCTCTCTTAAACTGCTTATATTCAGCACTTCCAGTGTTTCATTGGCTCTTGATATGACTTCATCCTTAGAAATGCCCAATTGCAGAGGGCCGAAGGTTACTTCGTCCCAGACTGTCGGGGAGAAAAGTTGTACATCGGGATCCTGGAACACCAGCCCCACGCGGCGACGAAACTCGGCAGCCAGATTTCCCGTTTCCAATATCTTTTCTGATAGTCTCGTCCCAAATGCCATTAGCTCACCGGAAGTGGGAAACAGCAGCCCGTCCAGAATTTTAAGCAGTGTGCTCTTACCGGAACCGTTGGCCCCCACCAGAGCCACAAGCTCGCCCGCTCCAATGTTAAAGCATATATTCCTTAAAGCCGGGATATTCCCCAGATAATCATAGTACAGGTCCTTGGCTTTATATATAAGGGTATTATCTAGTGAAATCACAGGTAAATGCTCCAAACCATTAATGATATGGCAGCCAGGGCGAAAGCCATCCAAATAAAGTCCCGGCGTCGCAGTGTAAGCTCATTTAATGTGTGTATTTCTCCCTGGTAACCCCGTGACAGCATGGCCAGGTAGACTTCCTCGCTCAGATATTGGGATTTGACCATGGTCGTAACCAGGGCACGCCCCAGCCACCGCCTGTTTTCCGTTCCGGAGAAGCCGCCTATAGTGCGGCTCTGCCTCGCCAAAAACATAGAGTTGGCGGTGTGCAACAACAGATATATGTAGCGGTAGGTCATTCCCAGGATATCAACTACTAGCGACGGTAAACGAAGCCAGCGCAAAGCCTGAAGTAATTTTGTCCAAGGCGTTGTGAAAACTAAAAGTAAGCCAAGTGAAAGGGAATCTACAACCCTCATAATAAGTAGCCCAGCGGTATGTGCTCCCTGAGCAGTGATGACAGCCTTGCCAGCTATGGATAAGAGTGGAGTACCCGGTGTGATAAAAAGTGCCGGGATGGCAATCACCGCCGTAAATATCGGTATAAATATTAATAGCCGCTTTAAATAAAGTGCAATCGGGATTTTTGACAGCAGAACCAAAAGCAGGGCCAGGATAAAAATGGCTATCAAAAGAGTAAAATCTTGTGCCAGCCCGACAAGGATAATGAAGAGCATTAAAGTTACCACTTTTATCCTTGGATCAAGGCCCTGCATTAATCCAGGGGCGTGGCACAGATCTTCAGTTACAACAACGGATTCCAGGGCTTGAGTGAAGCCGGCGATATTTCTGGCCAAGAAACCACCACCGGTCATCCTGCAGACCCCCCCATGGAAGACCGATTTTTCTTTATCTCATTCTTGCGGCTGATCCAGCGCCCCAGTAACCAGAGAAGGAAACCTATTACCGCAATGCCGACCAGGGCTGAGATAATATATCCGACGACATCGCCCATACCCTGAACAGAATAGTCGGGCAAAGGAGCATGCCATAGATTAGATAAGGCGGTCATGCCCTGAGGTATATATCCTAGGGCTTTCTTTAGCTCAACTGCTCCCCATTCGCCCCAGGCAGTATCGGAAGCCAGCAACCCCAGTGGGGTTGCAAACGCAAGCACCACCAGGGCGCCAGCCCAGACGAACCACAGCTTGCCCTCGCTCTTTTGCGAAGCTTCCCTGCTGAGAAGAGCCGAGTGAGACTTCTGCAAATAGAAGAAGACCAGCCCGGTCACAATAGCTTCAACGGGGCCAGCTATAACCAGATGACCGATTGTCATGGCAGGTATAGCCACGTTCAGACCATACGGAGCATACAGGGGAGTGCCGTCGGCCGTGTGAAATAGGAGCGGCTGAATGCCGAGTTCAAGTCCTGTAACCAAGGAGGCGGCGATTATACCTAAATAGCTGCCGACGATGGCGCCCACCAGTCGGCGGGTTGAGTTAACATCGGAATTGCCGCTTATTACCCTATAGATAAAATAACCGACCACGGGTAGCACTACAGCCATGTTAAAGCAGTTGGCACCCAGACTTGTAAGGCCGCCATCCCCAAATAACACAGCCTGGATGGCAAGGACAACCGATATGCTTAATACCGCCGCCCATGGACCAAGCACAATTGCTACCAGCGTTCCACCTACAGCATGACCGGTGGTACCTCCAGGTAGTGGGACGTTGAACATCATTAATATGAAGATAAAAGCTGAGAACAGGGCCATAGCCGGCACGGTGCGGTGAGTCAGGACCTTGCGCACACGTTGAACGGCTACATACCAAAAAGGCGCAGACACAACATACATGGCCCCGCACGTGGCCGGACTGAGGTAACCATCAGGTATATGCATGGGAGTCTCCTGGTGATCCTAAATTAGCTTTTTTTCTGGCACTTCGAACATAGCCCGAAAATAGCCATATGATTGATATCAGCCTTAAAGCCGTGGTTTTTTATAAGGGATTTCTCAAGCGGTTCCAGGTCTGACTCCGGCAGGTCTGACATGCTGCCGCATTGGGTGCAGACCAGGTGGTGATGCCTGCTGTTTTCTCGGGCATGGTAACGTACAATGCCGTCACCCATGCTTATTTCGGCCGCCAATCCGAGCTCTTTAAGTAGATCAAGCGTGCGGTAGACTGTGGAAATATTGGCATAAGGGTATTTCTCACGAACACGTTGAAAAATCTCTTCCGCGCTTATATGGCGCTTGGCCCCGTGAAGCGCATCTACTACCATAATGCGCTGAGGTGTCAGCCGGTATCCTTTCTCCAACAAAGCTTTTGTGCAACTCATAATGCAACTATTGTGCCAGATAATGGATGTAATTGCAACAAGTTGCAATTGATACTGGTTGCTCAGACAGCCGGTTTTTCTTTGCTGTCCAGCATTAGGGTAACAGGACCGTCATTGAGGATTTTTACCAGCATATGGGCGCCGAAACTACCGGTTTCCACCTTAAGCCCCGACTCACCAATCTTATTAATAAAATAGTTATAGAGGCCTTCAGCCTTGTCCGGCAGTGCGGCCGACGTAAAGTTGGGCCGGCGTCCTTTCCTGGCATCGGCCATCAGGGTAAACTGGCTGATGACCAACAGCCCTGCCTTTACCTGAAGTGCAGACAGGTTAAATTTGCCCTCATCATCGCTGAAAACTCTCAGGTTCACGATTTTGTCGGCAAGGTAATCGGCATCCTTTTCGGCGTCGTCGGCAGCTACACCCAGGAGGACCACGAAGCCAGGCCCTATCTTGCCTAAAAGCTTGCCATCTACCGTGACGTCTGCCCTTGTAACCCTTTGTAATAGCGCTTTCACAATATTCCCTTGCTTATTACCGGCAATATTGTAGTAAATCGGGTAATTGTAAACAAACATTGATGGTGCTAATATTATCGGACTCAAAGCGCCGGCTTATAAACCCAATGAGGAGTGAGCTATTCATATTTCACCCGATTGACACCCCAGAAAGCTTGGGCTACAATCACATTTAAGCCGTTTGCGTTGGAGAACTCTTATGAAAGAAATGCAAATCGATAGCATACGGGTCAGCCTGATGAACTACCAGCACGTGGTAATCCTCAAGGAAAGGCAAACCGACCGTTATCTTCCCATCTGGATAGGTCCCGCTGAGGCGGATGCCATTTCAATGAAGCTTCAGAATGTAGACGTATCCAGGCCGATGACGCATGATCTGCTGAAAAATACTATTTTTGCTCTCGAGTCTTTATCCGGAACCACCATCAACAGGATCGTGGTCAATGACCTGCGTTCCGATACCTTCTATGCCCAAATTGTTTTCGAGTTCAACGAGGGCCCTCCGGTTATCGAAATCGAAGCCCAGGGCGGCGGCAACAAAGTGCGTGACTTCGAGAACGATTCCAGGCTTTCGCTTACATGGCAGGGCCGGGAGTTCAAATCCACAATTGTGCGCAAATGGGTGGACTCCAAGAAGCACTTCATGGAAGTTGACGGCGGTGAAGGGTGGATGTTCGAAGTCTTTTATGACGAGCATAACAAACGCTGGCTGCTGACTAAAATGAAGCTGGACTCACGCCCGAGCGATGCCATAGCTCTGGCGGTAAGGGTTACGGCGCCTATTTACGTTGAAGAATCGGTCCTGGATAAGGCTGGCATCATCCTCGATGCAGAAACCGGTAAAATCACACCTCAGACCAAGCCTGCCGAGGCTAACGCCGCACAACAGGAACAGGTTGGCGAGCAGGAATTGAAGAAGCTTTCCGCATTCTACGATTTCATCAACGGGCTCGATCTTGATGATTTCGGCAAGAAAAAGGGTTAACCGCTCTTGAATTCCTGAAATAAGTTGACCTCTGCACGACTTTACAATTGTAAGCACCGGCATTGCTTAAAATGCGTAATTGCTAAGGCGTATTGAAACACTTTAAAAAATCAATGGAAATTCCGTTGACGGATAAAAGTTGGACTTGTTATAATGCCTGTGCTTAGACAAGTTAAGGAACAGAAATCAGAAAAAAGACAGCTGCTAAGAGGACTCTGGTTTCTTTTTAATGTAGGTTGGTACGTCGCACTTAGCCTGGTTGTGCCAACGCTAATTGGTCTGTGGTTGGATGCTCCCGAGAGATTGAATAGCCGACCACTGTGCACGTTAATAGGGTTTATAACGGGTACCATGGTAGCGGGATACGGACTATACCGTATGCTGCGCCAGTTAATAAAAGAGCAAAAAGACATGGAAGCCACAAAGAACTCGATAAAGGAGCAGGGCAGTGAGTAAACTAGGTTGCTCCAGCCGTTTAATGGTTATCCTGGGCATTATAGTCCTGGCGCTCTTCCTGACATCGTTTGTCATGGGGCCGCTCGGCAGCAAGTTTTTCAATATCCAGGTCCCCAAAAACCTGCAGGTATCCAAACCCTTCGTGCAGCTTCCTTCCGAACCGATTTTCCACATAGGCGGGTTCAATATCACCAACACGGTCATAGCCTCGTGGGTCACCATCCTGGTGCTATTCCTCCTATTCTTCTCCGCCACTAGGAAAATGAAAATCATACCTGGAAGGATGCAGAGTTTTGCCGAAGTGGTGGTCGAAGGTATTTATAATACCATTGAGGGTGTAGCTGGAGAAAAACACGTACGTACGTTTTTTCCACTGATTACCACCATATTTTTATATGTGGTTACCAATGCTCTGCTGGCCCTTATCCCCCTGTGGGGCACCTGGGGCCCAATTGCACACAGCGCGGAGGGCACGGTAATCATCCCGTTCCTGAGGGCAGCCAATACCGATATTAACCTTACCCTTTCTATTGCCATTATATCTTTCTGCTTTATTGAATACCTTGGCTTCAGCAGGATTGGCCCGCTGAAGTACCTCGATTCGTTCTTCCAGTTCAGCGAGCTGGGTAAAGCCTTCGGAAAGCTTTTCAAGGGCGACGGCAAATCGTTCATCAGCGGCCTGGCTTTCGGTTTCATAAATATATATGTAGGGCTGCTGGAAATTTTAAGCCACTTTATCAGAATAGTAAGCTTTACCTTCCGTCTATTTGGCAACATGACTGCCGGTGAAATATTGCTTGGCGTAATGACCTTCCTGGTAGCTTTTATAGCTCCTGTCCCGTTTTACGGGCTTGAAACCCTGGTCGGTTTCTTGCAGGCTATGATCTTCGCCGGGTTAACACTGGTATTCGGAGTTATGGCAGTAACCTCGCACCATGAAGAGGGTGCTGAACAACATTAATAATTACGGACAAGTAAAAGGAGGAATTAGATGGACGCTCAAACTATGAAAATGTTAGGTGCCGGTCTGGCCGGCGGTCTAGGAATGTTAGGCCCGGGCATTGGTCTTGGTCTTATCGGCCTCGGCGCTATGGGTGCACTGGGCCGCAATCCCGAGGCCAGAGGCGTAATTCTGACCAACATGATCCTTATCGGCGCTCTTACGGAAGCAGTCGGCATTTACGCCCTGATCATCGCCATTCTGCTTGCCATGGTCGTCTAATAACTATGAAAGGCAGGGCACGTACTTGGTTGCGCGCCCTCCCGGTGACGGAAATTATAGCTGGCACCGCATGAGAAAATACAGGAAAATGGAAGTTTGAGGTAAATATGGAAAGTATCGGCATCAATTGGCAACTGCTGGTTGCTTTTCTGGTCAACTTCCTTGTTTTGTTCGGCCTTCTCACCGCAATCCTGTATAAGCCGGTCCTCAAGATGCTGGACGAAAGACAGGCTAAGATAAAGGAAAGCCTTGAACAGGCAGAGAAAATTAAGGAGCAGACGAGCCGCAGCGAAGAGCAGATCAAAGCAGCGGTTGAAGCTGCACGCAAGGAAGGGCAGGTGATAATTGCCCAGGCCTCCCAGATTGCTGAGAAGATAAAAGAAGAGGCTAAAGACGGAGCGCACAAGGAAGCAGACGTTATTATCAACAAAGCCAGAGCTGAGATCAAACTTGAGCGTGATAAGTCCATTGCAGAGTTGCGATCAGAGTTCTCCAACCTTACTGTCCTTGCAGCAGAGAAGGTTATTAAGGAATCACTAGACGCACCCAAACACCGCAAGCTGATCAACGAGGTCCTGGATCAGAGCAGTACTTTTAAACAGAATTAGACAGGATAGATAAATGATATCAACGATTTCTGCCAGGCGTTATGCTCAAGCGATCTTTCAGATCGCAGAGGCGAATAAGAACCTGGATGAATGGCAAAAGGAACTCCTTAAGCTTGCTAAACTCATGAAGGATCATGAGATCGTAGACCTGATCGACCATCCTAAAGTGTCATTCAATCTAAAATCAGAGCTGATCAAACAGAAGCTTAATACGACAAACGAGCTTGTCCTTAACCTATGCTACCTGCTGATATTAAAGGGCAAGTTAAAGAACGCGGATCAAATAGCAGAGGAATACGAAGCACTCCTCGATGAGAAACGCGGCATCAAACATGCTGTAGTAACCACTGCTGTCCCTGTAGACGACACTGAAAAGCAGAAGATAACAAGCCAGCTCGAAAAAATAACAGGAAAGAAAGTATCAGTAAAGCTTCAGGTCAACCCATCTATAGTCGGCGGAATGGTCGCCAGAATCGAAGACACCTTAATCGACGGCAGCGTCCGCAATAAGCTGGACCTGCTCAGGAGAGACCTGGTAGAAGCTAGTAAATAAACAACCTTTAAGGGGGTGAGCAGATTGAAATCCCAGGAAAAAGACATAGTATCGGTAATAAAAGAACAAATTGAGCACTTCGGTGCCACTGCCACCATGGTAGACGTCGGAACCGTGGTAGAGGTCGGCGACGGTGTCGCCCGCATCCAGGGCTTACTCAAAGCTAAGAATAATGAATTGCTTGCCTTCCCCAACGGCATAATGGGGCTGGCACTTAACCTGGAAGAAGATAATGTGGCCGCAGTTATTCTCGGTGAATACAGCCACATTAAAGAAGGCGATGAAGTGCATTGCACCGGCCGCGTAGTTGAAGTCCCGGTCGGTAAAGAGCTCATCGGCCGCGTAGTAAATACGCTGGGCCAGCCTCTGGACGGCCTGGGACCCATAAAGACATCAAAGAGCCGGCCTGTCGAACGTATCGCCCCCAACGTCGTTGACAGGCAGCCGGTAAACATCTCCGTTCACACCGGTATAAAATGCGTGGATGCTCTCATACCTATCGGCCGCGGACAGCGCGAACTTATCATCGGCGACCGCTCCATCGGTAAGTCGGCGGTTGCAATCGACACTATCATTGCGCAAAAAGGCAAAGACCTGATCTGTATTTACGTGGCCATCGGCCAGAAAACGGCCAAGGTCGCCAACATCGTGGAAACATTGAGGAAATACGGCGCCATGGAACACACCGTGGTCGTGGTTGCCACCTCTTCCGATCCCGCCTCGATGCAATACCTGTCAGCTTATGCAGGCTGTGCTATAGGTGAAGAATTCATGGAGCAGGGCAAGGACGCCTTGATAATATATGACGACCTTTCCAAGCACGCCTGGGCCTACCGCCAGGTTTCCCTCATCCTGCGCCGTCCCCCCGGACGTGAAGCCTATCCGGGCGACGTGTTCTACCTGCACTCCAGACTTCTGGAGCGCGCTGCCAAGCTCTCCGCAGAGCTCGGTGGTGGTTCTCTTACCGCCCTGCCTATCATTGAAATCCAGGCCGGCGACATGTCGGCTTACATCCCCACCAATGTTATCTCGATCACCGACGGCCAGATACTGCTGGAAACAGATATGTTCAATGCAGGTATCCGCCCTTCGTTGAACGTCGGCCTTTCGGTCTCCCGCGTGGGCGGCAATGCGCAAACCAAAGCCATGCGCCAGGTCGCCGGCAAACTCAGGCTGGATATGGCCCAATATGCCGAGTTGGCAACATTCGCACAGTTCGGGGCTTCGGACCTGGACAAAGCTACCCTAGCACAGCTCGAACGAGGCAAGCGCATGACTGAAATTCTCAAGCAGCCGCAATATGCGCCGCTTTCGCTGGAAAATGAGGTCATGATACTCTTTGCAGTTACCAACGGGTTCATCGATGACGTCCCGGTGGAAAAGGTATCGGCCTTTGAGAATGCATTCTATAAATTCATGGCCAACAGCCACCCTGCGGTCGGCCAAAAGATAGCGGCCGACAAACAGTTAAAACCGGAAACTGAAGCAGAACTCAAGAAGGCCATCGCAGAATTTAAACAGAGCTCTGCTTATTGAGGCGATTAGATGGTAAGTCCAAAAATACTTAGACGCCGGATACGCAGTGTCCAGAGCACGGCCAAAATTACCCGTGCCATGGAGATGATAGCCACTGCAAAAATGAAAAAGGCACAGGACATGGCCATTGCCGGCAGGCCTTACAGCAACAAGATCATGCAGGTCATTGCCGACCTGTCTGCTCAGGCTGCTGCCGGCGGCGCAGTACATCCACTGCTGATCGATCGCCCGGTGAAGAGAATAGGCATCGTCCTCATTACCAGCGACCGCGGCCTCTGCGGCGGCTTGAATACCAATCTCAATAGGCTGGCAGGCAACTTCATCCTGGAACAGAAGGTACCGGTAAGCGTCATTACAGTCGGAACCAAAGGCCGCGATTTTATGCGCCGGTCAATGCGGGATATACGCGCCGAATTCGTCAAATTGGGCGACCGGCCCAAGATGGACGATACGATGCCGATCTCGCATATAGTGATTGAAGACTATACCAGCGGACTATATGACCGCGTTTATATCGCCTACTCCAAGTTCGTCAATTTAATGAGCCAGAAACCTACACTCGAACTGGTGCTGCCGGTCGAACCGGCGGTATTGCCCAAAACTGTCAGCCCGGAATATATTTTCGAACCCAACGCCGGATTTGTACTTGGCGAACTTCTGCCAAGGTTCGTCGAAATGCAAGTATACCATGCCGTACTTGAAGCAATTGCCAGCGAGCAATCGGCACGCATGATGGCCATGCGCAATGCAACCGACAATGCTTATGATGTCATTGCTGACCTGACGCTGACGATGAACAAGGCACGGCAGGAAATGATCACTAAAGAACTGCTCGACATCGTCGCAGGCGTTGAAGGTCTCAAATAGGAGGTGCACATTGGCAAAAGGTAAAGTAATACAGGTAATCGGCACGGTAGTTGATGTCGAATTCCCCCAGGAAGAACTGCCTGCGATTTATAACGCGCTTGAAATCATGCAAGATGGAGAGAAAATCGTACTGGAGACGGTTGCGCATATCGGCAACAACTGGGTGCGCTGCCTGGCCATGTGCCCTACCGAGGGCCTTCAAAGAGGCGCCGTGGCAGTCGACACCGGTTCGGCTATATCGGTACCGGTCGGCAAGGCTACACTCGGAAGGCTGTTCAACGTATTCGGCGATGCCCTAGACAAACTGGGGGAAGTCAAGACAAAGGATAGACTGCCCATCCACCGTGACCCACCCTCGCTCGCAGAACAGGAAACCAGTATTCAGATGCTGGAGACCGGCATCAAAGTTATAGATTTAATCACCCCCTTCACCAGGGGCGGTAAGATCGGCGCCTATGGCGGTGCAGGCGTGGGCAAAACTGTTATCATCCAGGAGCTCATCCACAATATCGCTACAGCGCATGGCGGCTATTCGGTATTTGCAGGTGTAGGTGAAAGGTCAAGGGAAGGCAACGACCTCTGGCGCGAAATGAAAGAGTCCGGTGTAATCGAAAAGACCATTATGGTCTTCGGCCAGATGAATGAGCCGCCCGGTGTACGTGCCCGCGTGGCGCTTACCGGCGTCACCTTTGCAGAGTATTTCCGTGACACAGAGGGACTGGACGTCCTCCTGTTCGTAGATAATATTTACCGCCACATCCTGGCCAACATGGAAGTCTCAGCACTTCTCGGACGCATGCCCTCGGCAGTAGGTTATCAGCCGACCCTGGGCACGGACGTGGCAGAGATGGAAGACCGCATTACCTCCACCAAGAAAGGCTCGATCACCTCGTTCCAGGCCATTTACGTGCCTGCCGACGACTATACCGATCCCGGTATCGTCACTACCTTCGGCCATCTCGACGGCGTGGTCTCTCTCGAAAGGTCCATCGCCGCACTGGGCATCTACCCCGCAGTTGATCCGCTTTCCTCCACCTCCCGCATCCTCGACCCCAATATAGTGGGCGAAGACCACTACCGGGCTGCCCGAGGCGTACAACAGGTGCTGCAGCGCTATAAGGACCTTCAGGATGTGATCGCCATCCTTGGTATGGAAGAGTTGAGCGAAGAAGATAAGATTACCGTTAACCGGGCCCGCCGTATTCAAAGGTTCTTGTCTCAGCCCATGTTTGTGGCTGAGCCCTTCACCGGCATCCCGGGCAAATACGTATCGACCAAAGAAACAGTGCGAGGGTTCAACGAGATACTTGCCGGCAAATGGGACCACCTGCCTGAATCAGCATTCCTCATGGTTGGAACCATTGAAGAGGCCGCCGAGAAAGCTCAAAAAGGGGCGTAATTATGCCGACTACAAAGTTAGAGATTGTCACTGCTGAACGCCAGGTCTTTTCCGAGGACGTGAATACCATCATTGCCGAGGGCATAGATGGGCAGATGACTATTCTTCCCAAGCATGCCCCACTTATCACCATGCTGGCGCCGGGTGAACTCGTTATCCGCAAAGACGGCGAAGAAATGTATATGTCCATAAGCGGCGGCTTTCTTGAGGTAAGGCCGGATAAAGTAATCGTACTGGCCGATGCCTGCGAGCGCAGCGACGAAATAGATATCGAGCGAGCCAGGGAAGCCAAAAAGAGAGCCGAGGAAAGGCTGAAGAACCTGACCACCGAGGTCGATCAGAGCAGGGCAGAGGCAGCTTTGAGACGGTCTTTGGCCCGACTGCGTGTTGTTGAAAAACGGCGCAGGACTCCCGGATACAGGCCAAGCGGCACATCAGTATAAGCTAATTGCAAAAAATATAAGCCAATATCGACCGCACGTTCGATATTGGCTTTTTTACTGCTTAAGCTGATCTGGTTCTAGACGATTTCCAGTCTAACCCTGGTACCTTCTTTGGTGGCAACTACACGCAATAGGGTACGCATAGCTTCAGCAACCCTTCCCTGTTTGCCTATCACCCTGCCCTTATCCTCCGCATTGACTTCCAGTTTGATAACTACCCCACCCGAGTCAGTCTCTTCAGTTACTTTGACATCATTGGGTGCGCTGACGATGGACTTGGAAATGTATTCGACTAACTCCTTCATCATGACTTCACCTCAGTACTAGTTTTAGATTTTTTCTTCTGTTTCTGAGTAGTCTTCTGTACCGCCTGCCTGAACTTCCTGGATGGATGAGCCGATTTAAATTTGTCCATGACCCCGGCTTTACGTAGCAACCTATACGTTGTTTCAGTTGGCTGAGCACCTTTTTCCAGCCATGCCAGGGCTTTTTCATCGTCAACATTTATAGTTTCGGGATCGTTAAGGGGATTAAAATTCCCGATAACTTCTATAAAGGCGCCTCCCCGCGGTGACCTGCTGTCAGCTACTACGATTCTGTACATTGGCTTATGTCGGGCGCCTATTCTTCTTAACCTGATTTTTACCATGATCTCAGTCTAACTTAATTAGTCCTCCATTTTTATTCGCTATTATGCATGAAGCATATGTACCTGTCAACAATATCACCGATTGACCCACACTCGTTTTGACTGGAAACAAGAATAGTTTCCCAAATGAAAAGCGGTTTTATTCCACTGTAAAGGGAATGGATAGCTTTTCGACGCCGTTTACCGATATGACCACCTTATAATCGCCTTTGTCCCAACTGCCGGCATTGGGCGCATCGAGATAAAATGCCAGATAGTAGCTGCTGGAATCACTCTGCACAACAGTGTAAGTCTCATTTATCAGGGTATTCTCTTTACCCACAGCTTCGCCCTTAAGATAATACCAGCTTGCTTTAATCATATCTTGGGGAGCAACGCCGGATACCTTAAATGAACAGTAAATCGCTTTGGTGTCGGGAGCGAATGAGGTCCTGACAGGGCTGGTCGGCATGGAGTCGTTATCGACTGAGGTTGTCATAACACCAGCAGTTACAGACGAATTACTGGGCTTGGCGGCTGGAGTGGCGCTTCCCCCGCCTGAGCACGCCGAAACAAAACATAAAGCTGCAAGGATGGCGATCATAAAAGCTGATTTCGATTTCATATATTTACTCCGGGCCTTACGTTAATCTATGCAATTGTCCCGTATGCAATTTTAGAACCAACCATATTAATTTTCAATTTTCGTAGGTACATAAGTGCTGTAGGAAAGGCCAACCAACCCGGGACCGGTATGCACACCCATTACAGGAGTGAAATCCTGAATATATACCTGCCGGCAGGATGGCCGGCGACTGATTTCCTGTGATAGCACATTTGCTTCCTCCGCCGCATTGGTATGCTGGATCATTGCCCGAAAAGGTTGGCTTCCCGTCCTGTGTTTCAAGATCTCAACAATCTGTGCCATAGCCTTTTGCCTGCTGCGGGCACGCCCCAACAACATAACTCCGCGGCCTAAAGGCCGTAACTCGATTATGGGCTTGATTTTGAGCAGTGAATTAGCCCACGCCACCACCTGGGGGACTCTCCCACCCCTGGCAAGGTATTCAAGCGTTTCAAGAAACACTACTACATGAACATCCTGCATTGCATCCCTGGCAACTTGCAAAACGCCGTCCAGATTACCACTGTCCTGTGCCTGGAGCGCAGCATCCAGGACAACAAATCCCTGTGCTCCGGCGGCCGTCCCACTATCCAGCACTTCCACTGCAGTCGTATAGGCTTTTTCCTTAAATAGCCGGGCGGCGATTGTGGCTGATTCATATACATGCGTCAGTTTTGTGGAAGGGCATATTACCAGGACATCCTTCCCCTCCGCCGCCAATTCTTCATAGATTTCCAGGAAAGTTTCGGGCGGCGGTGCACTGGTCGTTGCAAGCTCATCTGAATCTGCGAACATCTGGTAGAAACTGGAAGCTGTGAGGTCTATGCCATCGCGATAAACCCGGCCCTTATAAATAACCTCAAGCGGCACCACCCTGATCTTATAATTCTCTATGACGTCCCTGGGCAAACAGGCGACAGTATCGGTAACGATGGCAACGGGCATCCCCCTATCCACCTTCTGCCTTATTTTTACTGCGATGTAAAAACATTTTGCTCTTCATGGCACGCTATTACCGCTGCCGGGCTCTCGTGCTGCGAAAAGCAGCATGGAGACATCACTTTACTTTAGATTTAGCGCCGAAAGGACATACTTGGACGCAAATGCCGCAGGCCTCAATGCCTAACTTTTGTTTACGTTCCTGCCAGATATATTGCAAACACTTATGGGCATCCATCCTGGCTGCCCTGGGCTCTTTGGAGTCGAAATTCCGCCCGGTGAAGGCCCCCGCAGGGCAACTTGAAACGCAAAGGTTACAGCCTCCGCACCCTTTGCCGGCGTAAGGCTGGCCGGCCGGGGTCACGAAATCGGTAAGCACCGTACCCCACCTCACCCTCGAACCACGGTCGGGAGTTATCAACAGGCAACTCTTGCCTATCCATCCAAGCCCGGCAAGATTGGCTGCCTTCTTGTGTGAAAATAGACCCGCCAGATTTGGAGCATCTACGGTGTGGCTGGCAGGAATAGCCAGAGCTTGATATCCCGCTTGCGTGAGCGCGCCGGCTACGGAAAGTGTAATATCGTTAATGCGCGGATTTATAACCTCGTAAACATGATACCTGTAATTGTTGAGCGCAAAGAGATCGTCGGTATTCTTTAGCGCATCAACTATATCATCGAGCAAAGGAAAACCTATGGATATTGCGGTTTTGTACCTGGAAATTAATTTTGATTCGTATGCGGAGGCAGTGTCATTCCCGGCCCGTTCAAGATCGGCCACTCCCAGGTAAGCGGCACCCATCGCCAGTGTTATCTTTTTGATCTTTTGTCTCAGTTCCAAGTGAACCAGCCTCTCATGTTCTTATGCAAATATTACCCGCAAAATGCAACCATGTAAATCAAAGGACGTTATTTGTATTATGCAGTATCCAGCCATTATAATCAGCTTTATGGAAATCGAGGGGATGCATGGTTGGGATCTCAAACCCCCAGAAGCCCGTTTATTGCAAGAGATGTTAGCCGGCAACGTAGTCCGCTCAAATATCGCCATCAGACCCCAAACAATCGCTGGCATCGACGTATCAGTATCACGTTTTTCCAGGACGGGGCGTGCGGCCGTTGTTGTCTTAAGCTATCCTTCCCTGGAACTGATCGATATTGCCACTGCTGAAGACGAAATCAACTTCCCTTATATACCCGGGCTGCTTTCATTCAGGGAAGCACCGCTGGTCATCAAAGCCTTCCAAAAGTTGAATTGCAGGCCGGACATGATCATGGTGGATGGACAAGGCATTGCCCACCCGCGCCGGTTGGGGATTGCCTCTCACCTGGGGCTTTTCATGGATATTATCAGCATTGGATGCGCTAAATCCCGTTTAATCGGCACACATGATAGCTTGCCACCGGAGAAGGGGGCCTCTAAACCCCTGATTGACCAGGATGAGATAATCGGCGCTGTAGTCAGGACGAAGCATGCCGTCAACCCTCTCTTTATCTCGATCGGCCATAAGATCGATCTGAACCAATCCGTATCATTTGTTCTCAGTTGCTGCCGCGGCTTCCGCCTTCCTGAACCTACCAGGCTGGCGCATATGGCAGCCTGCGGAACGCTAAAATCCAACAAACTTGTAAGTTAATATAACAGGAAAGAACTATGCTGGAAGAAAAGAACCGGATCGAAGAGCTTCACCGCAGGATATCTGCGATTATGGAGCATCTTTGACATCGCAGGCAAAGAAAAGGAACTGGCGGCCCTGGAGGCAAAGACATCTGACCCACAATTCTGGTCGGACCAGCAGAAAGCCCAGCTTATAATGAAGCAGATAGGCGCACTCAAAGATAGCGTCTCGACCTGGAACGAGATCAGTAAGAAGTCCTCTGAAATCTCCGAGGTCATTAATATCGCACTGGCGGAAAACGATGAGTCGCTCAAAGACGATATCCAGAAGGAAATCGACAGGCTCACTTCCCTC
Source organism: Dehalococcoidia bacterium UBA1162 (assembly GCA_002311135.1). Taxonomy (GTDB): domain Bacteria; phylum Chloroflexota; class Dehalococcoidia; order GIF9; family UBA5629; genus UBA1162. The sequence continues at coordinate 38,336 of DBZK01000010.1, forward strand.
TTCGATGAAATGGAGACCCAGCTTATGCTGGATGGGCCCTACGATGCCAGGGACGCCATCTTGGCGGTGCATTCCGGGGCGGGGGGGACCGAGTCGCAGGACTGGGCGCAGATGCTGATACGCATGTTCCTGCGCTGGGCTGAACGGCGCAAATTCAAAGCCGATGTGCTGGATGTGTCGCCCGGCGACGAAGCCGGCATCAAGAACGCCACTATCGAGATTAAGGGCAACTTCGCTTTCGGCAACCTCAAATCCGAACATGGTGTGCACAGGCTGGTGAGGCTGTCACCGTTCGACGCCGACCATGCCAGGCATACATCATTCGCGTTGGTGGAAGTCATGCCGGTCGCCGAAGAAAAGACGGACCTGCAGATAAGTCCCGATGATATTAGGATCGATACATTCCGCTCCAGCGGCCCGGGAGGCCAGCATATGCAAAAGACCAGCAGCGCGGTTAGAATTACACATATACCGTCGGGGCTGGTGGTAAGCTGCCAGAGCGAGCGGTCGCAGCACCAGAATAAGGAAAGCGCCCTGAGGGTATTATATGCTCGCCTGCTTGAACTGGAGATCGAAACAAGGGCGCAGGAGCAGGCCAAGATCAAAGGCAAACGAATAGACGCCGGCTGGGGCAACCAGATACGCAGCTACGTTCTGCAGCCCTACAAAATGGTCAAGGATCACAGGACTGAACATGAGACCAGCAACACAACCGCGGTGCTGGATGGATATATAGATGATTTCATAAACGCCTACCTGCGCTCGAAAGTTGGAGAAGATAAATGATCAGGAAAGTCTCAATTATATTAATCGTCATACTGGCACTTTTTATACCGACGGCAGCCTCGGCTGACAGCGGCATCAAGCTAATAAGTTCAGATACCAAGGTGGATTTCCCAGCTTCACTGACATTTAACATCAAGGCCGAAAGCCAGGCGCCGATAACACGTATCAGGCTGCGCTATACAGTAGATCAGATGACATATACGCCCACCTTTGCAGAGGTATGGCCCGATTTTAAGCCGGATAAAAGCGTCTCCACGAGTTGGAGCTGGGACATGCGTACCGGCGACCTGCCGCCGGGCGCCAAAGTAGATTACTGGTGGGTCATCGAGGACAGCTCCGGAAACAAGTTGACCACCCCGCAACAGACTGTTTCCTTCGATGATACCAACCACAAGTGGATGCAGGTCAACGACGATAATATATCTGTCCATTGGTACGAGGGCGATACGGACTTTGCCAACAGCCTGCTCAAAGCAGCGGTTACCGCTAAAAATATACAGGAGCACGATACCGGCGCATCGATTGACCAGCCGGTAAACGTGTATATATATGGCAGCCAACCGGACCTTCTAAACTCCATGATATCGGCCCAGGAATGGACGGGAGGAAGGGCCCGCCCGGAGTTCAATACTATATTGCTGTTCGTCTCCCCCTCCGATCTGGATTGGGGTGAGAAAGCGGTAGCCCATGAGATGGGCCACCTGGTAACGCATCAGATTACGTCGAGTCCCTACGGTGATGATCTTCCTCCGTGGTTGGACGAGGGGCTGGCCATGCACGCAGAGGGTGCACAAAGCGATTCAGATATTTCCTTGCTGAAAGACGCAATCTCCGCCGGCAACATACCCAGCCTGCAATCGCTCTCAAGCCCTTTTTCGGCTGATCCTCAGGAGGCTTACGTCGACTATGCAGAAAGCCAGAGTGTTATTGATTTCCTGATAAATAAATTCGGCAATGACAAGATGAACCAACTGCTGGTCAACGTGAACAATGGCTATTCCATGGACGATGCGTTAACGAAAGTATATGGGCTAAATTTGGACGATCTTTATTCCGCCTGGCTCAAATATATGACACCCGCATCTAACGGCGATGAAGTCCATCACAACATCACACGGCTTGAATCGCCCTCCACACCTGTGGCCATCGGCATGTTTTTCCTAAGCCCGCAGCAAATCGAAGTCGCCGCAGGAGCAATTTAAGGCACATGGAGAAATCATTTACCATGCACGATCTGCCCATGTCGGAGAGGCCGCGTGAGCGTCTGCAGAAGCACGGGGCGGAAGCCCTTTCCACGGCGGAACTGCTGGCTCTGCTCATGGGCAGAGGAACCAGGGGACAGCCGGTAATGCTGACCGCTCAAAAATTGCTGTCCAAATTCGGCAACCTGCAAAATATCGGCTCGGCATCGATCGAAGAGCTATCTGAAATAGAGGGCATCGGCCCGGCCAAGGCCTGCCAGATCAAGGCTGCCTTGGAGCTGTCCAAAAGAATGGATGCCCCCGATTACAAGAAAGGCAGGCCCGTAAAATCACCCGAGGAAGCTGTAGATTCGATCAGGAGCATGCTCAAAGGCAAGAAAAAAGAGCACTTTTACCTCCTTTGCCTGGACACAAGAAACCGTGTTACTAACGTGGATCAGATCTCAATTGGAAACCTGGACAGCAGCATCGTCCACCCCCGCGAGGTATTTAAAACTGCCATTTCCTGTCTGGCGGCATCCGTTATTTTCGTGCATAACCATCCCTCCGGCGACCTGGAGCCGTCGTCAGAGGATATAAACCTTACCAAACGACTGACTGAGGCGGGTGAACTGGTGGGCATTCCCGTCCTTGACCATATCATAGTCTGCGATAAAGACTTCACAAGCTTGAAATCAAGGAATTTAATTTGAGGTCAATGTATGTTCAGAAAACAACTTTTTAACTTTCTCGGCATAATTACCATCGTAGTTTGCCTGCTGGCCGCGGCACCCGGCTGTAGTCTATTAACGAAAGCCACCGAAAATATACCTCTGGAGCAACTTTCGGGCCCGACCCTGAACCTGTGGGACCAGGGGCCCCTGACGCTCGACCCGGCCATCTCGAGTGAGATGGCATCCCAAATTTACATCTTGCATATTTTCAGCGGCCTGGTAAGGTTCGACTCCGATCTGAAGCCGGTCCCCGATATAGCCGATCACTGGAATATCAGCGATGACGGAAAAACCTATACCTTCTACCTGCGCAACGATGTGAAATTCCACGATGGAAGGCCATTGACGGCGCAGGATTTTAAGTTCTCTCTGGAGAGGGCCTGTAACCCTGCCACGGGCTCTCAGACAGCCTCCACTTATCTAAATGACATAGTGGGCGCCCCTGAAATGATCAGCGGGAAAGCGGACAATTTGAGCGGGGTGACAATAGTTGATGACTACACGCTGAAAATCACCATCGATGCCCCCAAGGCCTATTTCCTATCCAAACTTGCTTACCCGACCGCCTTTGCCGTGGATAAGAAAAACGTAGAATCCGGCCCCAACTGGTGGAAGAAGCCCGTCGGGACCGGCCCCTACAAGCTTACGAAATGGGACGAGGGATCGTTAATACTCCTACAGCCAAATGAATACTATTACGGCGAGAAAGGTAAGGTCAATGTGGCATTTAATCTGTTATCCGGAATGCCAATGTCGCTTTATGAGACCGGCAAGATAGACGTGGTTGATGTTTACAAGAACAATATCGACCGTGCCATGGATAAAGAGGGCCCGTTCTATGACCAGTTGCACATCTACCCCGAGTTCAGCCTGCAATACATAGGGTTCAATACCAGTAAACCGCCTTTTGATGACGTGTACGTCAGGCAGGCCTTTTGTTACGCAGTGAATAAGGACCGCATCATTAGCGTTCTGCAAAAGAACATGGTTGCCGCAGCCGGCGGCATCATACCGCCCGGCATGCCGGGCTATAACAAGGATGTTAAGGGACTGAACTATGACCCGGACAAGGCCAGAGAATTGCTGGCGAAATCAAAATATGGCTCGGCGGACAAACTGCCTCCCATCACCATGACCATGCCCGGGACCGGAGCCAATGTAGACGATTTCATCGGCGCAATTCTGCTGGACTGGAAACAAAACCTGGGCGTCACGGTCAACGTGAGGCTGCTGGACCCCCTGGTATTTAATTATCACCTGTTCGACGAAGGAGATGAGATATATACCCTGGGTTGGATAGCCGACTATCCCGATCCCGAGGACTTCCTTAACACACTGTTCTACACCGGCAGCCAATGGAACAACAGCCATTATTCCAACAAGGATTTGGACGCTTTATTGGACCGCGCTGCGGTGGATATGGACCAAAACGAGCGTACGACGCTTTATCAGCAGGCAGAGCAACTAGTGGTAGACCAGGCGCCGGTCCTTCCGTTGTGGTTCAGCAAAAATTATATCCTGGTTAATCCCCGGGTACACGGTTTTGATATCGATCCGCTGGGCGTACCCCACCTCAACCTGGTTACACTGGGACAACCTTAGCCGGTATCATTAAAAGGAGACAATACTATGGTGAAGAAAAATTTGCTGGAAGCGCCCTGCGGCATTCACTGCGGTTTGTGTCCTCTGCACCTTGCCATTACTGACGAGGCCTTAAGAAAACGCCTTGCCGAGAGGTTGAATATGCCGCCGGACAAAGTGGTTTGCCCGGGATGCCGGGCCGTCGACGGTTTCTGCCCTGTAATATCGGAGCAATGCGCCACATGGCTATGTGTAAAGAAAAAGGGAGTCGAGTTCTGCTGCGAGTGTGCCGATTTCCCCTGCGTTAAACTGGCGCCCTGCGCCGACAAAGCACCGCTGCGCCCCCACAATATCAAGGTCTACAGCCTGACGCTCAGAAAGACGAAAGGGGCTTACGAGTGGAGCAAAGCCATCGTGGAAATCTATAATCTTTACTATAAGGGCGAGATGGTTATAGGCCGCGGCCCTGTTTTAAAGCAGTAACAATCCTCTAACCCCAAAGGTCGTCCAGGCCGTCCGTTTTGTGTGCTTTTTCCCCGGATGAAGTCGGGCCCAGTTCTTTATAAGAGTCCGCCGAACCGTATTCCCTGACCTTAACCACTACCGGCATCGGCAGGGCATGGCCGAAGATTAATGCCTGTTGCTTCGATTCGAGCTTGGACAGTACCGCTTTGAGCTCGCTCTTACCCGATACGCCGGTCAGCACCGTATCCACGTCCTTTTCATTATCCAAAAGGCAGGTGATCTTGGTGCCGAGCTGGGACATCACCTCTTCATCGATGCCGCTGGGCCGCTGGTCGATTACCAGCATGGTAACGTTGTATTTGCGCATCTCACGGGCGATCTTGCCGAAGATGGTCTGCGAAGAGATTTCCGGGCTAAGAAAGCGGTGAGCCTCTTCGATGGTTATTACAAGCTGGTCCGGTTTTTTAGTATCGGCCGACGTGGCGATATCCACCATTTCACGATAGCGGTCATAAATACGCCTGGTCAGCAGGTTGGCCACCAGCACATAGGCCGCAATATCGTCGTAGCCGCCGAACTGCAGCACCACGCTCTTGCCGTGGCTGATATACTCCAGAATTGTGGTGACGGTATTCTCGGGCGCGTGTGGTACCAGGAATTTGAAGCGCTGCAGCATTCTGAGCCCACGTAGAAGGTTCTTCCAGGTGCTTTCGGCAATATCATGATTGCTTGCAAATTCCTTATCGCCCGAATCGAATAAATCCAGGGCCGACTGCAGCCATTTATCATCGCCGAAGTGCCTGGCCAGTTCATAGACAGCCTGCACCGCAAGGTCGGTGAGGTTGAGTACGCTGCGCAGCATCTGCATATCTTCAGGCTCGATCTCATCGTAGCCGATCTTGACGACGAAATCCGATTTAACCTTCCTGCGCTGGTCGTATTTCTCATCCAGGGAAAAAACCGCCACTTTGCCCGGAAAGAGCTGTTTCAAACCTTTGACTTTGTGGTCCTTCTCGCTGGTGCCCTCCCAGCCATATTCGTTGTGCATATCAAAGATCAGGCTGGTAGTGCGGCTTTTTTGCAACATGCCGATCAATAAGAGACGCGTAAGGAAGGTCTTGCCCGTTCCGCTCTTGCCGAAAACGCCGTTGGACCGCTTGACCAACTCCTCCATGTCCAGGCAGATACGGGTCTCCATATCCAGCGGGGTGCCGACATAGAACCTCTGTTTATCCTCCTTCCCGAAAACCATTTCGACGTCGGACTGCGAGGCCAGCTCTACCCCGGCGAAGTGAGGGGGCACCGTTTTAGCGGGCTGCGGGCCTTCTGTATCGCCGGCAATACCGCTGATAGTCAGCATGGGCAGAACGCTCAGTTTACCGTATGTGGTCGTCCCGCAGACTACTTTAGCTATGAAAGGATCGGATATATCGGGGGGCATCACCATGGCGCGTGGGTCCACCGCTTCCAGGCTGATATCCGTAATCATTCCGAAGAAGCGCTTCTTCTCGCCCTGTATTGCCACATAGCGCCCTACCGTCACGTCCTCAACCGATCTGGCCGGGTCCAGTTTAACATGCACGCCCTGCGTCAAAGAACCGTAAATAACAGTGCCCAACCTTACATTAGCTTTTTCGTTTTCAGTCATGGTTGAAGCCTCTTCAAAATGGAATCCAGCCTCCTGATGTCGTTGCTCAGGGTCCAGGCCAGCTCCTTGCCCGCCTTCACCAGGAACTCCTCGGGAGCAGGGTGCGTAAGGCTGGCATAGCGCAGGAAGGCGGCAATGACCTCGTCGGGCGCAACGGTCGACCGGCTTTCTATTATTAAATTGAGAAAATTCAAGGATTGGGTAAATTGCTTCACTTCCACAGGGCTGCAGGCATAGACGAAGGAATAGATCGATGCCGGCGATGGCGGAAGATACTGGTATATTGCCTTATCCGGGCTATGCCCGACGACCAGGACTTTGAAATCAGAGCACAACAGTTTAGCCAGTTGAGGATTGGCCTTGAAAACGTCGGCCTCCGAAGCGGCCGCCTTTCCGCGGGCCGCAATCCGCCTGCCCGGCTCGATGCTGTGCGTGGCCGAGGTATACACGATGCCGTATATCTGGCAGCCTTTGCCCTTGGTCCTGACCATGCTGCCCAGCGCCGGAACGCTGTCCAGGTCATAACATTCAGCCAGAAATTCCGAATTGCTGGTTTCTATTACCTCGGCGATCTTCTGTTCTACAGCCATTTTCTCTTCTTGCTCCTTTGCTTCAGGGAATGCTGGACTGCCAGACTGCCCTCCTGCATGACCCGATCCACCAGGTCCCAGAACTGCTGACGGTCGGCGCCGGTGACCACCGCCTGCTCGTGGGCTTCGCTCAACGAAACCGGGTAACCGAAACCTTTGTGGCACTGGCCTACTATCACCGCATGTACAAGATCGAGCAGCTCTTTATTATCGGCTACCCAGAGCGGGACCTCGACCCTGGCTACTTCCTCGTCCAGCTTTAGATAGAAAAAACATACCTGATGAACGCCATATCTTTCTATTATTGATGAACGGCTGCTGAATACCGCCGACCTCTCGCCGTCCGCCAGAATGCTGGAAAAGAGCGTCCGGTCGAGCAGCCCTCCCACGGCATCGCATTCCCGGCCTTCGAATTTCCCCTTGCAGAATTCGTTATCGCAGTCAACAGGGTCGCGAGGACACAGTTGCAACCGCAGCGAGTTTATTACATCGGTGCTGCGTGGGAAGCTGATATAGCTGGCAATAGCCGCCTTCCTTTTCCGATTCAGTTCGTAAAAACGACCGAACTGCTTGATCAAACCGTCATCCAGCAACTGCTCGATGACAAAATCATCGTAGTGCTTCCCAACCAGCCCCCACATGATTAACGAGCCGTCTACCAGCCCGACCACAGGTAAATTGGTCTCATTGCAACACACCCGGTCAGCCAGGCTGCGGCATTCCTCCACCTCGCGTTTTATGCCTAATAGCGGCCCCTCGATGAGGGCTTGTCTGCCGTCCCTGGAGCGGATGGCCTGCATTTCGTCGCCAAAATAAAGGGTGGGCAGGCTCGACAGCTCGGCATCGGGCTTGCTGCCGTACTGTAATTCAACCAGGCCTATATTGAGCAGAAAGAGCCGGGTGGATTGATGGCGGTCCACATCGATGTGCGACCCATCGCTGGCCGCAACCACGAAATCATCCGGGCATGGTGCCGCAGCCCTGTGCAGGCTCACATCCTCTTCCAGGCCGGCCACTAGCCAGGTGGCCCTGGCATCCTCGATCTTCTTCTTTAACCTGTCCTGTTGGGGCGGTATGGATTTTAAGGTAGTCAGCGCCAGCTCTAATTTTTGGGCGTAGTCAGACTGATGCGATTTTAAATCCCCCGCCATAGCCTCGATCTGACTGTAAACCTGCGTGATATCAAGCGTCATGGTTGTTGGAAGACTTAGTATAGCACGGCGTCCATAGGCTAACAATTACATCGCAAAGTGCCGGCCTTTGCCCTGCTGCGATTGCGGTGCTATCATTTAGGTGACTCCCCACTCCCAGAAAGAAGGCCCGATCAGCATGTCTACCGGCTTTGTAAATGATGAAATCTACCTTGAGCATGATACCAGGGACCATGTAGAAGGCAAAGACCGCCTGACTGCTATCAATACCATCCTAGAGAAGACCAAAATCAAAGACCAGCTTGTGCCGATCTCTGCACGCGCTGCCACGATGGATGAAATAGCCACCACCCATGACCGTGATTATATGCGGACACTTAAAGCCGAGGTAGACGGGGGAGGAGGCTGGCTTGACCCCGATACCTACGCATCCCCAAAGTCGTGGGATGCCGCCCTCTTCGCTGCCGGCGGCTTGATGAACGCAGTCGATGTGGTGATGAACAAGAAATGCGACAACGCCTTTGCGCTGGTGAGGCCCCCCGGCCACCATGCCACCCGGCAACATCAAATGGGGTTTTGCCTTTTCAACAACGTTGCCGTGGCGGCCAGGTTCGCACTGGCCAACTACGATATCAAACGGGTGCTGATCGTCGATTTCGACGTCCATCACGGCAACGGCACGCAGGACTCATTCTACACGGATTCACAGGTGCTTTATTTTTCCACTCACGAATATCCCTGGTACCCGTTTACCGGCCGTGCCGATGAGACCGGCGCCAGGGGAGGGGAGGGTTACAACGTCAACGTGCCAATGGAAGCCGATTCGGGAGACCATGAGTATTTGCGCGCCTTCAACGAGGTGCTGGTGCCTGTAGCCGAGCGCTACGGTCCCGACCTGGTGCTGGTATCGGCGGGCTACGACGCCCACTGGAAGGACGATATCTCCAACATCAACCTGACCACCACCGGCTTTGCACGGCTGGCCAAGATAATCAAGGGCATATCGGATAAATGCTGCCCCAACAGGCTGGTATTTACGCTGGAAGGCGGCTATAACCGCGCCGCCCTGGCCTACTCAGTGGCGGCCACCTTCGAGGTGCTTATGGGCCACAGTGAAGTGATAGACCCCTTCGGCGAGCCTCCCATGGCCTTTACATCGGGCGAGCTTGACAGCTTCATCAAGATGGTGCGCCGCATTCACCGGCTGCAGGGCTAAGCCAGTTTAATTAAAGGCATAAAAAAAGCGGGGCTTTCGCCCCGCTTTTTATTTTCAATAACGTTTAAGCTCAGGCTGCGGTGGGCGCCGCCTGCGGCTTGGATTTAGGCTCGGATTTGGCCAGGCCCCTGTCCCACAGGACCAGCAGCGGGCCTGCGATGCAGATGGAGTTGTAAGTGCCTGCAATCACGCCCAGCAGCAGGGCCAGCATGAACTCACGTATAGTAGTACCGCCGAACAGATAGATCGCCAGCACAACCAGGGCAACGGTGAGGCTGGTGTTGACACAGCGGGCTATGGTCTCAAGGATGCTGGCATTGACCGTAACTGCAAAGTCCTTGCTGATGCCTCTGCCGAAATTTTCACGGATGCGGTCGAAGACCACGATGGTATTGTGCATGCTGTAGCCAACCACCGTCAGCATGGCCGTGATAAACATGGAATCAACCTGCACCCCGGCCGCCCACCCCAGGATCGAGAAAATACCCAGTACGATCAACACGTCGTGCAGCAGCGAGATAACTGCGCATGTACCCCACCGGAAGGGATTGGGGACCCTGCGGAAGGCCCATGCAACGTAGAGCAGCATGAATAACGAGGTAACTATTATAGCTATACCGGCATTCCGTGCCACCTCACCTGCTACCAGCGGCGAAACCGTTTCAAAGTCGCGGATCGTAACATTATCTGTCATGTCTTTGTTAAGTCCGCTTATAAGCGAATTTTTTTCGTCCGTGCTAATTTCCCTGACACGGATGAGGTAATCGCCGGTACCCGTCTTCTGAATTGACGCTTCGGAGAACCCCAGGTTGGACATCTCCTGCCTCAATTTGCTCTGATCTACGGTGGTGTTGAATTGCAGCGTCATGGTAGTACCGCTGCTGAAGTCAATGCCCAGATTGAGCTGGCGAACAGCCAGGGATATGATCCCGGGGATGATAATTATCAGAGAGATCAGGAAAAACCAGTTTCGTTTTCCGACAATGTCTATCATATTTTGACTCCGTAAAACCAGGGATTTTTGACGATCCTGATGACCAGCATCAGGAATATCCTGCTGATGGTGATGGCCGAGAACATGCTCAGCGCCACACCGATGAACAGCGTCAGGGCAAAGCCTTTCACCAGGAAAGCACCCTGCGTATCTCCAAACCAGTAGAGCACGGCACAGGCTATGAACGAGTTGACGTTGCTATCTCTTATGGCGGGCCATGCACGGCTGAACCCGGCATCTATGGCCGCACCCAGCGTGCGCCCCCCCCGCAACTCCTCTTTCATGCGCTCGAAAATTAGTATATTGGCATCCACCGCCATACCCACCGATACCACGGCGGCCGCTACACCTGCCAGCGTAAGAGTAACCGGAACCAGTTTGAAAATCGTGAGCAGTAAAACGCTGTAAATAGCCAGCGCACACACGGCCACCAGGCCGGAGCCGCGATAGTATAGCAGCATGAAGAGAACTATCAGCGAGATGCCGATGGCGCCGGCGACGATGCTCTTGCGGATCGAATCCGCACCGAGTGTGGCATCCACGGTCTGCTCCTGGATAACCGTCAGCGGCACATCGAGTGAGCCTGAGTTCAGCTCGATCGACAGGTCCTGCGCCTCTTTGAGGGTCAACCCCTCTATAACGCCGCTGCCCTGTATTACGCCGTTGACAGTGGGGTCTGAAATCATCTGGTTATCCAGGAAAATGCCCAGAGGCTTATGCAGGTTTCGCTGTGTGATCTGCTCGAATAACTTGGCGCCCTCGTCGTTCCATTCGAAGGCAACCTGGGGCTCATTGGTATTGGGCGCGAGAACAACCTTGGCGTTGGGTTTAAGGTATTTGCCGGTCAACACCTCCTGCTGCCCGTTGCTGCCGGTGGCCGCGGCTACAGTCCATATAGTCTGGCCATTGGCATCCTTGGTAGGTTGCCCGCTGGAATCGCTGGTAGTTTCTTTGAATTCCAGCTGTGCGACCTGGCCGATCAGTGTCTTGGCCTCATCGATATTCTTCTCCCCGGGCAGCTGTACCAGGATGCGGTCTTCACCCTGCTGCTGAATGACAGGTTCCTTAACGCCGAAGGTATTGGCGCGCCGTTCGATCTTGCTAATAACGCTGGTCATGACCTGGGCGTTAGTTTGAGACGGGTCCTTCTTGGATAGGTCGGCCTGGTAGACAAGGTATGATCCACCGTTGAGGTCGAGGCCCAGTGTCAGCCCCTGCCGCCCGAACCTGTCGCTATCCAGCGGTATTACGGTCCACAGGCCGAATATAAATATGGCCAGGATAAATACCAGTAGCCAGATGTTAGTCGTTTTCAATTATCTATTCTCCCTCCTAAGTTTCGTTCACAAAGCGGCCCGGTGTGGCTTTCCTATTCAGGCAGCACAACAGGAGCCCCGATCAAGTTCTTTTTTTATGTATATCAGCGCTTCCTCCTTTGTTCGTATCTCTCCGGCCGCCTGGGCCTCCCTGACCATGATCAGCAGCTTGCCTATGGTTTTTCCCGGGCTCAATTTGAACTCCCGCATCAGGTCTATTCCGCTTATGAGCCTGACGGGCATTATCTCGCTCTCCTGCTGATTATGAACATCCATTATATACTTGACCTGCTCAATATGCATATGCCACTCGTCAACATCCACCCGCGGCCCGGCGACAGCCAGGTAATCCGCCAGCGCCAGGAAGATAACATCGATGCCGGCGCCCTCGGTATCCCTGAAGTAGCGGTAGACCGCTTTGTGCGAGGGCAGCCCCTCGTTGGACATCTGCGCCGGGTGCAGGTGGTGATAGACCAGCTTCTCGATGTAGCGTATCTCGCGGTTGCTGAACCTCAAACGTTCCAGTATCAAGCCGGCCATAGCCGCCCCCTCCCTGGTATGCCCCAGGAACCTGATCCGGCCGTCCTCGACGGTTTTGGTCTTGGGCTTGGCTATATCATGCAGCAGCAGTCCCAGTTTTATCAGCGTCCTGCGTTTGCTGCCGCCGGCTATTTCCTCGTTAAAATGCTCGTCGATCTCATCCGACCAGGGCAGCATGGCTAGCAGCTCCCGGCTGCCGTATACCCAGTCGCTCTGCCTTAATATAAACTCCAGTGCGGCAATGGCCTCGATGGAATGGTCGAAAACATCCCAGTAATGCTCTTTGGGCTGCCCCACGCCCTTGAGGCTTTCCAGCTCGGGGATTATTTTGCACAGCAATCCGAAATCATCCAGGGAACGCAGGGAGTTCCCGGCATAAGGCAGCGCCAGTATCTTGAGCAACTCCTCCCTGACCTTTTCACTGGCCACCTTGCGCACCAGCCTGCAGTTGCGGCGCATGGTATCTTCGGTGATAGGCTCGATCTCAAGGTTCAGCTCCCGGGCCAGCCTGACGGCGCGCATAAGCCGTGAGGGGTCACGGTGGAAGACCATATCGCTGACCTGCCTGAGCAGGCCCTTCTTCAAGTCCTCTTCTCCGCCGGCGGGGTCCAGCAGCTTGACATCGCCTGACACGAAGGCCTCCAGGTCGAGCGCCATGGCATTCACGGTGAAATCCCGCCTCAGCAGGTCACGGTCGATATTGCCGGCAAAGGATGTTATGTCGATCTGCCAGGACTGGTCATCGCCGGCCACCACGATGCGGCCGACCTTGTTCTCTTCGTCCAGCATAACGTAGCTGCCGTCGACCAGCTCGGCCGCTTCCTGTGCAACTGCCAGCGAATCTCCGCTGACGGCTATATCCAGGTCGGTGGTATCCCGACCGACCAGCCAGTCGCGCACAAAACCGCCTACCAGGTAGGCTTTACATTCAGGAGAGGCGCATACCGGGGAAAGCCTGGTAAGGATCCCCATCAAATCCTCATCGATTTCGAACACAAGCTAAGATTATAGACTTGCCGCTCGTGGTTGTAAAGTATTTTCACACCGTTACAAAGGGAGCTAAAGGCACAGGCTGCGAATGCATAAATAGAGCTTATGATATCCGCTACAGCGGTTTTACGCGGCAGCATCAATAGAGGCCAAACGGCTGCATGCCTATGATATAATCTAGCCGTTATGCAGTATAAACGCATCGTCATTAAGCTGGGCACCAACCTGCTGACAGGGGGCGGCTCCCGTCTGGATACTAAAAAGATGGATGACCTGGTGCGGCAGATTGCGGAGCTCCACCGCCAGGGCCACGAGATAATCCTGGTCTCATCCGGCGCGGTGGCGGCCGGCCGCGAAAAACTGGGGATCGCCAACAAGATTAAGGATATCCCCTTCAAACAGGTCATGGCTTCCGTAGGACAAAACCGGCTGATGCATATCTATGACGAGCTTTTTTCCGCCTTCGGCATCAATGTGGCCCAGGCTTTGCTGACACGGACCGATTTAAGCGACCGAGCGCAGTATTTGAACGCCCGCAATACCCTGCTGGCCCTGATAGACCTCAGGGTGATCTGCATCATCAATGAAAACGACGTTGTCTGCACCGACGAGCTGGGCGAGCTTAAATTCGGCGATAATGATAACCTGTCGGCCATGGTTTCCAACCTGGTCGACGCCGACCTGCTGATGCTTCTTTCGGATGTAAAGGGGCTGTATTCAGCCGACCCCCAGCATGACTCTAACGCCAGCCTTATACCTATGGTTGATAAAATAGATGAGAAGATTGAGGAGATGGCCGGCGGCGCCGGCAGTTCGCACGGCACGGGCGGCATGGTGACCAAGCTGGAGGCGGCCAAACTGGCTACCTCATCCGGGGTCCCTGTCATCATCACCGACGGTTCGCAGCCCGATATAATAGCCGGTGCAGCCTCGGGAAAAAGCGTGGGCACTTTCTTCAAGGCCCGCAGCAGCAAGATCGAGAGCAGGAAGCGCTGGCTGCTATCAGGTCTTGGCTGCACGGGCAGGTTGACCATCGATAAGGGAGCGGTAACCGCCCTGCGCAAACAGAACGGCAGCCTGCTACCCACCGGCATCGTGCAGGTGGAAGGCGTATTTAACCGCGGCGATGTCATCGATATATTTGATAGCGGAGGCAGCCAAGTTGGCAGCGGCATCACCAATTACAGCTCGGACGAGCTGGGACGCATCAAAGGCCTTCAGTCGAGCGAGATAACCAACATTTTGGGCTACGAGTACGGCGACGAGGCGGTTCACCGCAATAACCTGGTGCTGATTTAAATATAAGGACGGGAAATCAAGGGGGATATTGAATGCAGGCAGATATCAATGAACTGGTGGGAAAAGCCAAACAGGCCAAAGCTGCTTCTAAAAAGCTGGCCTTCACTCCCACCAAAATAAAAAATGATGCACTGGCAGCCATATCTCAAGCCCTGCTGGACCGGGAAGATATGATCTTACATGACAACCAGAAAGACTATAAAGAGGCCGAGGCTTCGGGCATGAGCGAAGCCATGCTCGACCGCCTGATGCTCAACTCCGGCCGGCTCAAGGGCATATCCGACGACGTGAAGACCGTTGCCGCTTTGCCCGATCCAGTGGGTGAGGTCATCGAAGAGCGCACCCTGCCCAACGGCCTTCTGCTGAGCAAGCGCCGCGTGCCCTTGGGCGTGATCGGCGCCATCTACGAGAGCAGGCCCAATGTTACCGTGGATATTTCTGTGCTGTGCCTCAAAGCAGGCAACACTGTCATACTGCGCGGCGGCAAGGAGGCCTACCGCTCCAACCTGGCGCTGGCCAGCACCGTCCAGGAAGCTGCTTACAAAGCGGGCATACCCGTTGGGTCCGTTCAGTTTATCGAGTCCACCGACCGCAGCCTGGTCGACTATATGCTCAAGCTGAAGGACAGCATCGACCTGATGATACCCCGCGGCGGCGCGGCGCTGATTAAATCCGTGAAGGATAACGCTGCCATGGCCGTGGTGGCGGGCGGCATAGGCGTCTGCCATGCCTACGTGGATAAAACCGCCGACATCGCTAAAGCGGTGGCCATCACATACAACGCCAAGGTGCAGCGCCCCACGGTCTGCAACGCGCTGGACTGCGTGCTGGTTCACAAGGACATCGCCACCGCTTTCCTGCCCCTGATGGCGAAGGAATGGGACAAGGCAGGCGTGGAGATGCACTGCGACCAGCGCTCACTGGAAATACTAAAATCCATTCACGGATTAAATGTTCATCCTGCTGTAGAAGATGACTGGGGCAAGGAGTTCCTGGCCCTGGTGGGAGCCATAAAGGTGGTCGGCTCTCTCGACGAGGCGCTGGAGCACATCGACCGCTACGGCTCCGGCCATTCCGAGGCCATCATCAGCGAGGACTCGGCTTCGATCGACCGCTTCTTGAATGAGGTGGACACTGCCTGCGTTTACGCCAACGCCAGCACCCGTTTCACCGACGGCGGCCAGTTCGGTATGGGCGCCGAAATAGGGATAAGTACACAGAAATTCCATGCCCGCGGGCCGATGGCCTTACGTGAGATCACAAGTTACAAATGGTGTATTCGGGGTAACGGACAGATCAGGCCGTAGACGACGAAACTCTATATGCTTATGTCATTGCGAGCGAAGCGAAGCAATCCTTTTAACGAAGGAAGATGGCTTGAACTAATGCCAAGGGATTGCCACGGCACTACGTGCCTCGCAATGACCTAATATATAGAATTTTGAATTTAGAACTTTTTTAGAGCTTAGAGTTTGGTCTTTAGAGTTTTAAGCCCTTGAGGGCTTCCTTCTGCTCTTCAAAAAGCTCTTTGATGCCTTTGTCAGCCAGCACGATCAGCCCGTCGACAGTTTCCTTTGAGAAGGGTTTGCCCTCAGCTGTGCCCTGCAACTCAACAAAGTCGCCTTTATCGGTCATGACCACGTTGAAGTCCACGCCGGCGCGGAAGTCTTCGTCATAGCACAGGTCCAGCAACTTCACCCTGTCGACCACGCCCACGCTTATCGCAGCAATGGCACATTTAAACGGCATGACCTTGTAGATGCCCTGCTTCCTCAGTTTGGCTATAGCCTGGAAAAGCGCCACGTAGGCGCCCGTTATGCTGGCCGTGCGCGTGCCGCCGTCTGCCTGTAATACATCGCAGTCGACTGTGAAAGTCCTCTCGCCGAGGACGTCCATATCCACCGCTGCACGAAGGCTCCTGCCAATCAATCTTTGGATCTCCTGAGCACGTCCCCCCTGCCGGTCCGGGTTGCGCGAGCTGCGGGTATGTGTAGCCCGTGGCAGCATGCCATACTCAGCAGTGACCCACCCTGTCCCCTTACCCTTGAGAAAAGGCGGTACCCGGTCCTCCACGCTCACGGCGCATACCACACGCGTATTGCCCATCTGGATCAGCGCGGAGCCCTCAGGATAGTCCTGGTATCCCAGCGTTATCTTCACCGGCCTTAGCTCGTCATTGCCTCGCCCGTCTATTCTAGCCATTTAAATACCTTCCTTATAGATTCAGGCGCAAGTATAACACCAAATAGAGATCAAATACTAAGCCATTTATCCCTCTCCCCTGCCCCTCTCCACAGGAGAGGGGGTTATATTTATAAGAGGGTCTAAAGCCCCTCTTCAACGCCCCCTACCCGGACGACGTTGCCCTGGGAAAAACATGTCCCCACATCGTTAACTACGAGAAAGTAATCTTTAAATCTCCTTCAGGATAATGAGTGTTTTCCTAAGACGTAGTGGATTCCCTCTTCAACGCCTTTTCCCTTTATTATTAAACCGGTTTCCTCAATTGTCATTGCGAGCGAAGCGAAGCAATCCTTTGAACGAAGGAAGAGGGCTGATTTAATGCCATGAGATTGCCACGTCGCCCTGCGGGCTCCTCGCAATGACGTGTCAAAAGGATGATTGCCGCGGCACTTCGTGCCTCGCAATGACGTAATACTGGAATTTGGAATTTTCTACTTTAGAAATATGCTATCCTTTTAAATTAATCATGCCTGACGTAAATATATGGGCGCTGGCCGGTACAGGACTGGTGGCAGGGACGCTGGGCTCTATGCTGGGCGTGGGCGGCGGCATCATGATGGTGCCCATACTGACACTGTGGATGGGCATACCCATGCAGTACGCCATCGGCAGCAGCCTGGTCTCGATCGTCATCAACGCCTGCACAGCCACCAGTGTATATATCGATAACCATGTGACCAACCTCAAGCTGGGACTGCTGATGTCCACTACCCTGATCCCCGGGGCGGTGGCCGGGGCCCTGCTGGCCTCCAAACTTTCCTCGCCGGTGCTCAGCTTCATATTCGGGGCGCTTATGATTTACGTTTGTTATACGCTCATCCCCAGGAAACCCAAACGGCAGAGTATGGAGGAATTCGAAGCCTCCAGGGACCCGCACGAGAAAGAGCATGCGCCGCATGCCTGGCTGGACGGCAGCTACTACGATCCATCCGTTAAGCAGGAGATCAGCTATCAGACGCACCGTCCGGCCACAGGCATGGCGACCGGGTTTTTCGGCGGGGTCATCTCCAGCCTTCTGGGAGTGGGCGGCGGCATTGTCAACGTGCCCGTCTTGAACCTGCTGATGAAGGTGCCCATCAAGGCTGCCATAGCCACCAGCAGCCTGCTGCTGGCCTTTACTACTATGACCGGCTCACTGATCTACGCTTATAACGGCTACGTTATGCCCTATATCATAGCGCCGCTCATTCCCGGCATTTTCCTGGGTGCCCGGCTGGGTACATTCATCGCCCGGCGTGTCCGGAGCGCCGCTTTGATTGTGATATTTATCGTCTTCCTGCTGGTAACCTCGGTCTTAATGATTCTGCGTGCCCTGAATATATTATGAGATGACTTACTATGCAAACGGTAAATAGTACGCAACCAAGGCTGCAATCGCTGAACAAGCGCGTCAGCCTGGCGCTGCGCATCGGCATCGGCATAGGACTGGTGCTGGTGCTGGCCGGGATTGTTATATCGATCGTCATTAATACTCCTCACATGTCCGGCCTGACCCCTATTTCCATGCTAATCCCCGAACTCCTCAAGCTCACTCCGGCCGCCTTCGTCACGGCCGGACTCATCATCATCCTGCTGTTGCCGGCGGTCATCCTGATCACATCGTTTGCGCATTTCATCGCGACCCGTGAAAAACAGCCGCTCATCGTATGTGTAGTACTGGTTTTGATGCTGGCAGCCAGCTACGTTTTGCTATTAAAATAAATTGACCCTGCCTACCGCCTGTGATATTATTCGGAATAGATGTCACCTCTGACAGAAATAAACACCGAAATAGAACGCTGTCCTAAATGTGAGTTATCCCGGCACCGCACCAAGTCGGTACCCGGTGAAGGCCCGGAGAATGCGGGGTTGCTATTCATAGGCGAAGCGCCGGGCTGGTATGAAGACCAGTCTGGCAGGCCCTTCGTCGGCCCCGCCGGCCAGTACCTCGACCAGCTTATAGGCATGATCGGGTACAAGCGCAACCAGGTCTATATCACAAATGTGGTCAAATGCCGTCCGCCGGAGAACCGCGACCCCATGCCCGGCGAGATCCAGGCCTGCGGCCCCTACCTCGAGCGCCAGCTTGAGATAATCAAGCCCAGGGTGGTTGTCACGCTCGGCCGCTACTCCATGTCAAAATACTTTCCGGGCGAAAGTATCAGCAAGGTCCACGGCAGGGCCAAACGTATCGGGGGCACGATCTATTTCGCCATGTACCATCCGGCAGCGGCGCTGCACCAGGGAAACCTGCGCAAGGTCATAGAGGCCGACATACTAAAGCTGCCGGCCGTTCTGGTCGAAGCAGGAAAAATGGAGGAAGAAAAAGACAGGCCCGCCCAGCTTAAGTTTTTCTAAAACACGATATGACCCGTCAAAAGCTTAGAATAATACCTCTCGGCGGCCTCGGTGAAATCGGCAAGAATATGCTGGCCATCGAGTACGGCGAAGATATCCTGGTTATCGATTCCGGCATGATGTTCCCCGAAGACGAGATGCTCGGGGTCGACCTGCTCATCCCGGACATCACCTACCTTCTGGAACATAAAGACAAGGTGCGCGGCATCGTCATTACGCACGGCCACGAGGACCATATAGGCGCCCTGCCCTACATACTGCCGCAGATCGACGTCCCCGTTTACGCCACCAAGCTGACGCAGGGGCTGATCTCCGTCAAGCTCAAGGAGCACCGCTCGCTGATCAAGGCCAAGCTCAAGTTGATAACGCCGGGCGTCAAGTTCCAGGTGGGCAACTTCAAAGTTGAGGCCTTCCCGGTCTGTCACAGCATCCCCGATGCTGTGGGGCTGATAATCTATACGCCGCTGGGGGCCGTGGTAGACAGCGGAGATTTCAAGATCGATTACACTCCGGTCGACGGCCGTCCCACCGACCTCTCCAAGCTGGCCAAGTTGGGCAACGAGGGAGTTCTGCTGCTCATGGCCGATTCCACCTATGCCGAGCTGCCCGGCTACACGCCGTCGGAAAAAATTGTGGGGAAGACCATCGAGCGCATTATCGGCGAGGCGCCGGGCCGGGTGATCCTGGCCACCTTCTCCTCATTGATCTCCCGCATACAGATGGTTATCGATGCTGCCGTTAAGCACCACCGCCATGTATTTATCGTGGGCCGCAGCATGAGGGACACCGTAAAGATGGCCATGGAAATAAATTACCTGCATGCCCCGGAAGGCCTCATCTGCAATGTGGAGGACCTTAAAAAATTCCAGCATAATCAGATCGTCCTGATCACTACCGGCAGCCAGGGAGAGCCGACCTCGGCGCTGGTGCGCATAGCCAACCACGACCACAGCGAGATACGCATAATTCACGGCGACACCGTGGTCATCTCGGCTACGCCCATACCGGGCAATGAATCGCTGATCAACCGTACCATCGATAACCTCTTCCGTCAGGGCGCCAATGTTATCTACGGCGAGCGCTCTAATGTGCACGTGCACGGCCACGGCAGCCAGGAGGAGCTGAAGATGCTCATCAACCTGGTCAAGCCCAAGTTCTTCGCGCCCATCCACGGCGAGTACCGCCACCTTGTTATGCATGCCGGGCTGGCCAAAAGCGTGGGCGTGCCCGAGAGCAATATCTTCATCATGGATAACGGCAGCATCCTGGAGATCGACGCTGAAAAAGCCAGGATTGCGGGCAAGATACCCTACGGCAATGTCTACGTGGACGGCCTGGTTCTGGGCCGCCATGCGCAGGTTATACTGCGCGACCGCAAGCTGCTCTCCCGCGACGGCATCGTAGTGGTGATCCTGGCGCTGGATAAGAAAGAGGGCAGGCTGGTAGGCAAGCCGGACATCGTCTCACGCGGCTTCGTCGATGCTGAGCACGACGGCAGCGTCATAGACCGCGGCAAGGAGCTGGTGGCCTCTGCGTTTGGCAAGGGACACCATGAGCACAGCGCCATACACACCCAGGTCAAGGAGATGCTGAGCCGCTTTTTCTACGAGCAGACCAAGCGCCGCCCCATGATAATTACAACCGCTATCGAGGTATAGTAGAATAAGCTATGCCCTCTAAGAACGGCAGGGGAAATCATAGAGGTCCGCAGAAGACAAAAAAAGGCTCCGGCAAGTCCTTTCTCAGGTCGCTATTTTCAGCTCCCGTCATACTGGCCATCCTCTTCGTCATCTTCCTCTGCCTCTGCATAGTATTCTGGCCTCAGATATCGTCCTGGTTTGACAGGCTGGGCCAGGATATTCACGCGGCACTTTACAGCGCCTGGCTGGCGCTCTTCCGTCTGATGGGTCTGGGTGTGGCCTTTGCCGCACTGGCCTTCCTCAGCCTCTTCATCATACTCGGCTGGCCATCGTCCTTCGTCCGCCACTGGAATTACTGGCTGGGCACCGCCAGCTTCGCGGCTGCATTGTGGGGCCTGCTGGCCTTCTTCCGTCCGCCCAACACTTTCATCGTATCTGATGTTACGCTGGGCGGCTATGTAGGGCAGGCCATTATTACCCGTTCGCCTGTGGCGGGAGGCTTCATTGTGGCCGGACTGATCGTCCTGGGCATCATCCTGGTCGCACCGGAATGGGCCTGGAGCGTGGTCAAGCGCGCTTCCAAGGGCATAGCCGGTTTGGCCGGTGAGCTCATGTATGTTATCAAAGAGTTCCGTGAGAAGAGGCCGGCGATAGAACCCGTGGAGGCCGATCCGCCTTCCGAAGCGCCTGCTATAGTAGAGCAGGCCGAACTTGCATCTCCCGCCGACACCATGGACAGGTTGAGGTCGTCAATAATTGTGGGCGGCTGGTCGCTTCCCAATATAAGTATCCTGGACAAGGTCGCCGAGGCGGTCATCAGCGATGCCGAGATAGAAAAGCGCAAGGAAGTTCTGGAGGAGGCTTTGACCAGCTACGGCGTCGAAGCGAAGGTGGTGGAGGTCAACCGCGGCCCCACGGTTACGCAGTTCGGCGTGGAGCCGGGCTGGGACCGCAGGTATAAGGAGGTCAGGGAGAAGGACCGGGACGGCAACGTAACCGTCAGGCAGGAGGAAGTCGGCCGCACGCGGGTCAAGGTGGAGCGCATCAACTCGCTTTCCAACGACCTGGCGCTGGCCCTGGCTGCCCCCGGCATCAGGATCGAAGCCCCCGTTCCCGGCAAGTCGGTGGTCGGCATCGAGGTTCCCAATACCACCTTCGGGTCGGTGGGCCTGCGAGCTGTGATGGAGAGCACCGCTTTCCAGAAGATGCTGGCTAAATCGCCCCTGGCCATCGCCCTCGGCAAGGGAGCCGGAGGTGAGACGGTGGTGGCCGACCTGGCCAAAATGCCCCACCTGCTTATCGCAGGCGCCACGGGCAGCGGCAAGAGCGTCTGCCTCAACTCTGTCATCTGCTGCCTGATGATGAATAACACTCCCGATGCGGTTCGTTTTGTGATGGTGGATCCCAAGCGCGTCGAGCTGGTCAACTACAACAGCATCCCACATCTTATAGCCCCGGTGGTGGTAGATACCGACAAGGCCATCCTGGCCCTGCGCTGGCTCAACGCCGAGATGGACAGCCGTTACAAGCGTTTCTCGGCCACCAGGACACGCAATATCGAGGACTATAACAAGAACCGCACGCTTTCGGAGCGCATGGCTTATATTGTTGTCATCATAGACGAGCTGGCCGACCTCATGATGGCCGCCTTCGACGAGGTCGAGCACGGTTTGTGCCGTCTGGCCCAGCTTGCCCGCGCCACGGGCATACATTTGATCGTAGCAACACAGAGGCCGTCGGTGGACGTGGTCACCGGGTTGATTAAGGCCAATTTCCCCACGCGCATCACCTTCGCTTTGATCTCGCAGGTGGACTCGCGCACCATTATCGACTCCGCCGGCGCCGAGAAGCTTTTGGGAAGGGGCGATATGCTTTATATGCCGCAGGACGTCTCCAAGCCCAAGCGTTTGCAGGGCACGATAGTCGGCGATCCCGAGATCGAGAGGCTGGTCACCTTCTGGTCCGCTCAGCGCCGCCAGGAAGCGCAGCCGGTGAGGTTCGAGGATATGGCCCAGTCCGGTCCCGAGGGCCGGAAACCTATGGACGATGAATTGCTGGATGCCGCCCGCCAGCTTGCCCTCGAATCCAAAGAGATATCCGCCTCATTCCTCCAGCGCAAGCTTCAGATCGGCTTCCCCCGCGCCGCACGTCTCATGGACAAGCTAAAAGAGGAGGGGTATGGGAAAGAGAAGGGAGAAGGGTAGATGAGATGAATTCAATCATTGAGTTGTGATCTGGCGATTGAATAAACTTAATTTGACGTCATGCTTTGACTAGTTCTTTGAAAAGAATCCTCGATTTCTCTAAATACTGTAAAACTAGCATAGGTTTGCGCCTAGGCGACAGCAATAGCGTACCTGGAGTAATAGCGTTCAAATAAGCACCATAGTGCCGTAATACCATTTCTTGATATTGATTCCTAGTTAAAGTGTTATTATGGGCTACTCTATTTCTGATGCGTCTCATTTCCTCGATTAAATATCCGTGATTATCCAGTGTTCTGATAAAATGATCTGTAGGATTAATCAAATATCTAACATTCTCTTTGATATCTTGAATTTTCGACCAACGCAAATATGGCCTTGGTTTACGCCTTCCATAGTGAATCATTTTGAAAGTCGCAGCTTGCATATTCCGAGCTGATCCTAGCAATATTGGAGTTGATCCATCCTGATAATTAGCTCCACAAATAACTTTACAAGCTATTGAACTGATAGAATCCTGTAAAATATCAAACAGCCGAATAATAATAATCTCGGCTACTATTTTCCTATATGTAGGAGCTATTGATGAAATATTTGTCTGGAGCGTTAATAGTCTGGTTATTTCATTACAGCAAGCTAAATAATCTACATTTAGATTGACCATGCAATACCTTAGCTTATGTGAAGAGCTCTTTTTAGGTATTGATTACGTATAGTGCGCTGTTTAATCCTCTGCGTCGTAGATGTACAGGCCATATAAAAATCAGCGTCATCCTTTTCCCTTTCCGCAAATGGGATATCTGAAGTAAAATTTGCATCGACTGCATGCAATGCATTCTCTAGACGAACTTTTGCTATACGTCCGTTAATTGAGTCTAAAACTAAAAACAGTGAAAAGAAGATAGGATGTCTAGAAAAGATCGTATCTCGTATCACTCCTGCATCAAGGTCGGCTATCTTACTGAAAACCATTTCCATACGGTCTTTCAGTTCCTCCTGCATAGGAAAATCATCATCGTATTCCTTATAAAATTTGTCTATCACTGTTGCGCTATAATCGGACAATCCATTAATCATATTCAAAGCTAATTCGGCCACAAATTGTACTTCGCTCATACGTGCAATATCATTGGCCGTAAAAATGCCTAAATCGCGCCAAAGCTGCACATGGGTTGCGGCGCTGTTTAAACAAAATTGTTTCATTTCTCCGCTAAACCTAGCGTTTCGCTTTTCCTGTTCATTTAACGTCTTAGCAACCGAATTAAGACGCCCAAATATTTCAATCACGTCTGAATCATCAGCACCTATTAAATAGCCGACAGATAAACTTGTCATGAGAAATTTCTCACGCTCTTTCGGATGTAGATCGCGGTACAGTAGTCTTTTCTTATGATCCGGGTGCAACGCACCAAAAGATCCATCTATAAATTCAAGAATCGAACGTATTCTCTGTTGTCCGTCGACAACTTCTTTGATGCTCTTTTCTGAATCAATATCCAAATAGTGACGTATATATATAGATGGAATCGGCTTCTGTTCAAACAGAGAATTGATTAAGTAGGCTTTCTGTGCTCGTGTCCAGACCGAACGACGCTGGTACCACGGATTAATATTGAGTTCCTTCCCCTGATACGAATTTAGTACTTCTTTTACGACCAATTTTTCATAATCTACACGTTCCATACTAACCTCCAATCTAATTTATCTGTACAGGGATGCACAGTTTTTTAGAATCAGTATTATCAAACTCGTAAATAATAATCATCAATAATCTTACTCTCATCAGACTTGACGCTCAACAAGATATATTTTTCACGATCGTGCGAGAAGTTCTCAGACCAATCGATTAAATGCTTAGCTCAATCTCTTTACCGTCATCCACTACCAATACACCAACTCTAGCTGCCGGATATCCCATGAACCTCGCTAGGGGACAATCGCGTGAATTTATCCTTGGTCATTCGTGCCGTGCGAAAAAGATATGTAATCTGTTTTTAGTAATTAAGACAGGTCCTGATGAAGTATCTCTTTAACCCGGCCAACCTGGCCGCTTTCTAGACGGACCTTGATGCCATGGGGGTGAAATGAGGCGTTTGTCAAAATGTCTTTGACTATCCCCTCTGTTAATTTTCCGGACCGTTGATCCGTCTTCAATACTATTGAGACCCGCAGGCCCGATTTTATATTTTCACGCCTTGTAACGCTCATGCCCTAATTCTAACTCTTATTATTCTACTTCACTGCGCATCCCGTCTGATCGGCTTAAGAAGGTATCCCAATCCGTTAAGTTTTATTTCATACAGAGCGGCTAATAGCGCACCAATTTTTCCCGGTGGGAAACCTTTCTGGTGAAACCAGACCAGATAGGGTTCAGGCAGGTCACACAGGACATAGTCTTTGTATTTTCCAAAAGGCATTCTTACGGACACCAGGTCAACTAACATTTGGGGATCCATGGGACCGGCCTTATTTTGATCCATTATTACTTAATCCAAATACAATACATACTATAACCGAATTTAAGGTAAGCGAATAATAATACACCATGTCCGACACTGTCTGAAGGATGTACTGAATTTCCTGGGAATGTGATAAAATATTGGATGTTGGATGTATGACATCTTACATCCAATGCTAAAAGCTAATGAGCAAGAAATTATCAGATGACATTACAGTCCGTGAAAAGCGGCAGGTTACGCTTCCACGTTATATCTGCGAACAGCTCGGAATTGAAGAAGGAGACCGGCTGACTTTATACGTGGACGGTGACAAACTTATTGCAAAAGCTAACAAAACTGTTGCGCTGGATGCCCTAAATGAACTACACAGGATATTCAAGGATTCTGAAGTCACCGAGAAAGAGCTATTGAAGACCAGCCGCCAAATACGCAAACAACTGGTCAAGAAAGAGTATGGTCGCCAGCACTGACCTGCGCGTATTCCTCGACAGCGATGTCATCATATCAGGCTTTTTTTTCGCCTCCGGAACTCCCGCTCAAATACTTGAATTGCACTTCAATGGAAGGCTTCATATCATAGTATGCCGGCTCATTATTGAAGAAGTGGTCCGCACAATTACAAAAAAGAAGACGCAAGCCCTGCCTGCTCTCCAAATGTTTTTAACGAGCTCTCCGCCGGAAATTGTCAAAAATCCACCGCTTCAAGAGATTGAGCGTTGGACTAAGATTCTTCAATTCGAGGATGCTATTATTCTGGCGGCCGCCAGGAGCGCCGAACCTGACTACTTCGTTACCGGCGACCAGCACTTCCACGTACCATCCCTAGTAGATAAGTCCGGCCTGCGCATAGTAACGCCCGCTCAGTTGTTAAGATCAATTAAAAAGTGACCGCAGTTTGTGTTCATTCATTAAAGGTGTTCAAGCGAAATATGCTAATATCTAAAACATTTAAAGCTGATTCATGCGGAGCTGGAAATGACCGTAAAATCTTTTTATTTTGCGCCACTATTAATGTTCATCGTTTTCGCTCTTGTATTTAATTCCTGCCAGGCGCCCAAATATTATGATAACGTTCAACGCGTCTTTCCTGCGGTAGTACGCGTGAGCACGGAGGACGAAATAGGCTCGGGCGTCATCGTAACGGACACGGGCTACATATTGACCAGCAATCATGTGTTGCACGATAGCAAGTCCCCCATCGTGATGCTGAACAACGGCTCCCAGTATCAGGCTACAGTTGCAACGGTGGATAGCGCCAGGGACCTGGCGGTCATTAAATTGCCCGATAATCCGGCGGGCTATCCGTATGCTACCCTGGGCAGTTCGACCGAGTCGAACACACTGCAGATCGGCAGCCCGGTGCTGGTGATCGGCTACCCGGGCGAAAACGATATCAACCACCTGATGCTCAGCACCGGCAGTATCTGCGCTTTCCCCAGGATCGATTCGGTCGGCTTCCTGCAGAGTGAGGCAAAGGCCTACCCCGGCAGCAGCGGCGGCCCTATGACCAACAGCAACGGCGATGTAGTAGGCATCATCAACAGCCGGTACACCAACCTTAAGGACTCCTGCTCCACCTTTGCCACAGCTATAAACGAAGCGAAACCGCTGCTCGACAACCTTGCTACCGGCGGGCAGCCTGTAGCTGTGGCACCGGAGGAAAATATCACCTCCGCCTCAAGTTTGCCATGCGCCAGCGTGGGCTGCCTGGCTCCCGATTTCAGCCTTCCCACCGTCGACCAGAAAGAGCTCACGTTAAGTTCACTTAAGGGCAAAAAGGTCATAGTGGCATTTCTTTCGACAACCTGCAACGCCTGCCTTCAGACCATGCAGTGCCTGCTTCCCATTTACGCCACCTGGCCGAGAGACCAGCTTGAGATGGTATTCGTAGTCAGCGGGGAGCAGTTCGACGACGTTCAGCATTGGGTAAAACTGTATGGCATAAAATGCCCGGTGGTGCTCGATTCACTGGAACTTGTTCTGAATCAATATCAACCCGACCAGTCTCCTGCCCTCTATTTCTTGACGGCCGACGGGCATATAAAGATTACGAAATTTCCCCCCATCGACGGCTGTACAGCGCAATTCGATGCCCTGCTGAGGCTTTATTAGGTTATTAAATGACCGTAAAGCCTTTTTATCTTGCTCCATTACTGATATTAATTGCCCTGCCGACGGGGAGATAGATTCTTTGCTGAGGCTTTATTAGCCACCCCCTTTAACCTTTCCAAAGCCAGTTCGCAGTAGGCGCGATCTATATCGTACCCGACATATTCCCTTTTGGCTTGAAGCGCGGCCAGGCAGGTAGAGCCGCTGCCTGCGAAGGGATCGAGCACCACCTCGCCTTCGAAGGTATAGAGCTGGATCAAACGGCGGGGCAACTCCAGCGGAAAGGGGGCCGGGTGGCCTATTTTCCCGGCACGTTCGGACGGGAACTTCCAGATGCTCCTGGTGAATTCTAAAAACTCCTCCCTGGATATGGTGCTCATTCTTTTGCAGGGATTGGGACGCGTAAAGGACTGCTTGCAGAAAACGAGGATGTACTCATGCACGTCGCGCAGCACCGGGTTGCCGGCCTTCATATAGGTACCCCAGGCGGTGGACGAGCCGGCACTGCTGCCCTTGTCCCAGAGAATCTCGCCGCGCATCAGGAATCCGGACTCTTGCATGGCCCTGCTAATATGCGAGTTAAGGGGAATGTAGGGCTTGCGCCCCAGGTTGGCGATATTTATGCAGGCCCTTCCGCCGGGCACGAGCACCCTGTACGTTTCGGCGAATACCCGCTTCAGCAGTCCTAAGTATTGGTCAAGTGAAAGGTCATCGTCGTATTGCTTGCCCACATTGTAGGGGGGAGATGTGACCATGAGGTGTACCGAGCAGTCCGGCAGCTCTGACATATGCTCGCTGCTTTTGCAAAAGATCCTGTTGATATATTTGCCCGGGATTTTATTTTCAACGTAAACGGCCTTTTTATCTTCTTCGAGGCCGTCATATAGCTTGCCCTTGTAGAATTTAGAGGAGTCGTGGCTGATCCGCCCCTGAGTTCCGAAGGCGCTGGTGCTCGTGCGCTTATGTTTTTTCTGAGATGGATTAGTTTTCATTATGCGTATTATATTTGAAGTCTCGGTGGAACGCGAGTTTTTCGCTGACAATGATGATTTATCCCCTCATGTAAAGACCGAGCATAGGTAACACCTTAAACCGGCCCTCTCCCGATGGAAGAGGGAATTCTATATATAAGAGGGGCTAAAGCCCCTCTTCAACACCCCTTGCCCGGTCAGCCTTACTTTTAGAACACATCTCCCGCGTCGCTGGTTACGAATTGGGAAGGAGTTCCCTCCTCAAAGCCTGCCTATTCAAACGTCATTGCGAGCGATAGCGTGGCAATCCTTTATTAACTCACGTTCACCGATTGACCTCTCGGTCGGTGAAATGGCATAATTCAAAATCCAACTTAAAATAAAACCCCGGAGGTCTAACTATGGAAACATTTCCCTGGTGGAGCAAAGCACAAATCGAGCTGGCGGAAGATGCCAAGAAATTTACCGACGAGGTCTTAGTACCCATCGGCGAGCGGGATGCCCTTTTGAGAAAGTTCAGCCGTGAAGGCCTGGCTAAAATGGCCGGTAAGGGCTGGTTCGGGGCGCTCATCCCCAAAAAATATGGGGGTCGTGCCGAGGAGTGGGGTGTAACCGGTGCAGCCATTATCATGGAGGAGACTTCCAGGGCAGGAGAATCCGCGGGCGGGCTGGGCACGACCATGTTCGGCAGCGCCACCCAGATAGTGCACAACGGCAATGAGGAGCAGAAGCAGAAATGGCTGCCGGGCATAGCCAGGGGCGAGCTGATCGGCTGTATCACCATGACCGAGCCGTATGCCGGTTCGGACATAGCCGGCATCGAGACCACGGCAGTCCGCCAGGGCGATTTTTATATTATTAACGGCAAGAAACGCTTCCAGACCATAGCTGCCGCCGCCGACCTTTATATGTGCTATTTCCTCACCAGCGACAAGCCGGAGGACAGGGCCAAATATAACCATCTCGGCGCCTTTGTAGTTGAGAAAGGCACGCCCGGTTTCCATATTGAGCGTATGAATGACACCATGGGATATGACGGCTCATACAACTGCTATCTGAGCTTCGACGATGCCAAGGTGCCGACCTTTAACCGGCTGGGGCAGGAAGGCGAAGGCTGGAAGATCATGATGAGCGGACTCAACGTAGAGAGGATACTCAATGCCTCTCCTACACTGGGACCCCAGCGTGAATGTATCCGTTACGCACAGCAGCACCTTGAAAGGCGCATCCAGTTCGGCCAGCCGACAGGCTCCATTGCCACCAACCAGTTCAAGCTGGCTGACATGATCTGGAAGCTATATCTAAGCAGGCTGATCGTCTATTATGGCGCTTACTGCGCCGACCTCGGCAAGGACGTGCCGGTTGAAGCGGCCATCTCCAAGATGTTCTCCTCCGATTCGGCGATGGAGACTGCGCTGGAAGCAGTTCAGTGCATGGGTGGCAACGGCATTATGAAGATCTACCCCGTGGAAAGGCTTTTCCGCGATGCCAAGCATGCCCAGATAGCTGCCGGCACTTCGGAAATTTTGAAACTGCTTATCTATCGTCAGGGCACCAGGAATCTGAAAAATGACCTCAAGGTCCCACAGAGGGTTATCGATCCCGAGCTTGGCCTGCCACTGCCCGTCGGCAAACCCCTGCCGAAGAAAACGGCTAAAGGTGAAGAGGACCTTCTGAAAGTCCTGGCCGAGAACTACAGGACCAATCCCGGGCTGTATATGACGCTGGATGATATCAAAGAGTGGCTGGATATCTCGGACGCCGACCTTATCAAATACCTGGAAAGCTTGGAGAAACAGGGCCTGGCCGGGTGCTACCGCACACGTAAGGGCATATCACTGGCCAGGGTTACCTATAAAGGGCTGCAAAAAGCCAATCCTCCTGAGTATTACAAATACCGCCCATCCTGGCTGAAAGACGATCAGGACTTCTGGTGATTGGGTACTGCCCTCACCAGATGTTCGACTACACTAGTCAATCATTCATAAATCCTGTCCAATTATTGACCTCAATTGCTGAATTATTTTAAACGTAATGAGACCCTGCTCATTCTCTGCATAGCGGGCATGCTCATGAACATGGGGATGGGTCAGGTCAGCCCCATACTGGCGCTGTATGCCCGGCAGTTCGGCATAAACATGACGCTGGTCGGACTCATCATAACCGCTTTTGCCTTTGCCAGCGCCATCGTGGATATCCCGGCAGGCAGAATTGCCGAGCGGCTGGGCCGCCGCCCCACCCTTATCGCAGGCTGTCTGGTGCTGGCTGCCGGGTCGGTGGGATGTGCGCTGGCACCCGGCTACTGGCTTTTTGTGGTCTGCCGCCTTATTCAGGGTACCGGCTACGCCCTCTACACCACCACAGCTATGATCATGCTGACTGATATAAGTACCGTGCATAACCGCGGCAACAATATGGGATGGTATATGGGCAGCGCATGGATCGGCTTCGGCCTGGGACCGATCAGCGGCGGCTTTATCGGCCAGTACTTCGGCTTGCCGGCAGTATTCTATGTGTATGCCTTTTTCTGCGCGCTGGCAGCGGTTTGGGCCTTCCTGCGACTGCCCGAGACTCACCACTACCATGCCAGACAATCAATTGCAGAGCCGGGTGATCGTCCGCCTGCAACGGGAGCAAGGCTTAGCATCAAAGATCTGCTGGTCAACCCCAATTTTATGCTGATCTGCCTCATTGCTTTTTGCGTATTCTTTACCAACGACGGATCACGATATCAAATATTGCCGCTGCTTTCTCATGACCGCCTCGGCCTAACCCCGAGCGAAATAGGTTTGGCTGTGACCGTAATAGCCGCGGCCAATATAATTGTGCAGCTGATCATCGGAAGGCTATCCGACAAGGTGGGCAGAAAGCCCATGATCCTCCCCGGGTGCATTCTCCTGGCAGTCTCTCTGGTGATATGGATGCTGAGTGCCAATTACCAGTTCATACTCTTAGGTTGTATAGTATTCGGGATAGGCATAGGCATAACCGGGCCCACCCCGGCCGCATACGTAGCCGACATACTTTCGGGCCAAAACTCCAGCGGCGGTATGAGCATCTTCAGGACGGCCTGCGACCTGGGCTTCGTCGTCGGCCCTGTTTTCCAGGGATGGCTGGCAGATATGAACGGATTTGATTTCCCGCTGATCTTCAATGCCGTCCTGCTGTTCACAGCCGCGCTGGTTTTCCAGATCGTGGCCAGGGAGCACCCTTCCTTTGCAGCCCGGAACAACACGAAGCCAATAAACACTAAGTTCTAAACAAGTTCAAAACTCAAAGCTTAAACAATATTGGAATTTGGTTGAGAGATTGCTCCGCTGTCGCTCGCAATGACCTGTTTCCTGAATTGTCATTGCGAGGTTGGTTGATGGATTGCTTTTTAGAGCTTAGAATTTCCCCGAACTGGGCCCTTGGAGTCTCTCCAGAAACTCTTTTCTCCTGACCATGGCCCCCAGACAGCGTATAGCGTTCTCGGGCATGATATAGACCGGGATGCCGTCCTTAACGGCCATTTCCATACCCAAAACCTGGTCGCCGGGGTTGCCGGGCACGTAGAGCACGGGCTTCCTGAGCCGGTCGCGCATGTCCACGATCCTTGTCCTGAACTGGTCTATCTGTAAAAAGCCATAGGCTATCATCACGCAGGCGTCCACATCGGCTAAGACCATCTCGAGGCAGTCGGCATAAACACCGTAGGTATCGCCGACGGGCACCCATACCAGGTCCACCGGGTTCTTGCGGTTGGTGGAGGGCGGCACCTTGTCCTTCAAATAGGCTGACAGCCTGTCCTGCGTCTGCTGCGAGAGATGTGGTATGGTCAATCCCTCCCGGACACAGGCATCGGAGGAAGCCACGGCTCCGCCTCCCGCTTCGATCAACAACCCAACCCGCCTGCCGGACGGTAAAACATGACAATTGAAGGCTACGGCCAGGTCTATGACGTCCTCCATGCTCTTCGCAGCTATAATGCCGACCTGCCGGCACATGGCCTGGAAGACCTCGTAGTCCCCGGCCAGGGAACCGGTATGCGAAGCTGCGGACCTGGCTCCCATCTCAGAACTGCCTCCCTTCCAGATAATAATGGGCTTATGCGGGCATATCTCCCGGGCGATCTCCATAAAACGCCGCGCGTTTTTTAGCCCTTCAACATAGGCGGCGATCACCGTGGTGTTAGGATCTGTTCCCCAGTAGCCGATCAGGTCCTCCACGGTGAGGTCGCTCTGATTGCCGATACTGATGATGCCGCTAAATCGCAACCCTCGTGAGCTGCCCAGCCTAAGCATGGTCTCGCTGGCCCAGCCGCTCTGTCCCACAAATCCCACTGTGCCCGGCTCCATGGGCATCCTCGCATATGGGACCACCGTGTTAACACGTCCACGGGACGTAAAGATGCCCATGCAATTGGGACCGATGATCCTGACACCGCCTTCGTGTGCGATATCAACCATCTTCTTTTCGTAGTCACGTCCCGCCGCTCCCATCTCGCTGAAGCCGACGGCATGTACCACAACGAATTTAACTCGTTTGCGTGCACATTCCTCCATGGCGGGGATGATGGCGGAGGAGGGTATAGCCAGTATGGCCAGGTCGATCTCGCCGGGTATGCCGGACAGATTCGGGTAGCATTTCAGACCCATGATCTCTGATTCTTTAGGATTGACCGGGTAGATCATCCCGGCATAGTTGTCTTTCAGCATGCTGTTGATGAACATGCCGCCCGATTTCCACTCGTCCTTGGAGGCGCCCACGATGGCAACTGAACGGGGCTCAAATAAATACTTGAGGTCGGGTATGCCGTTGTCTATCATCGCAGGCCTCCGCTATCAATTTTGTCTCTTCGCTCAATTCGGACGCAGGATAAGCCGAAGTTCAGGTAATTATCTTATGGCCTTCAGCCCTGTGTCAAAAGGCAGAGGATTGTGCTATATTACTGCTATTGAACCGGCAGTCAACCGGTGCTCAGTTATTCACCCGCCTAATAATAATTGGAGGAGCGAACGATGTCATACGAGACCCTCATCTACGCGAAGGATTCAGGTATAGGCAGGATCACTATCAACC
Source organism: Dehalococcoidia bacterium UBA1162 (assembly GCA_002311135.1). Taxonomy (GTDB): domain Bacteria; phylum Chloroflexota; class Dehalococcoidia; order GIF9; family UBA5629; genus UBA1162. Next base: position 71,852 of record DBZK01000010.1, read on the forward strand.
GTCCCGATGCAATGAACGCCATCACCCCCGGCATGCTTAAGGAGCTGAAAGCTGCGGTGCTGGAGGCCGGAAAGGATAGTGAAGTCAAAGTCATTGTGCTCACCGGCGCAGGCAAGGCCTTCTGCGCAGGGGTGGACCTTAAGGCGCTGGGGGACCGCAAACTGGCCAGGGGCAAGGTGGGCAATATCCTGGATATCCCAGCCAGGGAATTGATAGATGCTATACGTGCCGTGCCCAAGGTGGTCATCGCATTGGTCAACGGCTTTTGTTTCACAGGCGCCATGGAGATCATGCTGGGCTGCGACCTTGCCATAGCCGCCGAGGAGGCCAAAATAGGAGACACGCACGCCAAATGGGGACTGAGGCCTACCTGGGGCATGAGCGCACGTTTGCCCCGCAGGGTTGGCTTCCTTAAGGCGAGAGAGCTCTCCTATACCGCCGATGCCGTGAGCGGCAAAGAGGCCGAACGCATCGGTCTGGTAAATATGGCTGTGCCCCTGGACAAACTTGAGGAAGCGCTGCAAATGCTGGCCAAGAAGATCATGGCCAACAGCCCCCAGTCCATCATGGCCTACAAAAAACTATACAATGCCAATGAGAGCATGACGCTGGACAAGAGCCTCAAGCTGGAATTCGGCAGCGAGTTCGACATTACCGATACCGACCAGAGGCTGGCGGGGTTCCGCAAGTAAAATCCTGTTAGACATAAACGGGGCCTGCCACACAATCCGGAGCCGTTTAAATAAGTTTTAATTACAGGAGGTCACATATGCCTGAAAGGAAGTTCAAGTATTTGAGCAAGGAATGGACGGAGGAAGTGGGGAAGAGGCTGAAGAAAGATCTGACGCCCGAAAAAATGAAGCATATCACCTCCTCGATGTTGACCATTTACACCAACTGCCCGGACAAAAAGACCAGGGCGTTGTACTACAAACTCAAGGATGGAGTGGTGGAGAGCGTTTCGCTGGTGGAAGGCGCCCTGCCTAAGGCCGAGTTCTCCATCACCGCGGACTACGATATGTTTGCTAAAATCTCCCGCGCGGAGTTGAAGGCACGTTCGGCGCTGATGTCGGGTAAGATGACCCTGAAAGGCAACCTGGTAAAGGCCCTGACGCTCTCGCCAACGGTCGACAGGCTGAACGAGGTGATCGCTAAGGTCCCGACCGAGTATTAAGGCAAGGAGATATAGAAATGCCTGAGAAGAAACTTAAAAGGGACGACCCCTATTTCATAGATTTTCCCAAGAGGATTAAGGCCATTCAGAAGGAGATGGCCAAACATGGCATCGATGTTTATTTGGGCTCCCGCCTGAGGACACTTTCCTGGACGGTTGACGCCTTCATGCCCTGGCGCTCTTACATCGTGATACCGCCCGAAGGGCTGCCGACCGCCATCACCTTCGTGATTGACGCAGCCCGCGTGCAGGACGATTCATGGCTGGACCAGGACCACATCCTGGGCTATGGTCCAATGGGCGGGCAGGACCAGGTATCGCTGCTGTCAGGGCTAATCAAGCCGCATCTGAAAGCAGGCAAGGGCATCATCGCCATGGAGACCGGAATGGGCACCTATCTGCCGGAAGGGCACCTGACCCTATTCGAATTCGTGATGCTGAAGGCTGCGCTGCCCAAAGCCACCTTTAAGAACGCCCACGATATTATCGACAGGCTGTCACTCATCAAGGACGCCGGGACCATCAACCGCTTCCGGGAGGCCTCCCGCATAGTCGATATCGGCCACAAGGCGGTATACGAAGCTATATGTGACGGCGGCTATAAGAACATGACCGAAACCGAGATCGCCGGCCTGGCCGCCTATGCCATGCGCAAAGCGGGCAGCGAGTGGGAATGGTCGTTCACCGGCGGCAACGAGATAGCTTCGGGTTACCGCACCGGCCTGGCGGCCGGAGCCTGTACCCCCGCCAGCAGGAAGAAGCTGAAGACGGGCGAGCCGCTGATGGTGGACCTGCACGCTATGTTCAGGCTGGGGCTGGGGGACCATTCGCATAATTATTTCCTGGGCAAAGCCACCAAGCGTCAACTCTGGCATGCTAAAAATTTCATCGACTTGCTCCATAAATGTCTGAAGGCCTATAAGCCTGGAGTATCGCCGACCACACTGGCGGACGAGATGCTGGCCTTTACGGAGGAGAGAGGTTTCCAGGACTACATGGTGCCGGGTTTCGAACACGGGATCGGGCTGATGGGCGACGAATGGCGTATCGGCCTGAACGACGGTCCCTTTGAATACTGGACCAACCCGGACCACGTTTATAAAAAGGACGAGATGCTGATTTGCGCGGTACAGTATGCCTGCCCCGAAGAAAACGTGGGCTTCCGCTATGAGAACCCGATCCTCATCACGGCCAAAGGTTGCGAATTCCTGTCTAAATTCCCGCTGAGCATCGATGTAGTATAAGTTAAATAAGCTGAAGGGGGGATCAACCCTCCTTCAGCTCGAAATAAGTTCAAAGCTCAAAGCCTAAATTTGAATTTTGTATTTTGGGTTTGTTTAGGATTTAGTATTTAGGGTTTAGTGTTTCACCGAAGGGGTTGTTACCAGTATATCTTAACCCCTTCCACTATGCCCATTGACGGCCAGAAAGCGCCCAGTCCATCAGCATCAGCATAGACCTGTGCAGACAACTTATTGATCAAATGCCTTTGTGCATTGACAGTGGTAACCAAACTGCTGTTCCTGGTTCTGTTGTATTGATCCGTGTAGCTGTTGTATTGCACAATGGCGGCATTGCAGGTGTCAAGGTCATTTTTGAACTTATCAAACCTGACTTCATATTGCTCATAATAGCTATAGTCGGGTACGCCGGCTACTTCCATGCTTATGAATCCCAGCTCTTTGCCGACCGCCACATAAGCGATCTTATCATGACTATCAGCCTGCCCGAATATCCTGGCTGGCTTGCCGTCGGGCGACAGGTGCTGGCTGGAGTCGGCCAGCGATTCTTCGATGGTCATGCCGGTACAATCCACGTAAGCCATCCCCATATCGGTTGTTTCGAATGCATTGCAGGCATGCCCCATAGTGCTACCCTGCAGAGTGATGGCGACGAAAGCAGCCCTTATGCCGCCAGCTTCTGCATTATTGTAGATTGTCTCGGCAAAGGCACCGCATGGATTTACAACGGTATCATATGTATCTTCATCAGTTTTATCCTGCTGCATGAAATCTTTGAGCTGCTGCCACGTTGGGTTTTTCGCAGCCGGATTAGCCACCAGATGAACATTGCCTACATCTCCAGCATCTACGATCTTGGTTCTTAAATAGGGAGGTTGAACCCCGTTATAAACTTCTACCCCACCTTCGCTTGAGATGGGCACGCCCGCTCCAGAGCAGCTTACGGAAATTACAGTAATAGCCAGGACTGCGATCGCTGCTGTTGTCAGCTTATTCAATTGGCTCATGCTATAGGGAAGCCGGTTTTGGGTCCGGCACCAAACATCTATTTGAATTCGTTATGCCCCAATGTGATCAGTACTATCGAAATAATCCCGAAGATAAAAAAGCAGAAGAACGCCGCGATCGAGCCGGCCAGCGCCATCCCCCAGACCTTGCGTTTAATCGCGAAGACGCCGCCTATCACAGATACTATGGCAACTATTATAAGTATAATCGCCAAAGTAAAAAGCACTCCGGGCAGCCACTGCGGCACATTCTGTACAATGCCCGTTATGCTACCCGCTACCACCAGCCAGAAACACACAAACATCATACCTATGCCTGAGATAATATCTAAAATGCCCGACGTCAGGGTCATCCATGATTTTTCCATGTCTTTTCCCTCCTGCCTGGAATATTCTACTTATATTATTATAGACCACTGCTTATCTTATTACTTCTTTTTCCTGAAAGGGGAGAGAAGCTCTTCGTCTTTCCTCAGGTCCACTATGCGGTCACGCAGCAGGGCAGCCTTCTCGAATTGCAGGTTCTTGGCAGCCTTCTTCATCTGGGATTCCAGGTCTTTGATCAGCCGGGCGATCTCGTCGGGCGGGACGTGGCCGGTCTCGTATTTAGCCCTTTCTTCAGCTACGACCTTGACCCTCTCGGTAATGTCCTTAACGGCCTTTTTAATACCCTGGGGCGTAATGCCGTGCTCTTTATTATAAGCTTCCTGTATTTTACGACGGCGGTAGATTTCTTCGATGGCGTTCTTCATGGAATCCGTATGCTTATCGGCATAGAGGATGACATGCCCCCCGATATGCCGTGCGGCCCGGCCCATAGTCTGGATTAACGAGTCCCTGGACCTCAAATAGCCTTCCTTATCGGCATCCAGTATGGCCACCAGGCTGACCTCTGGCAGGTCCAAGCCTTCCCTCAGCAGGTTAATGCCCACCACCACGTCATATACGCCCAGCCGCAGGTCGCGCAGTATCTCCACACGCTCCAGCGTATCCACCTCGGAATGCAGGTAATGCGTCTTAACGTCCATCTCCCGCAGGTAGTCGGCCAACTCCTCCGCCATCTTTTTGGTCAGCGTCGTTATCAGGCAACGCTCGCCTTTAACCACCCTGAGCTTTATCTCATGGATCAAATCGTCGATCTGCCCTTTAGTCGGCTTAACCTCGATGGTCGGTTCAAGAAGTCCGGTGGGACGGACAAGCTGCTCAACGACCTGGCGGTTGTTCTTATACTCATAGGGGCCGGGCGTGGCCGACACGAAGATAGCATTGTTTATGAGGTTCTCGAACTCAGGGAAGTTGAGAGGACGGTTATCCAGTGCCGAAGGCAGGCGAAAGCCGTAGTCTATCAGAGTCTGTTTGCGGCTCATATCCCCGTGATACATACCGCGTATCTGCGGTATAGTCATGTGCGATTCATCGATAAAGAGCAGAAAATCTTTGGGGAAATAGTTGATCAGCGTCCAGGGCGGGCTGCCCGCAGCCCTGCGCTGAAGGTGGCGTGAATAGTTTTCGACGCCATTGCAATAGCCAACCTGGGTGAGCATCTCTAAATCGTAGTTGGTGCGTTGCTCAATGCGTGCCGCTTCGATTAACTTGCCCTGCCGGGTGAACTCAGCCACCCTTTCCAGCATCTCAGCTTTAATGTCAACTACGGCCAGTTCCAGCTTTTCAGGGGACGTAACGAAATGTTTGGCCGGGAAGATATCGATCGACTCCTTTTCCGCCAGCAGCTCGCCGGTCAGGCTGTCCACCTCTATAATCCTCTCGATTTCATCGCCAAAGAACTCTATGCGCAGAGCAATCTCCTCGTAGGAAGGCAATATCTCAAGAGTATCCCCGCGTATGCGGAATTTGCCGCGCGTAAAGTCGAAGTCGTTGCGCTCGTACTGCATATTCACAAACTTTCGCACCAGTTTATTCCGCTCGATCTTTTCGCCTTTATGTATATTGACAACGAAGCTCTGATATTCCTCGGGCTCTCCCAAGGAATAAATGCAGGAAACGGAGGCCACGATGAGCACATCCCGTCTGGTTAACAGCGCCCGCGTGGCGGCATGGCGAAGTTTATCGATCTCTTCATTTATATCCGTATCCTTCTCGATATATGTGTCGGTCCTGGGTATATAGGCTTCCGGCTGGTAATAGTCGTAATAGCTGACAAAGTATTCGACTGCATTTTCGGGAAAGTACTCTTTAAACTCGGTTGCAAGCTGCGCAGCCAGCGTCTTGTTATGGCACATCACCAGGGTCGGCCTTTGCAGTCTTTCAACCACGTTGGCCATAGTGAAGGTTTTACCGCTGCCCGTTACGCCCAGCAGAGTCTGTTTGTCGAAGCCCGCTTCAACGCCGCGCACCAGCCCATCCACGGCCTGGGGCTGATCGCCGGTCATTTTGAAGTCTGAAATGATTTTGAAGTCGGGCATGGCTCATTAATTATAAATACCAGCGACCCTTTTGGGGAAACTCTAAATACTAAATCCTAAACAAATTCCAAACTCCAAATGTTACTATGGTTGGGTTTTGAGTTTTGAACTTATTTAGAGCTTGGAGTTTAGTATTTAGAATTTGAAATTTGTTTGGAGCTTGGAATTTTATCTAGATGAGAGCCTTTGCAGGGCCAGCCGGACCTTCTCTTCGAGGCTCAAATCTGCAGCCTGAGAGATGCCGCTGAGGGCCTGCGTGGCTTCCCGTATCGAATAGCCCAGGCCTGTTAAAGCCGCCACGGCGTCGCCGTCGCCCTGAGAAAAATCGGGCAGTATCTCGCCTTCCCAACCCTTCTCCAATTTGCTTTTTAGATCGATGATAATGCGGGCGGCGGTCTTCTTGCCGATACCCGGGACCTGGCTGAGCAGTTCGGCATTGCTGCTGATGATAGCCGAGACGATGTGCTCCGCGCTGAGAGTGGTCAGTAGTGCAAGCGCCACTTTCGGCCCAATGCCGCTGACCGTTATGAGCTGTTCGAACAGCACCAGTTCCTGCTGGGAATAGAATCCATAGAGGGAGATATTATCTTCACGAACATAAAGGTGCGTATGCAGGAAAACCTCGGTCCCTGCATGCCCGAGCTTAATCAGGGTGGAACCGGGTACATTGAGGGCGAAACTGATGAGGCCCGATTTCACAATAACAGAATTGGTCCCTTTGCTGATCAAGGTGCCTTCAATGGCGGCTATCATTTAATTTAATATCCCCTGTTCAAAATCCGGTTGAGGTGCTGCTGGTTGAGGTGGCAGATAGCCACCGCCAGCGCATCAGCGGCATCGCTGGCTTCCGGCAGATCACTGACCCCCAACTGCAATTTGACCATGTGCCTTACCTGGTCTTTCCCGCTCCTGCCGTAGTTGGTGACCATTTGCTTGACCTGTGTGGGCATGTAACGTGATACCGGCAGCCCTGCCTGCGCAGCCGCCAGGATGGCGACAGCCTGGGCCCTGCCTATGGCCAGGGCAGAACGGGCATTGCCAGCTACAAAGGGCTCCTCCACAGCAACTTCAACGGGCGAGAATTCTTCGATTATCCGGACTAACTCCCTGTGCAGGGAGCAGAGCCTTTGCTCTACGGGCATCTTTTGCGGCGCCGAGATAACACCGCAGCCAAGCATGATCATGGAATTACCATCTGTCTCCTCGACGATCCCATAGCCCATGTTCAAAGTACCCGGGTCGATGCCTAATACGCGTACCATGTTAATCCGTAAGAGCTGTCATCTTTTAGAACTGGTATGGCAATAGGGGAAATTGAAGGCCTCTAGGCCTCTGCCTTTAGCTTCTCGATCAGGGCGTCTGTGTATTCCAGGTTGGAAAAGACACGCTGAACATCGTCCAATTCTTCCAACCTTTCCAGCAATTTGACCGTTTGTAATGCCTCTTTCTCCTGCAGGGATACCGTATTCTGGGGAATCATGGTAACTTCGGCCGAGATGGGCTTTCTGCGTTTCTCGACGGCCAGTTTAACATTCTCAAACTCTTTAGGCTCCGTGTAAATTTCCAGCAGTCCCTTCTCCTCTTTTACATCGGAGGCCCCCGCATCGATGGCATAGAGTGCCAATTCATCCGCGTCGATGCCGGTTGTGTCAACCGTTATAATGCCTTTATTTTCAAACATCCATGCCACGCTGCCGTTTTCACCCAGGCTGCCGTTGTTTTTCATAAAGGTGCTGCGTATCTCTGCAACCGTACGGTTGCGGTTATCGGTCATAGCTTCCAACATCACTGCCACGCCGGACGGTCCATACCCTTCCATCACCATCTCCGTAAACGTTGTGCCCTCGGCGGCTCCGCTGCCTTTCTTGATAGCGTTTTCAATATTGTCTTTGGGCATATTACTGTCACGCGCTTTCTGGACGGCAAGACGGAGGCGGAAATTGCCTTCGGGGTTGGGACCGCCCTGCCTGGTAGAGATAATAATTTCACGCGTGAGTTTGGTGAACATGGCCCCGCGGCGGGAATCCGCTACGCCCTTCTGTCTTTTAATAGTTGCCCATTTAGAATGTCCGGACATGGTATCCCCTCACCAAAAATATTTTAAATTCCGCGTACTAAGAATAAAACATTACTGAATCATTATGCAACAACTGGAAACAATTCATCCCGGCCAAACCGATTTTGATGCTATAATGGGCATCGCAACAGCTAATAATGACACTTTACATTTTTGAATTCATTAAACAACTCATTTCGACCCTAGGATACCCGGGGATCTTTATTACCATGACCCTGGAATCCATGCTGATGCCGATCCCGAGCGAGGCCGTTATGCCCTTTGTCGGGTTCCTGGCCTATGAAGGCAAGATGGAAATCTGGATCGCGGTGCTGGTAAGCAGCCTGGCTAACCTGGCGGGATCGCTAATTGCTTACGCTGTTGGCCGCTATCTCGGCAGGGGGTTCATTCTTAAATACGGTAAATACATATTACTGAATATACATCACCTTGAACTAACAGAGCAGTGGTTTCTTAAATACGGCAGCATTGCAGTCCTGTTTTCCAGGATGCTGCCTGTCGTGAGATCAATAATCGCCCTGCCGGCCGGCATCGGGAAAATGAATATCTGGCGGTTCTGTCTATTTACCTTCATAGGGTCTGTGCCCTGGAACCTGGGGCTTATTTACGCGGGCTATCTGCTCAAAGAGAACTGGGGCATGCTGGAAAGATACACCGTTTATATAGATATCATTGCCATAACTGCTATTGTCGCAGTATTGGTTTACCTGGGTACCAGGATCCTGGCCGGCGCCAGGCAACGATGACCATCAGGATTGACGTTGAAAAGCAATTTAGCCAGGCTTAAAAAGATCGTTGATAGCTATATGCAGCGTGTGCCCATGGTGCACGAGCATTGTGACCGCTGCCTGGCCGTAGCCAGATGGCACAGCAATGCCCTGCTTATGGTAATCGACGCCGCTTTCGATTCCATAGGCCTGAATTACTTTCAATCCGTGGTCCCCAAGGTAGAGCTTTTCAGACAAAGGTACGTTGAGACCGGAAAAATACGGACTATGGAAGACATGGTCAAAGCGGATGCCTCTGAATTGCGAGCAATATGGAAAAACGAACGTTCATGGAAAGTGGCCAGGGAAATTGCATCTCACCTGGCTTTACTGAAGCGTAAACACAGCCTCGACGACAGGTCCGCCCTTATACGCTGGGCCCTGGAGGCACCTCTAACCGCATGGGATAAAGACCCGGTGGGCAGCATCGGCGGAGTGGGTATAAACACCTACCAGTATTTGAGAATGATGGGCGGAGTCGATACCGTCATGCCTGACAAGATCGTAAAAAGAGTTACCTTCGATATTTTGCGGGAAGCAAAGATCAAGCTGCCGGAAAGCGACATTGAATTCGTTCAGTTAATAGAAAGGCTGGCTCCGGCAACCGGGTACCGGGCCATCGAGTTGTGCTGGATGACCTGGCTCGTACAATCCGAGGCAGGGCTAAGCCGGACTGAAAAGTACGCTTCACTTTTACCCAAAATATAGAATCATGGGGGAAACATACTATTTACCTATCTCGTTTACTGGGGCATCCACCTAAAGCCCAGATAAGATTTTTAGCATAAAACAAAGGGGCACTAAGAAGTGCCCCTTTGTTTTATTTAACCCTTTCGGGTTAGTTTGCTTACAAGTCGCAACTACCTATCAAATAGCAATGTGAGTAGCCTGAGAAGCAACCACAATCCACACAATCAGTATGGCTATGAGGAAGGCCCCTGTATACACATGGCCGGTCTTGCGGAAGAAGTAGGTGTATACCAGGGCAGCAATGGTCATGATAGGCAAGAATTGGAAAGCTATAATGCCAAACAGGATGTCACCAGCATTGGTAATAGCAAGTGTGCCGCCGGCTATCAGCGGGATATACTGGTACAGTATCAGTCCCACAAATCCCAGGACAAGCAGGGCTATGTTGATCCACGTCTCACCGCAGAGGCCAAACGGCTGACCGCTTTTCTTGAAAGGCCGTAGCTCTCCCTGCAGGACCGTAGCCAGTACCAGGAAGAAAATCAGGAATGGAATGAGATAGCATAGGAACATCCGGAACTGGAGCAAAGACATGGGTTTAACGGCAAAGACCCAGATACGGTAATCAACGTTGAAGAGCAGGCCGGATAATACCAGCGTCAGGTAAGCGACAAAGGCCACGGCCACGGCCAACAAGAGGGCTTTACCGATCTTGGCCCATTCCAGCTTGGTGCCCCAGGCAAGGCCATAGTTTCCTCCATTGGCCTTGCGATTCCATATAAAGTGCCAGAGTACAAACAATACTATTGAGATGGCTGCATTCATCAAAACCCAGACCATAATCTGGTCAGTGATGATTTGAGGAAAGATTGCATTGGTAAAATTTAATTTAAGACCAAAGTCTGTAAATGGGAAATATGTAACAGCCGGGATAGCTACCAGAAGGATGGCCCCGATCCACCAGCCGATGCCCTTGACTGTCTTGGGTTCCGGCGTCGCTTCGGCTATTCCTTTGAAGAATTTAGTCTGCAATAGCAGACTGCCAACCGGGAAGAGCAGCAAAATCATCCCGATGAGGGCTATCAAATTGCCGATCTCTTTCCAGTACCACACCTGGTCTGATGGCGGCAGGCCGTTGCCGCCTTTCAGTGTTTGCTCAAACCAGTAAATCGCATCTCCAATGGCCGCGGTGGAAAAAGTATCGCCAGGATGGGTATTTTGAGGCATCCACAGTTCACGGGCGGTGCCTTTCTCGATAGAACCGTAGAGCTGGCCCACCACTACATCCTTGTCCGTACCGAATTGCTCTTTCAACTGATCAGTGCTGACAATGTTTCTGGGAATATCCGCCATCCACATGGTACCGGAGAACTCCTCCCATAGTGCAAAAACCACCCCAAGATTTTTCGGGAAGGTGGCATCACCGGGGGGGGCCGGGGCGGTAGAAGACCCTTCCAAGACCATTGCCTTGTACAGATCCGGAGTGGCGTCAGCAGCAGTAGCAACGGCCGAACCACCCATTGAATGGCCTTCAAGACCGATATTATTCTTATCGACGATATCGAGACTGGCCAGATATTTAAGGCCATCCGGGCCGCCAAAACCATTGGCGAAAGCAGCCCCGCCGGAGTAACCGTGACCCGTCTGATCCATGGCAAGTACAACATAGCCACGTCTTGCAAACTCGATGGCAAAGCCATCCTGAGTTTCGCGGGAATTAATATAACCGTGTATAGCCAGGATGCCAGGAGCCGGTGTGGCAGCCGTGGCAGTCTTGGGTACATACAAGAGAGCACTCATAACAACGTTGTTTGTGTCATCTGTGCTAGACGTGCCCACAAAACGTATGTCCTTGACTTGCACTCTGCCCCAATCGGTTTGAATGCAGGATGCCAGTAAATCACCAACGAGTATTAATATCAGGGCAATTCCGAGTATTATCCAGGTCTTTTTTGATTGGTTGGCCATTTACATACTACCTCCCTATTTATATTTGATTTGCTTGAAACTCATCCAGATTTCTAGCTTAATCTATATGAATTACACATACCTCACAATAAGATAAGGTGAATACCCAATACCACAAGCTCTCTCACCCCCTTTCGAACAAGGATTGACGATAGATTGTAACCGACCCAGTATACCCGAATGTTCATCGCTAAAGCAATGGGTTAGGCTTGCCTTTTGTCGGTTGACCAATTTATTTTCCGGCGAAGTTCAAGATCGCATCATTGACGATCTCAGGCCTGTCGATCTGCGGTAGATGGCCGGCCTCCGCGGTAACCATCATCAATTATTACGTTTTCGAATTCTGTGATTATCAATACGCTCAATACATGCTAGAAATAAAAAACGGACTTTTGATTAAAAAGTCCGTTGAATTTTCCTGGTGGAGGCGAGGGAGGGTCGAACTCCCCGTCCAGAAAAAAGTTGCCAGCACTTCTACAGGCTTAGTCTGCACTTTAATGTTGCCCGATTAACCTCTACAGGCGGAGTTTAAACGGGCCAGCCGGTTAAGTCTTAGACAATCCCTACCGGCGTTGGGACTGTTGCATCCCGGCATTTCGTCGCCCAATCCCATCCCACCGGGACGAGGAAGGGTTGGACGAGCTGCCTATTTAGGCTGCTACTGGAACTGCTTCTTCTGCAGTTGTGTTTTGCCACCTGATTAGCGAGGTAGATGGCACCTCGGCCTGCCGTACTGTGGGCTCTTCCCTGTCGAAGCCACGCGCCCCCATGATTATTGAGTTTTTAATGTACTTTTTTGGACCGTGTTTTCATGGCCCTCTCTACTTCACGCTCGGTCTCACGCCGTGCGATGGTATCACGCTTGTCGTACATTTTTTTACCCCTGCCAAGTCCCAGTTCCAGTTTCGCGATACCACCTTTAATATATAGCCGCAAGGGTATTACGGTCAAACCTTTCTGGCCGGCTTTGTCATCCAGCATAGCTATTTGGCTGCGGTGCATCAACAGTTTGCGCTTCCTGTCCGGTTCATGGGTATCAAAACCTCCCGCCTGGTAAGCGGAGATATGCGAGTTATGCAGCCATAATTCGCCCTTTTCAACCTTGGCATAGGCGTCCTTAATATTCACCCGGCCCATCCTGATTGACTTAATCTCCGAGCCTTTCAGGGCTATGCCTGCTTCATAGCTTTCCACGATATGATAATCGTGATAAGCTTTCCTGTTTACAGTAATCGTTTTGATATTGTCCATATGTGTTAAAATTCTATCACCGCGTACAACATAAATATAGAGAGGAGGCAGGAAATGTCGGGACTGCGTGAGAAAATGTGGCTTATTATAACAGTATTCCTGGTTCTAAGCCTGGCCGCCGGCATCGTCTTCCTCTCGATTAGATTAGCGCACCTGCAACCCGTTGAGATCACTCTTTACGACCCCAAGCCACTCAACCTCTCTGAAAACATCTCCATAAGCGGCGCGGTTGTCCGCCCGGGCATTTACGAAGCCAAACCCGGCGATACACTGACCTCTATTGTCTCTGCCGCCGGCGTATCTGAAAATGCCGATACAAGCAATTTAAGAATCTATATCCCTACTAAAAATGAATTCTCCCAAACTCAGAAGGTTAATTTAAACCGTGCTGAAGCATGGCTGCTGCAGTCCCTGCCCGGCATAGGCGAGGGCCGGGCCAGGCTGATCGTCGAATATCGCGATAAGAATGGCCCCTTCCGCAATCTGGATGACCTGCTGAAAATTGAAGGCTTCGGCACATCGGTGGTGGATAAAATTCGTGATTACGCAACCGTAGTGGATTAAATTTTATCATGCCCCTCTTCTATATAAGCTTGGCATGGCTGATTGGAACCCTGTCTGGTTCCCAATTTGTCATTCCGTTGTGGCTGCCGGCGGTCCCCCTGGTACTGCTTATTCCTGCTCTCCTCTTGCGAAATCACAGGAGACTTCTGATAATCATATGCTTGTGTCTGATTGCCCTGACGGGCGGCATATTGAGATATCAGTCCACAATACAGCCGGTCGACAGCACACAGCTTCAATTTTTTAACGAAGCCGGCACAGTCAAAATTGAAGGAACTGTCTCAGGGCCGCCCGAAATTCAAAACACGTCTGTTGCTTTCAGGTTTTCCGCGCATAAATTGATCAGGAAAAACGATACCGTAATTATAAAGGGCGATGCCCTTGTCAGCTTGCCATTCTACCGGGACTTCCACTATGGGGATACCTTATTGATAACGGGCAAGCCGGAAACGCCCTCACAATTTGATAATTTCGACTACAAAAATTATCTGGCGCACCAGGACATATATTCTGTAATAAATTACCCGGTAGTAACCGTGCTTTCCAATAGCGGGGGTTTTCAACCGCTATCATGGATCTATAATTTACGCGACAGGCTGGCCGAAAGCCTCTCGCAGTGCCTGCCTGAGCCTCAATGCTCGCTGGCGCAGGCCATCCTGCTGGGACTGCGGGGCAACCTGCCTCAATCACTGACACAGTCGTTTTATGCCACGGGCACAACGCATCTTATTGCTATTTCGGGTCAAAACCTGACCATCATGCTCGGCATGATACTTTCTGCGTCAGTATGGCTGTTCGGAAGAAAAAACAGGATATATATATGGGCCTCTCTTGCTTTCATCTGGTTTTATACCGTGCTTACAGGCATGCCGGCCACCATGATACGGGCGGCCGTGATGGGAAGCGTATTCCTGGTTGCCGAGCTGCTGGGCAGGCAGCGTAACGGCCTGGCAGCGCTTTGCTTTGCCGCCGCACTTATGACAGCCGTACAGCCCGAGGTTATATGGGATACCAGTTTCCAACTCAGCTTCCTTTCCATGATGGGACTTATATTTATAGCGCCCTATTTAGTCAAATTTATAAGTCCTCAGGAAGAACTCAGACGCAACGTTTACGCCCAATCATTGAAAAACGTGGCCATTATCAGCTTCGGAACCACGATGGCCGCCATAATTGCCACCTGGCCGGTGACAGCCATGAATTTCCATTCTTTTTCCTTATTAGGCGCACCGGCAACCTTCTTTCTCATGCCTTCCTTTCCCGGGATCATGGTAGTATCGGCCTTTACTTCTCTGGCAGGCCTGGCCTGGCAGCCCATCGGCATTTTTCTCGGCTGGATAGACTGGCTGTTTTTAAGCTACTTTATACTGGTCGTCCGTATTTTTAGCGCTATACCGGTCTCATATATTCAGAATTTCAAGCTCGATACCTGGCAAGTATCACTATATTATGTAATCCTGGTGGGCGTGCTGCTCAGCCTGAAGCGCAGGCAACAGGCAACCACTATTCTCAGGTCGTTTTTGTCTCGACTTGCAGACGCAGTTGGCAGCATCGGAAAATTTAAATTCAGACCGTATCTTTACTGGGCACTATCTTTTTTCTTATTAGCTAATATACTGGTTTGGACTGCACTCACCACGCTTCCTGATGGCAAGCTTCATGTTATTGTATTCGATGTGGGCCAGGGAGAATCGATATTAATCAGGACACCAGAGGGGCAGAACGTGCTGGTCGATTCGGGTCCCGATCCTCTATCTGCATGCACGCAACTGGGCAATAATCTGCCGTTCTGGGACAGGCACGTCGATTGGCTGATCCAAACTCAGCTACAGTCCGACCATTGCAGCGGTGCTCTTGAGCTTTTCAACCGGTACGATGTTAACAGGCTGGCCATTACCGCCTATAAATATGATTCGTCCCTTTCGCGGCAACTTATAGATGCGGCCTCTCGAAAATTGATTAAAACCTGCATATTGTACGAAGGCCAAAAGCTGAAGCTAGGTGAGAATACCTGGCTGGACGTACTCAACCCTCCCCAAATTTTATACTCGGGCACATCGGATGATGCCAATAATAACTCCATGGTGCTCCGCCTAACATATAAAAATGTCAGTTTCCTCTTAACATCCGATATAGGTATGGAGGCAGAAAGGTATTTAATGGAGAACCGCTCTGACCTCCCCTGCAATGTACTTAAAGTCGCCCATCATGGCAGCAGGGGATCGACCTCCGATGAGTTCCTGGCCATAGCTCATCCCTCAGCGGCGGTTATATCAGCCGGCATCGCTAACAGGTTCGGTCATCCCAGCAGTGAGGTCCTCAGCAAGCTGACTTCGCAGGTGGGGAGTGACAGAATATTTGTTACGGCAAGGCAGGGCAACATCGAATTTATTACCGACGGCGATAAACTCTGGTACAAGACCGAGAAACCCGCGCAAAATCAATGAAACAAAAACAGTTGCGCAAATATCAAGTATAATAGCTGTAGAAATGTATTTCATTTTCAATAATCAGCCGGGTTGCCCGACATCAGGCAATCCTTTGGGGAGGTAATAATGCACGATCGGGTTGCTATATTTATAGATGGTAGCAATCTTTACCATTCTTTAAAAAACAATTTTAAACGCGTCGACCTCAATTTCGCGGAATTCACGAAAAAACTTTGCGGCTCACGGCGGCTTATCCGGACCTACTACTACAACGTCCTGCAGGACGCCAACCAGAGAGTGGAGGGGCAAAGAGAGCAACAGGACTTCCTGGAGACCCTGCGCAAAACCCCTTATCTGGAGTTGCGACTGGGCACAACCAAGCTATCCCAGGGCATTCCGGTAGAAAGGGGCATAGATGTAATGCTGGCCACAGACCTTCTATATTTTGCGGCCAACAACTCATATGATATCGCTATACTGGTCAGCGGTGATTCCGATTTCGGCTACACGCTGCAGGTTGTCAAGGACATGGGCAAACATATTGAAGTGGCCTATTTTGAAAACGCCGCTTCCAGGGATCTGCTGAATTCAGCCGATTACCTGCACGAGCTGGATAGAAAATTCTTTACGGGCTTATGGACGACGGGCCAGCACCAGTATCCCAAGAGAAGGCGACCGTCACGCTACAGGCCATCCACTAATACAGCAATTATCGCCGGCCCTACGATGCAAGTAGACCATACGCCTGTGCAGGAACACCTCACGATCCAGGAACAGGTTGCAACACAGGATCAAACCTGAAATCGGGATATTCCGCTTTAAGAGCTTCGTAGCTGATTTCTTCTCCTGTAATCCTGAAGACGCGTTTGGACTGCGCGTAATCTATGATCAGGAAGACAGGTTCCTTGGTAGCATGAAATGTGACAGTGCCCTTGAGGTCAAGCGATACTACGGATCTCCTGACCAGCGGGATCACCCGGAAGTTACCCAGTTCCAGGGGTTGCTCACTGCTTACGACTATATTTTCCATTGGATTTAAAATAATATCTTTCTCACCTGTTGCACCGATGGGGAGCAAAGGAAAGCCAGGCAAGGTATGATCACCTCTACAGGGCGGACACCGATGTTACTTTTAAGGTAACCTTCCATTACCAGGTCCTCTTCAAAGACAGGCACCATACGTATGTCAGCGCTAAACCGCTGATTTAGAAGCAGAGCCAGTGGGATTACCAGCCCGGCGAGCATACCGGTATAGTAATCGTCGCCCAGGCTGAGCTTAAAATCAGATTCGATGTGCCGTATTTTTACGTGTCCTGAGAGACCTTTTAAGAGAAGCTGGATTTGCTCCCAGATTCCCCTGGTTTGAACGGCTTCATAGATATTTGAAAAAACGGTGAAATCGTCCTTGTCTTTGGGTCGAATCGTTGGTTCAGAACTAGGATTACCATCCTGAACAAGCTGCCACGATATAAGGCCATACATTAATTTCAGCCTCACTGTGAGATCAGCACGGCCGTGAAACAGCGCGAAAAGTTCAATTTCCAGGGGGAGAGCCAGCAGAAAAATGATGACGGCCAGAATAATCAGGCCGATAACGATGAGAGTCAAAGGTCACTATTCCTTTTTCCGTTCTCCCCACTTATCGGCAATCTTCTCCACCACACCGGGAACTTTTTCGCTCAATTTCTCTATGGCTGCCGCCACGCTGCTCTTGATGGGTTCGATACGGACACCGTCTTTATCAATTATGATAATGGCGATGGGGCGCATACCGCCTGCCCCACCGGTGCCCCCCTTCATACCTTCGTTAGTTTGCTTGGCGTCGCTTTTCCCGCCGCCTGCTGCTCCGAATCCGAAACCGACGCTGAGCAATGGGATCAACGTTGTATCGCCTACTATGATCGGTTCACCGACCACAGTTTTGCTGCTGAGCACCTTTTCGATCTGGCTTAGTGTGGTTTTAACCATGTTTTCGACATCTTCCATCGAATTACCCCCTGTTAGGAAACGTAGATAAATATCATGTTCAATTATATCGTTTTCTGTGGGAATGCCCTAGTCCTGCACAGTTATATAAATAAACCGTGGCTCATTTCGTCGAATGATAGATCTCAAGGTTACCTATATCTATCCACGTCTCTTTAAAGGGGAAGGCCAATACCCGGTCCTTTTCGATCAGGTACGTTATAAAGTTACCCAGGTTATCCCTCTTGACTTCAAGGCAGAACTCCGAAACAAACGGGAAGACCCTGGAAGGAACAATCCAGCAGGCCGTTGATACCAAGCTCGTTTTGGGGTTGGCAGGTTTTTCCTCCAGTTCAACTACACGGGTCCCCACCAGTTTGACTACTCCATACCTGGTTGCTTTGGCAAGGTCACCAACGTCGTAGACCGCTATCTGCACATTAATACCGTTAAAAGCTGCTATGAACCTGGACATATCGAATTCGAAATAGTTGTCACTGCCAAAGAGCAGCAGGTCTTCATTAACGTTTTTTTTCTTTATCCAGTAATCCAGCGATCCAATTGCTCCCAGCTTCTCTTCGTCCGAATATACTTCTTCCACACAAATGATTACGTTCCTGTGCTGTTGCTTTTCCCACTGAAAAAAATCATCTTCGAATTTTTTATTTACATTAACCAGGATTTCAATGCCGGGGGGTATTTTATCCACAATATGGTTAATCATCGGTTTGCCCTTGTAGGGCAAAAGGGCCTTAGCATGGGTGAGAGTCAAGGGATACATCCTTGTACCAAACCCGCTGGCCAGAATCAAGCATTTCATTAGATCATATCTCCAATGGTTTCCCCTTGTTATCTGACACAACAGTTTACCCCTTCATAAGGCTCTATTCAATAGGCTTATTTGTATAGGGTATGAGATCAAAATACAATATATCCATGAAGCCCAAAAGCCGCCGGTCATTATCCATAGTCGGCCAGCAAGAAATAAAACTCCAAAACAGGATTATAAGCTACACCTTGAAACAAAGCGCCCGCATTCGTGGGATTCGGTTGGAAATACACAATGAATCGGGCCTGACCGTGGTCGTGCCCAGGAGGCATAGCCGCAAACAAGTCCAGGATATCCTGGTAAAGAAGGCCGACTGGATATTGCGGCATCTCCCGGTATCCAAACCAACACAGATGCCCCTTTTTAAAAAAGAAGTCGACCACGGCGAAAAAATACAGTTCATGGGCAAGTTACTCCAGCTCGCATTAGCATCAGAAGATAGCGAAGGTGATTCACCTGTTCTTAAAGGTAAAACACTATTGATTCCACGAGGTTCGGTAGGAAAAACCAGGGCCGAAATGCTTGAAAGGTGGTACCGGCGACAGGCCGCGCTTATTTTCAAGGAAAAGGCCGATAGGTTCCAGAAGATAATGGGGGTCCATTACAGCCGGATCACTATTCGCGGGCAGAGAAAGCGCTGGGCCAGCGCCTCGCCGTTGGGAAATCTATCGATCAACTGGAAACTGCTACTGGCCCCTGAAAAGATTATTGATTATGTGATCATACATGAATTGGCCCATTTCAAACATATGGACCATTCCAGGAAATTCTGGGATTATCTAGCTAAATATTGCCCCAAATGGCGGGAATATCGAAAATGGCTGCTTGACCACGAAGACGACCTCAAAGCCCGGGCTTCCTTCGGCCGCTAACCAATATAAGCCCATCATTTACGCAGATGAATGATTAATCAATCAATCTATTTGACACAGGGATAAAGCAGAGTTAACATATATTTTTGTTGTTCTCCATTGACCGCGAGAGAGAAATTATTTAATGCCGCAAAAGTCTTCCTTAAACAACAGGCCGATTGAAATACGATGGCACGGACGAGGAGGACAGGGTGCAATCACGGCAGCCAAAATTATTGCTGCCGCAGCCTATGCCAAGGGCTACCGGGGAGTAACCGCTGCGCCATCATTCGGTGCTGAAAGGCGCGGAGCCCCCGTTAGCGCCTCCACCAGGATAGCCAGTGAGCCGATTATGGTAGTATCGCAAGTTGAAAAACCCGATATTGTGGTAGTGCTCGACCATACGTTGCTATCGTATCCGGATGTCACGCAGGGGCTGGGCAAGGATGGTTGGATGATCGTTAATTCGCCCTTATTACCCAAAGAATTGGGCATCAAGTTTGAATGCAACGTTGCTACCGCTGACGCCACTAGGGTCTGCGAAAAATTGGGTTTGATAGTTGCGGGCCTGGTCATAGTCAATACTGCCATATTGGGCGCATTGATACGCGCTACGAAAATAGTCGACCTGCCAACATTGGAGAAAGTCATACGTGAAAGGTTCCCCGCTAGCACAGTCGAGATCAACCTTGCAGCCATTAACAAGACGTATGAAATCACCAGGTCGGCCAAATAGGGTCTAATAAATATGGGGACCAGAGATTGTAACCACATTTGCGATGAGTCATCACCGGGCATCGGCGAAGCCGGGAGGACGGGCGAATGGCGTACGCTGATGCCGGTCATCGACGATAAAAAATGCACCGCTTCGAAGCTGAACAAGCCCACTTGTTTCCTCTGCTGGCTTTACTGCCCCGAAGCTGTAATAACCAAGGGAATCCCCCCCTTGATAAACCTGGAGTACTGCAAAGGATGCGGTATCTGCTTACAGGTTTGTCCCGTGCAGGCTATTGTTATGATCCACGAAGAGAAAATAGCAGACTGATATTATGGCGATACAGAGAAAGGCCAACGTACATATTTTGGACGGAAACCAGGCAGCCGCAATAGCTGCCATGATGAGCCGGGTGCAGGTTATTGCCGCTTACCCTATCACCCCCCAGACACCACTTACCGAGCAGTTATCTCGATACGTGGAACAGGGTGAATTGCAGGCGGAATACGTAGCCGTAGAAAGCGAGCACAGCGCTATGGCCGTATGCACCTCCGCTTCACTGGTGGGAGCACGCACTTTCACGGCCACAAGCTCCCACGGACTGGCCTATATGCATGAGATGCTGCACTGGGCCGCCGGGGCACGCCTGCCCATAGTGCTGGCCTGCGTTAACCGCGCCATCGGGGCGCCGTGGAATGTTTTGAACGACCAGCAGGACTCTATCTCTCAGCGTGATACGGGCTGGATCCAGATATATTGCCGCAATAATCAGGAGATCATGGATACCATAATCCAGGCCTACCGGATAGCTGAGCAAGTTTTCGTCCCAGTTATGGTCTGCTATGACGGCTATATACTTTCGCACACGGAAATGCCCGTCGATGTTCCAATCCAAGAAGAAGTAGACAGGTACCTTCCATCTTACCAACCTCATACCGTGCTTGATCCGGCCAATCCCAAAAACTATAACCTGGTGACATTGGCCAATCCTCGGGTGGGAGTGGACGGTAAGCTATGCCATGGGTATATGGAGCTCAGATACCTGCTTCAGGAAGCTCTGCAAAATTCCAAGGAAGTTATTGTGAAATCGGGCAAGGAATTCAACCAGCTCTTTGGCCGCGACTATGCCAATGTGTTCTGGGAAGACCGCAACGAGGATGCGGAGATAACCATAGTAGCCATGGGTAGCCTGGCCATGGAAGCCATCGTGGCCGCCGATATGCTGCGGGAGCAGGGCATCAAAGTCGGTGTGCTTGGACTAAGGGTTTTCCGTCCCTTCCCCAAATCGGAAGTGGTGCAAGCCCTGCGCAAGTCCAAACTTATCGTGGTTTTCGATAAAAATATCAGCTATGGTTCCGAAGGCGCTACCTGCTCCGAGATCAAATCCGCGCTTTACGGGACATACATTAATGCCGCCATCAGGAACTTCATCGTCGGACTGGGTGGAAGGGATATAAAGGCCCGAGAGTTGGTCGAGGCTACTAAAAAGGCCATAGCATCGCTCAAAGAAACGGTTGTCAACCCCGACTACCCCGAATGGATTTGCGAGATTTAGGGAGATATAAAGTTGAAAGCCAATGCCGTCAATTTAATTGAACAGGAATGGATTTTACCGGGCAACCGCACCTGCCCCGGATGCGCCCTGTCACTGGCCTATCGCCACACGTTGAAAGCACTGGAGGGCCAGTGCATCGTCACTGTGCCGGCAAGCTGTGCCACGGTGCTGCATGGCATGTATCCCATCACGGCGGTCAACGTACCCTGTGTAAACACACCATTTGCTTCAACAGGCGCGTCGGCAACCGGGCTGGTCGCAGGCCTAAAGGCTCTGGGTAAAAAAGGTATAACCGTACTGGCCTTCGCCGGGGACGGCGGCACGCATGATATTGGCATTCAGTCTCTAAGCGGGGCGGCGGAGAGGCAAATGGACTTTATCTATATTTGCTATGACAATGAGGGCTATATGAACACGGGCAACCAGCGTTCGGGCTCCACCCCACTGGGCGCCGTATCGGGCACTACCCCTATTCTGGGCAAGCAGCAATACCAGAAGGATATTACCGCTATTATGGAGGCACACGGCATACCCTATGTTGCCACTTGCTCGGCATCTTATCCTCTTGATCTATACGAGAAAGTTAAAAAGGCCCGGACAATCGAGGGCACAAGGTTTTTGCATGTACATACACCGTGCCCCCCGGGCTGGCTCTTCCCCTTCAGCGACACCATTAAGTTCGGAGAGATGGCTGTGGAGACCGGCCTGGTAGTTCTTTATGAAATAGAAAACGGTATTTTCAGACTGACATCGCACAGTGAATCGATGGCCCTCAGGGGAGGGAACCTTCAACCGGTCCGTGAATATTTCATCTCGCAGGGCAGGTTCAAGACCATCACAGAAGAACAGATAGATGAGCTCCAGGACTGGGTTAATGCCCGTTGGAAGCATTGCCTGCACAGAGCTACCAACCTGTAATTTAACGCTGGGCTCAAAGCGGCTTTCCCCTGTGTGCTACTGCGATTGAGACTCAGCCAGTTCTTTTAGGACGCGTTCGAAAACGGCCATGTCTCTGGCTGAAAAACGTTTACGGAAATTTTCGTCCAGGTCATCTGCGAATTTAATAATCTTGGGGCCGACTTCTCTAGCCTGTCCGGTAAGGTAGACCAGGGCTGACCGCCGGTCCTCGGCATTAGGCCGGCGTTCTACATAACCGCTTTTCTCCATACGATCGAGTATGCCGGTAATGGTGGAACCGTCGAGCGAGACACGCTGTGCCAACTCTCCAATGGTAATTCCATCGCCCATCCAGAGTGCTTTAAAGATCATGTATTGGGGTGTAGTCAGGTTAAATGGCGCCAGACGGGACTCGTAATGCTCGTAAACCTTACGCATCACCCGTCCAATATTAAAACAGATATGTTCTCTGGCGTCGTACATAGCTTCGCTTATTAATTTTTACGCAGATATTTTGCACACAATGTAATGAGTTGAACACCTTTTGTCAAGGCAGCGGACACGCTTCCCTTTACCTCTTGACAAGCCTAATATATTCTTGTTAGACTGCGCACAAATATATTGTACACAAAATAATTGTTGAATAATAATCGAGGTGAGAAATGGCCAAAGCTATTTATGACAAACTAGCGGGTGCCTTGAATGCACGCAGTATGGCTGTACCGGCGGTACCTTGTGCCGAATATTACTCACTGGTTGAATTCCTCTTTTCAGAGGATGAGGCGGCTATTGTATGCGCCATGCCCATTGAATATGCCAGAGTGGAGGAGGTCGCCGCAAACCTGGGAACCAAAGACCTCAAAAAGCTTACAGCCCAACTCGAGACTATGGGAGACAAGGGCATAATACATATTAAAGAGGAAAACGGCGTGAAGCTCTACGAGGGCCTTCCCTTCGTACCGGGCTTGATCGAGTTCCAACTGATGACAGGCATCGTTGACGAACGACATAAGAAATTTGCCTTTTTGCTCAGGGACTACTCCAAGGCGGTGAAAAGGGAATTTATGTCGGCTACACCGCCTAAGTTGCAGAAATCGGCTGCGGGACGGCAGATTCCAGTTGATAAAGAGATCAGACAGGTAACGACTGTTATCCCCTATAAAGAGGCAAAAGAGTTGATTCAAAAAACGGAATATATTGCTGCAGGCACATGTGTCTGCCGTCACCAAGGCAACCTTATAGGAAAGCCCAGTTCCGAACCGCTTAACAACTGCATGGTCCTCGGAGAATCCGCCAAATTTGCCGTGCAGCGCGGTTTCACCAAGCGTTTGAACAGGGAGGAAGCGCTTGCCCGGCTTGACGAAGCCGAAAAGGCGGGACTGGTTCACAACTATGCCAATACTCCGCAGCAGTTTACCAACCTTCTATGCAACTGTTGCGGCTGCCATTGCTGGATCATCAAAGGGGCCAAAAACTCACCGGTCCCCAGCCTGATGGTAAATGCCAGGTATCTGGTGCATATCAATGAGGAAGACTGCACAGCTTGTGAAGCATGCATAGAGAGGTGTTGGATGCAGGCACTGAAGATGGTTGACGGTAAGATTACCAGGGATGAAAAACGCTGTATAGGCTGCGGTGTTTGCATGTTAGCCTGCCCGACCGAAGCGCTCTATCTCGAACCCCGGGAAGCGGGCAAGATACCGCTTAAAAATTGCTAGCCCGTAATTTAATTTTGCTTTTGTTCGTTCTCTTTCCTGGCAGCGCGGTCCCTTGCCCAGCGATGGATCTCATCTAATGCCGGCGGCGCCACGCTGAAGACATCAACGTCTTTGGGGAATTGCACCAGGTGCCCTTCCCTGATGAAAAGCAGGGCTACGTCACCATCCTTAAGCGTTTCGTCTATGGCCTTGCTGATATACTGGTATCTCCTGCGGGAAGCCTCACCGAAAAATTCGTAAATCTTGGTAGCAACCTTATCGCTGAGGAATCCAATCATAAGGCAGCGTTCCCAGTCCATCACCTCTTCCAGCAGCTTGGTATCTTCAATACATTTTAGTTTGTCGCCGTTTTTGCATCGGTTGCATATCAATTCATGGCTTTTAGGATTAAGTCCTTCCAACAATTTGAGTCCTTCCTCCCCATCCGAATTGACAGTCTCGTGATAAATTACGGTCACACTGCCCAGGCTGTTCTCGAGCTTATTAACCATTTCATTAACCTGCTGCCAATATTTTTCGAACAACTCCAGATAGTCTGCGGGTGATTCTTTACCGGCATAGATAAGCGGCACCTGAAGGATTTTCCTGTTATGCTTGTAGCTGCTGACTTCCGGTTTTTCTACTTTGCCTAATTCTTGTGACATCGCTTATAACCCCAAGCATTCTACACCAGCGATCAGACCGAGACAAATGTGAATGATCGGATATGTTGCAGTTAGGTATTATCGCCGATTAGGGAGTCACCTCAAAATAACCTTCCAGCCTGATATCCCGCGAAGATGCTCCGATCATCACTTTAAAAACCCCCGGCTCAACAGTCGGTTTCATAGATTTATCGTAAAAAGCAAGCTCTCTGCCTTGGATCTCAAATTCCACCTTCCTGGTCTGGCCTGCCTTTATATCTATTCGATGGAAACTCTTCAACTCCTTTATTGGCCTGGTTATACTGGCTACTACATCGTTTATATAAAGTTGCACTACCTCTGCGCCATCTTTCTTTCCGGTGTTAGTAATATCGGCCAGTATCTTTACCTTTCCATCTCGAGGTATTCTATGCGGTTTTATGCGAAGATTTCGATATAGATATTCCGTATAGCTGAGCCCAAAGCCGAATTCAAAAAGCGGACCGGTGCAGGAGTCGACGTATTCACCCCAGAATTGCGATTTGCCGCCGGTCGGTTTGAGCCCGTAGTATACCGGGAGTTGGCCAATGTCACGTGGAAAGGATATGGGAAGTTTTCCGCCCGGATTATAATCTCCAAAAAGAATATCGGCGACTGCGTTGCCACCCTCTTCGCCGGGCAGCCAGGCTTCAACAATTGCAGGCACTTTCTCAGCTATCCAGTCAAAAGCCACGGGCCTGCCATCAATGATTACAAGGATGACGGGTTTACCTGTATCGCAAACAGCACGTATTAACTGCTGTTGCACCTCGGGCAAACCGAGCGTCGTCCTATCCCTCATTTCGCCGCAGGTGCATTCCGGGGTCAAGCCCGATTTCCCCCCCATCACCATCACTACAGCTTCGGCGGAACCAGCGGCTTCAACAGCCCGGGCGAATCCTTCAGTCGAATCGCTTCCCAATTCACAGCCCCGGGCATAAATAACATCACAAGACGGTGAAACCTTCTTTTTTATTCCCTCCAGAACGCTAACTACGGGTACGGTCATTTTGTCCGGCTGCACTTCTTCCGGCGGCATTTCACAATTTATGCTAAAAGCAGTCATTCCCATTACCTGCGCATGCGCCGGATATGTATAATCACCCAGTTGGTTCCTGGGATTATCTGCGTTTGGACCTATTACAGCCAGCTTTTTTATTCCTTTATCCAGAGGCAAAATGTTCCCGCTGTTCTTGAGCAGCACAATGGATTCGCGTGCCGCTTCCAGGGCAAGATTACGGTGCTCAGGAATATCAAATACCTTGCACGTATCATTTCGTTCCGTATACGGCTCTTCGAACAGTCCGAGCATAAATTTTAGTTTGAGGACCCTTCTCACAGAACGATCGATCAGGCTGACGGGAAACCTGGCGGATTTCACTTCGTTCTTAAAGGCCTCGGTCATGCAATCCTGGTTAGGCAACTCCTGGTCTATGCCCGCCCTGAGCGCCAGCTTGGCGGCATCTTCCCTGGTTGCAGCAATCCGATGATTCCGAAACAGCATGACAACAGCATAATAGTCCGAAACAACGATACCCTCGAATCCCCACTCATCGCGTAGAATCCGTGTTAATAATTCCTCAGAAGAGGCGCAGGGGATGCCGTCGATCTCGTTATACGCATTCATAATCGATAGAGCACCTGCTTCCTTGATTACCCTTTCAAAGGGATATAAATATACCTCCCTTAACATCCTTTGTGGTATGTCCGCCGGTGCGTGGTTCAGGCCACCTTCGGATTTTCCGTAGCCGATAAAATGTTTCAGGGTGGAAACAATGCCCCGTTTTATATCAGGCCCCTGCAATGCCCTGACATAGGCAATCCCCATTTCGGCCGTCAGATAAGGGTCCTCCCCATAGGTTTCCTCTATGCGTCCCCATCTGGGATCCCGCGCAATATCAAGAACTGGTGAGAGGCCCTGTCGAATGCCGGCGGCGACCATCTGCTTTCTAATAACTGCAGCCATCTCCCCGATCAATACAGGGTCCCAGGTGCTCCCCATGCCTATTATCTGCGGGAAAATAGTCGCCTGTTTGGCGTTAAATCCGTTCAGGCACTCCTCATGCACAATAGCTGGAATGCCTAGTCTGGTGTTTTCCATCAGGAAATGCTGCACGTTATTCACATAGCTTATGATTTTTTCAGGTGATAGCGTGGTACCGACACCTGCCCTACAGATCTGTCCGATGCCGTTATTAATAAGTTCCCCGGCCAGGCGCTCAGAAAACTTGGAGTTATGGAGCAGTTGCATAGCCCATATGCCGCCCAATTGGGCGATTTTTTCGTCGACATTCATGCGGGAGAGCAGGTCGTCCGTTCTCTCCTCTATGCTATGGGCTGGGTCTCTGTATATCTCAACCATTTGACACTCACAATCTGTTAAATAGTGGGCGTACGCTGCCGCCAGGGATGAGCTTTTTCAAAGGCGGCAGATGCGCGCAACACCAGTGCTTCCTCGAACCTGCGTCCTACAATCTGCAATCCGACGGGTAACCCCTCCGAATTGAATCCACACGGAATAGAGGCAGCCGGCTGGCCGGTGAAATTGAACGGATAAGTGAAGCACACCCAGGCGCTGGGTGTGCCGTCTTTATCATCTATCTTTGCCGGTCCAAGCGGCCCTTTGTCCCCGGCTTCAAAAGCCGCTACTGACGTAGTTGGCGTTAGCAAAAGATCGTATTTTTCAAAGAACCTGGCCGTCTGTTCACAGAGCGTATAACGGTCGAACTGAATTCGTACCATATCACAATTAGTGAAGCCTACGGCAAATTCCATGAACGGCAGATACGGCGGGAAAGCAATACTTTTATATTTGTCGACGTCACGTTCATTGGCGGTGAGAGTTTCAGATAGCTCAGTAGTTATAAAGGCTGTTTCCATATTTATCCACCCTGGTTTAACTTCCTCGACCCGACATCCCAAATCTGCAAAGGCGAAGGCGGCTTTTCTGGTTATCTCCAGTACCTCCTTGTCAACGGGGAAACCACCTCCCAGATCCGAGCTGTAGGCTATACGCAGGCCTTTAACATCTCCACGCATATCCAGAAGAAATTTACCGGGATATCTGGGGAGAGTAGTCTGGTCATAAGACGAAGGGCCAGCCATAACATCAAGCATAAGAGCGGCATCTTCCACTGTGCGGGTTATGGGGCCTTCATGATTAAGAGTCTCCCACCCCGGAAAATGCGGATAATATGGCACCCGACCAAAGGTAGGCTTGAGCCCGAACAAGCCGCAGAAACTCGATGGTATTCTTATGGATCCACCGCCATCATTGCCCTGGGCAATGGGGCATAGTCCAGCGGCCACAGCAGCAGCCGACCCGCCGCTGGAGCCCCCGCAGGTCCGACCGGTGTTCCACGGGTTTACGGTCTTACCGAAAACCATATTGTCCGTTATTCCAACCAGGCCGAATTCAGGCAGGTTCGTTTTGCCGAGGATGGCTGCGCCGGCCTCTTTCAGCCTTTCCACCAGGACTGCGTCCCTGTCTGGAATGTAGCTCTCATATAATTTCGAACCATCAGTGGTCTTAATGCCTTTGGTGAAAGTGTTGTCCTTTATAGCTACAGGGACGCCATCCAGCACTTCCGCTTTCCCCTTCTGATATCTTTTTTCTGATTCCCGTGCCGACGCAAGCGCCAGCTCGGGCACCAATGTTACGAATGCATTCAACTTAGGGTTAATCTTCTCAATCCTGTCGAGTTGATACATTGTAACCTCTACTGGTGAAAGTTTCTTATTTCTAAAGGCATTGATGAGATCAATTGCGGACATCCAGCATATTTCCGACATCTCCAGTTACCCCCTCTGTTAAATATTGTAAGGATAAACCTGTCATAAAACAGTGTCAATCTCTTTTTGAATGCTAAAATACAACCTGATTGTTTGGGCAGACCACTTCGCCGCTGTGATATAATTTTAAAGTTGCCATGACTAAATTCAGCCTGATGCCGCGAGACGACAAGTTTTTTGACCTCTTCGAGGCGGGGGTTACCAATATGGTAAAGGCGGCGGAGAGCCTGAAGGAACTGATCTGCAATTGGGAAGATATCGAACACAAGGTTGAAGAATTAATCAAAATCGAACACCAGGGCGATACCATAACACACGAGATCATGTTCCAGTTAAACCGCTCTTTCATAACGCCATTTGATAGAGAGGATATCGGCCTGCTGGCACATTCACTCGACGATGTAACCGACCTTATCCAGGCCGCCGCTGACAGCATGCTGCTTTATAAAGTCAAAAGGCCTGGAAAGCGCGCCCAGGAACTGGCCGACACGCTGGTCCTAATTACTTCCGAAGTGGTACAGGTGATGCCGCTTTTGAGAAAACATAATGCCAATCTGGAAAAAATACTGACCAGTTGCGTCGAGATAAACCGCCTCGAAAACCTGGCAGACACGATATATCGGTCGGCACTGTCCGAATTGTTCGTTGATGCCACCGAGATCGCCGATGTCATCAAGTGGCGTGAAATATACGAGCATATGGAAGGCGCCATCGATATGTGTGAAGATGTGGCCAACGTGCTTGAAAGCGTAGCGCTCAAACACGCCTGATTTTCTTAAAATCACAGCGCCCGCGGGATAGATTTCTTAGCCGTGATATCCGGAGTCTTACCGTTTGGAAAGGAGGAAGATGCCATGAAGCTAAAGGACCTCGTTTTGAAAAACCGCAGCTACCGCCGTTATCACCAGGAAGTAGCCGTTGAACTTAATACCCTGAAAGAATTAATCGACCTGGCCAGGAATTCCGCTTCGGGACTTAATATGCAGCCTCTGAAATATATACTTTCCAATGAACCTGAGCGCAATGCACTAATATTTCCTCAGCTTGGCTGGGCGCGCCTGATAGCCAACTGGCCGGGGCCGGCTGAAGGGGAAAGGCCGTCAGCTTACATCGTTGTACTTGGCGACACCAGGATCAGCAGAAATTTCGGCACCGATTGCGGCATAGCTGCCCAGAGCATTTTACTGGGAGCAAGCGAGAAAGGGTTGGGCGGATGTATGATCGCTACGATCCGCAAAAAGGAACTGGCGCAGGCGCTGAACATAGACCCCCGCTACGAAATACTGCTGGTAATTTCCATCGGAAAGCCCAGGGAAAAAGTCGTGATCGAACCTCTGGGAAAGGATGGAGATACCAAATATTGGAGGGACGAACAGGGAGTCCATCATGTCCCAAAACGTGCCCTTAAGGATATCATTTTAAGCTAGCCGGCAATCAATCCTAGAAATCGCGGATATGCCGAATTAATTATTGTTTACCTGAGGTCGGTTTTCAGAGCTCAAGCTGGAGGTGCCTGCCATGGATTTAAAATCTGGCCTGGAAGAGATGAAAAGACGCCGCGACCGGGCTTTAAAGATGGGTGGGCCCGCGAAAATAGCCAGACAACATAAACTTGGAAGGCTTACAGCCAGGGAAAGGATAAACAAGCTGCTTGATCCCGGCACCTTCATGGAAATGGGTATGTTGAACCTCTCGGACATGCCAGGCATGGAAGAGCAGACGCCGGCAGACGGCAATGTTGTAGGTTTCGGGAAGATCGACGGACGGGACGTCCTGGTGAGCGCTGCTGATAAAACCGTATGCGCCGGTGCCGAGGGTAGGGTCGGCTCCTTTGCAAAAGAGCACCGTGCAGGCCAGCTTGCGGCCGAAAAAAGGATCCCCGTTATCACTCTGGGAGATGCCGGCGGAGCCCGCATACCCGATATTATGGGCTCTGATGGTCTCAGCTCAATGACATTCCCCATCGATGCTCTTAAATATCCAAGGAGGTCGCCCTATATTGCCACGATTATGGGGGATTGTTTCGGAGGCCCATCCTGGATGGCTGCCAAAGCCGATTTCGTGGTCATGGTAAAAGGGAGCTGCATGGCGGTCTCCGGACCAAGGGTGCTTGAAGTAGCCACTGGAGAAAAGGTAACCAATGAAGAGCTCGGAGGCTGGAAGCTGCATGCCGAGGTCACGGGACAGGTCGATGCGTTCACGGAGAATGAGGAGGACTGCCTGCAGATTGTGCGGGAATTCTTGGGCTATATGCCTTCCAACTGCGACGAGGAACCTCCCCGTCACTCTACTTCAGACCCCACTGACCGCAAGTTGGACGGAGTAGCCGATATTTTACCGGAAGCGCTCAATCGCGCCTACGACATGTTCAAAATCATCAAATTAATCGTTGACGATGGCAAATACATGGTGCTCAAACCTTATTACGATCCCGCTCTGATCACCTGCCTGGCAAGGATGAATGGAAGGGTGGTCGGAATAATCGCCAATCAGCCCATGCATAACGCCGGCGCCGGCGGGCCGGGATCCTGCGAAAAAGCCACCAGTTTTATAGTACTATGCGATTCCTATAATATTCCCCTGATATTTTTGCATGATACACCTGGCTTCTTTGTCGGGCTGGATGCGGAAAAGAAAAAAATGCCGGGCAGGATTATGGTATGGTTTGAAGCCCTGGCACTGTCGACCGTCCCCAAGATATCTATTGTTATACGCAAGAGCTACGGCATGGCCTATGGCAATATGGCTGGCACCAGCTGCGGCTCGGATATTCTGGTTGCCTGGCCGACTGCGGATATAAGTTTCATGTCCGCACAGGCCGGTGTAAACGTGCTCTTTAAACCATTGATCGATGCTGCCGCAAACCCCGCGCTCGAAAAGGAGAAGCTGATCGAACAATGGGAATATCAGAGCGCTCCCTGGAAAGCAGCGGAAAGGCATTTTATCGACGATGTTATTGAGCCGCGAGATACAAGAGAATATATCAACAAATTCCTGGACCTGCTGAAAGGCTCGGACGGCAAAGGCTTTATCAGTAAGAAATACCTGCAGTCATGGCCCACTGTAATATGAGCATGATTGAGCGTTAATAGCGCCGTTAAACTTGACCCCTAATTCGGCGCACCTAAACTAAAGGATATTTTATTGAAGGGGTATTGATTACAATTCTACGAGAGGGAAAAATGCGGGCTGCTGAATCTACGGCTAGCA
>DBZK01000024.1:0-254 GCA_002311135.1 Dehalococcoidia bacterium UBA1162
TGGAAGACCTCCAGAAATTTTTCCAGCGCCATCGTATGATCTTCCTCAGGGACGATCATAGTGGTGTTATGTCCTAAGATTTCATCGGACGAATACTGCAGGTCGCGGCACATGGCCTCGTTAACAAATATGTAATTACCCTGCAGGTCGACTTCGTAGCAGGCATCCTGCATCTGATCAAGTATGGCGCGATGCCATTCTTCCGATTTAGCCAGAGCATCCTCGAGCACTTTGCGCTGGTTTATGTCCATGAA
>DBZK01000024.1:344-30514 GCA_002311135.1 Dehalococcoidia bacterium UBA1162
GCCGCCCGCTGGCCCATATATTCCATGGAGGTGATGCGCTCCAGCACCCACACTACTTCGCCATTCTTTTTTAGGAACCTGTACTCGTAAGTATTGGCCTTGCTCTTTTTCTTTAATATCCTGGTAACTTTTTTCCTGACCATGTCCCTGTCGTCAGGGTGGACCAGATTAAGGGAGGGGGTGCCTACCAGCTCCAGCATGCTGTAGCCGGAAAGCGCTTCAAAAAATGGGTTGACATAAACGAAATTTTTATCCTGAACTATATAGATGCCAGCACCCGTGTTATTCAGAAGCGCTTCGATAAGTGAGGCCAGCCCGGAGAGATCGGACTGATAGTGTTTTAATTCTTCCCCCATCGGGTCAGGTTGTATGGTCATGCCCTAATTCCCTTGATTATCCTCCGAGTCTAATATTTGAGAATACCCTAAGACTGTCATATATTGAACGGTCGATTGATTATATCGTCAATGTTATCATATTCAGCAAATTATACCATGGCCGTCAAGCTAATTTACCATAGCCGTTAAGCTAATCTACCATAGCGTTAAGCTAATAGACAGTATGGTTACGTATATCCCGCAGATAGTGGATGGTTGACTTTAATTATATAACGTGCCTATCCCATGAAGGAAGGTAGTTACTTTTTATCTTTTACTCTTGTATTTAATTCAATGGCATAGTTTATAAGAAAAAGTATTGCAATCAACCCAATAATGGCGAATATTTCAACCCAGAAATCCCTTCCAGCATTCCAAATTGGAGACTGAAAGGTAATCCATGCAAGTCCAATGAAAATTGCATTGCCCACAACTGAGAAAAATATACGTTCAAACTTATTGTGCTTCATAACCACAACCCCCAATGATTGAATAGTATAGCAGGAGTGTCAACATTTTAGCTTCGGAGTGTGATAAAATGTATCTATATGAACAATCTTCCCGATATAATATCTGGCTTACCAGATTGGGCAAAACAGGCAATCGCTTGGTTATTGCTTGCTGCTGCGGTGTGGGCTCCCGTCAGCATAATCTATTTTCTTTGGACATGGGGGCGTAGAGTGTTAAGGCACTTTTGGCCTAAGAGGGAAGGGTGGGTAGCAGATTGTACTAGAGATGGTAATTACTTAGACCCAAATGCAGGGTGGAGTTCTAATGTGGGGAGTAGGTGGTCCCAGATGAGAGAAATGCAACGGGGAGATCATTACCAACTTGATTTAAGTAAGGCAAGAGTAATAAAGCGAGTTTACTTTGACACTGACGAAATCAGATGGCCTTTGAAGGTGAAATTTGAAGTAAAGAGTGACAAGGCCGGGGACAAATGGAATAGTTTAGGCGAATTTGAGGGAAGGGGGATTGAGTTCCCGTCTCCACAGAAGATAAAAGCTTTTAAAGTATCTATTACAGAACCACGATTAGAACCTAAAAGCACTGACGGGAAAAGCCCAGCCTGGTCTATTTATAATATCCAATTGACAGAGGTTATTTTATTTGGCAAGATTTGGGATAGAGAGATTTAAATGCCAAAAATTAAAGACTCCGAGATTAAACAACAGGTAGCCAACAAGAAGGATTTTGTAGCCTTGTTAAGCAACGCTATCAGCCATAAGCCTATATCTGCTCCAAAACAGTCAAAAACATAGGCCGTTCGTCTTTCCTGTGGTTGTATCTGAAAGCATACTCATCGACATAATGCTGTAGATGTTGCTTTCCTACGGCTTTATACACTCCAGCTATTCCACCTTTAAGTAAACTCTCAAGCCACTCAAGGATTTGAACATCAATGTACTTTACTTTTATACGTACCTCGGTCGGGGAGAAAGTGGCCAGCCGATCGTAATCATCGGCGTGGACAGGACGGAAGAGGCAGTCGACGCTTTGAAGAAAAATTGGGTTCATACTTTCGGCAACGAGATATATTCACTGTAGAATAGCAGTGACTTAAGCCCTGGATAACCCGTATTAGACAGAGTCCGGTCTGCCGCCAGCGGATTTGAAAATCACGGCGCCCAACGGGGGCAGCGTCAGATTAAGAGAGTTCGGCCTGCCATGAAAGGCGATGTCATCGGCTTCCAGACCGCCTAGATTACCGTAACCGCTTCCGCCGTAGTCATGGGCGTCACTGTTCAGCACCTCTTGCCAGTAGCCGCCGCATGGTACCCCTATGCAGTAACCAATATGCGGCGCCGGAGTGAAGTTGCAGACGATCAGCATCACGTCTCCGGTAGAGCGGCCTTTGCGCAGGTAGCTGACAACGCTGTGCAGCGAATCGTTGCAGTCGATCCATTCGAACCCGCCTGGTTCGAAATCCAGCTCGAAAAGCGCCGGCTCATTTCGGTATAAGCGGGCCAGGTCCTGTACCAGCTTCTGCAGTCCGCTGTGTGGCCTGTACTGCAGAAGATGCCAGTCCAGGCTGGTCTCATGGTCCCACTCGTTCCATTGCCCTATTTCATCCCCCATGAATAACAGCTTCTTGCCGGGTTGCGTGAACATATAGGAGAAGAGCAGGCGCAGGTTGGCGAATTTTTGCCATGGGTCTCCCGGCATCTTGCCTGTCAGCGAGCTCTTGCCGTGAACAACCTCATCGTGTGACAGTGAGAGTACGAAGTTCTCGGTGAAGGCGTAAAGCATGCGGAAGGTGAGCCTGTCGTGATGGAATTTCCGGTGAATGGGGTTTTTGCTCATGTAGTCCAGCATATCGTGCATCCAACCCATGTCCCACTTCATACCAAAGCCCAGTCCGCCCAGGTATGTGGGGCGGCTGACCATCGGCCAGTCGGTGGATTCCTCGGCAACGGTCTGCACATCGGGGTAGTTCTGATAGACCTCTTCGTTGAAGCGGCGCAGCAGGGAAATGGCCTCCAGGTTTTCGCGCCCACCGAACTCGTTGGGTAACCATTCACCTTTTTTCCGCGAGTAATCCAGATACAGCATCGAGGCGACCCCATCCACGCGTATGCCATCAATATGGTATTTGTCCAGCCAGAATATGGCGCTGCTCAGCAGAAAACTGCGCACCTCGTGGCGCCCGTAATTGAAGATGTAGCTCTTCCAGTCGGGGTGGAACCCCTTTCTGGCATCCTCATGCTCATAGAGGTGGGTACCGTCGAAGAAGCCCAGCCCGTGCTCGTCGGCGGGAAAGTGGGAAGGCACCCAGTCAAGTATGACGCCGATGTTATGCTGATGTAGATAGTCAATGAGGTACATGAAGTCTTGCGGCGTGCCGTAACGGCTGGTCGGCGCGAAGTACCCAGTAACCTGGTAGCCCCACGACCCATAGAAGGGATGCTCCATGATCGGCATGAGCTCCATGTGTGTGAATCCCATATTATTGACATAATCAGCCAGCCTATGCGCCATTTCCCGGTAGGTAAGCCAGCGGTTGTTATCCTCCGGCACCCTCATCCACGAACCCAGGTGGACCTCGTATATGCTTATGGGCCCGGTCAGAGAGTTGCGGTTTTTACGCTCGTTCATCCAGTTAGAGTCACCCCAATCATAGGAGAGGTCCCAAATAACAGAAGCTGTTTTGGGAGGCTGTTCGCTTTGGAAAGCAAAGGGGTCGGCCTTGTCCACCTGGTGCCGGCCAACATTCGAGTCGATATGATATTTATAGAGCATGCCGCTGCCCACTCCGGGGATAAAACCTTCCCAGATACCGGAGCCCTGGCGCGGCCTGAGCTCGAAACCCTGTTTATCCCAGCCGTTGAAATCTCCCGCCACGCTTACGCGGCGGGCGTTGGGCGCCCATACGGCAAAATAGGTGCCGGTTTTAGCGCCGATTGAAAGAGGATGCGCGCCCAGCCTTTCATACAGACGTATATGGCTGCCTTCGTTGAAAAGGTACAGGTCGTCGTCACTCAGGAGGCTGAATTTGTCCTGGTTTGTGTCCACCATCTACATTATTCAGGGAATTTGAAGCCACGTTCTTTGAAAAGGGTGACGCAGGCATCCACCACCTTTTCATCGTACAGGACTCCCCTGTTCATGGTTATTTCTTCCAGGGCTTTATCGATTCCCAGGGCGGGCCGGTATGGCCGGTGGGATGTCATAGCCTCGACCACGTCTGCGACGGCCAGTATCCTGGCTTCAGGTATGATTTCATCACCTTTGATGCCTTTGGGGTAGCCGGAGCCATCCAGCCTCTCGTGGTGCTGGATGATGATGCGGCACACAGGCCAGGGGAACTTAATGGCCTTGACGATGTCGTAGCTGGCGGAAGCGTGTGTTTTAGCCAGGCCTCTTTCCAAATCCGATAACTTGCCCGGCTTGCTCAATATTTCGGACGGAACGTAGACCTTGCCGACGTCGTGCAGGAGGCCGGCCACCCGCAGGGCACTGATTTGCTCTTCGGCCAGTCCCATCTCGACCGCTATAGCCATAGCCAACTGGGTAACCATCTTCTGATGGCCAGCAGTATAGGGGTCACGCAGTTCGCTCATCATGGCGATCGCTTCTATGGTGCCTTCCAGTGTGGAGTTGATCTTCTCCAGCGCTCTGTTGCGCTCAGTAACGTCTTCCGCCACACTGTAGACGCCGACTATATTGTTATTCACTACCACCGACAAATTGGCGACGCTCAGATTGCGTTTTTCGCCGCTTTTGATAATGATAGTGACTTCATAGTGCTGCGACTCCCCTCTTGTGGCCTTGATAAAATGGCTGCTTGTCCTTTTAATGTCCTCCACGACAATGAACTGCTCCGGCCGCATGGATAGCATCTCTTCCCGGCTATAGCCGGTCAGTTTACAGGTAGCATCGTTTACGCTGATAAATGCCCCGTTTAAATCCTGCAAATAGACAGCGACGGGATTGTATTCGAAGAGAGAACGGTAGCGCTGCTCGCTGTCCTGCAGTGCGGTCTCATCCTTTTTACGCTGTGTAATATCGTGGTCAACGCTGAGCAGGAGCTCTTCCCCTTCGAACTGGATTAATCTGGCGTGCACTTCGACGTTCATGATGGAGCTGTCTTTGCAGCGATGGGCGGCCTCGAAAATTGCCTCCCCTTTCTCTCGGATCTTCTGCATGCGCGGCTCTATAAAAACGGCATATTCTGCAACCACGAGATCGCGAAGGTTCATAGCCATCAGTTCTTCCCTGGTATAGCCCCTGGTCTTATATGCCGCTTCATTGACATATTTAAAGTTGCCACTGAAATCATGCATTAAGATGGAATCTGTGGCGGTATCCAGAAGCAACGCCCTGAGCTTCAGTTCCTCTTGCGCCTTTCTTTGTCCCGTGACATCACGGCTTATGCCGCGGAACCCGGTAATTTCGCCCCGGCTATTTTTTATAGGGTAAATAGAGTCCTCGACATAGACCCTGGAACCGTCCTTTCTGATATTTGTGAGCGGGAGCCAGTGTACCGGCTGCCCGCTGCGGTAAATTCCAGAGAATATTTCAAAGACCTTGGAGATATCCTCCGGGGGTATGTATTTCTTGTAGCTCAGTCCCTTCAATTCCTCCCTGGTATAGCCTAATTGACGGCAAAGGGCATCATTAAAAAACATATAATTGCCCTTTAAATCCGTCTCATAATAGACTTCATCCATTTCTTCCAGGATGGTGCGGTATTTCTCATCACTCTGCCGCAGGGCATCCTCGGCCAGCTTGCGGCCGGTGACGTCACGGCTTACACCGCGCAGCCCGATGATCTCACCCTTATCATTTTTTAACGGGTATATCGAATCCTCGGCATACATCCTTGTTCCATCCTTGCTTATAAAGGTCAGGGGCTGCCAGTGCTGCGGGTTGCCCGTCCGGAAGACTTCCGAAAATACGGCAACAATTTTGCTCACGTCCTCTGGGGGGACATATGCCTTATAATTCAGCCCCACTAGCTCTTCCCTGCTGTAACCCAGACGGCATAGGGCTTCGTTAAAAAAAGTGAAATTGCCTTCTGAGTCCACCTCAAAGTAAGCTTCATCCATTCCTTCCAGGATGGTGCGGTACTTTTCCTCGCTCTGCCGCAGGGCATCCTCGGCCAGCTTGCGGGTGGTGATGTCGCTGGTAAAATATAAGAAAGCCGGCTGGTTTTCCCAGGTGATGGCGATGCCGCTGATCTCTATCCAGATTATGCGTCCTTCCTCCGGCATAAATCTGAATTGGTAGGTGCCATGGACCACTTCGCCGCGCACCCGTTGCTGGTAACGCTCGATAGTGGCTTCTAAATCTTCAGAATATATCAGGTCCCTGGCACGTCTGCCGATCAACTTTTCGATAGGACAACCCATAATCTCGGCAAATTTAGGGTTGACAAATTTAATTATCCCGTCCTGAAGGACATGAACGCCTTCATTGGCGTTTTCAACCAGCAGTCTGTATTTATCCTCACTCTGCCCCAGGGTATCCTCGGCCAGCTTGCGGGCTGTTATATTATTTACGAAGTTGAGCGTGGCCGGCTTGCCTTCCCACTCAATTACGACACCCCTCAGTTCCGCCCATATTACCTTTCCTTCTTTGGTGAGGACCCTGAAGGAATAGTCTTCCACCGGTTCTCCCCTGAGGCGGCGCTCATATCTGTCGGCCACCATCTGCCTGTCGTCAGGGTGAATAATATCCAGGATGGAAATCTCGGAAAGCTCCTCTCCGGTATAACCTAATGCGCCGGGCGACATGTGATTAATAAATTTTATCTTCCCGTCCTGGAGTATGATTATGGCTTCGACGGCATTCTCAACCACCGTCCTGTACTTCCGCTCGCTGTCGTTGAGAGCCGACTCCAGATCAATGCGGTCTGTTATATCCTCCTGGAAAATCAGAGCAGCCGGCCTGCCTTCCCATGCGATGGTTGTTACGTGTGCCTCGACCCATCTGGTTTTTCCAGATTTAGCGATGGCACGGTATATATATGCTGAAGGGGCCTCTCCGCCGCTCATCCTGGAGGAGTGTTTTTCGAGCAACCGGCCGACATCATCAGGGTGGATCAGTTGGGATAAAGTTTTGTTTAATAGCTCTTCCCTGGTGAATCCCGTTATTTTGGAAATGCCTGATTTGGCAAATTTGATCTGGCCGTCTTGAATAACGAATATTTCCTCCGCCGCGTTATTGACAAGCATGCGGTAGCGTTCCTCGCTTTCCTCCAGGGCTTTTTCCGCCGTATTTTGCTGCGTCATATCCCTGGCGAAGAAGGAAACGCCGGCAACCTGCCCGGCAGGCGAAGTTATGGGATTTACTGAGATCTGCAGATCGACCGGCCCTTTTTCCAGGTCATAATGCCTTTCGAAAGTAAAATGTTCTCCCTGAAATCCCCGTTTCGTAACATCCGCCCACGATTCCCGGCTATCCACGGGGATGTCGGAAAATACACCCTCACCTTCCCTTAAATCAACACCATAAGCAATCAGGAAGAGTTTTCGTGCGGCGTTATTGGCGGTGATCAGGCGGAGCGCGCTATCAACAGACCAGATGGCGTCACGCGTGTTTTCCACTATGGCCGTTATACGCGATTCGCTTTCCTGTATAGCTTTATAGGATAGAAAGCGGTCTGTTATATCGTCGAAGGTCGTGAAAACACGGAAGGGTTTGTCTTCATTTTCTTTGAACTGGGGCTCGGCGCTGATATTGGTCCAGTGGAACAGGCCATCAACCGGATTAAAGGCTCCCACGACCGCGTCCCTGACCGTTTTCCCTGTATTAAGCGCCACGGCAGCCGGACGCATATTCCAGGGTAAATCAGCGCCATCCTCACTAATAAACTGCCAGATGGCATCTTGCAGGGCTCTGCCGATCATCTGGTCCTTGCTTAGCCCGAGGATCCTTTCGGCAGCCGGGTTTGCTGAGATAACCAAACCGTCGGCGTCATAATAAATCACGCCTTGAGCCATGGTCTCGAATAACAGGCGGTGTTGTTCTTCGCTGTTGCGCAGGGCCTCTTCGGTCCTCTTACGTTCTACGATCTCTTCCTGGAGATCAGCCATTTTGGCCTCGAGCTTCTGCATAAGGTTAACGCTGACCAGCTTTTCAGCGTCACTATTCTTCCTATCCCTGGGCGGCCTGCCCCTCTTTTTAGGCACAGGCTTTCGGGTCAATATCTCTTCAAGTGTTTTGACAAAGTTATCCGGCTCGACCGGTTTGCGTATAAAAGCCTGTACGCCCAGCTTTAAAGTCAGCTCCTCGTCTTTGGCATCCAGGAATGCCCCCGTAACAAAAACGAAGGGAATATTGCGCAGCTTGATGTCGGATTTGCATTCCTGAAGCAGATGAAAACCGTCCATAACCGGCATAAGTATATCAGAAACGATGATATCCACGTGATCGTCTTGAAGCTTTTGGAGCGCATCTTCGCCGTTTACAGCCGTAACTACCTGGCACCCTTTGCGTTCCAGGATGATTTTAAATAGGTTCAGATTATTCGAATTATCGTCGACAATCAGGGCTTTCATAGCGTCAATCCTGCCAAATGCACGGCAGATGCGGGTCAATCATCTCGTACAAATTCAATGTGATTGAACGCACCGAATATATTCTTCTATTTATTATGTCATCGTGTCAAGTTCCGATATTCTAAGAATATTGGTACTAAAGGGTCACAATTAAGCGTTTCCAGAGAGAGACTGCGGTTATGTTATAATTGTCCTGCACGTAGTTTAGCTATGGAAATAAGGTACAGCAGCGAACCTGATTTGACTAACCCGGTTATGATAGCAAGCTGGCCGGGCATAGGCAATATTGGCCTGATTGCCGTCGATTCCCTCAGGCGCTCCGTGGATGCCGAAAAGTTTGCCTACATAGAGCCCTGGGAATTTTTCTATCCCAATAAGGCTGTAATCCGCGATGGACAGCTAATGGATATTATGTTCCCTTCCAGTGCCTTCTATTTTAAAAAAACAGGCCGCAACGACCTGATATTCTTTATCGGCGAGGAGCAGCCGGCTGAGGGTGGCCGTGTGTATGCGGAGGGAAACAAGGCCTACGCCATGGCTAATCTGGTGTTGAATGTTGCGCAGAGGTTCGGCTGTCATCGTATTTACACATCGGGGGCGGCGGTGGCTCCTATCCATCATACGATGAGGTCTGGAGTTTGGGCTGTACCCAACTCGCCCGATCTGCTGGATGAATTGAAAAAGTACGGCAATGTAATGTTGATGTCTGATGTAGAGGGCAGGGAGGGACGCGGCAATATCACCGGTTTGAACGGGCTGTTGCTGGGCGTGGCCCACAGGCGCGGCATCGAGGCTGTCTGCATGATGGGCGAAATACCTATTTACCTTCAGGGTTTTCCTTTCCCTTATCCTAAAGCTTCCAAAGCTGTGATTGAGGTGCTGGCGGGGGCGCTCAATATTACCACGGATATGGACAGTATCAGTCAATTATCGGTGCAGAGCGAGCAGGAACTTTCCAACCTTTATGAAAAGCTGCCGGCTGAGATAAAAGACCAGTTGGACCGGCTTAAGCAGGTCAATGCCTCTGCCTCGGAAGGGACCGGCGTCATTACCGAAGAAGACAAGAAAAAGATTCTCGATGATATAGACAAGTTTTTTAAACGGGGTGGAGAACAGCATTGAGCGATGAACCGGTTTACAGGATATACGGCAAGCCCGGCCTTAAGAAGTCCGTTTTGATAGCAGGCTGGGCCGAGGATGCGGGTCATTTGGGTATGCAGACCCTGGACTATATTATGCAGGACTCGGGGAGCTGTGAATTCGGTGAGATCAGGCCCGAAGATTTTTTTGCCATGGCCGGCGTCAATGTGGAAGAAGATGTGGCCGTTTTCCCGCAGAGCAAATTTTATGTAAGCGGTAACCGCAAGCTGGTTATCTTTAAAAGCAGCATGCCGCGCAGCGACTGGTACAGGTTTTTAAATGCCGTGCTGTATGTCGCACAGAAGCACTGCGGCGTGAAGGAAATATACACGGTCGGAGCCATGCTGTCATTCGCCTCACACACCATGCCGCGGCTGCTAATGTCCATAGTTAATTCCAGAGAGATGAAGGCGAATATGGCGCCGTTCAACGTGGTGGATAATACGGACTATGAAACTCCCATCGGGCAGAAACCGACCCTCAGCTCTTACCTGTCATGGCTGGCCGGGCAGCGCGGGATAAACGCCGCCAACCTGTGGGTGCCCGTCCCGTTTTATCTACTCACCCTGGATGATCCCAGGGCTGTTAAGCGCCTGGTTTATTTTTTTAATACTAAATTCGACCTTGGCATCGATTTCACTGCACTGGACCTTCAAATTGCCGAACAGAGCAACAAGATTGCCCAATTGTTCAGGCAAGTGCCAGAGATAGAAAGCTTCGTACGGCGTTTGGAGGTGGGCGAAGGGCTGGATACGGAGGAAGCTGAGAAGCTGTCGCAGACGATGGCTGACGTTTTCAGGAGAAAGCCGAAGCCGCAGCAGTAATTCTGGTATAATCAGGTGCTTATCCCAACGACCTGGAAGGAGGTTTTCCTATGGCCATAGGTTATACAAAAGAAGGCAAAATTGCTGTGATAACCCTTAACCGGCCTGAAGCGCTCAATTCATTCGATCCCGAACAGTTGGACCAGTTCAATAAGGCCCTCTATGACTTTAATGAGGATGAGAATCTGTGGGTTGCCATTGTTACGGCTTCCGGAGAAAGGGCTTTTTCCGTGGGTGCGGATATCAAGACTACGCTGCCCAGGATACAGAACAGCTCCCAGCGTGGTGAGATGCCGGCGCCAGCCATCTGCGAGGATATGCAGATATGGAAGCCCATCATCGCCGCCATTAACGGCGCCTGCTTGGGAGGAGGTTTTGAGGTAGCCCTGGCCTGCGATATCCGGATAGCAGCTGAGAATGCCACTTTCGGCTTCCCTGAGATCAACCTGGGGCTTATACCGGGCTGGGGTGGCACTCAAAGGTTGCCGCGCTCCGTTCCGCTGGCCAAAGCCGCCGAGATACTGACTTCCGGCCGGCCTATCGATGCGAATGAGGCCTACCGTATCGGTCTTGTCAATAAGGTAGTCCCGGCTGCCGAACTGATGGCAGAGGCGAAAAAGATGGCCGAGACCCTGCTTAAGCCGGCGCCGCTGGCCGCCAGGGCAGCCAAGCAGGCCATGATGCAGGGCTTGAACACTACCCTGCTCAGCGGCCTTGAGATCGAGTACCAGCTGGAAAAATATGTCACTAAATCCGAGGATTTCAAGGAGGGCCGGCAGGCCTTTATGGAAAAACGTAAAGCTGATTTTAAAGCAAAATGAAATTTATTAAGGAGAAAAACCATGGCATTTAAGAAGATCGGCGTAGTCGGCTGCGGCCTGATGGGTAGGGGCATAGTCGAGGTCAGCGCAAAAACGGGGTATGACGTGGTGGTCTCGGAAATAAATAAAGAACTGCTGGACAAGGGCATGGCCGCCATTAACCAGTCGGTTGCCAGGGCCGTTGAGAAAGGCAAGATGACCGAGGATGATAAAAA
Organism: Dehalococcoidia bacterium UBA1162; assembly: GCA_002311135.1. Taxonomy (GTDB): domain Bacteria; phylum Chloroflexota; class Dehalococcoidia; order GIF9; family UBA5629; genus UBA1162. The sequence continues at coordinate 11,725 of DBZK01000024.1, forward strand.
TAAAGCCCTGGGGAAAATCAAGGGCACGACAGATATGAAGGACTTTAAGGACTGCGATCTGGTGGTTGAAGCCGCCATCGAGAACCTGGACTTGAAAAAGAAGATATTCCTCGACCTGGACAGGATCTGCCGGCCTGATGCCATCTTAAGCACCAATACTTCCTGCTTGTCGGTTATGGATGTTGCTGCCGTGACCAAGAGGCCCGATAAGGTCCTGGGCTGCCACTTCTTCAATCCCGTGCCCGTTATGAAGCTGCTCGAGCTTGTGAAGACCATAACTACGGCTAAAGTGACTCTGGATGCCGCCGTCGAATGGGGCAAGTCCCTCGGGAAGACCGTGATAGTTGCCCCCGACCGGCCGGGGTTCATCGTCAACCGCTCATTTATGCCTTACATGATTGAAGCGTTCGAGATGTATGAGCAGGGCGTTGCCAGCCGCGAGGATATAGATACAGGCGTGCAGTTGGGATTGAACCATCCAATGGGGCCGCTGACCCTGGCGGATATGGTCGGCCTGGACACATTGCTCTTCGTAACTGATGCAATCTATGCCGAGACCAAGAACCCCAAGTTTATTGCGCCGGTGCTCTTACGCAAGATGGTCACGGCCGGGTATCTGGGCCGCAAGACGGGCAAGGGGTTTTACGACTATAAATAAGGGCTCTTCGCTCTATGGTTGAAGTCCGGTCTAGCCCTTGCCGGCAAACAGGTTCCTGGGGTTGTCGACCATCATGGTCTTGATCTGGCCGTCGCTGACCCCGCTCTGCTTTAGCGCAGGCACGATATCCCGGGACACGTGGTCCAGCCTCCAGTCTTTAAACAATTCCACGGCCTTCTCCGGCACGTCCAGGGGGCGTCCCAGCCAGAAGCTTACCGTATCATGCGAAAGCATGATCTTAGAGGCGTAGCCTTCCTTGCAGAGGATGGCGATATTCCGGACGTGTATTTCATCAGGGATGCCGTACATGATCGAGAGCCCGAGCCGGTCGAAGCCGATGCTGACGCCCTGGGCCAGGATGGCCTTCAAATAGCTTATTTCTTTGGAGTTGCTCACATGACCGATCATCACTTTTTTCGGGTCTGCTCCGTGGCTAAGGAGGAATTGTGCCTGCTCCGGTCCCCCGGTGGGCCCTTCAGTATGAGTGATAATGGGAACTCCGGTCGCTTTCTGTGCGATGGCGGCTGCCTTGTGGACATCCTTTTCATAGTCGGTCATAACCGGGCTGGAGCCTACCTTGATTGCCCCGGCCTTGACGCCGGTCACGCCTATTCCCTCTGAAATCTCCTTGATAAAAAGGTCGGCCATCATACGTGAGATATCGGTGCACCATACCTTCCTGCCCGCCCAGTATACCGGCGAACCTTCCTTTTCCGTATAAAGGCCCGTCGTGCAGATGATATTTATGCCCGTCCTGCTGGAAAGCTCTTTATAAAGAAGGGGGTCGCGTCCGCCGGTATCATTGGGCGTGGGGTCGATGACGGTCTGGACGCCGATTTCCTTGAGGGTGGCGCATGCGGCCAGGCCGGCCTGCAGGACTGCTTCGGGATCATACGGCACCATGCTAACATCGGAAAACCAGCCCGGATAGGCGAAGCAGAAATGCTCGTGGACAAGGGTCGTGCCCAGTTTATCGGGCGAGAGCGGTCCCATCGCTGAATTGATCATTTGTTTGGTGAACCTCCTGAAGAATTTATATTCCGGTTGCCCGCCCAACCATCGTTGATACCGGCCACCATGCCGAGCAAGATAACAGAGACTACCAGGATTGCGGGAATGCTGAACCATTTTTTCATTGCCTTAACAACCTCCCTGAAAAATAATTTTTGTGGGTTTGATATATAATGCTGTTGGATGTAACTAGATCGAACGGTTGACCTAAATTTAAAGCTCAATATAACTCTAACAATATTTGTTTGTCAATAGGCATTTAAAGCCAAAAACTTCAAATATAATAACAGGTTAATGTATAATGACGATGACATAATTGGCAGTTCATTAAACCGGTCATTTCCGAGGTAAGGTGATGGGAGATAAACCAGAAAAGTCCCGCAAGAAAAATGCCGCTCCCGCTTTGAGCGTAAAGCGGATAGCCAAAATCGCTGCATCATTATTTTTCGAAAAAGGTTACTCTCAGACCACTATGCGTGAGATCGGCAGGGCCTGCCATATTAGCCCGGGACACCTTTATTACTACATTAAATCAAAAGAGGAATTCCCTGTTCTCTTCGGTGAGATACGCCTGAATGATATCACGCAGTGGGAAAGGAAGGTGCGCGCAACTATGCCGGATTTGAAGCCGGAAGAGTGCCTGCGCAAAGCTGTCAGGGAGTACGTCTACTCGATCCACAAACGGCGCAAGATGATGCTTTTCTGGTACAGTGTTGCACGGTATTTGAAACGGGAGCAGTTGACCGGGATGTATGAGATTGAGAACAGGGTGATAGATGTATTCAGGGAAATAATAGAAAAAGGCCGCCGGAAAGGCGAGTTCGGCGCCAGCGATCCTTTTCTAACGGCCTTTCACGTTGAGCTGGTATGTCAGACATGGGCGCTGAAACGGTATTATCTGTATAAGAGGTATACCATAGATCAGTTTGCGGATGTTTGTGAGCAGCAAGCTGTTTTAATGGCGCGCGGCTACCCTGCAGCCAAGCGACGCAATAGTCCAAAATCGCTATAATTTCTGCGGTATGAAAATTCAAAAGGCGCGGGAGCTGGGTTTTTGTTTCGGCGTGCGGCGCGCCCTCAGAATAATCGAGGGCTCGGCCGACGGGAAAGTCAAGATCAGCACCCTCGGACCCATCGTTCATAATAAAACCGTGGTGGCGCGTCTCAAAGGGCTCGGCGTGGACGTAGTTGATAGTGTTGAAGACCTCAAAGGCGGCGTAATCGCCATATCATCGCACGGCCTTTCCCCGGAGGTCCAGGAGAAGATCCTGGCTACGGGAGCTAGCGTCATAGATACTACCTGCCCTATCGTGCGCAGCGCGCAGAAGGCCGCTCAGCGCCTGGCGAAGGCGGGCTTCGGAGTTATCATATTCGGTGAAGCCAGACACCCTGAAGTGAGGGGATTATTGGGATGGGCCGGTGAGAAAGCCATAGCTTCCATGGATGCCGATGCAGTTCCTCTTAGGAATTTGCCGGAACGTATCGGCATACTGGCTCAGACCACCCAGAGCCGGGCCGAATTTACGTCGTTTCTGGGCAAACTGATCGGCAGGCTGTTACCGCAGACCAGGGAGATCAGGGTGGTCAATACGCTTTGTCAGGAAACGCAGAAAAGACAGTTGGCGGCGGAGGACATTGCCGGGACCAGTGATCTCATGATCGTAGTTGGTGGACACAACAGCGCCAACACGCGCAGGCTGGCGGATGTTTGTTCCCGCGTTGTAGAAACACACCACATTGAGAATGCCGAAGAAATAAATACGGCATGGTTGAAGGACAGAAAGGCCGTCGGCATTACAGCAGGCGCCTCGACTCCCGATGAGGCAATCGAGCAGGTCATCATCAAAATACGTTCCATTATTGCCGGCTAAGCCGGCATCCTCCTTGCCTATAATCTGACTAAATTGGACAGCCGCCTTATAATTAAAAAGTAAGATGAAGAGGGCATCGTTGGACGGTAAATATATTATTTCTGCGCTGGTGCTGGCGGCTGTGTCACTGGCCGTATCTTGCTCAGGGCCGCGGCCCGAGGCAGCGGAAAACAGCACATATACCATCAATATTAATTCCGAAAGTGTCGGCGGCCAGTACGGGCCTGCACAATACCAGATCGGTCTGGCTTATCTGAGCCAGGATAATTACCAGGAAGCTTTGAAGGCCTTCGACTCTTCGATCAACAATGGATATTCCGCGCGCGATGTGCATTTCGCCCGTGCCCAGGCCTATGCCGGGCTGGGACTTTACTCAGGCGCCATCGGCGACACCAGCTTCTGCATTGATTTAGACCCGAATTATGCGGCAGCCTACGAACTGCGCGGCGTCTCGTATCTGAACAGCGGCGAATACCAAAAAGCTATAGCGGATTTAACCCAGTCCCTGGCCATCGACTCATCGTCGAAAGAAGCCTATTTCAACCGCGGTATGGCTTTAAAAGACATGGGTGAATTCGATAATGCCGTGGTAGATTTCAAAAGGGCCATTAATCTGGACCCATCGTATTTACAAGCTGTGATCTGGCTGGGCAGGACCTATTATGCCCTAACCGATTACGCATCGGCGGCCGACCAATTTTCCCGTGCCATAACGATCGACCCGGTCGAAGCTGCCGTCGCCTACAGTGACCGGGCGGTATGTGAGGGTAGGAACGGCCAGTTGGATGACGCCCTGGCAGATCTTAATATCCTGGCGGGACTTCACCCCTCTTTTTATATGGTTTTCTATAACCGGGGCGTCGTATATATGAAGATGAACAAGTCCTCCCCGGCTATCGTGGACCTTGACACTTATCTCTGCCTGGACGTTACCGATAAGTACGGTTTAAGCGGGCTGGCGGACAGTTGGCGCGGCTACTATCCTGAGTATTACATCAATAACGAGGACCAGGCTTTATATGATCAGGCAGCGGGCATATGCAATGGAATATTGTCGCAGGCCGGCACGCAGAAAGACCTGGCCTTTACCGCAGGTGCGCTTTATTTTCCGGGAGAGCATACGGACTATGGTAGCGCAGCCTTTCGGATGCATCACTGGAGGTGAATCAGCCGAGCCGGCCGGTGAGGAGGCGTCCGCCGATGACGTGGAGGTGGATATGGTCTATTTCCTGCGTCCCATCCGGGCCGCAATTTATGGCCAGCCGGTAACCGCTCACTGCGATCCCCTCTTTTTCAGCTAGCTGCCTGGCTGCCAATAGCATCTTGCCGGCCAGCGCCCTATCTGCTTCCGTCAGGTCGTTTACCGATGGTATATGTCTTCTCGTGATGATGACATCATGCACCGGCGCCTGTGGATGTATATCGCGGAAGGCCACCAGGTCATCGTCTTTATATACTATGTCCGCGGGTATTGAACCGGAAGCAATCTTGCAGAAAATGCAGTCCATGGGACTTTAATATCAGGCTATCCTGATAGTTTGACAGGTGGTAGTGCGTTCAATGCCGCCGATCTTGTGGAATTGTTCCGTAATCAGCTTGCCGACGTTGTCAACGGACTCTCCCTCGACGACGGCAATTATATCGTAAGGACCCATGACCGCATCCACCGATTTTATCCCTTCGAGCTTTTTTAGCGATGTAAGTACCGATTTGGTCTGCCCCACCGAAGTTGTGATAAGTACGTATGCTTTGGCTGCCATAATCCCACCTCCATGTCATAGAATTTTAGCCTATCGCCTTAGATTTGCGCAAGCTTTCCAAATCAGCTTCCGAATATCCCAGAGATTTCAGCACCTCATTGGTATTCTCGCCCGGGTAAGGCGCCAGGCTCCTCACTTCGCCCGGCGTTCCAGATAGCTTGATGGCGATACCGGGCTGTTTCACTTTGCCGAGCCCGGGGTGATCGAACTCCAGCAGCATGCGACGGTGCAGGAGCTGCGGATCGCTGAAGATCTCTTCTATGGAATATACTTTCCCAACCGGCACATCGGACTTGATAAGCAGGTCGAACCACTCATCGCGCGTTTTAGTAAGGAAGATTTTTTTAAGCTCCTCTTCCGCTGCTTTCCATTTAGCATCCTGTGGCTTGTGAGCCAGGTGGTCGAAATCGAAGCTCAGGCTTTTAAGGTCCTCCCTGCCGATGGCCCTGCAAAAATTTTCCCAGAACCACGGCTCGATGCATGCCAGGCTGATCAGCTTCCCGTCTTTTGCCTGGTAGGTTTTATAGTACGGATAGCCGCCTGCCAGCGCCCATTCGCCGCGCGGGAAATTATGACCGGCGCCGAAATGCTGCTGCAGGAAGAAGGTCATCAGGGTGATAACGCTGTCGGTGTAGGAAATGTCTATATACTGGCCTTTGCCCGTCCTCTCGCGGGCGAAGAGGGCTGTCAGTATGCCGACTGCACCGTGCATGGAAGCGCCCGCGAAATCCGCCAGCAAGTTCAGCGGGATGGCCGGCGGCTCCCCGGGCCAGCCGATCAGGTTGAGCGCACCGGCGATGGATATATAGTTGATATCGTGCCCCGGATACTGGCTGTAGGGCCCGTCCTGACCGTAGCCGCTTAACGAGCAATAAACGATGCGGGGGTTTAGCTTGCTTACCATCTCATAGTCCACTCCCATGCGTTTCACAACGCCCGGGCGAAAGCCTTCAACGATGACATCGGCATTGCCGGCGAGCCTGTAAAAGACTTCTTTGCCCTGCTCGGACTTCAAATTGAGTCGGATGCTCTTTTTATTGCGGTTGAGCGCGTTGAATGCCTGGAGTGTTTTCAATGCCTCAGCGTCATGAGGGTCCGCTTGTGTGTCGTTCGGAGTAAATGCTTCGACTTTTATGACTTCGGCGCCCATATCGCCCAGTATCATGGTGCAGAGCTCGCCCGGCGGCATGTGAACGAGCTCCAATATCCTTACGCCTTCCAATGCCTGCATGCGCCTCCTTTAACGTCGACCTAGAGGATTAGGTATCTTACAATCGGAAGGGGCAAGAGTCAACAAAAGGGGAAATTCCAATCAATAAATAAATGAAAAATATTTAAAAAATTAGAAGATTAGAAAATTAGGAATTGTTTGGAGCTTCTTTTCTAAGGAAGGCGTTGAAGAGGAAACAGGCTCCTCTTCGTATTTAGCGACGCGGGAAATCTGTTCTAACGATAAGGCCATGCCGGGTACAGGGCGTTGAAGAGGGGCTTTAGCCCCTCTTATAAATATAATCCTCCTCTCCTGGGAGAGGGGTAGGGGTGATGGAATACTTAGCCTATTTGATTTTACTTTTAGCCGAATGTATGATTAACAAGGTTTGCCGTTTAAAAGGGGGCATGTTGTTGGAAATATGAAGATCAGTGAGATCATCAAAAGCAGCGGGAAAAGCCTTTCGTTCGAGTTCTTTCCGCCCATAACTCCCATAGGTGAGGACCGGCTGTTGGAGCGCATCAACCGGCTGAAGGCCTTCGCACCTTCTTTTGTGTCCGTGACGCAGCATGCCGGGCGCAACACCCTCGAGAAGACCAAGCATATCGTTAAAAAGATTCACGAAGAAACCGATGTCATCGTGATGCCGCACGTAACCTGCGCCGATCCCCGCAGGGCTGAGCTGGAGCCGGTAATAAACTACTATAAAGAGCTTGGAACTGAGAATATACTGGCTCTGCGCGGGGACCCTGAGGAATACGAGCCGGGCATTTTCGACGGTCAAACGCACTTTCGCTACGCTGTAGACCTCGTGCGATTTCTTAAGACATATAATAACTTCTGCATAGGCGTGGCCGTGTACCCTGAAGGCCACATCGACTCTCCCAACCTGGGAATAGATATTGCATTTACCAAGCAAAAAATAGACCAGGGAGCGGAATTCGGCATAACCCAGATGTTCTTCGAGAACTTCTATTATTACCAGATGATGGAGCGTTTTCAGCAGGATAATATAAACATCCCTATCATAGCCGGCATCATGCCCATTACAGACTTCCAGAGAGTGGAACGTTTCAGCGATGTCAGCGGGGTTGAAATACCCATACCCCTAATCACCAAATTCGAAGAGATGGACAGTCCCGAAGATGTCGTTAAAGCAGGTATCGACCTGGCCAGCGAACAATGCCTGGACCTCTGGGAAAACGGCGTGCGCTATTTCCATTTCTACACGCTCAACCGGGATGAGGCCGTCATTAAGATCCTTAATAACCTCGCTTCCACATTCGGCTTACCCCAGACCAAATAAATCCTAAATAATAAACTCTAAGCTCTAAACAAATTCAAAGCCCAAAGCCCAAAACTCGCAATAGTTATGAATCACTATAGCTAATGTGGCTTCACACACAAGGGCTTTAAATATTAAGATTGAACTGTGCTAATATAATGTTGTAATCATCGTTTGGGGAGGTTGGTATGAGCTTCATAATTGCATTGGTAATAGGGATAGTTATCATGATAGCAGGTGTTGGGTTATCGCTATACTACCAAGGTAAAGCATTGGAGGCAACAGGATCACCGGATCAACAAAAGAGTTTGGGTAAGATTATGGGAACGGTAGGGATAATTTGGGTAGCAATGGCCCTTTTGTATTGCGCAGCCGTTGTGATGCTCCGGATATCAGCCTTGGGCGTGACCCCTAAATAAGTACTACCTTAAACTAAGGCATTCCGTTTTTAATTTACTAATTTCAAAGATTCGGATTTGGTTTTTGGAATTTTGAATATGTTTGGTATATTATGTTGAGCTTATGGAAGATGCGCTGTCGACTGCACGGGTGCTGGTTGGCATCGAAGAGGGTGAGCGGCGCGCCATAGCCCGTGAACTGCACGACCGGCTGGGTCAATCGCTGGCCGTTTTGAAACTGCTGCTGGGAGAAGCAGCCAACTCCCCTCCCGACAAGCTGCGCTACACCCTGGGTGAAGCCCAATCGCTGGTCAATGAGATGATGTCCCTGACACGGGACCTTTCGCTGGAACTGCGTCCCAAGATGCTGGACGACCTGGGTTTGCTTCCGGCCATGCTTTACCTTTTTGAGAGCTATACCTCCCGCACTCATGTCGGCGTAAAATTCGAGCACCTGGGCCTGCACAAGAAATTTCCCCTGGAGATCGGCCTGACAGCCTATCGCATCGTGCAGGAAGCCTTAAACAATGTGGCCCGGCATTCCGGCGCCGGTGAGGCCAAGGTAATGGCCTGGTCGAACCGACGTTGGCTGAGCGTGCGCGTCGAGGACAGTGGCGCCGGGTTCGAGCCTGAAAAACTGCCGGACAATTACCACGGCGGTATAACCGGGATGAAGGGTCGCACTTTGATAGCGGGCGGCAGGTTTACCATCTCATCCACTCCCGGGGCGGGCACGGTGCTTACCGCGGAACTGCCGCTGCCGGTGAAGTCCAGACGGGAGCAGGCGCAATAGATGATTACAGTATTTCTGGCCGATGACCATCATGTTGTCCGCCGCGGCATAAAAGCCCTTCTCGAAGCCGAACCCGATTTGCAGGTTACCGGGGAGGCCGCTACCGGCGTGGATGCCGCCGAACAGGCACAGCGCCTCAAGCCCGACGTCCTGGTCGTGGATTTAATGCTGGCCGATATGAGTGGGCTGGGGGTCATCAGGCAGGTCAGGAAGCGTTCGCCCCACACTGTTGCCGTAGTGCTGTCCATGTACGGCAATGACTGTTACGTGGTTGAAGCGCTGCAAGCCGGCGCTATGGCCTATGTACTGAAAGATTCTCCCCCAGAGGAACTTTTGCGGGCTGTACGTGCGGCAGCTGCGGGCCGCCGTTACCTGGCTCCTCCGCTTTCGGACCGCGCTATCGAAGCCTACCTGATAAGGTCCAAGGAAAGCAAGCTCGACCCGTATGACATGCTCACATCCCGTGAGCGTGAGGTCTTGCACCTGGCAGCCCAGGGATTGACCAGCCCGGAAGTAGCCAACCGGCTGTGCATCAGTCCTCGTACGGTGGAGGTGCACAGGGCTCGCGTCATGCATAAACTGGGGCTGCGCAACCGCATGGAGCTCATCCACTATGCAGTCAGAAAGGGCATCCTGCCCAAACAAGACCAGTAGACGAGAAAACTCTAAATTCTAAACTCTAAACTCTAAGGTTTATGCCTCCTTACCCCTAACCCCTCTCCCCAAGGAGAGGGGATTTCTTTTTTCCCAAGAGGGAACAGGTTCCCTCTTCAACGCCTTTTTCTTTATTTTTAAATTTAAAATTGTTTGGAATTTGTTTAGTATTTCCTAAAAATACGTGTTTTACCCCTATCCCAATTGGGGAAACTACGTATATCACTCTCGAAAGCCCTGACCTATAATTCCCTGTGACGCGCGGGACACGTAGCCGCGTGCTAAAGGCGCATTCTATTTCACAGAGGAGTTATTCTAATGGACCAGTATTCATGGTTTAATAGTTATGATCCCGGCATGAGGGCCTATTGCAAGGAGAGGCTGACGGCCTATAAGGTGCCGCGGCAGATAGAGATCAGGCAAAGCCTGCCTAAGTCCGCTATCGGCAAACCGCTGGCCAGGATACTCCTTGACGAAGAGATGGCAAAAAAGCAACAATAAATAACTTTGGAGGCAAGAGGTTAACATAATGGTAAAAGTAATATGCGACAGCACCGGCGACATACGCGACCTGGCTAAAGAATACGATATCAGCCTTATACCGCTGAACGTGCTTTTCGGAGAGGAAAGCTACGAAGACGGCGTAACTATTACGCCCGAGGAATTTTATAAGAGGCTGGTGACGGACAGCAGGCATCCCACCACATCGGCGCCCGCGCCCGGCCAGTTTGTCGAGCTTTACAAGAAGCTGGCCAAGGAGACGGATGAGATCGTAGTCCTGACCATCTCGGCGGGGCTGAGCGCAACTCACGAGAGCGCCCTGCAGGCCAAAGAGCTGATCGGCAACCTGTGCAAGGTCGAGGTTGTGGATTCCAAGATGACCTGCGGTGGGCTGGGGTTGCCCGCGCTGAAGGCGGCCAGGGCCGCTAAGAAGGGCGACAGCCTGAAAGATATCGTTGCCATGCTGAATGATGCCCTGCCGCGCATCCGCGCCTATATGATCTTCGATACCCTGGAATACCTTTTGAAGGGCGGGCGCATCGGCAAGGCCCAGGCCATGCTGGGCGGGCTACTGAAGATCAACCCCATGCTCACGCTCAAAGACGGCCTGATCCAGCCCGTGGCCAGGGCCCGCAGCCGCGCCAAGGCCAAGGACATGCTGGTGAACATGATCAAAGATATCCCCGATATCGAAGAGATGTTCGTCGAGGATGCCACCACCATGGATGAGCGTGAGGAAGTGGAGGACCGCATAGCCGTTTTCTTCCCCAGGGAGAAGATGCACGCTACCAAGGTCAGCCCGGTGATAGGGGTTCACAGCGGCCCCAACGTATTGGCCGTTTGCGCGATTTCTTCCAAATAGCTCAGTGGCCTTCTGCTTCGTAAGCGCCTACATCCCTGTAGTAACGCTGCGCCATCTCATGAGAGGCCGGATTGGTATACAGCTCGGGCGCCGGCTTTTCTATCAGGCCGGCGATCAGGCCGGCCACCTCTTCTGCCGACTGGATAACCATGGGCGAGCGTGCCGGTATGCCGGCGGCAGGGGGTTGGGCGTTTCCCAGCACGTTGCGAGCGAAATCGGTGGATACCACCCCCGGCATGACCAACGAGACATGAATACCCGGATAGTCCTTTCTCAAATCCATGCGCAGGTTGGCTGTGAGTGCATTGACGGCGCTTTTGGCTGCGTTGTAGGCCGACCTGAAGGCAGCCATGGGGACCCTGCCCAGGAAGGATGAGACGTTGATCAGGTGTCCTTTTCCCCTCTGCTGAAAGTGAGGCACGATGGCCTGCATGCCGTAGAGGGCCGACTTCACGTTGACCCTGATCATCTCGTCCAGGTCTTCATCGGTCAGCTCCATCACGTTTTTGCCGATGCCGCGCCCGGCATTGTTGACCCATACGTCCACATGGCCGAACTTCTTCAGGGCTGCGTCGCGCAGGCGCTCGACGTCCTTGCGCTTCGTAACGTTGGTTACAACGGCAATGGCCCGGGGGCCGGCCTTTTCAGCCACTGCCTTTAACTCTTTTTCACGACGTGCGGCCAGAACCAGGCTGTGCCCCTCGGCGCCGAGCTTGACGGCCAGGGCGGCGCCTATCCCGCCGCTGGCGCCGGTTATCACTACAACTTTACTTTCCATTTCGTGCAACTCCTCACGCTATTTGTACATTAATAATAAAACACAAGCCCCTGCGGGGAAACTCTAAACCCTAAACACTAAATACTAAGCAAATACAAAATCCCCACGTCATTGCGAGCGTCCTCCCCCACGTCATTGCGAGCAAAGCGAAGCAATCCTTTGAACGAAGGCGAAAGTCTAGTCTTAATGACGTGAGATTGCCACGTCGCTACGCTCCTCGCAATGACGGTGTTAATAGAGGGTAAGGGCGTCGAAGAGGCGACTGATTACTCTTCGTATCCAACGACGCGGGACATGTGTTCTAACTGGCAAGGCTTTCCGGGCAAGGGCGTCGGAGAGGGAAAAATAAACAGTCATTGCGAGCAAAGCGAAGCAATCCTTTGAACGAAGGTAATTGCCAGACCTGATTTCATGAGATTGCCACGTCGCTACGCTCCTCGCAATGACGGTGTTAATAGAGGGCAAGGGGCGTTGAAGAGGGGCTTTAGCCCCTCTTTTTAAAAAGAATTCCCCTCTCTTGGGAGAGGGGCAGGGGAGAGGGATTAGAGTTTAGTATTTACAAATTAAAAATAATATACTTATACTATGTCAAAGCATTGGGGATGGGTGGTATTGGCAGGCGGTTTACTCCTCTTATGCTCATGCACAGCCTCTGGAACTATCCCCGCTCAAACCCAAAGCCAAAATACCACCTCACCCATAGCGCAGAAAAGCCCCTGGCCGCACATCAACTCTTTCTCAGTGAACAATGACAATATCACCCCGGGTGAGAATGTCACCCTGAGCTGGGACACGTCGGATGCCGATACGGTCAACATCGACCCGCAGGTAGGGAAAGTCGCTACGTCCGGTTCGATCGAGGTGGGGCCGCAGGTGACCACCAAATACACCTTGACGGCCTCGACGGTCGGGGGAGAGGCCACGGGCTGGGTAACGGTCCAGGTGGCAGCTAAAAACACCTTCATGCCCGACCTGGTGATAACCAGTGTAACCTATAATAGCGGGCTGCTTTACTACACGATCAAGAACATCGGCGCTGTGGCGGCCGGCCAGAGCTACACATACCTCTATGACCAGAGCAAACAACTGCGGGACACGAGCTGGGTGGGGAGTCTGGCCCCGGGCGAAGAGCAGACCCTGCCTTTCACCAACTATAATTATGACGGCAACCCGATTACCGTCTGCGCCGACGGCGGCAACGACGTAGTAGAGGCAGACAAAGACAATAACTGCTACGTTCCCATCTTCGGTTTCAAATACAACTACGATTTTGCGCAGTATGCCACGCGGGCGATTTGGATGAATACCTCTGGAGGGGTGGATTTCGGCGAAGTTGGTGACAGCAACAGCGGGATGGTTACAAAAATTAACGGTATAGTGGCCGAGGATAATCAGACCTATAACAACGTAATCGAGATGGTCCCGCCCGGCTCAGCCCACCAGTGGATCGAGGGGCATTTCGGCGACTGGCAGGAGCAGTGGAACGTCGGCGGGTCCATGGTCCCGCTCGCGCTGCCTCCCAGCACGCATTTCACGTCATGGGTAGGCCTTTCTGCAGAGGCTGAAGGCGGCAGCGGCGTCACCTTCATTTTCGGCCTGGAGGATTCCGGCGGCGCCGTGCAATGGTGGCCGGGTGTGGACGTCGCCTATGACGGCAAGATCAAGCCCATCGATATCGACCTCTCGGCCTATGCCGGCAAACAGGTCATGTCCATCCTCCGAGTACAGGCGCCGGCCAGCCCCGATAAAAGCTATGCCCTGTGGATCGGTCCCAAGCTGACGCAATAATATGAGCGGTTTATTTGATACAAGTTATATGCTATAATAGCCTTAATAAAATTAAGGAAGAATGTTATGGCTAAGGGTACAGTCAAATTAACCATAAGTATACCGCCTAATTTAATGGCTGTAGCCGATGAAGTTGCTCGTGAGAAGAGAATCAGCAGAAGCAAAGTGGTCCATTTATGTTTGCAGGAGCTGGCTGAAAAACGTTTGCGCCGTAGAATGGAAGAGGGATACAAGGCTATGGCCAAAGAAAACCTGGCATTTGCAGCTGAGGCTTTTAAATTGGCCGATGAAGTCGTATTTGGTAAGGACGAATAAAGCATGGCTACGGTATGCAAACGTGGCGAAATCTACTGGGTGAACTGGCATCCGGGCAGGGGAAGTGAACAAACAGGCCGAAGGCCGGCTCTGATAATTCAAAATGACATCGGAAATCAATACAGCCCCACTACGATTATAGCTGCTTGCAGCACCGCGCAGGCAAAAGACTATCCCTTTATTGTTAATATCGGCTCAAAGGAGAGTGGCCTCCCCAGAGGTTGTTCGGTCAACCTGGCCCAGGTAATCACTATTGATAAGGCCCGGCTGGTAAAAAAATGCGGCGGACTATCCGAAAGTAAAATGAATGAAATAGATCAAGCCATCAAATACAGCCTGGGTTTAAGTCTGTTGTGACGACCCTGGCATCAATCTAATTGATTCACTATCAACTTTTCAGGGATGCGGCGGCGTCGGTATCTTATCGGAGGCTGTGCCGCCGGGGTTTTCACAGGATATCTTTTTTGATCTGGTCGAACTGCTCTTTGGTGATCTCGCCTTTGGCATAGCGTTCCTTGGCGATATCCAGGGCGCTCTTTGTGCCCATGCCCATACAGGGACCGCCTTTGCCTGTTGCCCGCCTGACTATCCATACTATAAACCAGATTACAGCGACCCAGAACAGGATGAAAAACACAAAGCCCAGGCCCCACCATCCCATCATTCCGTCACCCCAGTACATGATGCACCTCCTTGTATATCCAGCTTTTAATGCATAATGCATTTCCCGCCCAAATGAGGCGGATGTTTAAAACATACGCTTTATCCCGTTAAATAGTCATAAAATCGGAGGGCGAATAATTAAAAATGTGTGACATTAAACCCCTTGGGGGAAACCCTAAACTCCAAATCCTAAATCCTAAACAAGGGGATAAAATAAACAGGTCATTGCGAGCGAAGCGAAGCAATCCTTTGAACGAAGGCGAAAGGCTAGTCTTAATGCCATGAGATTGCCACGTCGCTACGCTACTCGCAATGACGGTGTTAATAGAGGGTGAGGGGCGTTGAAGAGGGGCTTTAGCCCCTCTTATAAAAAGAATTCCCCTCTCCTGGGAGAGGGGTCAAGGGAGAGGGAGATAAATATATCTCATAATTTTTTATAAGTATCCTTGTTGCGCCTGGCGATACGCACGATTATCACTTCTTTGGCTTTATCATCTATGGCATATATAATCCTGCATTGCCTCACGCGGATGCGCCATAACTCGCTTTCGGCCAACTTTTTGACCCTGACCGGCCTCGGGTTGTCTTCCAGAGATGAAATAACCCTTGCAACAGCCTCATAATCCTGTCCGGCAAGGTCATCGAGGTCTTTTTGCGCAGGGCGCCTGAGCTTGACCTTGTAGCTCACCCTTTAAGCTTCCTCTCCTTTCGCTTTTGTTGATAATCTTTCCAGCTCACAGTTCCCTTAGCATCGGCCAGGGCCCGCAACCCCTCCCTGATATCCTCTTCGTCCTCCAGCACTTCCATAGCTGCTTCTCGAATCAAATGCGACATAGAGGTTCGGCGAATAAAAGCCAACTGGCGGAGTCTCTCAAGTTGGTCTTCGGTGAGGAAAATTGTAGTCCGTTTCAATGATAGGCTCACGTAAATTTACCTCCGCTTAGATTATAACATATAAACATAGCGGTGTTTGTATGTCTAAATGAGTTGAAGAGGGATAAAATAAACAGGTCATTGCGAGCGAAGCGAAGCAATCCTTTGAACGAAGGCGAAAGTCTAGTCTTAATGCCATGAGATTGCCACGTCGCTACGCTCCTCGCAATGACGTGGTAATTACAGAGGTAAGTATACCGCCACGCCACGACAACCACTATACAAGTGTGGTAAAATTATAGTATGGCGAAGAAAGTATTTGGCAGAATTTTCTTTGGGGTGGAAGTCGTGAATACGATATACACCACTGTACAATGGGTTACAAATGCTCAGACTTGGGGGCTATCCAAAGAAACTTGGCTTTTTATCGGCGTGGTGGTCTTTTTTGTAGCTGGCATTGTCTTGTCGGGTATTTATGTATTCTGGAAGGATAGTAACAAAGAAGAAAGGCAAGATAAACTTAGGAAGGTCAAATACTACGAATCACGTGATAAAGCACCAGATTTGATAAAAGAACTTAAGAACGATGAAAAGGCATGGGTTCTTTGGCATGTAGGTGGTATAGCTGAACCAAGTGGTGACTATGCTAAAATTCAAAGAATGATACTCGTGCATCCTAATAGCACTTATTTAGGTGATTTAGCTACCGTCACTATGTCGGAAAGTGACGACCTTTACAAACACTTGGATTTGCTAATTGGCAAGATGATTAAATTGCGACGTAATTCTAGTGAGGATAACATTCGCCTGTATCGTGGGTTGCCTAGTACCCTTATAACTTTCGCAAATCCTGAAGGCAATAACGCTAGAGCGTTGGTACAAGTAGTCATGCCATATGAAAAAGCAACAATACGCCCATGTATTTTAGTTGAAAAATCCAATAATGAACCATTATATAGACGTATTTCGGATTATTTTGAACTAGCGTGGGAAGCAAGCAAAAGACCCGAGGATGACCCTATATCAGACTTGAAAAGTTTGGCTATACCTAAGTCTTCAACTTCATCAGAAGTAGGGACTAATCCTAAAGAATCTAATAGAAAATTCTCAGAACTTTCAGATGAGGAAATTCAGACTACAATCCGTGGTTGGTTGGATATGGTAGGATTCTCAATTCAACGGCAACGAGTAGATGAAAGCCATGTTTTTTTTAGCTACAAAGTTATCGACACTATTGACCGGCCATGTTCTGTCACAAGATATAAGCATAGTCCGCATTCCATTGACTTTCATGCCGATCTTGGATTTAAGCCGCCAACAAAAATTGCATCAAAAATCCCTGAAAGTGAGATCAAGAAGCTAGTCAATAAGATTAGCATTGGATTACTGCAATTAGGGTGCGGTTATGAGTTTCTATCTGTGGACGACGGATTCGGTATCCGTCTAAATGACCAAATTAAACTTGATGATTCCTTGACCATGCAATTATTCAGAGAAAAAGGCGCTTTTATGATGCGAGCATTCATCTTGGTTATGGAGATAATCGGACAGAGTTTACAGGAACTAGGTATCGAAGTACCGCTTTACGAAAGGAAACCAGATGCCAAAACGCAAGATGGTCAAACGTGATATTACTAGGGAACAGTTCTATGCCCTACTTGGTAAAGCGGCTGAACGGGTTAAGCCTACTGAATCTGATTTAGAACCGTTAGAAACATCGGACGTTCCTCAAGACGATGGTTGTAGCGAAATTGATATTCATTCAGATATGACTGAAGATACTTCGGACTGACAGCATGATAAACGCCACCTATTCCACGCTTTACAAGGCTCCAGAAGCCCTCAATGGTATTGGTGTGGGCAGAACCAACAACATACTCGCCAGCCGCATGATTGCACTTAATATGACCAAATCCAGCATCTTCAACCTTGTCGTAGACAGAATATTCGTCCGTATAGATCATGGTTCTGCGTGTCACGTTCTTAGCGATGAGTGGCATCACCGTAGAACGCTTGACATTGGCGACCGCTTTAACACTGACCTTGCCGTTGCGTTGTGCAATACCGATCACGGGAACCTTATGGGAACCTTCGGCTGGCCGACCCTGGTTATCACCACGCCTTTTGCCACCGATGTAAGTCTCGTCAATTTCAACCTCATTCGTGAACATGCCAGCGTTTTCATCAAGAAGTGTGCGGATTTGCTTAAACATGCGCCAGGCCGTCTTATAGGTTACGCCTGTCCTGCGCTGAAGTTCTTTGGCAGAGTGACCGCTTCGAGTAGTAGCCATCCAAAACATAGCCTCAAACCAAACTGTAAGCGGAGTAGTGGACTTGTGGAAGATAGTTCCTGCGGTAGGATAATATTCATGCCCACACTCGCATTTATAGCAAGGCCGTTTAGCAACCTTGTAATGCTTTTTAACTGTTTTGCAAATCGGGCATTCAACGCCATTCGGATAATGCTTATTCTTGAGCCATTCAAGGCAAGCGTCGTTATCTGGAAATTCCTTTGCAAAAGTTTTGCCTGTGTACTTGGCCTGTTTCGTATTCATTTTTCTACCCTCTTGAACGTAGTATATCATATAAAGTTCGTGGTGTCAAGGGATAGTTACCAATACTAAATCCTAAACAAACCCCAAATACAAATATAAATAAGAGGTTTTGGGTTTTGAATTTGTTTAGTGCTTAGAGTTTAGTATTTAGAATTTTATAAGTTGCCCCTCTTGACATAAATGATATAATATGCACATAAAGCACAGTACGCACGTGCTGGATGTGCAGGCTGTGCCGGATGGAATAGAAAGGATGGAAACACTGGAAACACTGGAAACACTGGATACACTGGATATAGTGGAAGTGATGGAAGGTACTACAATACGCAGATATCTGCGAGAAAACGGAGGTGAAAAACATGCCTGAAATCAGGGCCGCGGTTACGGTGGAGGTGCACCGTAAACTCAAGGAAGAGGCGGCGCGCAAAGGTAAGCACCTGAAAGAGCTGGTCGCCGAAGTGCTGCTGGCACATATCAAGGACGGTGCAGGAGGTGTAAAAGGCAAGGCCGCCAGAAAATACGGCTAAACTTTTCGCCATGAAATTTCGTTTTACTGTAATGTCGAATTATAATCTTAATAATCCATTGAACAGGGAGGTACATATTCTTAATAGTTGCTTAACAAACGCCATGTATGATTTCAAGAACCGTGCAAGCGTTTTTTGGGTCTTTTCAAATTAAACGGAGGTGAAATTTAGAAAAATGATTCCTAAAAATTTCTCAGGCTTAAGTATACTTCTTATACTCGCATTACTGATTTCGTCATTCTCATTCGTAATACCGGCGGCGCCTGTACAGTCGGCAACGTCGGCAAC
>DBZK01000019.1 GCA_002311135.1 Dehalococcoidia bacterium UBA1162
CGGCGCTACCATAGGGTGTTTTTTAAAGTCCTCAATCAACTCGTAGGGCTTGATCCTGCTATGCACAAAATCCTGCAAGTTGGCGCCGATCGACAGCGACAGAGACCGCTTGTTGGTGTAGATGACCGCTATGCCGTCCATGCCCGCTGTGACCTGACCGATTATTTCAATGGTCACGCCGTCCCCGTTTGATACGTTGAAACGTTTCTCAATGAGGTCGGCGGGTATCTCGATAACTTCCTTGACCGCCAGCGCCACCTGGTCGGGCGCAGGCTCGGAGCGAAAGCCCGTGGAGGCGGCCAGCTTGGAGTTTATCCCGTCCGCCAGCAGTGTAACCTTTGCCTTTACATCGCCATCCTCACGGTCTGTGACGACGCCGGTAACGGCGCTGTTCCCATCTCGCAGCAGCCCGGTGACAACCGTAGATGGCACTATCAGTGCTCCCTTTTTCTGCGCCTGTGCGGCGAACCAACGGTCGAACTTGGCTCTGCCGACTGTAAAGGCATTGTATTTGCGCTCATCAGAGAAGATATCGTCGCGGTAGCCAAGGCTGTAACCGCCTTCTCGAGATAGATACCAGATGCGCGATTCGATGATATTCCTTTCCACCGGGCAGCCGCGTTCCATGTAGTCCGGCAATATCTGTGCAAGGTCGTGGCCGTAGAGCACGCCGCCGGACATGTTCTTGGAGCCGGGGAAGTCGCCCCTCTCCAAGACGATGACCTTCAAGCCGGCCTCGGCCAGTATGCAGGCGGCCGAAACACCGGCCGGGCCTGCGCCAACGATGGCGACGTCGAACTCTTCTTTCAAGGCTTGCTCCCTGCCAAATTTGCAACTTTGTTTTTGAGGCGGCTGATCAGTGCGGGGACGATCTCACGGTAGTCGCCGATCAGCGAGTAGTCAGCGGCCTGCACGATGGGTGCGGCCGGGTCGCTATTGATGGCCACGATTGTCTCCGCCCCCTGTATGCCGGCCATGTGCTGCATAGAGCCCGATACGCCGATGCCTATATATATTTTGGGCGTTACGGTCTTTCCGGTCTGGCCTACCTGGCGTGCGTAGGACATCAAGCCGGCTTCGACAACCGGGCGTGAGCAGGCGATGGTGCCTCCGAGCATATCTGCCAGTTCCTGGAACATCGGCACATGCTCAGCCCTGCAGGCGCCCTTGCCGATCGTTACCAGCACGGGCGACCTGGTGATATCGGCCGCCCCTGCTTCAAGTGCAGTGGCGGTGAATTCGAGTATGTGGGGCAGTCTATCCTGGGGATAGCTGAAATCGATTTTATGAATTTCACCCTTGTGGGTTGGGTCGGGCCGGGGGGCCTTGAAGAGTCTGGGGCGCACCGTACTCATCTGTGGACGGTGGCTTTTGCAGAAAATGGTGGCCATGATGTTACCGCCAAAGGTGGGGCGGGTCATTAGCAGCAGGCGCTCTTGCAAATCAACATCCAGGCCGGTGCAATCTGCGGTCAACCCTGTCTCCAGTAGCGTGGCGACGCACGGCGCCAGGTCCCTGCCCAGAGGCGAGGCCCCGATCAGCAGTATCTCCGGCTTCGACTGCCTGCAAAGTTGCACCAGCGCAGTGCTATAAACGCGGGGAATGTAGCTGCCGAATGCGGGATTATCTATCATATAAACGTCATCGCATCCGTACGAAATAGCCTGTTGGGCCAGAGGTTCTACACCCGCTCCCGCCAGGTAACCGCTCACCCTCACGCCCAGTTTATCTGCCAGTTCCCTGGCCTTTCCGGCCAACTCCCACGAAACATCCGCTGCAGCCCCGTTGTGCGTCTCAATGAAGACCGCGACCCCTTTATAGTCCTCCAGCGGTGCGGGCTTTTGCTGCGGGAAAGTAAGTTTCTTTTTCGAGGGGCGCTTGAAGAGCACGGCGCTGACCGGGCAGACATCACGGCATTTGCCGCAGCCGATACAGGCCTCGGGATTGATCTTGACAGTGTTGCCTTCCATGCTGATGGCGCCTACGGGACAGACACCAATGCAGATCTGGCAGGCGATGCACTTGTCCTGCATGATCTCGGCGACTTCCCTGCCCTTAAGGTTCTTTGGCATTTTCAGGCCTTCACCGATAATATGGCTGCGATACGGCCGGCTTCGTGTACCACAAATTGGTCAACGAATTCATCTACCGCCTTTTCCCCGTCCCTGGAGAAATCGAAGACCGGGCCGCCCTTGCGTACGGGGGGTGTGAATATCTCCTTCACCCAGGTGGGCGACCCTTTCAATCCCGCCCTCTCGGGTTCAACGCCGATATCTGCGGCCTGCCATGTCTTTATCCCTTGCCGCAGCGAACGTATGAACTCGGGCAGGGAGGCGTAGCGCGGAACAGCCAAATCCAGTTCGGCCGTGAGCAGCGCCGGAAGATATCCGGTGACCGTCACGCGTCCGCCCTCGACCTCTCTGATAACAATGATGGTCTTTTCGTCGGGCTTGACCTCGAAGATCTGCGAAACGTATGTGAAATGGTCATAGCCCAATCTGGCGGCTATCCCCGGCCCTGTCTGGGCCGTATCACCATCGATGGCCTGCTTGCCGCAGATGATAAGGTCGACCGGTTCATTAGCGGCAATCTTGCGGATGGCCTGTGAAAGAACGTAGCTGGTGGCCAGCGTGTCGGCCCCGGCGAAAGACCGATCCGAGAGCAACACGGCCTCCTGAGCACCCTGAGCAAGACACTCTCGTAGCGCGGCCTCCGCCTGCGAAGGGCCCATGGATATGACGGTGACTTTGCCGCCGTGCTTACCCACCAGTTGCACTGCTGCTGCGACGGCCACCACATCATAGGGATTGCATATAGATTCGACCCCGGTTCGTACCAGAGTGTTGGTGTCGGGATCGATTTTTACCTGCGCCGTGTCAGGCACCTGTTTAATACAACATATGATATGCAATGGCATTCAGAGTCAGCCGGTCACGTGTGGCGGGGCGTTCCGGGCTTTTTCTTCTTCGACCAGTTTGCGGCACAGCTCCTGGCCGTACAGGTTGCGCGGGAGGCTGTCCCGGAACTCCACGTACCTCGGTATCTTATAGGCGGTCAGTTTCTGACGGCAGAAGGCCTGCAAAGCTGTTGCGTTTGTCTCATACCCTTTGCGCAACACGACCCACGCTTTTACGGCCTCGCCCTGTACAGGATCGGGTATACCACCTACGCAGGCATCCTCTACCATAGGATGCATCTTAAGCACCTCAACAATCTCCTGAGGCCAGACCTGGAAACCGCTGACTTTGATCAATTGCTTCTTACGCGATGTAAGAAACAGGTATCCGTCCTTGTCAAGATGTCCGATATCGCCTGTATGGAGCCAACCGTCTTTTATCATCTCTGTCGTCTCCTCGAGGCTATTCCAGAAACCGGTCATAACCTGCGGGCATTTGACAATGATCTCACCGGTCTCACCATTCGGCAAATCCCTGTTTCCGGTTTCGATATCCACGATCTTGATAACCACGTCAGGAAGCGGCAATCCCACGGACCCTTCCTTTCCAAGCTTACCCAGAGGTTCGATTGTTATAGCGCCGGTAGTTTCGGTCAGACCATAGGCCTGGAAAATCCTGTGTCCGGTGAGCGCTTCGAAGGCTGTCCGGGCACCGGTTGCAAAAGGCGCCGCCCCTGAAAGGCACAGCTTCATGAATTTGAAGTCCATTTTGCCGGATTTAAAATCAGGATGGTTAGCCAGCGCCGTGAATAACGTGGGCACTGCGGGGAAGAATGCCGGCTCCGTCTTCTTGATAGTTTTAATTAAATCTTTGTGATCACGCGGATCGGGAATGAGCACCATGGGGTTATGCCCCATAATGGCCGCAGCCGCAATTGCAGCATTTCCATAGACATGGAACAAAGGCGGGGTTATCATCACCGGGTCTTCCCACTCTGTCAGAATCGGCTTCGTCCAGGCTTTTATTTGTGCGCCTTCGGCAACCATTGCTTTGTGGCTGAGCATAATACCCCTGGCGGTGCCTGTAGTGCCTCCACTCTGCAACAACAGTGCAATATCTTCCGGAAGAGCTTTTACTGCGGGGCGACGTTTGGCTGCATAACCCTTTAACAGATCGTTCATTTTCGCATCGCCACTCTGTGTGGCAATCCTGCTAACTTCCTGACCTGCACGTACAAGTTCGTACGTGATTCTGGCTGATAGCGATGCGTAATCATTAATTGAAACTGTTATCAGCAGGCGTAATCTTGTGTGACGGGATTGGAATGATTTAAACATTCTATACAATGGACTGAAAATCACAGCCACTTCCACGCCGCATTGGTCAAGGCCGCTAACAAGTTCATCCTCCGTGTAAAGAGGGTTCAGGGGAACAGCGATACCGCCTGCTTTCCAGATGCCAAATTGAGCAATTAAATACTGAGGGCAGTTGGGCAAGATGATCGCAACCGTGCTGCCTTTTTTTATCCCGTTAGCCACCAGTGCCGCCGCCATAGAGTCTGAGAGTTTGTCCATCTGGTCATAGGTTATACGTTGTTCTCTGAAGATCAGAAAGGTATAGGCGGGCTTCTGTTTCACTGATTCTGCGAAGAAATCCAGGAGGGTCGCCTGCGGATAAGGCTCCAGAGTACGGGGAACACCTGCGTCATAGCTGTTGTACCATGGATACTCTGCCATCTCGTTACCTCCAACACCCAATCTTCAATTATTATACTAGCAGGGGGATAAAGAAACAAAAGGGAAAAATTCAAGCTCCAAATTCCAAGAATCCGGGCAAATTCTGATTCCCAAAATTACAAATGGTTTAAAATTTAGTCGGGTAACAAAGCTACAGGTACCCATATTTTACGCTTACGATTTTCTGATGGCAAAAAGCGGATACCAAACACTAAGCAAGTGAACAATTCGTCATGTTGTGTCCTCATCCTCACTGTTTTCATAAGAGATCTCTCAAATTGGTGTTTTGCGAGAACAGGCTAAATAGGAAATGTCGGAAGATATTATTATTCGCAAATGAGGTAGCAAAGAAACATTTCGATGGGAAAAGTTGGCAGGCCGAGTGTCTGAGAGAGTACGAAATCGAACTGCGGATGGTACAATTGCCATATGACTTACAACGGAATATTGAGAGTGCCCAGAGACGTCAGCGTAGATGACGGATTGATTGGTGGCTGTGAATTAAACAAAAGGGCGAAATGTGTAGTCCATTGCTTCTGACATACCGGAGAAATTCTGAAATACCTGATACTGTTGACATACTTTGTGAAAATACTATAATTCGGCTTGAAGCGAATATGCATATTGAAGAATAAATAGATAATCCCGGAGAAATAATCAAATACGGAGGTAGAAACGTGGGTAGTAAAGGAAGAAAAAATGTAAAAAAACCCAAGAAGCAATTATTAAAAAAGAAAGCACCGGAGGTGGAGCAAAAGAAGAAATAAAAGTACCCAAGACAGGATTTAACTTAAATTGCGCTGGTAACTAGGCGTGACAATTGTTCGTATGCTCAGCCGGTCACATTAGTCCAGAATGTTCCATAAAGTTGTTTTCATGTCATGCTGGTTGACCTTTAGCTGCTCATTCATTAGCCCGTTTCACTATTTCCTCAATACATCCTGGGACACAGATCAATTTCTCCTTTTTTGCTTTTGAAAGCTTTTTGACCATATTTTCTACCTTCAAAGCTAGGCTCCTGCTTCCCAACTTCTTCTGGAATAATAATGTCAGGGGCCCCCTACCTTTTAGGTACTTCGATCCTGCATTACCACCTTCCCGATGTTTCGCAAGCCGGCGATCAATGTCGGTGGAAATTCCCGTATACAGTGTCCCATCTTTACATCTTACTACGTACAAATACCAATCACACATTATCATAACCTATAACCAAATGAAATATTGTTGAATTTTACCCGAAACGCGAACTAAATGTCTGGACAGTTTTGGCAAAAAGTATACATAGGACACAGAAGCCTGTTTTGTGTGATCGATCAACAACGTGGCGCGATCGCAACCGTGTGCGTCCACGATGGTTAATAGCGTCGACAACGCTCGACACTCTCGTCCACGCTTACACTCTCGTCCACGGTCACAGTCTCATCCACGGTCACAGTCTCGTCCAGGCTCAACACTCTCGTCAGGCCGTCACAGCTTTAACCAGTGGGAAACCATCAAGGATGACCACCGTACCGTCACCGTTAACAGTCTCGTTAACGGTGACGGTACGGTGGTGGTGATAAATGGTGCAGGTTCTTCACAGGCGCACAGTTGGATAGCTGTGTTTTTCGCAGTTGTGGGAGGCCCGCAAGTGAACAAACCGCTATTTTGTGTAACAAGAACGCTTTATAAGGATTAATCCTCCGAGTCATCACTAGGGCATGGAAAAGAAGCAGGTTTGCATAGGCACATGTTCACTGGTAGCATACAGATATGAGATTGCACGCCTTCGATGTCGTTGATCCTGTTCCTGAACTGAACGATCCTCATGCCTTGGCTGTTATTCGGCCCTGGATCGACGTAGGCAGCGTCGGAAGCTTGCTATTGTCCTGCCTAGAGGCACATCTCGGCTCCATAGAACTGGCCAAACTGGCGCGGCCAGGGAATTTCTTTGACTTCACCCGCTATCGTCCAACAATGACTAGGCAGGAGAATAGCAGCGAGGTTAAAGTTCCAAACACTATCGCCAGCTACGGCAGACAATCGGGAGGCCACGACTTCCTGTTCCTACGGCTCCTTGAGCCCCATTCAATGGCGGAGGAGTACATTGACTCTGTGATCGAACTCTTCAAGGCATTGGGTGCTAGGAGATATTGTCTTGTCGGTTCGATGTATGACATGGTGCCTCATACCAGGCCATTCCTGGTGACAGGTGGCGCAAGCAATCTGGGGCTCCAAAATGGGCTGGATGTAGCTAATGTAAAGTACAGCGACTATCAGGGACCTACTACGATCCTATCGGTTATAGGACAGAGAGCGATTCAGTTGGGCATTGAAACTTGCAGCATGATAGTACACCTTCCCAATTACCTCGTGATGGAAGAGGACTACAGGGGTGAGAAACGGCTGATGGAGGTAATCTCGTCGCTTTACAATAGCTTCTCTATGTCTCAGGAAGATATGGAAAGGGCGGATGCGCAGGAACAGGAAGTCAGGAGGTTAGCAGAACAGATCATACACCAGGAACCAAGGCTGGGACTTATTCTCAAACAGCTGGAAGCAAACTACGACTCGCTAAGCAAGGAAGAGAGCGAGGAAACTCCACTGTCGCCCGAGGTCGAAACATTCCTTCGGGGCCTGGATAAGCGATTCCGACAAGATTAACCGAGATGCCCTCACATCAATCTACTTTGCCCTAGACGGTTAATTTAGCAGTCCAGCTATGAGGGCCTGGATGTGGCCGATACTAGCCGTGTTGCCCAGAAGAGGAATCGTATCTGACACAGCCTGAGAGACATTTTTCGTCAGATTGTTGACTTTCTGTCGCTGGCCAATGCTATAATCCAAGGTAAACATGGAAAATGACCTGGAAAATCTGCGTAACCGGGTTGTTAGCTTCTGCAACGAACGGGGCTATTCTCTGGCACCAGAAGCGGAAAGAATTCTGCGCGATATTATTCGCATGAAAGAGACGACCGGCGACTACTATTGCCCATGCCGCAAACGACGACGCCCGGATACAGTCTGTATCTGCAAGCCAGTACGCAACGGCTTAGTGGATGTGATGGGATCTTGTTTTTGTAACTTGATAGTAGCCCAAAAGTCATAAAGGAGGTGGGCCATGTCAACAGCGACTGTGATTACGGCTCAGCGTTACTCCCAGGGTTTTACTTACGAAGTTTACCTTAACCAATTAAGTGATACACGACAGCGGTTTGCCGAACATGAGGCAGCTTTCCTACTTGCGTCGACTGATGCCCAGTTTTTCAAAGATACACTACGGCGTTTCGGTAATATCAACGTGGTGGCAATTGTTGAGGACTGGTGCCCGGACGTCCACCGAGGCCTGCCGATCATGGCTGCGATTGCCCAAGCAAGCGGCATGCATATGCGTGTTTTTCCACGGGAAAAGAACCTCGACATCATGAATCTCTATCTAAACCAGGGAAAGTTTATGTCTATCCCGGTGTTTGCCTTCTTTGATCAGAATTTGAATCCGCTCTGCCACTGGATTGAGCGCCCCAAGATGGCCACGCGCTTTATGGAGCAGATAGCATCCGAGCTAGCCAAGGAAAAACTGGGCGTGGAGGAACTGCGACAGGAGATGCGCAAACGAAGTCAGCCAATGGCTGACAGCTGGCGGCAGGAGACCGTCAAGGAATTGAGAGAACTCTTCACTAAGATACAACCGGCCGTAAAGTAGGTCGAAGTCGGACTGATAGCATTCGTTCGTCCCGTCCCTTGATGCCCTCAGATACATCGTTTCGAGTCACATAAAGAACTAGCCAGATTGTGATCCGTCACACAAAACATCGTATTGTTACTTCAACAAGTAGTCGTATGGGTAAAAGCTTTCTGCGGGATTCAAAAGACTAATAGAAAGGCGTCCCGCACCGTGGTGCGGGACGGATATCAACTTCAACCTGCGATTACGGCCAGGGAAGTGCCTTGGGGTTTAGGTTTAACTCCTTCATTCCTGCATCTTTAAGAGCGGTAAGCGACTGCTTGAGCTGCCTGCGCTGCTCCTCCGTGAGCTTGGACAGGACATGATTGACTCCCTCTTTCTTCATGGCCTGTTTGAGCGCGGTCTCCCCCTTGGAAGTCAGGGTGACCCTGATGAGATTCTTCCTTTCCATGTTCTTGGCCCTTTTTAGAAGGCCCTGTTTTTCCATCCTCAGAAGTATGCCCGATATGGAGTGAGGTTCTCTAAGAATCATCCTTGAAATCTTGGCCGGTATAACGTCTTTGCCCATAGCATCGACCAGGAATAATATATCTGCAGAGGTGGCTGAAAGGTTCTGGGGCAGCAGTTCCCTTTCCCTGACTTTGACAAAAATATCTGCTACCTGAAGTAGCGAGGTTACAAGCGTATAGTCTTTGTCCGCTTTAATTTGCTGTGCCATTTCTATCCTCCGGGGTAATTTTATTCTGTTAAATTACCAATATACACAGCCGATATTTCGTCAAATTACCGGCCTCGAATCTTGTTGGTCGTTTATGTGTAACTAATTAAATTATGACAGGAAAAGTAAGAATGTCAAAATGACAGTCCCTAAAACCCATGCGCATGTGGTTATCAGTTGCCGGACACTCCACATAGTCAGGAAACTGGGCTGAGATTTGACTCAGTCCGGCGGCACAGGAGGTTCCGGGCGCCGGCCATCCGCAAACCGCTTTAGTCCGTCCATCATCTCACTGTCTTTCAAGCTCGATCTGTGGAGCTCTTTTTCCAGTTTTATTCCCTCAGCCAGCCCTATAGATAACCCTTCATACGCTGCGAGGCGGTCATTCACGAGGCTGGTAAATGGGTAGTTAGTAAGTATCTTCGCAAGTTCCAAGGCCCTGGACAGGGCTTTCCCTTCGGGTACTATCTCTTGTACCAGTGCCATCCTGAGCGCCTGCTCCGCGTTTATCATCACGCCGGTCTCTATCAGGTAGAGAGCATTTCCGAGGCCTACGATCCTGGGCAACCGCTGCGTCCCGCCATCGATCAGAGGCACACCCCAGCGCCGGTTCACAACTCCGAACCTGGCGTTTGCCGCTGCTATGCGGAAATCGCACCAGCAGGCAAGCTCCAGACCACCTGCCAGGCAATAACCGTTTACAGCAGCTATGGTTGGCTTCCGCACATCAGTAATCCGGCTGAAACCCATTGGCCCTGACTCTTCCGACCCCACTCTGGCAGTCAGTCCTTCCACTGCCTTTAAATCAGCTCCTGTACAAAAAGAAACATCTCCGGCGCCGGTCAAAACCATTGCTCTCAGCGTATCATCATGCTTAAACTCTGTTACGGCTTCTTCCAGCATTGCTGCGATCTCAGCATCAACTGCATTAAGCGACTCGGGCCGGTTTATTTGCACGACGTAGACCATATCTTCGCGTTTAGTCTCAACCTTCGCCATAATGCGTACTCCTTATTAAATTACCGGTCCACCGGTCAATCAGCTTACGTTCATAGCCTGAAATCGCACGTTGGGTCTTTTCTTGACCCGATCATCAGTCCTTTTGCTATATACCTCCCCACGCACATGGTAGAACATGGAGTCACAAGGGTCCAGTTTAATCGCCGTACTACAGTCCGATATAGCTTGGTCGTAATTGCCCCTACGCAGAGGGTCAAGATCTGGGGATAGTCATTACTCTCCACTGCTTTTGCCCCGCGTCCCATGTTAACTGATGGAAATTAACATCGTCTTCAATCGTAAATGTTGAGCTATGTCTCATATCTCCATCATTAAGCAGAAAAGGTAATTCCGGAGAATCCTGATATAGCGGCAAATGAGTATGGCCGAGAACGATCCCCTTACATTCCGGGTGTTCCTTCTGTATTTTATTTTGAATGGTTAGCAAAGCTCTCGAATGGACCAGATATACCAGCATAATGTAGCTTTCAGTTATAAAACTACCTTTTAGATTTCCTGGCGTTTGTCTTCCCCACAAATGATTCCAGAGCCACATAA
>DBZK01000045.1 GCA_002311135.1 Dehalococcoidia bacterium UBA1162
AGATAAGCCCCTTCCGCTTTTTCAATGGCAATCGGGAACGGGTAATTGAAGGCCAGGTTATGCTGGACGCCTCCGGGGATAAACTTCTTCGCTTTATCAGTTAAAATCTTCGAGCGGATACATTTGGTATCGAAATAGGCCAGATATTCCTGCATCCTCTCCTCGCACACCCGTCGCATCGGCTGGCTGACAAGCTCCTCCAGTCGACGATAAATGTCAGCAACATCAGGGTATTTAGAAATGGCATATTGTTGTGTATCGCTCATAGTATTGTCCTATTATACGCCTTTTTTAAAGGGGTCCATCCATGTCTGGATTGAAGCAGCCAGCTCTTTATGCGTCTTGGCATATTCTTCGAGCGATATGCCTTTCATAGTTGCCTCGATTGACTGCCTGAAAGCCTTACCACCCGCGACCGGTCCATTGGGATGCGCATGTATACCACCGCCGGAGCCGATGACGATATCGTTGCCCAGCTCCTGCATGATCTTCGGTACCATGGAAGCCGTTATCCCACCCGACGGCATGGGCCAGGTGGGCTTGATACCATAAAACGGATAGGTAAGGTTTTTGGCAACGGCGCAAAGTGGCTAAAAAAGCGGGTGTTAGCCGCACTGCCCCCTACTCCCATTTTGCAGACAAACAGGCTCTAATAGCTGCCATCTCCACTGAGGGCTTTAAGACATTCTATGCGCAACTGGATGCCACCTATGAACGTTATGAGGGTGACCCGCTCCGGCAATTAGTTGAGGGCGCCTGGGTATACATCCAGTTTGCACTCCGTGACCCTGCGCATTTCAAGGTGATCTACTCCAGCGTGATGGAAAGAGAGAAGGACTATCCTGCGTTTGTAGAGATATCCAAGAAAAGCTTTGCGCGGGTAGTACGGATGGTCGAGACCTGCCAGGCGGCAGGCCTATTACGCCCCGGACCGTCGGATCTGGCAGCCATGAGCGTTTGGAGTATAGTCCATGGGTTCGTGTCGCTACTGCTTGAAGGACAATTCTCCCATTCGGTACTCGAACGCTATACGGTGCGCGAGCTTATGATTTTTTCACTGGCGGAGATCACGCTGGTTGAGCTGACCCCCGAAAAATATGAGGAAGCTCTGAAGTTCACAAGGTCAGTTTGATATAAGGCTTATCTGATTTTGCCATCGTAGTAGAGCCTGGCACATGAAAACTGCCATCTCCCGGATATATCGAGGATACTTCTACTAAAAGTACCGGTTTGAAGCTGCCATGAAGCCAGAGCGGCACTTTTATAGCTGATGACAATATAAGAGAGGTAGCGCTATTCCAAATCTATTTCTATAAAGGACGAAGGTGAAATGAAAAAATTGCGGGATTATAGTGGCAATTTTAAACCCGATCTGAGACCAAGTGATTTTTCTTATGAGACCTTGGAGAAACTGATTAAGGTCTACGCTCAGATTTATAAAGCGCTTGATGGCTACTGGTACTTGACCCTTATGGATAAATATGGAAATGTTGAAGCGCTCGATTGCGACCTCACGGTCTGGGGAAAATTATCTCTGTATGAGATGGAAAAAGTTACCGACGTGCTAAACAGTAAGGGTAAAGATGTTAAGTCATTTATGAAAGCATGGCAAGTCATTCCATGGGCATGGAATATTAAACAAAGTTTTGAGTTCCTGAATGACAACCATGTGATATGGACGGTCAATTATTGCCCTACGGTTAACGCTCTTGAGCGGGAAGGCAGAGGGAGGGAAGATTATCACTGTAATAACGTGGAAATGCGGTTAAACCGGATTTACGCATCTTTCTTTAACCCGGATATCAAGGTCAACTGCTTGCAGACACCGCCACGAAAACATAAAGATGGCTGCTACTGCCGATGGGAATTCAAATTATAGAATCAAAAAGCATTCTAATTAGTTACTTGTTTAAAAAAATAATCACGCAGAATCCTTACGGCCGCATCTGCTAGATATCTTTGGGAATACTAAGCTCAACACCAATGGCTATATCGTCAATTGGGAGAACGAGTTAAAGTGTAGTAACAATTCGGTCAGCGCTAAGTCCAATTTACTTTGCCTACTCCAACTAAGTAATCTGATAAAGCGGCACCAGTAAAGTTATACCGTTGAGATCTGATGCGATGATTGCGGCTAGGAAGCTTTTTTATTGGAAGCGTTAAGCTTTTTCATCAGCCGCGATTTCTTTCTGGCGGCGGTATTGCGATGTATGACTTTTTTCCTGGCGGCCTTGTCCAGCGAGCTTATGGCCTGAACTACAGCGGCCTGGGCATCCTCGCTTTTTTTACCGGTTACCAGTTTCTCGGCTTTGGCAACGTCGGTCCTGGTGCTGCTTCTGATAGCCTTATTGCGTTCCGCTTTCCTGGCGGCTGATCTGGCTGATTTCTCGGCTGTTTTAGTCTTGGGCAATTGTGCCTACCTCCTTTGATATCAAGAACTCACGTTGAGCCTGTCTTTTTGCGCCTTGGTAGCGTTGATCACGCCACGCAGGCTCATAATTCTGCTCAATATATGGTTCAACTGTGCCATATTTTTTATTTCAATCGTTGCGAACATCGAAAATACGTCGTCGCTGTATTGAGTGCTGACACTCGTTATATTTATCTTTTCCTCGGCTACCACCGTGGTAATATCACGCAGCAGTCCGACTCTGTCCCACGCTTCAATCTGTATGTTTATTGGATAGACGTCCTCAACCACGCCCCAGCTAACCTCTATCAGCCTCTCCTTCTCTTCCTCGTTGATTATATTGATGCAATTCTTGCGGTGAACAGTTATGCCGCTGCTCCGCGTAATGTATCCGATGATATCATCACCGGGCACTGGATGGCAACATTGTGCCAGGTGTGTAAGCAGGTCCCCAACACCCAGGACCTGTATGCCCGAGCCCGGGTGGTGTTTAACTACAGGCGTTGGCGATTTAACCGGCGCCACCTGAAGCTCCTCAGGCTGGCCTGTTACTTTGAGCGCGATTTGATGCGGCGTAATGCCCCCGTAACCGATGGCTGCCAGGAAGTCGTCAACAGTATCAAACTCCATCTGTCTGGCCATATCCTCGATATTGGCCACATCCAACCCCTGGCGCTTACGTTCTTTTTCCAGAATCCCCCTGCCGCGCTCGATATTCTGTACCCTTTCCTGCTTCTTAAACCAGGCGCGGATTTTTTCCTTGGCGTGGGCGGTTTTAACAAACCCAAGGTCGGAATTGAGCCAGTCCAGGCTGGGGGCCTTCTCCCCTTTGCTCACCATAATATCCACTATGTCGCTATTCTTGAGCTCGTAGTTAAGCGGCACCAGCCGTCCGTTTACCTTGGCACCGATGCAACGGTGTCCCAGGTTGGTATGAATTCGATAAGCAAAATCGAGTGGAGTGGCGCCCTTGGGGAAAGGCTTGATTTCTCCCTTAGGGGTGTATACAAATACCTGGTCAACGAAGAAGTCCTCTTTGACCGTTTTTAGGAACTCTTCACTATCGAGCGAGCTTTGCCAGTCGATCAACTGCCGCAGCCAGGATAACTTTTCTTCAAAATGCAGGTCCGGCTTGGCCCCTTCTTTATAACGCCAGTGAGCGGCTACGCCGTATTCGGACACATGATGCATGTCGTAAGTGCGGATTTGAATTTCCAGGGGAGTAGTGCCCTGCATGAGTACCGTGGTGTGCAAGGACTGATAGCCGTTCTCCTTAGGATTGGCTATGTAGTCTGTGAATTCAGCGGTGATTGGGTGCCAGAGGTTATGTATGATGCCCAGTACTTTATAGCAGTCCGGGATTGAATCTACCAGGACCCGAAGGGCAAAAAGATCATGGATGTCTCCGAAGTTCCGGCCGATGGTGGCGTATTTATGTATCTTGTTGTAGATGCTGAAGATGTGCTTGGGCCTGCCCGTTACCTCTCCCTCGATTCCCGCCCTTTTCATTTCTTCGCACAATATACGGGCCGAATCTTCGACAAAGCCCTCGCGTTCCGCTCTTCGTACGGATACCATGCGTGCTATTTCATGATATTGTTCCGGCTCGAGGAAGCGGAAAGCCAGGTCCTCAAGTTGCCATTTGATCTGCCACATGCCCAGCCGGTGCGCAAGGGGAGCGTATATTTCCAGAGTTTCCTGTGCTATGGCACGACGCCTTTCAGCGGGCAGGGCTTCCAGTGTCTCCATATTATGCAGCCTGTCTGCCAGTTTAATGAAGACCACCCGCATATCCTCCGCCATGGCAATAAGCATCTTGCGGAGGTTCTCCGCCTGGCTTTCCTGGCTGCTGACTGCAACCTCTCTCTTCCAGGCAACTCTGCTCAGCTTTGTAACCCCATCCACTAGTTTGCTGACTACCGGGCCGAATTTTTTCTCCAGCTCGGCAATCGATACGTTACAGTCCTCCGGGACATCGTGTAGCAGGGCGGCCTCAAGAGTTGCGGCATCAAGCTGCAGATTGGCCAGGGTTATGGCAGTTTCAAGAGGGTGTTCCACATAGGGGACGCCGGATTTACGCTTTTGTCCTTCATGAGCATCATGGGCATATTTATAGGCAGCCTCTACGAGGCCAACCTTTTCGGGAGGCAGATACTCCCTGGCCTTACTAAATAGTGGAGAAGGATCCATGCGTTCACCGGTTCACAAGTATGATAAAGCATGCCCGGTGACTATGGCAAGTACGTTAAATGTGATTTTGATCATTTGCATCCGGTCTATGCGGCCGTATTATACTTACAGTTGATGTTGACGGTTAAATGCTTTTGATGAGAGACCGCCGGTGGGGCGGACCGCAACAGTTTATCAAATACTTGGAGGTGCATAATGAAGATAGTAAAACTTTGCCGTGAAGGCACTTGCTGCCCGGCAGTCAAGGTATACGAGAATAGGGTGGAGATCGGCGAGGATGAAAATACCTGCGTGCTGAGCACGGACGAATTCGAGATTCTGAAAGAGAAGATCCTGGCAAAAGAGATCTAAACCAGAGAGTTTAAACCAATTGAATAAGCCCACCGTCCCACCCGGTGGACTTATTTTTTAGTCAACTAAAACCCGCCCAACATTGCCGCTACCTTATCTATGTAAGGACAGCTTCCCAAAGTTGAACTTCGATTACTATAGCAGTATGCTTTATTAACCGCTAGGCTAAAATTCGATCGAGGGGACTTTCATGATAACCAAAGTGAGCACAGGCTTGGATTCTATCTTTTTGCCGCGTAATGCCGCTGTAATCGGAGCTTCCCAAAAGGATTTTTTTACGTGGGCCATGATGGGCGGGAAATTAAAGGACCATTTCTTCCCGGTAAACCCCAACTACAGCGAGGTTATGGGCAGGAAATGCTATAGCAGTATTCTCGACATAAACGAGCCCGTGGACTATGCCATTATCGCTGTCCCATCCCGGCTGGCATTGAAGGCGGTTCAGGAATGCATTCAAAAGGGACTTAAGGGAATACACCTTTTCACCTCGGGTTTCAGTGAAACCGGGACTGCCGAAGGCTTAAAACTTGAGAAGCAGTTGGCCGATCTGGTCAGGGGTAAGATAAGGATGATTGGCCCCAACTGCATGGGCATATATTGCCCCAAATCCGGACTTTCGTTCAATCCACAAGCTTCTTATAAAGAAGGCAATATCGGCATCATCACGCAGAGTGGTACCTTCGCTCAATTTTTCATTCAATCCGAAAAACCGCGCAATATGCAGATAAGCAAGCTGATTAGCTATGGTAATGCCGTAGACATTGATTGCCCTGAACTGCTCGATTACTTTGCCGACGACCCCGATACACACATGATCGCCCTTTACATCGAGGGCATAAGAAATGGGCAGCTGCTCAAGGAATCGCTTGAAAGGGCGGCAGCCAAAAAACCCATTATAGCCTTAAAAGGCGGCATGACCGAGCAGGGCGGAAGAGTTGCATCCTCCCACACAGGATCCCTGGCAGGTGCCGGAAGAATCTGGGAGACGATGTTCCAGCAGTCGGGCGTTCTACTTGTCAATGATATAGATGAATTGATTAATACCGCGCTGGCCTTTAGCTGCCTGAAGCCGCCAAGGGGCAAGGGTATATCCATAATTACCTATTCAGGCGGCTTCAGTGTAGTTCAGAGCGACCTGGCAATTAAGGAGGGCCTGGACGTGCCGCAGTTTTCCGTGAAAGCCCGGGAAAAATTGCGCAAGATAGTACCTTCAGCCGGCACCATGATCGGGAACCCGCTGGATGCCTGGCCGGTATTTCACAGGGTCAACAAGGGCCAAGGTACGTTGGATGAAATAATCAGGATAGTTGCAGATGAAAGCCAGATCCATTCTTTGATCTTGCAGGTTGATAACCTGAGATTTCTGGCCGCCATGTGGGGTAAAAAATTTGAGGAGAGCTTCAATAGCTTCAGCAATATCGTTATGGATGGCTGCCTCTACACCCGTGACATCACGGGTAAGGTGATTATGGTGAGTATGTACATTGAACCTTTCCAGAGTAATGAACGTGAAAGAAAGGTATACCTGGACTTTAAGGCGCGTTGTGAGGCGCAGAATATGCTGGTTTATCCTTCCCTTAAATCGGCCATTAATACGGTAAGCAATATGTACAGGTATACGGAGCTTATGCATAAAGGCACATGGGATACGGGATGAACCGGAATGCTCACACCGGAGTTCGTGGTCATCCTGGTCACAGCTTCAAACTTAGAAGAAGCGCGCAAAATCGCCGCTGTTCTTTTGGACAAACGTAAAGCTGCCTGCGTGAATATCCTTCCCCGGGTTCACTCGAGTTTCTGGTGGCAGGGCAAGATAGATAAAGCAGAAGAATCCCTGCTGGTGATAAAAACAACTGCTTCGGCAACCCAGGCCGTTATTGAACTTGTCAAAGCGAACCACAGCTATACCGTTCCTGAGATAATTGCACTCCCGATCATTGGCGGCAACCCCGATTACCTCGATTGGATAAACCGGGAAGTACTACCGTAAAGCGCAACGTTTGGAAATAGGACCTTTTCATATATTATAATAAGCCTTTGGGAGGTGGGTTACGTGTTTAAAGCGCCACGCGGCACTGCCGATATTTTGCCCGAAGAGCAGGCATATTGGCGTTATATTGAAGAAAAAGCTGTGTCTCTCTGCCGGTGGTACGGCTTTTCCATGATAAGCACCCCTGCATTCGAAGATGCGGGTTTATTTACGCGTAGCGTGGGCGAAGGCACCGATATAGTTAACAAAGAGATGTATATCTTTAAGGACCGTAGCGACAACGAACTGGCGCTCCGGCCTGAAGGGACTGCATCAATTTGCCGATCGTACCTTGAGCACGGCATGGACAACCTGCCCCAGCCTGTAAAGCTGTTCTATTTTGCGGATATATTTCGCTACGAAAGGCCTCAGGCCGGGCGCTACCGCCAACATCATCAATTCGGCTGCGAGGCCATCGGAGAGGCCTCTCCCATGCTGGATGCCGAGGTCATCCACATGGCGCTTACCTTCTTTAAATCTCTGGGGCTAAGCAACTTTTCCCTGCAGTTGAACAGCATCGGCTGTAAAAAATGCAGGCCTGCATATCTTGAACAGCTGCGCGAGTACTATACCCCTCTCAAAGATCAATTATGCGGCGACTGCCGCACCAGGCTGGAAAAGAATCCCTTGAGGCTGCTGGATTGCAAAAAACCCACCTGCCAGGTTGCGGCCGATGAATCCCCCCAAAGCACTGAGTATCTCTGTGAAGACTGCGGGCAGCACTGGGAGTCCCTGATGGAATATTTGAAGTCCCTCAGCATCGAGTTTGTACTTAATCACAGGCTGGTCAGAGGCCTGGACTACTATACCAAGACCGTATTTGAAATACAGCCGTTTGAAGGTGGCTCGCAAAGCGCACTGGGAGGCGGCGGGCGCTATGATGACCTGATAGGCATGCTGGGAGGGAAACCCACCCCTGCGATTGGATTTGCCACCGGCCTGGAGCGAATTGTGCTCAACCTGAAGAGCCAGAGCATCGAGGTGCCGAATAATAATAAACCCGCCCTGTTTATTGCCTGCATGGGTGACCAAGCAAAGGCTGCAGCTTTAAAAATTGCGGCGGATCTGCGTGAAGCAGGCGTTTCGGTTATAGTATCCGCAGGTGAACGGAGCCTGAAGGCACAGTTAAGGCATGCCAACGCCGTAGGCGCCGCCTCTGCCGCAATCATAGGCGATGACGAAGTGAAAAGCGGCACGGTAATGTTACGCAATATGGAGACCGGTGAGCAGCAGGAAGTCCAGCCGGACGAACTGAAAAAGCTGTCGGCCACGTAAAAAAAAGATTTAAGGGGATTATTTATGGACACTTTTGAAGCTATTTATAACCGGCGGAGCATACGGCGCTACCAGGAAAAACAGGTGCCCGATGAAATGTTGAATAAGGTTCTGGATGCTGCCCGCTGGGCGCCATCCTGGGCCAACTCCCAATGCACCCGCTATGTAGTTATTAAGGACGCGGCTACCAAGGCAAAGTTGTCCGAGTGCGTCAATAAGGGCAACCCGGCGACTGAAGCCCTGAAAAATGCACCCATCGTTATCGTAGCCTGCGCCGAGCTAAAAAAATCCGGCTATTACAAGGATATGGCGGTTACCGATAGGGGCGATTGGTTTATGTTTGATGTGGGGATAGCAATGGAGAACCTGGCACTGGCGGCAAAGGCGCTGGGCCTGGGGACGGTCCATGTAGGATTGATACCGGATTCCAAAAAGATAGATGAAATTCTGGGCCTGCCGGAAGGGATAGTTTCTGTTGAAATGACCCCTCTGGGATTCCCGGCAGGCGAGGCTAAGGCGCCGCCGCGCAAAGATCTGGTAGAAATTGTATTTTACGAAAAATACGGAAAGCACTAGAATTTGAATAGTTTCTTCAAGAGAACTTTTCTGCCCGCCGCG
Source organism: Dehalococcoidia bacterium UBA1162 (assembly GCA_002311135.1). Classification (GTDB taxonomy): domain Bacteria; phylum Chloroflexota; class Dehalococcoidia; order GIF9; family UBA5629; genus UBA1162. The sequence continues at coordinate 8,874 of DBZK01000045.1, forward strand.
GTTACCCAAGCTTACAGCTTCACCGCACGGGCTGAAAATTTTTATAAAGGAGGAAAATATGGCCAAAACGATCGCTGAGATCAACGAGAAAATCAAAAAAGGCCAGGCGGTTGTGGTCACTGCCGAAGAGGTGATCGATATCGCCAAAAAGAAGGGTGTAGCCGCAGCAGCCAAAGAGATCGATGTGGTTACTACCGGGACCTTTGGCCCGATGTGCTCGTCCAGCGCTTATATGAACCTTGGCCATACCAGCCCCAGGATCAAGGTGGGTGGTGGCAGGGTCTACCTTAATGATGTCCCGGCCTACACGGGAGTAGCTGCTGTCGATATTATTCTGGGAGCAACAGCTATGCCGGATGACGATCCCAAAAACAGGATATACCCGGGCGAATTCAAATACGGGGGCGGCCACGTTATAGAAGAGCTGGTGGCAGGCAAAGATGTCAAAATGGTGGCCACTGCCTATGGTACGGACTGCTATCCCCGGAAGAAGATTGAGACCTGGATAAATATAAATACCATCAATGAGGCCGTTTTGTTCAACATGCGCAATGCTTACCAGAACTATAATGTGGCGGTAAATGTCAGCGACCGCATGATTTACACCTACATGGGCGTTCTCAAGCCCAGGATGGGCAATGCCAATTTCTGCTCGGCGGGCCAACTGGCGCCTCTTATGAACGATCCGCTTTATAAAACGATCGGCATTGGTACAAAGATATTCCTGGGCGGTGGTACAGGTTATGTAGCCTGGAACGGAACGCAGCATAATCCCTCGGCCCCACGAACGGAGAAGGGCGTCCCTACCAGGGGCGCAGGCACACTGGCCGTTATCGGTGACCTCAAGCAAATGAAGCCGAAATGGTTGGTTGGCACCAGTTTCCTGGGATATGGAGTGACGCTTACCGTCGGAATAGGGGTACCCATTCCCATATTGAATGAGGAAATCCTCGGATATACGCTTGTAACAGACGCCGATATCCTGGCTCCGGTTATTGATTATGCTGACGCTTACCCTAACCGGAAGCCCGATGTCATGGCCGAAGTAAGCTACGCCGAACTGAAATCGGGCAAAATAACGGTAAACGGCAAAGAAATCCCCACAGCATCGCTTTCGAGTTATCCGGGAGCGGTGGAAATAGCAAGCACGCTCAAGGACTGGATCAAAAAAGGCGAGTTCCTGCTAACCGACCCGGTGGCGGCTTTGCCGGGCGTAGAATCAGGCATTAAGCTCAAAACGCTTGAGGAGAGGCCGCTGTCCTGAAGGAGATAAGAGAAATGAAAGTTTCTAAAAAAATAGTGTTGCACTTCCCGCAAAAGACTACCGACAAGCCCATTGTTTCCGGGTTAATCAGACAATACACGCTGGATTTCAACATACTTAAAGCTTCCATATCACCGGGCGAAGAAGGCCTGATGATAATGGAGCTATCAGGCGAACAGAAGGAATATGATCGCGGCATACGTTATCTTCAATCTGCCGGCGTGGAAATACAGGCATTGAGCCAGGATGTGACGCGCAATGAAGAGCGCTGCACGCACTGCGGGGCGTGTATCACCATGTGCCCGACCAGGGCATTTTCGCTTGAAAAGCGCAGCAGAAAGGTGACCTTCGATAACTCCAAATGCATAGTCTGCGAGCTATGCGTCAGGGCCTGCCCGCCGCGCGCCATGGAATTGCACTTCTAATGCTTTGGTGGGATTTCCAGCTTTGATGCTATGTATGAGCAGCGGACCTATCGCCATCAGATAAAGGGCTACGGCCTTATCTCTTTTACTGCCTCAGTTAAAGAGACCGACCTTTTTGTCCTTGCCGGGAGGGACCTTACCAGCCAGACGCTGTCTTTGATCGGTGAATGCCGCACACCGCTGGAGGAGTATATCCGGTCGCATCCACTTTTTCTGCACAGCCTCAGGCCTTTGCAGGTAGAAGAAAACGCTCCCGAAATCGTCCGGCTGATGGCTCACGCGGGGCAGGCTGCCGGTGTCGGGCCGATGGCAGCGGTAGCCGGAGCCATGGCTGAACTCGTAGGGAAAAGGCTTCTCGACCACTGCCCGGAGGTCATTGTCGAAAACGGCGGTGATATCTTTTTTAGAACCAGGAGGAAGCGGCGCATCGGCATATTTGCCGGGAACTCGCCTTTTACGGATAAGCTGGCACTCGAGATCGACCCGAAGGATACTCCCCTGGGCGTGTGTACCTCCTCGGGGACGGTGGGGCCATCGCTGAGCATGGGGCTGACGGACGCTACCATAGTTCTGTCCAAATCAGCAGCGCTGGCCGATGCTGCGGCAACTGCTGTCGGCAACCTGGTTAAGATACCGGAGGATATTCAGGGCGCGCTGGATTATGGAAAAGAGATAAAAGGTATTACCGGGATAGTAATAATTATAGGCGACAGGATGGGGGCCTGGGGCGATATAAAGCTGGTCCAAATCTGAAGAGGATCAGACGCTGCAGCATTTCACCGTAACCGGGATCGTGAAAGTGGTTGTTGCTCCCTTGCTGTCGGATACTTCCACACTAATCGTGTAATTGTCCGCCAGGCCTGGGGCAATCCACTGCACTTTTGAACCATTCCCGATCAACTTGCCTCCGGTTGCCATCCACACATAATCTAGCTTGTCGTTATCAGGATCGCTAGCCACGCAGGAGATATCGGCCGTCTCATATTTTTTGATTATGAGTTCAGGCATTTTAGTCTGTTCAACTCCTGATATTTTGATCGTGATCGGCAAGTGCGCCTGGCGCGTGAACTGTATAGAAGTGATAACCGGGGGATTATTGGGTTTCTCAGGTACATTTATGATGACATTGCCGGTGGTGGAGCCGCCCTTGCTATCACTAACCACAACCATGATGTCGTAGTCACCGCCTTTTTCGGGGGCTGTCCAGGTAACTGTAGAAGCTGTGCCACTGATATTGCCGCCGGTGGCAGTCCATTTGTAGGTCAGGTTGTCATCACTGGGATCGGAGGTATCGCAGGTAACATTAGTCTTGCCCAGTAACGGAACCTGGCTGTCGGCAGTCAAGGCTGTAATAACCAGCGACGTAGCTACAGCCGGAGCGGGCTGTTGTACCGGGGCCGCCTCCTGCTGCTCTACGCTGCAGCCGACCAGGGCCGGAATGAGAAGCAAGAAAAGTGTAAATACGATAGCGGGGCGAACTAATGATCCTGAACTCATGGCTTTAAAAAGTCCTCTAAAGAGCCTTGTAGGGCTATTCTTTCTTTTTGGATAGCAGCTTGTTGATCCAGAACTGGTGTGAGAAGAAGCGGCCCGGATGAAGCACAATTATTAAAATGGCCAGTATGAACATCCCGATGTCTATATACATGGACTCCAGGGGAGTCAGGCCCCCGAAAATACCGAAGCACTCGCACTCGGGGAATTTCTCCCGTCCTATAGCTATTGCGTAGGAATTGTTGGCCATAAATCCCAGGACAAGCGGTATAAACAGTATTGCGACCAGTCGCGGCCAGATGCCTATCACCAGGGCGGCGCCGACCAGAATTTCCCCAATGGGCAGTATCCAGGGGATAAAGACCATTCCGATAAAACCTGCCAGTTCCGGCGTCAATATAAAGTCGGGTATAAATTTATCCAGAAATTCAGTCTGGCCAGGGATAGTACCCAGCTCAGCCAGCTTGCCTATACCTGCGAAAAGCAGGATGGCGCCGATGATAGTGCAGGCTGCGATACTTATTATACTGCGAGCCATGGGTTGGCTTTCATATTCATAGTTAGCGGGCATGTCAATATCCTTATACGAAATATACGTCTTGACTTAATGGAAATTATAATCTACACTAATGCGAGTATGCAAACCTTGGTTTTATGGTGAGTCTTAAGCTGGCAACCTCTTAAAATCGGGAGACCACAATGCCGGGACTGAGACTCCCAGCGTGTGTTTCAAGAGGTCTTGAGCCGAACGGACCCGTCCAGAATCCATGGGGCATAGTGATTATCAACAAGGAGGCATCAATGGCCCTAACGGACAAGACCCTTACATGTGCCGAGTGCGGCAAATCATTCGTCTTCACGATAGGCGAGCAGGAATTCTATCAGTCGAAAGGACTTCAGAACGAACCCAAGCGCTGCCCTGATTGCAGAACCAACAGGAAGCAGTCCCGCTCTGGCGGTTCAGGCAAGTCCAGACAGATGTTCAAAGCCACGTGTGCAAGGTGCGGCACCGAGTGTGAAGTACCCTTTGAACCGAGACAGGAACGTCCGGTTTATTGCAGCGCCTGTTACGCATCGTCTAAACCGGAACTTTAAATATATATAAATCTCCCGCAGTCTCCCGCGGGAGTATTTACCACCGCACAGTACCGGGGCGGCAGATCGGGCTTTCGTGAATATTGCTATCTGCAGGCTGAAGATACATATCCCTGAGAGCCAATCTCTCAAGGATAAGCGAAGTACGGTGAAATCGCTGATTTCACGCCTTCAGAAACAATTCAACATCTCCATCGCAGAGGTTGATGACCATGATCTGTGGCAGATAGCCACGATCGGAATAGCTTGTGTCAGCAATCGTAGTCACCGTGTGGATGAGGTCATCGATTCGGCCATAGCATTAATTAACAGGGACTATCCCACCGTCGAAATCATCGAAAAAGAAATCGAAACCTACTAGTAAATTCTAGGCCCCAAATTCTAAACTCTAAACAAATCTAAAGCACCAAACTCAAAGCATTCAATTAGAATTTCGTATTTATTTAGGATTTAGAGTTTAGTTTTTAGAGTTTGTATAATTACGCCAATGGATACCTCTTCCTTCCTTGAGTATCTTAAAAGCGACCCCGAATACCAAGGTCAGATAGTGCATATTCAATACATCCCGGCCCGCGATGTGCGGCCCGGTTGGCTGGATAAACCCCTTGAGCCCCTTCTCCAGGACCGTCTGGACCGTGCAGGCATTACCACACTTTATGCCCATCAGGCAGATGCCGTTAACACGGTGAGGCAGGGAGAAAATGTCATGGTGGCAACCCCCAGCGCAAGCGGAAAAACCCTTTGCTATAACATCCCGGTATTGAATACCATGCTCGAAAACGCGGCCACCCGGGCCTTATATCTGTTTCCAACCAAGGCGCTGGCGCAGGACCAGCTTCGTTCGTTAACGGGGCTGGCCGGTAAGACCATCAATTTGCCCTGGGAATGCGCCACTTATGACGGCGATACTCCGTCCGAAGAGCGTGCAGCGATCAGGAAGCGCGCACGCATTGTGCTCACAAACCCCGATATGCTTCATGTAAGCATACTGCCCAACCATCAAATGTGGGATAGATTTTTCCGCCGCCTGAAATATGTGGTTGTAGACGAGGCGCACGTTTATCGCGGCGTCTTCGGCTCCCACCTGGCATGCATACTGCGCCGGCTCAGACGTATCTGTAATTTTTATGGCAGCCGCCCACAATTTGTGTTCTGTTCGGCCACCATAGCCAATCCCGGGGAGCATGCCGAGAGGTTGAGCGGGCTGCCCTTTAAGGTGATCGGTGATGACGGCGCTCCCTATGGTGGAAAGGCCTTCGTGTTCTGGAACCCTCCCATCATCGATGAGGCCAGGAGCACCCGCCGCAGTGCCAACAGCGAGGCTACCTATCTTTTCACCGGCCTGGTCCGCAAGGGGGTGCGAACGCTCACCTTCGCCGGCACGAGAAAACTTACAGAGCTGATTTATGTTTACAGCCGGGACCTGCTGGGGAAGCCGCTGGCGGAAAAAATAAAACCGTACCGTGCCGGCTACCTGGCCTCGGACAGGCGTGAAATAGAGCGGGAACTGTTTTCCGGCGAGCTGCTTGGCGCCGTCGCCACCAACGCCCTTGAACTCGGCATCGATATCGGTGATCTGGATGCCACCGTCCTTACCGGTTACCCCGGCAGCATAGCCAGCACCTGGCAGCAGGCCGGGCGCAGCGGCAGGCGGGGTGAGAGGTCGCTCACTTTTCTGGTGGCGCAGAACAACCCGCTGGACCAGTATTTCATGAATAATCCCGGCTTCTTTTTCGGCAAGCCGTTTGAAAACGCCCTGATCAACTGGGAAAACGGCAATATTTTAAAGCCGCACCTGCTGTGTGCGGCCTGGGAAAGGCAATTAGAAGAGATCGATTCGAGCTATTTTGGCGATGTAATGATGCCTGCAGTGGCAGAGTTGGAAGACGAAGGAAGGTTGAGGAAGGTCGACGACCGCTGGTATATTGCTCCCCAGCTTTCCTATCCGGCCCAGGACGTAAATGTGCGATCGGCTTCCAGCCAGAATTACCAGGTGCTGGATTCTTCCAAAGGTTATGAATTGTTGGAGACGGTCGAGGAAGACCATGCCTTCTGGCAGGTCCATCCCGGCGCCATCTATCTGCATCAGGGGGAGTCATATTTCGTCAGGGAGCTGGATATAGAGAAACACATCGCGGTGGTCGAACCGGCCACCGTACCCTACTATACCCAAACACTGGAGATGACCGATATCAGGGTCATCCAGAAGATACATGAAAAAGAATGCAATGGGGTGCGCGTATGCCTGGGCATAGTGGACGTTACCAACCAGGTGGACGGCTTCAAAAAGAAAAAGCACTATACCGATGAGGTACTGGGTGAGGAAGTGCTGGACCTGCCGCCCATGCGCTTTATAACACAATCGCTGTGGTTTGATGTTCCGCAGAGAGCCGTAGATACCATTGAGAAAGGCAAACTCGATTTTCACGGCGGCCTGCATGCTGCAGAGCACGCCGCCATTGCCATCCTGCCCCTCTTCGCCATGTGCGACCGCAACGATATAGGCGGCGTATCAACCCCCTTCCATGCCGATACGGGCCGTGCCCAGATCTTTATCTATGACGGCTACCCGGGGGGCATAGGCATCGCCGAAAAGGGATATGAGATTGTCGAACAGCTATGGGCTGCCACGTTAAAAGCTATCGAGGAGTGCCCCTGCCGCGACGGCTGCCCGGCCTGTATCCAATCGCCCAAGTGCGGCAACAATAACGAACCCCTGGATAAGAAAGCTGCGGTCATTCTTCTAAGAGGACTGCTGGGCGTCTTTCAGTAATAAATTTATTAAAGGAGAACCATGGAAACCTACAACTACCTGAAAAACGTGATGCGTACCGCTTTGAGCTACACCTTTAGCCGCATCATGTTTTACCTGACCCTCTTCAACTTCTTCATGCTGGCCAGTTGGATGTATGATCAAACATCCATAGGTGACTGGATGAAAACCAACGGTTTCAGGCCGGGCGATATGCTGGCTATGATACTGTTCACTATTTTCGCCATCTCGGTATTTGAGTACTTATTGATAGGCCGTGATAAACGAGGAAGAATTAGAGAATTAGCCCGGTTGCAGATATGTAGCAATTGTGGGAAAATGCCGCGATGGAGGCATGGGGGAAAAAATGAGTAGCTCCAGCCGCTTTCTGCTGGGTTTCGGAATTTTGATCCTGGCGATAGTTGCTATTTCAGTTATCATTGCCGTAATTGGAAGCAACCAGCCGGTCAAAATTCTGCCCGAAAATTCGCCTGAGGGCACAGTGCAGCGGTTCCTTACGGCGGTCAGGGACCGTGATTATACCAAAGCCTATGATTTCCTTGCCCCCCAGGCGGGAACGGACAAAACGAACACCCTGGACCAATGGGTTAGCTCCACACAGAACTCCCGGAATTCCACTTCATCCTGGACGGCCAGCATAGTAAAGTCGACTGTCAATGATGATAATGCCAGCGTAGATGTTGTTATTGAGGTATTCAGGCCCAACGGGCCTTTAAACGATCCTGTCAGCTCGAATAATGTCACATTTCTGCTGCAGAAAGCGGGTGATGTGTGGTTGATTCAACAGCCTATAGACCTGTGGTGGCTATACTGAAACAGGAGTGTAACCAGTGAGTACGGTCAGGCATGTGTTTTTCTATATTTTGGCCTTGATTACGCTGGGCATACTTGCGGCCGGCGTAGTAAACCTGCTCTCACTTTCCTTTGATACGATAATCAGTAATTTTACCCTGGCGAAAGTAGGTGATATTAGAGGGCAATTGAGCCTTGGCATTGCCATGATTATAATAGGGTGCCCCCTTTGGCTGCTTTTCTGGGGGACGATTCAACGGCAGGCGGGAAGAAGCTCGGATGAATACGGATCGGCCCTGCGTGCTTTTTTCCTCAATTTTGTCATCATAGTATCGGCTTTTAGCGCGTTATTTGCGCTGGACGGGTTGGTTGTCTGGCTTATGGGGGGTTTGCAGCCCGACGAGTTCAGCCCAAGCGGCGCCGCTATTTTTATAACGGCTGGGGCAATCTGGTACTATCACTGGCAGCTATCCCGGGCTGAAGGCCATCCAACGGCAATAGCTAAGACGTTATGGCGGTGGTACGTCTATATACTGGCAGCGGCGGGACTGGTCTGGCTGACCTCGGGAATTGTCCAGACAGTCAACGCTGCTTTCGTTGCGCTCCCTATATGGCAGGGCGACATAGTTAGAAGCAGTTTCTGGAACAGCGGGTCGCGCAGCAGCCTTTCATGGATACTGGTCGGCGGAGTGGCCTGGGCATTTCACTGGCTGTATATGGCCCGGGGTGACCTTAATTCGTCACTGCGCCAGGTATATTTTTATCTGTTTGCCATCCTCGGCGGTGCGATAACCGGCCTGGTGGCGTTAACGCAGACCATCTATAAAGTTATCTACTGGTCGTTCGGAGGAGGCCGCGATATAAATGCATATTACCAGTTCCTGGGATGGTCTCTCCCGGCTATCCTGGTGGCCGCCTTTATCTGGTTTTATCATCTTCGCATGGCCGAGGAAGAAGCACTGCAGATCAAGGATCGCCGTCTTTCCGCCCGGCGCGTGCATTACTACCTTATGGCATTCCTGGGGATAGGAGCGCTGGTAAGCGGACTTATCGTTTTGCTGGGTATACCACTGGATGCCATCGTCCGCAGTATCAGGCCTGAAACCGTCATAGCCGGGCCGGAATGGTGGACAAATCAGCTCAGCTGGAGCCTGTCATTGCTCGTGGTTTCCATTCCCATCTGGCTATATTACTGGAGCCGCGTCATCAACATGGTTCAAGCGGAAGGAATGCTGGAAAGGGCTGCGAGGTCACGCCGTATATACCTGTTTGGAATAATAGGGGTCGCAGTCGTGACACTGGCGGCCGACCTGGTCAATGTTGTCTACCAGATATTAAACGGTCTCCTGACCGCAAACTTCGGGATAGACGTCCTGGTCAATATGAAGTGGAGCCTGCAAACGGTCTTTATTGCCGTTCCGGTGTTGCTATATCATTTTAGTGCCGTCAGAAAGGACCTCAAACTGGGGTCGGAAAAAGCCGCTCCCCGTAAGAACGTAATGGTGCTGCTCTATGACAAAAATTCTCCAGCGCTATCGTTTTTCGATAACAAACTGGGCTATAAAGTCCGAGCTGCGCAATATGCCGGGGAAGCGCCGGACAATCCGACGCAGAGGTCGGATGAAGAGTTGGAGCGCCTGGCAGATGAGATCAATTCATCTGTAGCAAGCGATGTTATGGTGATATTGCTGGAAGGCGAAGCTCGCGTATTGCCATATAAAGATTAACTAATGCCTGGCCTTGACGACCAGCTTCTTCTCGCTCCAAATACGCCGGACGAAAGGGTCGCCCCTCACATTGCGGTAGTCAAAATCGCTGCGCGTCATACGCCGCAGGTTAATTTTTACACCGGTCTCATCTTCGACACCCCCCAGTAGCTGGAGCAGGTCGCCTTCTGAAACGTCGCCCACTACTAGCAGGTCTACGCCGTCGCGGGGTATTTCCGTGGATATGGCCGCTTCACCGTGTATCAGGACCAGTGTGATCGAAGAGATATCCTTAAACTGTTCTGCCAGGTGCTGTGTAATGCCCGCAACCGAGCGGGCGGGGGCCTGGCCCAGGGTGGCAAGTGCAGCATCGGCTGTGCCGGCCGGCGCTGATTGCCGTTCCATTATGACCCGGGTACCCGGGACTATCGCTTCTTCAAGGGATTTATCACGTACCTTAAGTTTATTGACTGTGTGGGTATGCTGCCCGGTGGCCGCCACCGGTTCCTCAGGCGTGCGGAGAATGATTTTCCTCCACTCGGCCAGGAAAGGGAAGTCCCGGACGACTTCAAAATATTTTAGATTGCCCAGCATATGGGAGCGCAGCAGCCCCGCTTTCTCCATGTAACCGAGTTCTCGACGCACGGCGTTAAGGGGTTCGCCGGTCAGGCGGGCCACCTCCCTGGTATAAAAAGTGCTGTCAATGTCGGCCAGGAAGAGCTTAAGCACCGTCCTCTTGGCTTTTGATGTGATGAAATACCTTAAAACCGTCATTTTTCGAACACCTATTATGTTCTAATGTACAATGTTTGTGGACATATTTCAAGTAGGGGTCAAGTTAACTCTTGGTTGGTTTAGCTTCATTTTATTGATTTTACATTCCTACTGCTATACCCTAGTGAGCATATTATTGGAAGGGAGGCAATATGTATGGGAATGGATGCAGAATGGGAAATTGACCAACTAAAGGCTAATTTATTAAAAACCCAACGTTTCGTAGCTGCGGATGCAATGGTTACTTCTGCCAATTCACTAGTAACAAGGATGGCTACCCATGTTGATAGTAAGACATTTGGTGATGTTTCTAGGCGATTGGGAATTGAACTTACTACCGAATCATCTAAGCTACCAACTTCAGAAGACCCGCTAGGAATAGCTTCCGCATTCCAGGAAAAATGTTCGGCCAAAGCAAAGGAACTAGGTCTCACGAACCTTAATGACCCCCTTTAATTTTAATTTTGGCGGTCAAGTTAACTCTTGGTTGATTTTGCACTTTCTTAGCCATATCCTTATGGGGATATTTTTGAGAGGGAGGTTCGCATTATGGAACCAGAAGTAAAGGCAGCAATTATCCAAGTAGCAGGGCTTTGGGTAATTGAGGCGGCAAGAATCTCGCATCTAAACCGAACTGAGATGGAAAAGGCATTACCATCATCTTTTAAAGAGACATATGACCGGCTAGCCACCATCGTTGCAACTCTCCCTACTCCCTGATGCTTCGATACTTAATATTCGTTTTGTAAGTCTGTGAGCAAGATCGGCCACACTGCATCTGCGCTATGTACAGGGGTGATAGAATAGTGGGGTGGATAGGTAGAGGGACGAAGCGGGAGTTTGTGAAGGGAGGTGACAAGATGCAATTGACAAAACGTAAAGCCCTCGAGATCTGGCTGGAACTCTGGGAGTGGCTAGCGGCTACGGGTGAACGGAACATGTGCAAGTGGGAAGGCTGGGCTAAATACGGCATGATGTGGGGAATGTGCCCTGGATGTGAATACACTCGACAAGCCAAGCCTTATCTTCCTTGCCCAATATGGGGAGAATGCGACCACTTGGGTGATCTTAAATGTCTGGCAGAGACATCCCCTTATATCAAATGGAGGGAGACAATCACGCAATCTGAGAATGAAAATAGGTCAGCGGCGGCGGAGTGTATGGTTGAATTGATAAAATCTAAACTACAAGAGGTGGATGCACCTGCTACACTGGTATAACTATCGCTCGGGGCTTTGATCTTACGTTCCCAAGTATTTTTTGTGCTAAAATCCTTTAAACAGATATAAAAGGGGGTTGGAATGGAGACGAGGCAGATCAAGCAACAAGCGACGTTCAAGGCCAGTCCGCACGCGGTTTACGAACTATTGATGGACTCCAAAAAGCATTCCGTGCTGGCCGGCGACCAGGCCAAGATCAGCCGTAGCGTAGGCGGGAAGTTCACGGTGGGCGATTACATCGAGGGCGTGAACCTGGAGCTGGCGCCGGATGAAAAGATCGTTCAGACCTGGCGCTATAGCGACTGGCCCAAAGGGCACTACTCAAAGGCCACGTTTGTGCTAAAGAAAGTGGACGGCGGGACCAGGCTCACGTTCACCCAGAGCGGGGTGCCGGAGAAATTTTACGAGGATATCAAGCAGGGCTGGATAGATTACTACTGGACGCCTATGAAAGAAATACTTGAGAAATAGATATTTTCCTGGATAAAAGGAGCGAATGCTAATGGAAAAGGTCAAAATAGGGCCTCAAACCCTGGTCTATCCCACCCCGGCGCTGCTGGTGGGCGCCAACGTAGAAGGCAAAGCCAATTTAATGACGGTGGCCTGGGCAGGCATCGCCTGCAGCGAGCCGCCCATGATATCCGTGGCCATAAGGCACGTGCGCTATACACTCAAGGGGATGAACGAGACGGGGACCTTCTCCGTCAATGTGCCCTCCATTCATCAGGCCAAAGAGGTTGATTACTGCGGTATAGTGAGCGGGGACAAAGTAGATAAAGTCAAGGTCTGCGGGTTCGATATTTTCTACGGGAAGCTGGAGACGGCGCCCATGGTGCAACAGTGCCCGGTGAACCTGGAATGCAAAATCGAGCACACCCTCGACCTGGGCAGCCATGTGCTTGTAGTGGGAAAGATCGAGGAAGTGTATGTATCGGGCAACTGTTTTTCCGGACAGCATCCCGACGTGAAAAAGATCAAGCCGTTGATCTGGACTATGCTGCCCGCCAACGTGTACCAGGGATTGGGCGAAGAGGTCGGCAAGGCATTTAAGATTGGGCTGGAATTGAAATAGCGCTTTACATCCCCTGAACAATAGTTTGTGTACAAAATATCGTTGTGATATGCTTGATGGAAGCGGGCCAGTCTCGCTTCCATCAATTTTTTAACAGGAGGATAAACCTGTGAAGATAGCAGTCCTCAACGGTAGTCCCAAGGGTGAAGTAAGCGTCACCGTCCAGTATGTAAAGTTCATCCAGAAAAAGTTCCCGGGGCATGAGTTCGAGCTTATTAACGTTGCTCACGATATTTTGAAGCTGGAAAAGGATAATCAAGCATTTCTGCAGGCCATAGAAACGGTGAAAGGGTCTGACGGTGTGATATGGGCCTTCCCCCTCTATGTCTTCCTGGTAGCCTCTCAATACAAAAGGTTCATCGAGATGGTCTTCGAGCGGGGCGTTACCAGCGCTTTCGAGGGCAAATACGCCTGTGCGCTGAGCACCTCCATCCATTTCTTCGACCATACTGCTCATAGCTATATACACGGCATCTGCGACGACTTGGGGATGAAATTTATAGAGTCATTCTCCGCTGATATGGACGATATTTTTGTCGACGACAAGCGCAGGATATTGACTAAATGGGCAGGTGATTTCCTGCAGGCTATTAAGAACCAGGCGCCCACGAGTAAAAGCTATGCGCCTTTGAAATGCAGCTCTTTTGCCTATAAGCCGGGCAAAACAATCAAACCGGTAGATACAGGCGGAATTAAAATCAGGGTACTGGCCGATATGGATGAAAAATCCAACATTGCAAATATGGTTGACAGGTTCCGGAAGTCATTTAAACAGGATATCGAAGTGTTTAACCTGCGAGATATCGACATGAAGGGCGGCTGCCTGGGATGCTTGCAGTGCGCCTTCGACAACGTCTGTGTTTACAGGGATAAGGACGGCTTTATGGAATTCTTCAACTCGGGCAGTGATTCAGATGTGACCGTATTCGCCGGGGCCATTAAGGACCGTTTTCTATCCTCAAGGATCAAAATGTTCTGGGACAGGAGCTTTTTCAATGGACACATACCTACACGGATAGGCAAGCAGGTCGGGTTTATTGTATCGGGCCCGCTCTCGCAACTGGCCAATTTGCAGGAGATAATGCTGGGGCAGGCCGAGATGTCGGAGGCCAACCTGGCAGGTGTAATAACCGATGAAAGCGGGGATTCATCCACGATTGATGCCCTGCTGGATGATTTCGCCGTCAAATGCGTGGATTATTCCCAACAAAAATACATCAGGCCCAGCACCTTTCTGGGAGTGGGTGGGCATAAACTCTTCCGCGATCAGATCTGGTCCAGGTTGCGCTTTCCTTTCGATGCCGATTTCCGGTTTTATGAATCGCATGGCATGTTCGATTTCCCGCAGAACGATACCAGGTATCTTGAGTTCAGCGGGCAGATGGTCAAGATGATACAGGATCCCAAGATGCGTGAGATGGTGCGCAAGATGATCAAGACCGAGATGCTTAAAGGTTACCAGAAGGTAGTTGAGACCAAATAGCTTTCACACCTTTCTGGTTATTGTCCTCAATGGCTCACGGGCAAGACAAGCCAGCCGCTATTTGCCGGTGACGCTGCCAATGGAATACAATTCTACAGTTAAACGGTATTTGAATGACGGACTTAATCGAACGTACAGAACGCGGCGTCAAGCGCAGCCGTGAAGGGCTTTTCGGCAGGATCGCCGACCTTTTCAGCCATCTGAGAATCGAGGATTCAACTTGGGACGAGCTTGAGGAGTTGCTTATAACTGCCGATGTGGGAGTCGAGACTACCGATAAGCTGCTTTCAGAGGTCAGGAAACGCGTTAAAAATGAAAAGCTGGCTGAAAGCAGCCAGGTCAGTGATGCTTTAAAAGCGGAAATGAAGAGGCTATTAAGTGTTGCGCCCGATGCAACGATTACTAATCCAGCCGATAGTATGAAAATAATCCTGGTGGTGGGAGTGAACGGGACGGGCAAGACCACCAGCATCGCCAAGCTGGCTAACGAGTACAAAAACAGGGGGCAGAAGGTTCTGCTGGGAGCAGCCGACACATTCCGTGCTGCTGCCGCCGACCAGCTTAAGATGTGGGGGGAAAGGGTAGGTGTGGATGTTATCGCCCACCAGCCGGGAGCCGATCCGGGAGCTGTGGTCTTTGATACCCTGGAGGCGGCTCGCAGCCGCCGGGCGGATGTCGTTATAATCGATACAGCCGGCAGGCTTCAGACCAAGCATAATCTCATGGACGAGTTAAAAAAGATCAAAAAGGTAGCCGCCAAATATCAGGCGGACATGGATGTGTTGCTCGTTATAGATGCCACTACGGGCCAAAACGGGCTGTCGCAGGCCAGCAGTTTTACCGAGGCCACCGACGTCACGGGTATCTTTTTGACGAAGCTCGACGGGACTGCCAAAGGCGGCATCGTCTTTGCGATTTGCGATGCGCTTCGGATTCCCATTAAATATATCGGCACAGGTGAAAAGATCGACGATATCGCTCCTTTCGATGCCGGGCTGTTCGTCGACGCAATCTTTAGTAAGGCAGTATAAAAATGTGGGATATTAATTGGAATCCGGTACTTCTGACCATAGGAACGCTGGAGATCAGGTGGTACGGTGTTATGATCGTACTGGCTGTGATTGCCGCCATCGTAATCTCCCTGCTGGAGGCCAAAAGAAAGGGCTTCTCGCAGGATATGATCTGGGATGTGGCCCTTTGGGCGGTCATCGGCGGCATAGCGGGGGCCAGACTACTGCATATTATAGACCAGTGGAACTATTATATGCTCCACCCGGCGGAGCTATTGAACTTTGCCGGACTGGCTATATGGGGAGCGGTGTTGGGAGCCTTTGTCGCCATCGCAATCTATGTGCTGGTTAAGAAAATTTCCCTGTGGCAGTTAGGCGATATAATAGCTCCCGGAGGAATCCTGGCTCAGGCCATAGGCAGGATAGGATGCTTGATTAACGGCTGCTGTTACGGCGATGCGTGCGACTTGCCTATTGCGGTTATTTATGACAACCCCAACACCTATGCCCCCCAGGGCGTTCCGATTTATCCTACCCAGCTTTTTCACCTGGTCTGGAACCTGATCGGATTCGGTATTTTGTGGCTATTGCGCAAAAGGTTGAAGCCGCAGGGCCAGCTTTTCGTGCTTTATTTTGTCGTTTTCGGCGTCGGTGATTTTGTTATTCACTTTTTCCGGGAGGGAGAGCCCTTCCTTTTCGGCCTGCCCCAGGCGCAGATTGTGGACATTGTCATGGTCCCGATAGCTCTGATTGTCTTTATTGTGAGGGCGATTAGATACAAATCGACCGGCGGGACCGCGGCTATCGAAGAGCCTAATACGAGCGTGAAAAATCCAGAAGATTGAGCCGTAGCTGTCCCTTGCCGTTAAAGTTATCGACTTCTACGCAGTAGACCACGTCGATATGCCTGGCCAGCTCGCCCAGATAGCCTCCCAGCCTGAAGCCCATGGTATCCCAGACTATGCCGTCCTGCTTAAGCTTCAATTTGATGTGGTCGTTCTGGCTGCCGACCAGCTTCTGTTCCACGACCTCCACCTTGCGGCTCAAAAATACGGGGGCGGGATTGTCCATTCCGAATGGCTCCAGATGACGTATATCGTCGAACACTCCTTTGGAGAATACCGAGAGCGGGACTTCGGCATCGATATTGATGTGCGGCCGCAGGTCCAGACCGGTCAACTGTTCCTCTGCCAGCATACTCAGTCTTTTTTGCACCTGTTGTAAATCGCGAGTGTGGAGGTTAAAGCCCGCTGCCCGGGCGTGCCCTCCATACCTGGTGAGAAGATGGTGGCAGGATTTGAGGGCGGCCATGAGATCGAACTCGGGGATGCTGCGCCCGCTGCCCCGGCAGGTTTCCGTACCTATCTTTATCAATATCACAGGCCTGTAAAATTCGTCCGTCAGCTTGCCGGCCACCAGCCCCATCACTCCCGACTGGTAATCGGCGTCGCTGGCCCAAAGTATCGGCCTGTCGACGCCGTCCGCTACGATCTGCCGTCGCACCTTATCGTAAGTTTCCGCAACGATGCGCTGCCGCTCTTTATTTTTTCCCTCCAGCTCCATGGCCAGGGTATTAGCCTGCGCGTGGTCCTGTGTCACGAGCAACTGGTAGCTGGTGCCAGCATCGTCCAGGCGTCCGGCCGAATTTAAGCGAGGCCCTATTTGGTAGGAAATTGTTTCGGCGGTCAGCTTGCTCTTGTCGATGCCCGCGCAGTTCATCAATTCTAGCAGGCCGACACGCCTGGTTTTATTGAGAAGCTGTAGCCCGGATTTTACTAGGTAGCGGTTTTCGCTTAACAAAGGGGACATGTCTGTGATAGTGCCGAGTGTAACCAGTTCCAGGGAGCTGTTGAGCAAATCTTCACGGTTTGATCCGGATAGAAGGGCCTGTAAAAGCTTGAAGGCCACTCCCACACCGGCAAAATCAATAAATGAACTGGCGGGATCCGAGCGCTTGGGATCGACTATGATTTTGGCTGAAGGCAGTTCCTGCAGGGGAACATGGTGGTCTGTAACCAGGATTTCCATGCCCATCTTGTGAGACTTCTCGATCTCTTCAAAGGCAGTGATGCCGGTATCGACTGTGATAACCAGGGTTACGCCCTCTTTGCGCAGCTTCTCGAGTGCCGCTATTTTCAGGCCATAGCCCTCGTACAGGCGGTGCGGTATATAGGGAACTACATCGGCGCCCAGCGCACTCAGACCCTGCACCAGCAAGGCCGTAGCGGTTATGCCGTCGGCATCGAAATCCCCGTAAACTGCTATTTTTTCGCCGGACATAAGGGCTTTATAAACGCGGCTAACGGCGAGATGCATATCAGGGATAGTAAACGGGTCAATCGAAAGGCGTTTATCCGCCTTAAGGAAGATCTCGGCGTCCGAGGAATTGAGTACACCCCTGTTATAAAGCAACTTCGCAACGAGCGCGTCTACGCCCTTGTAGGCCAGGGGCTTATCTGCTTCGGGTAGGATTTTCCAATGAGTATGAGCCAAATCGCATCTTCGCTTTCTTAAGGTGTTTTATACCATAAAAGAGGGCCAAAGTAAATAAGAGATCGCGCTTTAAAACGGCGCCAGGTGCTCCTGCAGCATAGCAGCCACAGTAAAGAAAATCATATTCGCGGCATATAATCCGTTTGCCAGAACGGAGCCCACAAAATAGGAGGAGCTTCTTTTTTCGCCGGAAACAAAGCGGCTGAGATGCAAGATTACCGCCTGCAGAATGTAGAGCGAGAAACCGAATATTAGAACAGTATTGGCTATTACGCCCCAATGCCCCAGGAAGGCCAGTATGGCGGTTGCACCGAATGCCAGGTTGGCGAAACCTACTTCATATTGAAAGCCCGGGTTAGCAGCTTCCATGCCCAGCCTTTCGGCTCGGATTTATGAAGGAGGGTATGGGCAATGAAGGCCAGTAACCCGTTGATGCCCACACAGGTAAACAGCACAATTTCCGATGCAGGGCGTGCATCATGCCATTGAAAATAGAAGAAATAGGCGGCGAATAAGCCAGCGAAGATGACTATATATCTGATACCTAGCAATACCCGGGTAGCCATATGCTATCTCCTGTGATATCCATAAGAGGCCGGCTGCAATTATATCGGTAACGCGCAGGCCGGGCAATTGGGGAAGGAGATCACTGCGTTTGATAGCCGTCGGCACGTATGAGCCAGTTGTAAGTCAGGTAGCGCTCGGGCAGTACACTGCCCTTGTAAGAGACCCACGATTGAACGTCGATGACCTTCTCGTAACCGACACATATCTGATCGTACCATTCATGCACAATATAGGTACCAAAGGTGTTCCAGCCTCCGAAACCCTGCGTGCTTAGCTCGGGTAAATTATAGGGCAGCACTTCAACGTAAAAATCACCGTTTACCTTGAGGTCCGGGATGGTAACGGTTACCCACGCCGGAGTAAAGGTAAACAGGCTTCGGGAGAAACCGCTGATATACAGCCTGGTTTTATGGGCATCGTAAATAGTTACCAGAAATTGGGGGTTGACCGGTTCCAGCATGGCGATGTCCCAGCCGTATACCCATGTGCCGGGTCCCCATATATTGCTGTTATTGTAATCGTAAGTGCTGCTTTTAACGTAACCGAATACTTCAAGCGCATTGATTGTGGCGCCGCCCGTAGGCGCCGTAAACTTAATCATATATGCATCGGGAGACTGAATGACATTGCCTGCATCCGATGTGGTCCCGACCAGGGGATCGCAGCCATCGACCTGCCCCGTATCTAATTTAAGGGTGATCGGGACGCGGTTTTGCGTAACGGTTACCTGGACTGTCTGCGGTCCGATTTTAATCGTGTACAAGCCCGGATCGGGCAAAGATGTCTGAAAAACTGCGTTGCCACTGGCGCCCGGAGCGACCGGCACGCTCTGCGTATCTGCCTTTGCACCATTGATATAAAGGTCGGCGCTATAAGCTCCCGCTACTGTCCCCGTATTGCCTATAGGCATAGTGACGGTGAAGGGCTGGCCCGCCACGACGGGCAAGGGAGCCACTGAAATGGGGTCAAACGTGAAGAGGGGCATGGGTTGCAAGGGGGGCGCCTGCTGAGACTGTATATCCGATGGTCTTGCGCCGGCACACCCCATGTAAACAAGCGCCAGTCCTATGAGAGCCAAAGTTGAAAACGCCGGATGCCATTTTTTTCCACCCATATTCACCTCACTCATAATCAGGCAGAGCAGTAATTGCTTGGACTATTTAGAGTGATTATAAAGCGCAGCGAAGGGTTTGCAAAATCGGCGCTCTGCTACCTTTTCAAAATTTTATCTATCTCTTCGTATGCATCGTCAACGATTTTACGGACCTTTTTCAATTCGTCAGGCGCCACAGCCCACCCGCTTCCAGCGCACAACCTGGATATCCTGCCTATATCGTGCATAAGGTCGTGAAATTCGTGATGCGATCGTGAGAACCCGCATTGCTTTATGTGGTCTCTTATGCCGTCTACAGTCTCTTTTTGAGCGTCCAAAAATTTTCGTCCTTCATCCGTGATCGTATATACCTTTTTGCCGTCCTGCTCAGCGGCTGAAACATACCCGAGCTCCTCAAGATATTGAAGCGTAGGATAAACGATGCCCGCACTGGGCACATATAAACCTCCGAACTGGCCCTCCATCTCGCGGATTATCTCGTAACCGTGGCGGGATTTATCTTTGAGCATGTCGAGTATCACATACTTAAAATCGCCCTTGTGGAACATCCTGCCCATCCAGGGGCCGTGCCCAAATCTGTGTCCGTGCATTTTTTAACCCTCCAACGTGACATTAAAATATAACAAGATATATCTTAATATATCGATATGAGGTTGTCAAGCATGCGTGATGGCTGTTGTGAATACAATTCAATTTCATGGCTACAACATGTATAATCAAATCCGTTGCGGGGAAAACGCAGCCAGCAAACTTAAATTCGTTAACTGAAAAAAGGAGGAAGGACACATGCCCTTCACTGACTCTGGCGGTGTGAAAATATACTATGAAGTGGTGGGTCAGGGTGACCCGCTGGTTTTGATTCAGGGTTACGGCCAGCATCTCATGCATTGGGGAATGCTGCCTGCGGATTTAGCTAAGCTTCAATACCAGGTGATTTTGATCGATAACCGCGGAACAGGCAGAAGCGATAAGCCTGATACGCCCTTCAGTATAGCTGATATGGCTGATGACGTGTGCAAGGTTCTGGATGCCCTGTCGATCAAGAAGGCTAGCGTTTTCGGTATCTCCATGGGAGGCATGATAGCCCAGGAATTCGCCTTGAATCATGCCGACAGGTTGGTGAATTTAGTGCTGGGTTGCACATCGTGTGGAGGATCACACTCTGTGCCGCCAACTCCTGAAGGCTCAAGAATACTTTTCGACTATAACTACCTCATGAGCATGACCCCCGAACAAAGGTCACGTGAGGTCTTCCGATTTTTATGCTCGGACGAATTCATCGAGGCAAACCCGGATGCTTTAAAGTACTACCATGACGTAACCATGCAATATCCTACGCCGCTGGAAGTTTATAGCTGGCAGGCAGATGCGATATCCAAGTTCGATACCTGGGAAAGGCTGCCCAGCATCAAGTCTCCCACTATGATAATACACGGCACATCCGATCAGATCATTCCCTTTAAAAACAGCGAGATACTGGAGGAAAGGATACCCGGAGCGGAGCTGACACTATTACAGGATAAGTTGCACTTCTTTTTTATCGAGGCAAAGGATTCCACCAGGATTTTTATGCAGGGCTTTATGAAGCGGCACGGTAAAAAATAGTCTGCCAGGGAGATCCTAAAAAGAAGTGACCTTTTCCAGTTTCTTAATGGGGTAGACCTGGTCCATCTTGGGCGGCATGGGGTTGTAGATCCAGTTCACCTCAATCTCTCCGCACTTGATGCCTCCCATGCTGCGGATGCTCTGGAATATGCCGCGCAATAACACCGTCTGCATGTCGAATGACATGCAGAACAGTGCGCACGTAGCATTTTGGGGTATGGCCTTGAGGTCATTGCGGTAAACGGATGAAGCAAAAATAACCCTGTCGGTCCCCGCAGTTTGAGCTTGTATAACCGGAATTATCAGTGGATAGCCATCCCCATCGATATACGCCAGGAATTTTAAGTTATCGATCTTATCGATCAACTTATGTGTAAAAGGGTTGAGGACTTCCCTGCCGCTGCCTTTGCCGGCCAGGGTTTTGGCCACCATGGTCTTGATGGCAGCCTGGATTATAGCGCCCATGGGTAGAGGCTCCTTGCCCAGGTGCCCTACCAGGTCCATATAGTAAACCGTATGGATGCCGAAATAAGCATTATAGCGGAACATGGGCATATTATTGAGCAAATCGAATTCGGTTCCTCCCCTGGCGGTGCGGGTGAATTTAGCCTTGCCCCGCCAAAGGTTCCTGTCCAGCGTCATGATCAGGAAGCCCGTTCTAGGATTCTTCATTACGTTGGCCTTACTGATACCTTCCGAGAATTGCCCCCAGAAAAGCTCGGTAGGCGAACTTGCCTGTATGGTAGAAATGAGCGTCAGGTGAGGAAACCCGTCTTCGTTGACGGTGGCCAGCAGGCCGATTTTCATCTCCGGCTTGAAGCTTTCGATGTCCTGTTCTGAAAAGCTTGTGAATTTATTTTCCTGCATATCCGGCCTCCTTCATGCATTTTCTACCTGTGTGGCTCCAGTGGCTGAAATTATATCGGGGTTTGTCCCCGTCTGTTTTGCGATCTGTTCCAGCTCATGCAGTTCCTCTCGGCTGAGCAATGGGGTTGAGGCATATTTCCATTCCATGTCCAGCCGCCTGTACTTGTCGCGGCAGAGGTTATTGAAGGCGCAGAGCTCCCAGCGTTGAACCCGGCCTTCGAGGTTGTCCCGGATAAATTTTCCTACCCTCTCCACGGTCTCCCGGTTGGCAGTGGCCCCGGGAATAAGCGGAGTGCGTATCCATAGCGCTGTAGCCGCCGGACGTGCGGTAAGGTAATCCCTGAGGAAAATTAAATTTTCCAGTATGCGTCGGTTGTCCTGCCCGGTGTATTGCCTGTGCTTTTCAGGATCGATCTCCTTAAGGTCGTATAAAATTAAATCCGTATAGGGCAATACCATTTCCAGAGAGGCCGCAGAGCAGAGGCCGCAGGTATCGACAGCCGTGCTGACGCCGTTTTCCTTTAGTCTGCGCAATAAATTGGCCGCAAATTTGGGTTGCATCAGCGGTTCACCGCCAGAGAGCGTTATCCCGCCCCCCGACTTGTCATAATAGACCTTGTCCTTCAGCAGCTCGGAAAGCAACTCTTCGAGTCCCACTATCCTGCCCAGCATCTCTTGTGCACCTGCCGGACAGGCAGCCACACATTTGCCGCAGGCCTGGCAGAGGGACCTATCCCTTACTATGGCGCCTTCCTTACTCTCCAGGCAGCCCCACGGGCAGGTCTTAAGGCATATGCCGCATCCAATGCAATGCACTTCCATCCACTGGATCTGCCGTTGGGAAGAAATGCTCTCGGGGTTATGGCACCAGGCGCAGTGCAGAGGGCAGCCCTTAAAGAAGACGGTCGTGCGTATGCCCGGGCCGTCCTCGGTGGACAATCTCTGAGTATGCAGGATAATGGCCCGCTCTCCGCCGATATTATCAGGAGTTGACTCCTCCACATTGGTCTTGAGGGCCGGGTCCTGGTCTGTTTTCATATGGGTAGTTACATCCTGTGGCTTTCGCGGGCAATGATCTCGTTTTGCAGCTCGCGGCCGATCGCCGTGAAATAGGCATTGTATCCGGTTACACGCACCAGCAGATGACGGTAGTCCTCGGGGTTCTTTTGAGCGTCACGCAGGATGTCGGCGTCGATCATGTTTATTTGCAGTGCGCTTCCACCGTTCTCGGCATAGCTGCGCAAGAAGGCTTTAAATTTGGCGCGGTGTTCCTCGTCCCTCAGCAACGAGGGGCTGAAAGTCATAGTATGGCTGGCGCCGTTGGGGAGCATGTTCAAATAGCCTTCCCAATCGCCCTTACCGGCAGGATCTTTGCCGCCCAGTACTTTTCCAACCGAATTTACGTTGGCAGTCGGGCCGTTGGTATCGGCGCCGGCGCAGGGGCAGATGGCATTGGAGAGGAATCTGCCCTTGGGACGCCCATCGGGGCTGGCCGGCAGGATATAACCATCGCCGACCCAGTAATTCCACGACAACATGCCCGGCCGGAACTGTTTTCCAGTCGCGGAGGTCTTGTATTTCCATGACTCACCGGTCCATAGCTCCATGACCTTTTTACCCATCTCATCCGCCCTGTCGTCGTCCCTTCCGTATTTGGGCGTCTTGTTGGTAGCCCTGGCCTGAAGAACCTCGTGTCCCTTCCAGTTGTCCTTGAGCGCCTGGACCAGCTCCTGCATCGTGCAGTCTTTGTTATCGAAGACCAGGCTCTTAACGGCCAGCAACGAGTCGACGGTATTGGCGAATGTGACGGCCTCGAGAGTAACAAAATTGAGCTCGGCCCCGCCCTGGTTTACGTCTTTGGCCTTGTCTATGCAGCCTCGTACCAGGCAGGATAGATAAGGCGTGCGGAAGTACTCAGCCCTTATGCGGTCGGTCCGATCATAGAGTTCTGCGGCCCTTTTAACAATAGCCTGCGTTTGTTTGACATAGGCATTCCAGAACTCTTCCCAGGTGCCGAATTTAGTGGCATCTTCAGTAGCAGCGCCCCAGCGTTTGAGCTGTTCCTGTTTGCCGGTCATAGGGTCGGTCCAGGGTATCAAGTCGTAGCCTCCTGTAAGGGTGTGCTCAACGGCTTTGAGCAGGTTTAGATTGATATCCACGGTGCCCGAGCGGTCGTTGCCGCACATAGTATTTTCCAGGCAGCCTACAGGAGCATAGTCGAAGACATTATCAGCATTAATAAGCTTGCCGGCATCTGCCATCCTGGCTTCTCGCAACATGCCTGCAATGGAGCGTTCGTCAAAGTTAAGAAGGAAAGGCGACCCCTGACTGGAGGCGATCATGTCGACCACCCTGTCCATTAATTTGTCAGGGCTGTTCCTGTGAAGGCGCACGTTCGGTTTGGGTTCTAGAAGCGGTGTCAGCTCATCTATTACATCAAGCATGGCATAAGTAAGGTCATTGCTGAGGTCCACGCCGCCCTTGCCCATGCCGGACAGGGTAATCAACTGGCCGAAGCCGGCCGTAATGCCCTGGTTACCTCCCGTTCGGATCATGGCATCGTAGGCATAATTACAATGAATCCAGAAGCATTTTAAAATCTCTTTGCCGAAATCACTGTCCATATCCTCGGCGAGCGACTTCTTCCAGAAAGGATAAAGATACTGATCGGCCCGTCCGAACGAGACTCCGGGGCCTGGATAGTTCTCCTCGCTCATTACCAGCATATGCGTGATCCACAGCGATTGCAGTGCCTCCCAGAAAGAGCCCGCAGGTTCCCAGGGCACGCGCCTAAGCATATCGGCCATTTTGAGCAGCTCTTTTTTCCTCTGGCTGTCGGTTTCTTCGGAGGCCAGCCTGGTACACTCCTCGCCGTATTCGAAAGCTACATCACGCGCCATAGTAGCCGCAACCAGCATAGCCCGGATCTGCTCGCCTTTTTCTCCGTCATAATCCCGCTTTGATAGCGAGGCCAGCTTGCGGTTAAGCTCCTCGTGAATGCTCTTCCAGCCCTCGTTCAATATACGCGGATAATCGGGGATGAGGTGGCCGCTGGTAGCCCCGGCATTACCGTAGCCATGGTTGTGGAACCATAGTTCGGCCGCCCGGGCGCCCTTTTTGCCGTAGACCTCCGCAGCATATTTTTTTGCTTCCTTTTCGGTGAAGCACTTGGAAGTCTGAATATTGAAGCGTCCTCCGGCTATCAGGTCGAAGGGCAATACCTCGTGCGGCAGGTAGTAGACCATGACCTCTTTGACAAACCATGTCTGCCGTTCCGGCAGACTCCATCCCCAGAACCCTTCAGGCAATTCAACTTTGTGAGATACCTGTTGGAAGGCTCCGGTAAAGGTGGGGAAGAAGACATAAGTCTCCGGCACTATATAGTAATTGCCTTCCTGGTACTGGATATCCCAGGGTGTGCCGGTAGTAAACCCCACGAACTCATTATTCCAGGGTCGTTTATTTCCCTGGAAGTAGTAATCGCGAAGCCATTTAATGCGCGGCGACAGGTTTTTCGGTTCCTTAATGGAATACCGTGGCGTATTGCAGCTTTGGGTGGTCATAACGTGGCCTCCTGTGTTGACTAATTTGCTAACGCGGGCTATCTGTTGAGAGGATATTGACATGCTTTCAGACATTTCTCACGTACAACTCTATTTTAAGTTATTGGCTGGTTTTGTCAACCACTTTGGTCACAATCAGCAGCTATTTTGACCGCAATCCCGCTCTATCCATATAATCAACCTGTAAAAATGACCCTTAGACCCACCGTAGCTATTCATACCCTCGGCTGCAAGCTAAACCAGGCCGAATCCGAAAAGCTGGCAAGAGAACTGTCTCTAGCCGGATACGGATTTGCACAGGGAAACGCCGCCGATATCCATATACTCAATACCTGTTCGGTTACGCATATTGCCGATCGTAAGTCGCGACATATGGTACGGATTCTGCGAAGTAAGAATCCGCAAGCTTTTATCATTGTTACGGGCTGTTATGCCGAGAGTGCCGGCCAGGACCTCGTAGATTGCGGAGCCGATTGGGTTGTAGACAACAGGTATAAAATGTCGCTCCCGGATGAAATAACATCCAAAATAAAAGGGTTGCTAAATTATAAGCATAAGGGGGATGCCTTATCGTCTACTGAAAGGGTACGCAGCTTTATCAAGATTCAGGATGGATGCCAAAACTTCTGTTCCTATTGTATCGTTCCTTACGTAAGGCCCAACGTTTTTAGCCTGGATGCAAACGAGGTGATAATGGAGATCAGGGAGAAGGTCGCTGCCGGATATGCGGAAGTCGTCCTCACCGGCACCGAGATCGGCGCCTATATTGATAAGGGACTGAAGCTGAGCGGGTTAGTGCAACGCATCTTGGAGGAAACGGACATCAAGAGGCTCCATCTTTCCTCGTTACAGCCTCAAAGCGTCAGTCCGCAATTACTTGGTCTGTGGAATGACAACAGGCTGTCACGCCATTTCCATTTAGCTTTGCAGAGCGGCAGCGACAGCGTTTTGAAAAGGATGCGCCGCAAGTACAATACAGCGCAATATAAAAAGACTGTAGACAGGATACTTGATATAATGCCTGATGCATCGATTACCACCGATATAATCGTCGGATTTCCAGGTGAAAGTGATGCAGAGTTCCTGGAAAGCTACAATTTTTGTGAAAATACGGGATTTGCTGCCATGCATGTGTTTGTTTATTCGGCCAGGCCGGGCACCCTGGCGGCGCAAATGCCGGGAAAAGTAGGAGAGAAATTGAAAAAAGAGAGAAGCCTTCAGATGCTGGAATTGGCCGCCCACATCGCTGACAATTTCGCCGGGCGCTTCATCGGCCAAACCAGAGATGTTCTCTGGGAGAATGAAACGGGGCGCGGTTCAGGCATTTGTACCGGTCTAACGGATAATTATATCCGGACGTATGCCAAAAGCGGCGTAAATATTATAGGTAAAATTATGAAAGCCAGGCTAATTGATTGGGCCGAAGACGTGAAGGGTCTTCCGTTAAGGGCATCCACCAGAGGAAATCACGGCGAATTATGGGGTGAGGTGTTAAGGTGAAACTAAAAGTCAGGGTCTCGCCGCATGCACCGAAGAATGAAGTGACTGTTCAGGGCGATGAATACATGGTCAGGGTCAGGGCAGTCCCAGAAGACAATAAAGCGAACGAGGCAGTGATAAATCTGCTTGCCAAACATTTCAAGGTTTCCAAAACTTCGGTCAGGATTGTTTCTGGATTTACGGGCAGGCACAAAATAATTGAGATCAGGTCGGGCTGATTGTGGCTTTTGACAGGCAAAAATATCTGGTAGCGAGCGAGCTCTGCGATTTTGATGTCAGTGCCGAAGTCAAACGCAAAGCTTTGCGCCTGACTGCCAAAAGCGGAAGCAAAAGAGAGAAGTTCCGGAGGATCTTTGATTTCGTAAAGGAGTTGCCTTACGGGCTCGATGATTGGGACCTGAAGGCCTCTGAAACTTTGAGAAAAGGCTGGGGAATGTGTTCCGGCAAGACCAATTTGCTGGTAGCCATGTTAAGGTCGATCGGCATCCCGGCCAGATACCAGTTATACCGGATAAAGGCAGAACCCGCACTATGGAACAGGCTTGGTAAATTGGAGGGCAAAGCGCAGCGCTTGAGGGAACTGGGGCAGGAACGCGATCACGTGGACTGCGAGGTGTGGCTGGGGAGGTGGACAGAATGTGATCCCGGGCGGGACAGCGCCATGGAACACGGGATAATTAAACTTGGTGGGACTCTGGAGAGACATAAAATAGCCGACAGCCGGGGGAAAGTGCATTATTTAAGGCTGGCAGTATTTGACCAGTGGGCCAGAGACCGGCAGGCACGCAGGAAATTCCGCTCAGACCGCACAGAGGTCTTCGCTGAGATCAATAAAGGATTCAGGGAACTCAGGAAACTGGGTTTGCGCAGCTAATCCTGAGTTGCGGAAAGCTTGCTCCAGCCCTCATCAGTTTACATTCACAGTAGCTGTTTGATATTGTGCCCCCGCGGGGCCGGTGACAATCATGGTATAGGTGGTGGTCTCGTCGGGCGAAACCTGGGCGGTCCCTTCGCCTGAAACCGTACCGAGCCCTCCTTTATCTATAGTTACTGCGGAGCCTCCCATGGTCTGCCAGGAGAGCGTAGCCTTGTCACCCTTGTGGATAACATATGGGCTAGCTGTGAAATAATTTATAACGGGGGTCTCGATTGAGGGCAATACACCGGATACCGTCAGCGAGGTGGTGGCTATAATAGAACCCTGGTCATTGGTAGCTGTCAGCTTGTAGGTGGTAGTGAAACGCGGTGCAGTAAGCTGGCTCGAACCTTTTACAGGAATGATACTCAAGCCGGGGTCAATGACTACGTCAAAGGCATTTTGCACATCCCAGCTTAGCAAGATGGGGTTATCAGCGATAGTATTTTCCGGCTGTACTGTGAAGACCGCTACATAAGGCAGATTAAAGATGGAACCGGAAGATGGTGACGCTCCAGTTACGGATACCTGGGTCGTGGCCGTTGAGCTCCCGTACTGGTTAGTCGCCGTCAGTTTGTAAGTGGTCGTAGACACCGGGGTAATGGACCGATTGCCCGACAATGCAACGGCGCCAATTTCCTGGTCTATATTCACGGTGCTGGCGTTGGTGACTTCCCACTGGAGAGTCGCCGAGCCTCCTGCCGCAAGACTGGATGGAGTTGCCTCAAAACTAGTGATGGCCGGTGCTGCCTGGCTGGAAGTGCTCGAAGACGTGGATGTCGGAGGCGGAGCCGATACCGTAACACAGCCCGCTGCCAAAGCTAAAATCGCCACTAAAAACAGTAATGCCTTTTCCATTTATCCCTCCTGAACCCTGCTTACTTCTGATGTGTAAACGACTAAAAATGATAAGTCTTACATTCTCTTTAAGACATCGATAATCTCGTTAATATCAGGGAGCTGGCTCAACGGGTACGTTTTAAAGAAGGTAATAATACCTTTCTCATCCACTATAATATTGGCTCTTTCCGAGAACCCATTTTTCTGGCGGAATATATCGAACTTTGCGGCCACCTCTCCGTGCGGCCAGAAATCTGATGGAAGGCGTATTTTTTTCCAGCCATGATGGTCTGCCCAGGCTTTTTTGGATGGCACAGGGTCGACACTCAAGCCCAGCGGAAGCGTTCTAAGAGACTCGAATATGCTATAGTTATCTTCGATCGCTTGCATCTGGTTGGTGCAGACCAATGTCCATGCCAGTGGGTGGAAAGAGAGTAGGACACGTTTACCCTTTTGGTCCGACAGCTTGATATCCTTTCCATCCTGGTCCTTTAAAGTAAAATCCGGCGCAATGACATCCACGTCATGTTTTATAGGATGCTCAGCCAATTTTCTACCTCCTTTCCTTCGTCTGTGACCTGTGGTTTATATAATTATAATACTTGTTTAGTTGTCAGGCTTTACGGCAGCTTGCAAAGCGGAATTTAGCATAAAATCCATTTGTGATATAATGTGGATTTGTTCGGGCGCTTCGGCAGCCAAATCCGAAGCTATTAGTAAGTTATCGCAAGTAACAATAAAAGGAGTTAAATCATGGATTTCAGATTGACCCCTGAGCAAGATGCTCGAAAGAAAGAGTTCTACAGGGTGTGTAAAGAACTCTATGATAAAAAACCTGCTTCATACAGTGGCATCGAATCTAAGAATCACATCGATGAGTGCTGGGATTTCCATCGCTATTGTGCCAGGGAGTATGGCAAGCGCGGATGGTTAACTTTTGGATGGCCGGCCGAATATGGCGGCGCCGGCGATATGATGGATAAGGTACTGTTCAGCGAGGCCGTCGGATACTTCGGTTTGCCTGGCGTTGATGAATTCGGAGTTGCCATGCTGGCTCCCACACTTCTGGCTGCAGGCAGTGAGGAGATAAAAAAGAAATTCCTGCCCGGAATCGCCGCTGGCGAAACCATGTGGTGTGAGCTCTGGAGTGAGCCCAACGCTGGTTCGGACCTGGCCGCCCTTACTACAACTGCCATCAAGAAAGGTGATGAATATATCGTGAACGGCCAGAAGACCTGGAACACGAGCGCACACAGGGCCGATTGGGCATTCGGCGTCTACAGAAATGACCCCCAGGCGCCAAAACATAAGAATCTTACGTTCCTACTGTGCGATATGAAAACCCCGGGTGTGACTGTAAAAGGTATACCCTATATGGATGGTTCCCATATATATAACGAAGTCTATCTGGATGACGTGCATATCCCTGCCAATCAGATAGTAGGGAAAGATGGAGGAGGCTGGGCGGTGGTCAACGTGCTGGCCGGTTTTGAAAGGTCTAATATCGGCTTGGTCTACGGCCTGTTAAGCGCCATAGAGCACCTGGTCACTTACTGCAATGAGACCAAGCGTAACGGCGTGCCTCTTTCCAAAGACCCTATAATCAGGAACCGCATCGCCGACCTGGCCACCGGCCTCGAAGCCGTTCGCACACTGGCGTTGCATATAGCTGATCAGCAGAGCCGACACGAAATGGGGCTTATGGACGCCGCTGCTGTGAAAGTCTTCTCCAGCGAACTTATGGAAAAAATGGCCCAGATTTCCACCGACCTGCTTGGCCCTTACGGACAGGTCAGCCATTCCAAGTTTGCCAAGATGAACGGGAACTGGGAATCCATGTACCAGACCTGCTTTGTGCCCATAGTCTCCATGGGTACCAATGAGATCCAGCGCAATATTATCGCCTGGTACGGCCTTGGCCTGCCGAGGATGAAATAATCTGAATCTGGCATTGTAAGAACTTGATCCTTTAGTCCGGGCTGTAGCTCATGCGGCCCGGACTATTTATTTCACACGTGGTAAATTGAGGATTTCAAGTGTTTTATCATAAAATAGAGTGAATTTTGCCAACCGTAACGTATCATTTTTAAAAGAGGCAGTTATGGGTGAAAACAGGAGTGGCCGCTATGAACTTAAGCATCAGGTCAGAGTTGTCACGGCAACAAGCCTGTTTGATGGTCATGATGCAGCCATAAACATAATGCGCAGGTTGATCCAGTCCGGCGGCGCAGAGGTTATACATCTCGGGCACAGCCGCTCGGTCTTTGAGATTGTGGAGGCTGCCATACAGGAAGATGTCCAGGCGGTGGCCGTCTCATCATATCAGGGCGGCCACATGGAATACTTCAAATACATGCACGACATGCTGGCGGAAAGAGGTGCCGGTCACATACGTATATTCGGAGGAGGTGGGGGTGTCATAAGGCCCGGTGAAATCAAAGAATTACATGAATACGGCATAGAGCGTATCTATGATCCCGAGGACGGCAGAAAGATCGGGCTGACCGGGATGATCGACGATCTGCTTCAACGATCCGATTTCCACACGATAAATATCGATTCGCACCGTGAAAAATCAAAGCGCGGTGCTGCCATACCCGATCTGGGGAATCTGGAAAAAGGGCAGGTTATCAGCGTCGCCCGCATGATTACGCTGGCCGAAATGGGGATACAACCCTGGGGAAAAATGGCTCAAAGCATTCATGAAAAGGCCAGGCAAAGCAAAGCTCCGGTTATTGGTATTACGGGAACAGGCGGCGCCGGTAAAAGTTCCTTACTGGACGAACTTGTCCTGCGGTTTCGGCGTGACAACCCCGATAAAACCGTAGCTATTGTCTCTGCCGACCCTTCTAAAAGGCGTACCGGAGGTGCGTTGCTCGGCGACCGTATCCGCATGAACAATGTGTACGGAGACGGCATTTATATGCGCTCCCTGGCCACCAGGGGCTCGAAAACAGAGCTTCCGGATGTTATCCAGGATGCCATTGCCATAGTAAAGACTGCAGGATACGATTTGATATTGGTGGAAACGGCCGGTATTGGCCAGGGCGATACTGCGGTAGTGGATATATCGGATATTTGCCTCTATGTAATGACTTCCGAATACGGGGCACCGTCGCAACTGGAAAAGATAGACATGCTCGACTTCGGGGATATCATAGTGCTTAACAAATTCGACCGCAAAGGATCGGAGGACGCCCTGAGAGACGTACGCCGGCAACTGCGCCGTTCGCGTCATCAGTCCCACGGTGCGCTGGAAGATATGCCGGTATTCGGGACGATTGCCGCCAGGCACAATGACGAAGGTGTAAATGGACTCTATCACGGGCTGACCGATTTAATAAAACAGAAGACCGGAGTCCAATTCGAGTGCCACATACCCGATCACAGGAAATCCAGAACCAGTGCGATGGGACATATCATCCCTCCAGAGCGCATTCGTTATCTGGGCGAGATTGCCGGCACCGTAAGGGAATATAAAAAAATGGCGCACCACCAAGCGGAAATAGCGCGCCGCCTGCAGCATTTGCGGACTGCACTGCTCGAGGTCAAGGATGAAAGCGCACAGGAAGAGATCGAAAAAAGTGTGCGGCATCTATGTTCGAAGCAATCGGATGAAGCTCTTCAGTTGCTGGAAAGCTGGAACGAGTTGCGTAATTCATATAGCGGAGATGTTTTCCGTTATAAGGTGCGCGACCATGAATACAGCGTGCAACTGATTCAATCAACCCTCTCAGGTACACAATTAAGGCGCGTGATCGTGCCCGATTTAAAGGACGATGGCAGCAAGCTGGAATATCTTATACTTGAGAATGTGCCGGGTAATTTCCCGTTTACAGCCGGCGTGTTTCCCTTCAGACGCCAGGGCGAGGAGCCGAGGCGCCAGTTTGCAGGTGAGGGTGGACCGGTACGTACTAATATGAGGTTCCACTTTCTGTCGCAAGACGAAAAAGCCAAGAGGCTTTCTACGGCATTTGATTCGGTTACTCTTTATGGAGAAGACCCGCAGGAGAGGCCTGATATCTTAGGCAAGGTTGGTGAGTCGGGGGTCTCGATCTGCAGTATAGAAGATATCAAGAAGCTATACGCAGGCTTCGATCTGTGCTCTCCCGATACATCGGTCTCCATGACGATAAACGGTCCGGCGCCGGTTATGCTGGCTTTTTTCCTGAATTCTGCCATCGATCAACAGGTAGACAGATTCGTTTCGGAACAGGGACGGGCGCCTACACAGGCCGAGCGTGAAGAAATCGAGGCGCGCACACTTCGCAATGTCAGGGGCACCGTGCAGGCAGATATACTCAAGGAAGACCAGGGCCAAAACACCTGTATTTTTTCCACAGAGTTTGCCCTCAAGATGATGGGAGACATCCAGGAATACTTTATCAAGCATGACGTGCGTAATTACTATTCGGTGTCGATCTCGGGGTATCATATTGCCGAGGCGGGTGCCAACCCCATAACTCAGGTGGCCTTTACACTTGCCAATGGGTTTACCTATGTTGAATATTACCTCGAACGCGGTTTTCCTATCGATTCGTTCGCTCCCAACCTGTCTTTCTTTTTCTCCAATGGTATGGATGCCGAGTACTCGGTTATAGGGAGGGTCGCTCGCAGGATCTGGGCGGTGGCTATGAAAAAGAAATACAATGCCAATGACCGTAGTTGCCAGCTTAAGTACCATATTCAAACGTCCGGCAGGTCATTGCATGCGCAAGAAATACAATTTAACGATATCCGCACTACCCTGCAAGCCTTACTCGCCTTTTACGATAACTGCAATTCCCTGCACACAAACTCCTATGACGAAGCTATAACTACGCCTACCGAAGAGTCAGTCAGGCGTGCCATGGCTATACAGATGATCATAATGAGGGAGTTCGGCCTCACGGGAAATGAGAATGTCTGGCAGGGTTCTTATATACTGGAGCAGCTAACGGAGTTAGTGGAAGAGGCCATATTGGATGAGTTTGAGCGTATTTCCAAGCGGGGCGGAGTGCTGGGGGCTATGGAGCTGCAATACCAGAGGGGCAAAATCCAAGATGAATCCTTGCTGTATGAGCAACGTAAACACTCAGGAGAATTGCCCATCATAGGTGTGAACACTTATGTCAATCCTCAAACGGAAGACCTCATCCCGGAACAAATTGAGCTTAGCCGCTCAACACCGGAGGAAAGGCAGCAGCAGTTGGATAATCTGAGAGATTTCCAAAAACGCAATGCGGTTGCTGCCAAAGAAGCCCTTAAGGAACTGCAACAGGTTGCCATAGAAGGCGGTAATATCTTTGAGGAGATGATGCACACGTCACGCGTTGCGTCCCTCGGTCAAATCACGGGCGCCCTCTATGAAGTGGGCGGCAAGTACCGCAGAAATATGTGATTTCCGTTTTATCGGATGATTAACCTACCTGTTAGAAAGATGAGGTCGTTGGGGCCCTCGCTATTCTCCCAGTAATACAGGCCGTTTCTGGGTTTATTTAGGGGGCCAGTTATTCCATGCTCTATGCTTATAGTGGGACGTATTCTTGTAAAATCGTAATAATCGTCCGATTTTATCTCTGCTAGTTTGAGAGCGACAATTTATCTATCAGGTAGGATACCGCACTGGTCGACACCTGGGCCGCATCAGGCCAGCCCAAAAAGGCAGCTACCAAATCCGGCTTGCCCACATTTGGTTGCATGTAGTAGACGATGTCGCCCCGCTGCATATAATTTCAGTTACCGCAACAAAAAACTTTGAAGTTAACAGTACCTTTGGCAGAATTTCCGTTGTTATCGGTTACAACTACATCAAGCGTATAGTCTCCTGCGGCTCCTGGAGCGATCCAGTTAACCTGCTTGGCTGTGCCTTTATCGAGCCCTTTAGCTTGGATATGGCCGTTCGAACATGTCCAGGTATATTTCAAGGTTTTGTTGTCCGTGCTATCAACCATAGCTACAACCGGGGAAGCTGTCCAAATACGCGTCCTTTTGGCACCCGTTACCATATCCTCGGAGGGTAAAGTCATCTTCAACACAACAGGCGCATCCGGACTTATACTGCCGTCGGAGTTAAAAATAACCCTTTCTTCTTGTACCATATTTGTACTTCCACCCCTACCATCACTCACAATGAGTGTAATATTATATGTACCATCCCTTCCCGGTGATGTCCATGTGATAGTTGGCCCTGTGCCCTTGATCGTGCCGTTATCAGCGGTCCATGTGTACGTCAGGTTATCTCCATCAGGGTCTGATGCTATACACGTTAGCGGGGCTTCAGTTTGCGGCAACCACGCCTTTGGCCCGACAATTTGAACTATGACTGGGGGCCGATTGGGTTGCTTTGCCTGAGGTTGCAAAGCACAGCCGGTGTTTAAAACCATGGCAGTCAATAATATGATTGTAACTCCCGGCAGGACAGTTATTATAGGGTGAATTTTCATATTTTTATTTTCTCATTATTCTAGTTTTTAAAACCGTCTTTTATGGATGGCAGCAGAAGACAGTGAAGTCCACCTCACCCCTGGCAGAGTTTCCAAATTTATCAGCTACGACAACAGTAACTTTATAATCTGCCGCTTCACCGGGTGCAATCCACCCCACCCTGCTCGCTTTGTTTTCTGAAAGCCCGTTACCTTCAAGCTTACCGCCGGGTATAGTCCATGTGTATGTTAGATCCGACGGGTTGCTGCCATCAACCACACATTGTATTTCCATTGTCGTCCAGACCCTGACGGTACGCTCCTCTTTTACAATGTCATTAGGCAGAGACGGAAGGGTAAGCTTCAGATAAATAGTTTGATCCGGTTGATCGTTATTGAAAGGATTGGTTGTGACCTTGATGCTCCGGCTATAGGAAGCCTCTTGGCCTCCGCTGGAAACTTTGACCGATATAGAATAATCGCCCGGTGTCTCGGGTGCCGACCAGATAACTTGCTTGCCATTGCCCTGGATTGTGCCGTCCGATGCAGTCCAGGTATAGGTAAGATCCGTGGAATAGTCATTGGAAGTCACACAGGTCAAATTATCTGTTGTTGAAGGCTTAATCTCACTTATAGCAACAATGCCTAAAACCTGAAACGGATTAGGCTTTGGAGGTACACCGGTCGCGGTTCCCTTTGGCAGACCGGCGCAAGACGTTAAAATTATTATTAAGGCCGTTGTTACAACTGAAAAAAAAGAGTACCGGCTTATTATTTTTAGCATTCATTCTCCTTACAGAGCCAGGCATTTAAGGTTCGAAATCAGTTTGGCACGTAATTAATCTCTCGGGCTCAGTTAATGATAACATTCTAAATATTATATAATTTTAGACCGTTTATATTAAATGAGCGAGTTTCGAAGTCAACCATTGGAGATGGTTTGGATGGATAAAGCAAGCTATCAAGAGCTGGACAGTATATTCCATCCGGGTAATGTGGCTATCATAGGCGCATCCCCGGTATCCGATTTGGCGACGCTGGCCCATATACGCACCAAAATTAAGGACTGTATTTATTTTGTTAACCCCAGGTACAGCGAAATATTAGGCAAAAAATGTTATCCCTCTATATCAGATGTACCGGTCCCCATCGACTATGCCATTATTGGCATAAACGCCGCCTTAGTCCCGGATGTTATTAAGGCCTGCATCGCAAAAGGTGTTAAGACGGTGCATATCTACACGTCGGGCTTCAGCGAGACAGGGTTACCGGAGGGCATAGGGCTTGAAAAAAAACTGGCCGAGATCTCAAGGGGAAAGATCAGAATTATCGGCCCCAACTGTTTTGGTATTTACTGTCCTGAGTCTGGACTGGCAATAATACCCGAATCCACGGAAGAAAAAGGACACGTCGGCGTAATCGCACAGAGCGGAAGCGTTGCAGAGTCATTTTCATACTTTGGCAAAACCAAGAATCTGCGTTTCAGCAAGGTGGTTAGCTATGGCAATGCCATCGACCTTGACTGTCCCGATTTCCTTGAATACATGGCCGATGATCCGGAAACCGGTGTGATAGCGTTGTATATCGAAGGCTCCAAGAACGGGAAACGGTTGAAGAAGGCATTAACCTATGCAGCCGGCAAAAAGCCGGTAGTGGCGATCAAGGGAGGATTAACCGATAATGGCAGCCGGGTGGCGAGGTCGCATACGGGACAGTTGACGGGCACGCCCGAGATATGGAAAGCTTTATTCGAGCAATGCGGTGTAATCCAGGTCCACAATTACGATGAGCTGGTCAACACCATTATTGCCTTTAGCCATTCGCCGTTGCCTGTGGGCAACAGGTGTGGGATTGTCAGCAACTCCGGCGGTTTCAGCGTCATTCAGACCGATCTTTGCGCTGCAGAGGGAATGGTTGTGCCCAGGTTTACAGACGATACCTTGCAGAAGCTGAGGGAGTTGGTGCCTACGGCCGGAACTTCCATCGGTAACCCATTAGACGCCTGGCCCATCTTCTATAAAATATTTCAGAAGGAAGGCAACCTGGCGGACATTATTAAGACAGTTGCTGCGGATACGAACATAGATTCTCTTGTTATTATGTTCGATCAATTCAGGTACATACGGCGTGCCAGAAAAGACGAGGCTTACGGGCATATGAAGACGGTGACGGAGATGTTGCTTGAAGGCAGCGATTATTGCCGCCAGGTACTGGGAAAGCCGGTGTTTTTGGCTGCCTCGCTTGATCCTTTTCTAGAGGATGAAGAAGACAGAAATGCCAACCTGATGCTTAAAAACGCTTTTGAGCAGAAAAACTATCCCGTTTATCCGGCTGCCGACATAACAGTAAGATCGCTGGCCAAATTATTTATCTATGCCACGCAGGGTGGACAAACGCGCAAGCCATAGTGTTAAATTAAACTGGTGATCCAGGTTACATTAAAGCGGATTTATCTTGAGTAATATTGATTAAATAAAAATAGCAGGGAGGATTACAATGGGAAAGTCATTAAAGGGCACAAAAACCGAGCAGAATTTACTTAAGGCTTTCGCGGGTGAATCGCAAGCCAGGAACAAGTACACCTTCTTTGCCAGCCAGGCGCGTAAAGACGGGTTCATGCAGATTGCCAATATCTTCGAAGAGACTGCAGGCAATGAGAAAGAACATGCTAAAGTCTTCTTTCAGTACCTGGAAGGTGGGGATGTGGAGATTACGGCTATGTATCCGGCCGGTATAATCAAAGACACAATGTCCAACCTTCTAGCAGCGGCAGATGGTGAAAATATGGAGTGGACCAAGCTCTATTCAGATTTCGGCAAAGTCGCTGGAGAAGAAGGCTTCACCGAGGTCGCTAATTCCTTCAAACAGATCTCCCAGGTGGAAAAATTCCATGAATCGAGGTACAGGAAACTGGCAAGCAACGTTTCCAAACAAGAGGTATTTAAGAAAAAAGATAAGATCAAATGGCACTGTAGCAACTGCGGCTATATTTACGAAGGTACCGAGCCTCCCAAGGAGTGCCCGGCCTGCAAACACCCGCAGGCTTACTATGAAGTATTGGCTGAAAACTACTAATCGAAAAGCTCCGCAGGCAGTATTTTTATAACATGGCTAATCCGAATGGATTAGCCATGTATTTTCATATTGTGTAATTTGGTGCTCAAAGTATATAATTTCCGCGTCAGGAAATAGTGTTATTAAATTGATCTTTTATCCCGCCGCAGGTAGTTTTCAATTTGAAGAGTGGAGATAGTCTGCCGCAAAGCTCCGCACAGGATCATCTTCTTAGAGGTGATCGTCCCGGCGATGTTTTTCTTCAGCGCCATTTTCAGTTGCCTAGGAAACTTCATCGCGTGCTCGGGGTCGGCGGATTGTTCAGCGCCGCATATGGCGATGTCGGGTCTTCAGTTTACTACGCGCTCGGTATAGTATCGATGTCGGCCCTGGGGCTAACTCCCCCGGTACTGATGATTTCCGGCATTATTTTCCTGTTTACCGCGCTAACGTATGCTGAAGGGGCTACTATGCTGCCGGAAGCAGGGGGATCAGGCGCATTTGCCAAGCGTGCCTTCAATGACTGGGTAAGCTTTATAGCGAGCTGGGTTTTAATGATGGACTATATCGTCACCATGTCCATTTCCGCTTTCTCAGCCGCCAATTACCTCGGCTTCTTTTTGCCGCTTTTAAAGACATGGCCGACTAACAGCATTGTAGGCATGGCCATAGTAGTAGGCCTGGCCTTAATCAACTGCCTGGGACTAAGGGAGTCGTCGAGATTAAATATCGTGCTGGTTGTAATCGACCTGGGTACTCAGGTGCTGGTGGCTATACTGGGCGTATTTCTCATTATCAATCTCCCGACCCTGATCAACAATATCCACTGGGGTGTAGCGCCGACCTTCGATCAGCTTCTATTCGGTATTTCGATATCGATGGTGGCCTATACCGGCATCGAGACCGTGGCCAACCTGGGCAGCGAGACCAAAAACCCGGGTAAAAGTATACCCAGGGCAGTTATGCTGGTATTCGCTGCCGTTATTCTCATGTATGCCTTCCTTTCCATGACAGCCCTCAGTGCCTACCCCGTCTACCAGGCTCCGGATGGGAAATGGGTGACCGATCTAACCCAAAAATTCCTGGAGGATCCGGTTATGGGCATTGCCTATGCCATGCCCGGCTTCATCCCCTATTTCCTGGGTTTCTGGGTAGCATTGCTGGCGGCTACGATACTTATCATTGCCACCAACGCTGGCATGCTGGGTGCATCCCGCCTGGCCTATTTTATGGGGCAGAGGCAGCAGTTGCCCGGATTTTTCGGCAATATCAGCAAAAAAGCGCATGTGCCTACCCACGCCATACTGATATTCTCTGCTATAGCCGCATTTTTGGTATCCACCGGAAAAGTAGACCTGCTGGCGGATTTGTATGCCTTCGGTGCTGTCATGGCTTATACCCTGGCACATGCATCCATAGTCGCTTTGCGGATCAAGGAACCAAACCTACCCCGCCCTTTTAAAATACCTCTCAACATTAAAATCAAAGGCAGAGATATCCCCATCACCTCGGTACTGGGAGGGCTGATAACGGCCATTACCTGGCTGATAGTGGTGTATACGCATCATATAGGGAGGATTGTGGGCTTCACCTGGGTGGGACTTGGGTTGCTGCTATATCTCCTCTATCGAAGATATAAAAACAAGAGAAAAAAACTACAGGCCGCCGATACCCACCAACAGGTTTAAAACGTATTTTTTACGATCGATTTGCCTTGTTGCCAGCCCTATTTTTAGATGTTATAATCCGGCTTTAGTCAGGACATAACTATGATTCAAAAGGCAGGTTTAAAAGAGTCAAAATATGATAGAGGCTGACTTATCCCGCGATGAATTTACTTTCAAAGATATTTTACAGCTCCCGCAGGGTTGCCAAATTCCTGAAGCTGTTTGCACTTATAGCCGGGCCCGGCATTATCGTAATGGTGGCGGACAACGATGCTGGCGGCATTACCACGTATGCAGTCACAGGCGCCAAATACGGCTATAACCTCATCTGGTTTCTTATACTGCTCGGTCCTGTAGCCTATATTATCCAGGAAATGACCGTTCGCCTTGGGGCTGTGACGAAACGCGGGCACGCCGAGGCTATTTTCGACGCATTCGGCCCTTTCTGGGGATGGTTTTCGCTTTTCGATCTCGGCCTGCTGGATTTCCTTACGCTGATTACCGAGTTCATCGGCATGACGGCAGCCTTAAGCATTTTCCATATACCCCCTCTTGTAACTATCATTGCCGTTATTCTCCTGATGGGATTCATGGTGATTCAGGGACGATATTGGACGTGGGAAAAGATAGCCATGGGGTTCTGCGTATTGAACTTGATATACATTCCCGCCGCTTTCATGGTTAACCCGCCGATTTCCGAGATTCTGCATAATGGACTTATCCCGAACATCCCAGGCGGGTTCACCAATGATTTTTTCTTCCTGCTGATGGCTAATATCGGCACAACCATAGCTCCATGGATGATATTCTTCCAACAGAGTTCGGTGGTGGATAAGGGGTTGCAGGAAAAGGATATACTGTGGAGCAAGCTCGATACTATGGTCGGCGCATTTGCCACCGTTTTAGTAGCAGTCTTCATAATCATAGTGACGGGTACGGTTCTGAGGGGGGTCAATATCGAGGATGCCGCCCAGGCATCGCAGATGATTATGGGTATAAACAAGTACGTCGGCTCCTTCATGGCCATTGGACTTTTCGATGCCGGCCTGCTGGGCGCCATCTGCATATCGCTGGCAAGCTCCTGGGCTTTCGGCGAGGTGTTCGGCTGGGCTCATTCGCTTAACTACAAGGTCAAAGAGGCCCCCTGGTTCTATGTCTTTTATTTTGTAACCCTGTTAGGCGCCGCGGCTGTTGTATTGACACCGGGCGCGCCGCTCATATTGATCACCCTATTTGTCCAGGTTATAGCCGTAACGCTCCTGCCGGCCGCATTGGTCTTTTTAATACTGCTACTTAACGACGGCGATTTGATGGGTAAATATAAAAACACGGCCTCACAGAACTTCTGGGCCGTTACAATAGTTTTGGCAATAGTGGTGCTTTCCACACTCTATGCTATAAGCGCCTTGTTCCCTGAAATATTAAAATAAGCAATAAATTATAATGATGGTACGCAAATGATTGACAACCGGATTAGATCGATATTTAGCGGCATAAAAAGGCTCCTGTCCAGATGGTTTGAAAAGATAACTGAGATCAACAGGAAGTATGCCAAGCCGCGCATTAAAATGACTCCCATGACCAGTGTAGCTATGCTGCTGCTGCGAATTTACCTGTTGCTGCTGGTCGCTATACTGTTTTATAAGTTTTTTACGATATTAACCGGCAAGTAAAATTGGGGTGAAATATGATCAATAACAGTAACGTAGTGAAAAATGGAATAGAAGAGACTTATTTCCTCAGTTCGGTGCTTGGGATAAAGGTAGTTTGGAATGGGAAAAAGATCGGCACACTCGCCGATATGGTGATTATGGACGGTAATATTGCCGAGGTAACACGGTTATACATCACGCGTCCCTTCGGTTATCCGTCACTGCTTGTACCCTGGGAAAAAGTGAAATCGCTCGGTTCGAAAGAAGTGGTTATCGATATCGAAGACCTGGAAAAATACCAGGCGGAGCCCGCCGAAAATATGGTATTGCTGCGCGACCATATACTGG
This sequence comes from Dehalococcoidia bacterium UBA1162, assembly GCA_002311135.1. Classification (GTDB taxonomy): domain Bacteria; phylum Chloroflexota; class Dehalococcoidia; order GIF9; family UBA5629; genus UBA1162. The sequence goes on from DBZK01000045.1 coordinate 50,572, forward strand.
ATAAAAAAGTTCTCGATCTCGACGGCAGCGAAGTCGATGTCGTCTACGACATTAAACTCGTATGCAGGAACCAGAAACTCTATGCCACCGACGTGGACTTCAGCCGCTACGGTTTAATACGCAGGGTGCATTTAAAGTTCCTGGCCGATTTCATCAATAAGCTGGCCGACAGGTTTAAGGACCAAACGCTCTCATGGACGTATATTCAACCACTGCCCAAACAAATCAGCAGCTTCAAGGGAGATGTGCGTCTTAAAGTGCTCAAGGAGAAATTGGCGGACATACGCCCGGAGGATATGGCCGATATCATTGAGGACCTGGACCATGATCAGAGAGTAGCCATCTTCGATGAGCTCGAAACGGAGCACGCTTCAGACACGTTAGAGGAGATAACTCCCAACATCCAGAGGGACCTTGTCCCCTCCTTGAGGAAGGAAAAAGTGGCGCGCCTGGTCAACGAGATGACCACGGGACAGGCAGCCGACGTGCTGGCCGTCCTGCCGTCATCTGAGTCCAGGGCCATTCTGGCCCTTCTCGATCAGGACAAGGCACAAAAAATCCAGTCGATTCTCACCAGGCAGGAGCAAAAAATCATCGACTTCGCCACTCAGAGCTTTATCAAGCTTCCGCCGGATAAGACTGTAGGTGAAGCCCAACGGGAATACCGCAAAATCGCCAAAGGCAAGGACGCCGTAATGTATATCCACGTGGTCGATGAGAATGATAAGCTACTCGGAATTATCGACATAAAAGAGCTTTTGCAAGGCGAGTCTGAAGCGCTACTTAAAGATATCATGGAGGATAAGGTGATAGTGCTGGACCCCGCAAGCACACTGGAAGAGGCTTCCGAACTCTTCGATCGCTATGAGTTCCGCTCCATCCCGGTAGTAGACAATTTTCAAAGGCTGATGGGCGTCATCCTTTTCAGGGATGTTATGAACCTGAAGCACCGTTTTATGGATTAGTGGACGTATCCGGAGACACGGGAATCGGCTGTCTGGGCGTCTGTATGATCTTTCCGTCGCTGCCGATGGTATAATCCGCCAGGGTGGGCACTGAATCGATATACCCCTCGTCCGCCAGCTCCTTGCCGGAGGACGGCCACTTCTGGTTATCGTTATAGAATGCGGTGGACGCCGTGGCTATGGTTTTATATTCGACCCGTAAGGCCTGGGGCCGGCCGGCATTCATATACTTGGTTACCGTCAGTGTGGTGGTGCTTGCCAGCGTGCCAATAATGGACATGACAACCAATAATTCGACGAGGGTATACCCCCCCTCTCGAGTCGGCATTATCTCATCCTCCCTTCTCGCCTCCCTAGGACGAGACCCCGTAAATTGAGATGTGACTGGGCCGATAGATAGATTATATATTATTGATTAACGATAATCAATACCGACAAACACTGTGTACAACGCCTCTGCCCTCGACTTTTCGGAACGGCTAAATTGAAAGCTTCTTATAAAGCAGGGGCAGCTGCTCGGGCAGTGTTTCTATGTCATCCAGAACCTCGTAACCTATATCCCGGCACATTGTCCGCAAATAATCATTGCCCGCTGAATCCACCGTAAGGCAAAAGGGCGTAATATTCTTTCGGGCAGCTTCTATGAGGGCCATCTCGGTATCGCGGATGGCATATTCCTTATCGTCATCGTCCCTGCCGTACATGGCGTCCTGCGGGTAGCCGTCGCTCACAAGAAAGAGAAGTTTAAGGTTGCAGCCGCAGGTGTCGAGCTTAGCGATGGCATGGCGGATGGCCGGGCCCATGCGTGTGCCATGAATAGGTGCGATCGACTCGACTCTGCGTTTAACCTTCTCGGAGAAGGATTCACCAAGGTCCTTGATTACCAGGAATTGTACATTTGACCTTCCATGGCCGGAGAAGCCGTAGATGCCGTACGTATCCCCGAGCATATCGATGGCGTTAATCAGCAGGACAATGCTTTCCTTTTCAACATCGATAATGCGGCGGCGGGGCTGCATGACGAATTTCATGAAATTGTATTTGATCGATTCTTCATACTCCATGGGTTTGCGGTTCTTGCTGATGAGGTCGGCTGTAGAGCCGCTCATATCTAGTAAAAAGACCACCGCCACGTCCCTCAGTATCTTCTGTTTCTTGGTGTAGACCTTGCCGGAAGGAGTGCGGCCGGCACGCTTGTCTATCAGCTCGTTTACGACCAGGTCCAGGTCATATTCATCCCCATCCTCAAGGTTCCTGGCCTTGTAAAGCATCTCGGCCGGCAATTTTTCGAACTGCCTTTTTATTTCAGCAGACAGGGCCTTGCTATTCTCCAGCGTTTTGTTATAGAAGTTGCTACTGCCTTCTCCCAGCAATTTCTCATGGACGCAGCACCAATCTCGCAGATAGCAGCTATCCCGAAAGTCCCACTCATCGTAATCAAATAATATCTCGTTTTCCTCCTGAACAACAGGTGCACATGCGTCCCTGCCTTGAGGACGGTCAGTCTGGTTGTACTTATCCTGAGAGAATTGATAAACGGGGATGCGCGGCAGGTCAGACACTGAAAGGCCGGTGCCGGGGATAGAGGAAGCATCGAGAATGGCATTGATTCCGATCTGCTGATCGGCCAGTTTTTGCAGTTCTTCTGCTGTCATGGGAAGGGTGGATTTCTGTCCTGCACTGGGGCGCATTTCGAGATTAAGTTTAAGTTTGCCGGCATCGAAATTCCCGTTGAATTCAGCGCCTTCAAGGTCCGGAAAGGTTGATTCATGCGCTTCGGTAACATACCCTCCAGCCAGGGATATAAAGGTCTCCCGGGGCAATTGGCTGGCAATATCATAGAGCCGGATAGATGCCTCTGCGGAGTCTTCCACGGTTGAACATAGTGAACAAAGGCGGTCCAGTAGCGGTCTGGCAGCCTGCAGTGGTTTATCAAGCTCATCAATTCCGGTCGGGGCGAAATCAACCTCCAAGCCCTCCACCATTTCACAGAAGGCACGCGGCAGCGACATGCCGGGTATTTGATAAAGGGCCAGTAAAAATCCTTCTTGCATGTGCCTGTAGTCCCCGGCTATGCCCGGGTAAAAACTCTTGACCATGTAATTGATGCGTGAATTTTCAACTGCCACAAAGACGCGGGCTGCCAATGAACGGTCTTCAAACAGGGAGAGGTATTTATCGAATGCCGAGCTGCCTGGAACTTCCTCGCCGCGTATCTGGTATCTCAGGTTTTCAAATAAGAGCGATTCTTTATCGAAGTCGAAATCCAGCGAGCCGAATTCATAGTGGCCGATTTGCTGGGTCAGTGCCGACTTATACCAGCCAAAATTCTCATTATAAGCTGGATACTCCATAAAGGTAGCCGGGACCGACGCCTTAATGCGGCCGTTGGGGGGGCTATCCGAAGAAAGCTGGTTCCACCATATATTATGCAGAGTGTTAAGCTGGACGCTGCCCGCCGAGATATCGACTTCCCTGCCGGTAAGTGCCTTACAGTAGATGTGCAGTACCTGCTCGATCGAGGCAAACTCTATGCCGAAATATTTATCACCCTGCTGCGGGGGCTGTTGTACTTGATTTGTTACCTTGTCCATGGCAAACCGCCGTCAATACATATTATTCAAAGATCGCCGTAACGACTTCCTTTAGTGATTTCTGTACCTCGAGGTCATCTGTGATCGACCAGACGGCTGCCACTTCGCAGGCGCGGCGGGGGGCTATGCCCTCTTTGATCAGTCTGGCAGCGTAAATCAACAGCCGTGTGCTGATAACTTCCGAGAGGTCCTGGTCTTTAAGGTTGCGAATCTTCTCTCCCAGCCGGGCAAGCCTTCCGGCGACATCGGGGCTGATGCCTGCCTCATGCTGGATAATCATGGTCTCTATATCCGCCGGCGGATGCGTGAATTCGATAGCTATAAACCTCTGCCGCGTACTGTGCTTCAAGTTTTTAAGGATGCTCTGATAGCCGGGGTTATAGGAAATAACCAGCATAAAACTATCGCTGGCCTCAAGCATCTCGCCCTTTTTCTCAATATACAGGGACCTGCGATGGTCAGCTAATGGATGTATAAGCACTATAGTATCCTTACGTGCCTCAACAACTTCATCGAGATAACAGATACCGCCGCTCTTTACCGCCCTGGTCAAAGGGCCGTCCACCCAGCGTGTGGTATCGCCTTCCAGCAGATATTTCCCGACCAGGTCGCTGGCAGTGAGGTCTTCATGGCAGGCGATCGTGATGAGGGGGATTCCGTCATGATGATGGGCACCGCCGGCGGTAACCTGGCCCGCAGTACTCTGGGGGAACAGCTTTTTACTCATGCGGTAAGTCATATATTCCAGAAAGCGTGTTTTTCCGCAGCCGGTGGGGCCTTTGAGCAGGACAGGTATCTTCTCAGCGTAAGCAGCCTCGAAAAGGTCAATCTCATCTTTGAGGGGCAGGTAAAACGGCTCCTCGATAATATAGTATTCCTCGATAATGTGCGTCTTGTAGTCACGCCTTTTGGCTTTTGAGGGCATAAATTTTACTCCGGCTGTTTAATAAGGCTCCAAGTCATAATTCTATGACTTGGAGAAGGAGTTGGCAATTATAGGCCCGTTGGCGGCCTGGTGATTTCCGGCAGGCGAGCAATCACACATAGGACTGCATGCTAGCGGCGGTAGGCGTCGTTTCCGTACTTGCTGATTATGCTGCCTTTATACGAAGTGGGAGCGGGTGAGGGTTGAAAGAGGCGGCCATTGACTCTGATGGGTGGGGTGGCGTTGAGACTATGGTGTTCGATGATCCGTACCGGCCTGACGATGTTGGCCGGGTTGCCGTGTTGCACTCCAGGCGACTCGTTAATCGTATGGTGGATTATACGGGGTCCGGGCGATACGTTGTTGCCTCCTGCTTGGGCTCTATAATAGCCGGGGCTGTTTTCAATCGTATGGTGAACGGTTGCGCCCGGTTGCGCCCCGCTGGCTGCTGCATTGAGTTGAGGCAATTGCCGGAGAGTATGATGGACCGTCTCTCCGGGTATATAGGCCTGCCTGCCTTGCAGGGCAATTGGAGAAGGCCTGAAAATCTCGTGATGAATTTTTACCCCGGGCGGCAGGTTCTCGGCCAGCCTCTGTGAAGCGCTCTTGGCGGCCGGAGTGCGCGAAAGGATGTATTGTTCCCTCGGTTTGATCTTGACCCCGGGCTTGTTCAGTTCTTTGAGCGGGAGTTGGCCGGGCTGAATGGTGCGCACTTCCCAGGTAATTTCGCGGCCGTGAATGGTATCTACTTTATAGACGTAGTCCGGATAGTTGTGTAGAGGCTTGCCGGGCTCATGCTGGGCGTAATCGCCCCTTTTGCGCAGGAGTAAGCTAATGCCTATGCCTGTGGTAAGCGGCTCAGGTGCAATAATAAGCGCAATGGCGATGACATCTATTACTGCGTCCTTGGGGGTGTAGTTTACAGTCACTTGGGTAACCGATATTTAACCCGTCACGCTTATTTTTGTCAAGCCCTGTTCTGCAGCCAACTGATCCTTTCGGCTACCAGCACGGCTGAGCCTTTTTGCTCCTGCATTTTTGCCAGGTCTTTGGCCAGCTTATCATCACCCAGCACTTCCCTGGCCCAGCGGGCAAAATCATTCTTCTCATTGTTTACATGGTAATTATAAGTGTGACCGCTAACTGTCTCCAGGGCAGTTTTTAAATCATAAATATTGTTCAAAATCTTGCCGTCGTGGCAATAAAAACGTTTTTCATCCGGCACGTGTTTTAACACCCTCTGCGCATCCTCTTTATTCTTGATAGCCATGCTTACCCTCCTTTTACCCATAAACATTTACTTCTACTTTTATCATACATTCAAGCGAAGCTTAAATCAAAATCAAAAAAGCCGGTCAAATGCACCCGGGAGAACCTGTCATGTTCTTTCCTTTTTGATCCTCTGCAAATTACAGGCGGGTGTTTATACCGGGTGCTTCCCCCCTCCCGCAGCGCTATTTACCGGGTGGCTCGATTACGGTCGTTCTTTCCTCTACAATGTTTCCAATGGTTCCCTGAGTTTTAATATAATCGATTAACGAATCGACGTCTCTGATGCCCAGCGGCGTATATTTCAGATAGCCGGTAATCCACGGTTTGACGTTGTCGGCCAGCGGGCCGAGCCAGCCCAATTTATTGACTAGGGGAGCGATGCCCTTATCTGCCAGGTAGTCCGTGGTCACCATTGTGTATTCGGCATTGCTGTCCAGTCCTGTATAGCTGCCATCGGGATTCTTGACTTGAATATCGTTGATACGGTCACCGCTTTTACGGGTCATATCTACGGTCATCTTAAAACCTGAGATCTCGAAGCAGGGAGGCGGCATATTGATCTTAATATGTGAATCGACCCCCATCTCCAGCAGGGTTTTCAGGATACTGCCGCTGACGGTTATGGTGACCAGGTTCTGCCGCAATGGCAATACCATGTATGCATCGTTTGCCAGGATGACACCCTTGAATATATCGGCTCGCACGTCGTAAGTATCGTAGAGCGCCAGCTTTACATCCGGATTAACCTTCTGGGCGCTCCACAGGAAGGCGTCGGCCACAATGGGTCCGGGTCCCGTATTTGGACCGCGAATAAGGTTGTCGGTGGCGGTCCCTACTACGGCATTGATCTCGGCTGCAACCTCGTTTACATAAGGTTGCAGGACCTGGTCCATATCCGGGCTGTTCCAATAAATCTTGAACTCGGGGTTTTTGGCTATGACGGACATGATGTCGCCGTATTGGGTCATGCAGGAACATAGATGGTTCCAGCCGTTAGCATCCTGCAGCTTGAACCCGTTGGTGGAATAGATGAAAGGCGAGGCGGTGTAGCTTTCTATTTTTCCTTTATCATCGAAATTGAGCTTAATTTGGCCCAGCATCTGGTTATTGTCCCAGGCGTGGACGATAAGCACTTTGTCTCCTGCCGGGCCTGTCAGCTCGGTGGGGTATGGCATTTCGGGCTGCAGACCGATCTGTTGGAATTCAGGCCCTCCCATGAAAGTGTGGGAATGGCCGCCAACGATGATATCGATGCCGGGCACGTCTTTGGCCAGGCTGACGTCCGATTCATATCCCAGATGTGAAAGCACCACTATTTTATTGATCCCCTGGTCATTAAGCTCAGCGATATATTTCCGTGCAGTGTCTTCGACAGGCAGGAAAACTATATTCTTGCCGGGATAGTCTAAAAAGGCAGTGTCGGGAGTAATCAACCCGATAATGCCTATTTTCTGCCCTTCAAAGGTAACCGTGGTGTACGGTTGTACTTTACCGGCCAGGGGCGGTTCACGTGACACGTCGAGATTGGCAGCCAGCACGGGGAACTTGATCCTGTTGACCAGGTTGGCTGCCTCATCAGGCCCTTTGGAAAACTCGTGGTTGCCGAGCTCCATGGCATCGAACTGCAGAGTATTCATAGCATCGCAGTCGGCCAGCCCGCCGAACTTTGTAGTCCAGATGGTGCCCTCGATGATATCGCCCGAGTGAAGCAAAAGTATATTCTTTTCTCTGGAACGGATATCCTGCACGGCTGCCATCAGCGTGGTCCAGCCGCCCACGGTTGCCAGCGTATCGGTGCCGTTGATTTTCAACATGATGTCGTGAGGTATGTCGTAAGAATGCGTATCGCCCACGTGAAGAATAGTAACGGTGAGAGGAGCGCTGGTTATTTCTTTTAAGGGCTTTGCAACCTGAACTGCCGGGGAGCAGGCGGTAAACAATAGCAGCAAGATGAGTGTTAAAGATGCAACAATATGCCATAGCTTCAGGCTTTTGAACGATATCATGTTTAATACTCCTGCAGAACAGTTGGAAGTATTATATATGTTTTACAGCGCCTTCCAAAACGTGACCTTATTGTCGCCGGAAGAGTAAAAGTCCGGGATGATGCTGATTTCGAGGTAGCTGTGGGAAAGGTATAATTTCCTGGCGGCTTCGTAGTTGGGGTTGGAAGAGGTCTCGATGAGAATCAACCGGCCGCCCACGTCCTTAATATCCTGCTCGGCAAGTTTTAGCAGGGAGCCGCCGATACCCTGCCCCCGCAAGCCGGGTGCGGTAGCCAGCCAATACATATCCCAGGTCCCCCTGGTAAGGGGCGTCGGGCCGTAGCAGATATATCCCGCCACCTTGCCAGCATGCTCCGCCACGTAAAAATGATAGCCGCAGCCGGACGGGTCCTCGAAATAGCAATCGATGAGCTCACCCGCCGTCTCCACCTCTTCGGGGACAAAAGCCGGCTCATTTTCTAATATCTCTATGATTGCGGGACGGTCCGCCCTTGATAAACGCCGTATTTTAAAAGGCATGGGATTACTCCAGTGCAAGGTCCACGATTTTCTGTATGAGGTCCGCGTACGACATGCCGCGGCTGGCAGCCTGGCGTGCTATTCCCAGCTCCGGCGTGAGGTCGGGATTGGCATTGACTTCGAGCACCTGTATAGAACCATCCTTGTTTTGCCGCATATCAACCCGTGCGTAACCGCGGCAGCCCGCCGCTTTGCACGAAGCAAGAACGGAGTTAACCACCTCTTCCCTCAGTTTCGCAGTTAACGTGGCGGGGCAGGCGACACCCGTTCCCTTGTAGTAATCGGTCTCTTCGAACCATTTTGACTCGAATGTCAATATGCGGGGCAGTTCGGGCGGCAGTGAATAGGTTATCTCGGATATCTCGACCAGTTCGAGGTCGCGGTTGCCAAGTACAGAGGCGTTGAACTCCCTTCCGTCTACAAACTCCTCGACCAGGGCCTGGCCGCGGAAGTTACGGCTTATAAAATTGACCTGTTCGAATAGCTGCTCCATATTATTCACAATGCTGGCCCTGGTAAGCCCATGGCTGGCGTCTTCGTCTTTGGGCTTGACTACGCAGGGGAAGTTGAGTGCAAACGTCAGTATGTCATGGGGTGTCAGCACCTGGGCCGGCGGCGAGGCTACATTGGCCTTTTGCAGCACCCGCTTCATTTTAAATTTATCCAGCGTAAGCGCCAGCACCGATGATGAATTGCCGGTGAAGGGGATGCCGATCTCCTCCATCATATGGGTCACCAGCGGCTCAGTATTGGGATCATCATCGAACCCTTCGAAGAGGTTGAATATGAGGTCCGCCTTGATATCACTTATGGTTTGCTTGACTGTTTCCAGCGGTTTGCGCAACGCCACCTGCTGTACCTGATGTCCCAGTTCGATCAGCGCTTTTTTTACCGACACCACTTCTTCCAGCACACCGACAATAGCTTCGCTTTCGCCAATCTCGGCTGGTGAGTCTGCGAAGGGGTCGTTATAGATAATTGCTACTTTCAACGGCATCAAGAATATCTTGCTAGAGCAGCTTCAAATACGGCCCTGATGAGGGCATTATACACCCAGCCCATTTTATATGACATTATGGGAAGATCGCCCGACGAAGGGTTGAGGCCGGGCAGAGGATTTACTTCCAGCAGGTAAGGTATGCCGTCAAGCCCAACGCGGAAGTCGGCCCTGGAGAAGTCGCGGCAGCCCAGGGCCCGGTAGGCGGTCAGACTGGCGTCGGTTATACGCTTGATGGTAGATTTGTTCAATTTCGCCGGGCACTCGTACTCGACCAGCTTGCGCCAGTCTCTCTTAACCTCCAGCGAATAAACGAAGGTTTTGAATTTCTTTTTGGGCAGGACCCGCATGATGCCTACTATGGAAGAGGGCGAATTTCCCACCATGCCCACGGTAACCTCATCACCCTCTATATATTTCTCTATGAGCACGGGCTGGGAATAATCTTTCAACAGCTTGCGTGCCACCGCCCTGGCCCTGGCGGCGGTATCTGCCCTGGATGTAAGGCGTATGCCCTTGCTGGAGCCCTCCCAGGCGGGCTTGATAAACGCCGGCAACGGTATTTTGCTGTCTGGCAGGGCTTTCAGGTCATGCGGGGAGTAGATGACATGGAAGGATGGCGTGGGCACGCCAGCGGCCTGTAAGAGCTGTTTTGCAAGGGGTTTATCGAGGGTCACGGCCAGGGTCTGGGGGTCCGAGCCGGAGTAGGGGATGCCCAGCATTTCCAGCACGGCCGGGACCTGGGCTTCGCGGCTGCGCTGGGAGCCCCTGCCCTCGGCGATGTTAAAGACGAAATCTACCCTGGTTTTAAGTATCTTTTGCAGGAATTGCCGGCCGCCGCCCAGGCGGACAGTGGTATGCCCCAAGGCGCGCAGGGCGCCCGAGATGGCATTTATAACTTCGATGGAATCATATTCTTCGAGGGCGTCTTCAGTGGTTTCCCGGCCTGGCTCGATGTCTTCCTTCAAGTCATAAGTCAGGCCGATTCTCATGCTGTTCTTTTACGCAGCCACCAGGTCCGGCAGCGCCATCTGAAGGTCATTGGCCTTGCGGCGCCCGTTCCTTCCGCCGGCAGCAGCCGGAGATTTGGGATTGTGATAAGTGTAGATTTTGCCCAGGTAGTTCCTGAAGGCCAGCCGGCCCTCGCTTCTTGACAGCAGGTAATTGGCCTGCAGCGGAACTTTGCCGCCGCCGCCGGGGAGGTCGATTACATAGGTCGGCACAGCCAGCCCGGAGGTATGGCCCCGCATGCCCTCGATAATCTTCAAGCCTTTTTCTACGGTGGTGCGCAGGTGTTCCGTGCCCTCCACCTCGTCCGCCTGGAAAAGGTAGTAGGGCCTTATCCTGGCTTTGAGCAGGCCGTGGCACAGGTCAAGTTGTTTTTCCACGGAATCGTTGACACCGGCCAGCAGCACCGACTGGTTATTGACCGGGATGCCGTGCCGTAAAATGCGGTCGCAGGCTGCCATGGCTTCGTCCGTCAGCTCGTTAGCGTGGTTAAAATGTGTGTTTATCCAGACCGCCCCATAGCGGGCCAGCATTTCGCAAAGCTCGTCGTCAATGCGCTGCGGCATTACCACGGGCACACGGCTGCCGATGCGGATAATGTCGACATGCCCTATTCCACGTATTTTCTGCAGTATGTTTTCAAGGTGTTTGGTGGACAGCGTCAGGGGGTCTCCGCCGGAGATGATCACATCCCTGATGGCCGGGTTGCTGCGGATATAATCCATCATGCGGTCGATCTGCTCGGGAGACCTTACCCAGCGGCCGTGCCGCCACTCGCGCTTGCGTGTGCAGTGACGGCAGAACATGGGACAGATGTCGGTTACGACCATAAGGACGCGGTCCGGGTAACGGTGTACCATGCCCGGCAGGACGGAATCCCTTTCCTCCTCCAGCGGGTCTTCGGATAGGATGCCGGCCAGGGCGATCTCATCGAAGTCAGGCATGGACTGCCTGCGGATGGGATCATATGGGTCGTCCTGATTGATTAAGCAGAAATAATAAGGGGTAATCGAGATGGGGAATTTTTCGGTGACCAGTTGCATGTTTATCTGGTCGCGTATGGGCAGGGGTGTTAATTTACAGAGTTGTTCAATACTGGTTATGCGGTTGCGGAACTGCCATTTCCAGTCGTTCCACTGTTCGTCTTTTACGCTGCTGAAAAACCGTTGCCTGTTCTTCAGCAGGCGCAAGCTTGGAGGCTCTTCTACTTCAGTTGCAGGATGGCCTGGAGGTTCCTCTTCTGCAGAGAGATCAAATATGTCCTTTTGTTTTGTCGAAGTCGTTTGCGCCACTTGGGCTATGCCTCCTTAAAACGCTTAAAAATTTTCCTATTTGGTGCAATCGTATTTTTTTTACTCTTTCGTTTTTTATAGCATTAATAAAAAAGCCTGTCAAGTATTTTTGGCAAAAATTTTAAAAAAATTTTCATATTGAAGCTACGATGGATTTTTTGGGACGCTTTCCGACGGCGGTTTGGGCCTTAGAACATATACGAAGATACGTCAATTTTCCCGTGCCAGCGCGTCGTAGAAAGCGCGCCAGAAGGGGTCGACAATCGGGTGCGCCAGTTGGCCGTGCCTGCCCTCCTTGATGAGTATCATCCCCGTCGACGGCTCGGTCAATTCTCCGGCGATGGAAGCCTTGATACTCTTTTTGTGCAGGGCATTTAATATGTCCTGTGCCTTGTGCGGGCGGCAGGCGATGATCAGCGTGCCTTCGCTGATCGAAGAATAGGGGTCGATGCCGAAATAACCGCATATCTCCGTCACGCAGTCCTCGATAACGATGCTATCCTTGTCCACGGTAACGCCCAGCCCGGCCGCCTGCGCAATTTCGAAAAGCCCGCCCCAGATCCCGCATTCGGTCGCATCGTGCATGGCCGTCACGCCGTTGTCACGGATGCCCACACTTACGGCCGTCATGGCATCCTGCACCACCGACATCTTGAAGAAAATTTCCTGCGCCTTACGGCTGAAAGCGGCTCCGAATTCTTTTTTGAGGAGTTGGGGGAACATGGTGGCGAATATGCCGGAAGCCTCGATGGCCGGCCCCTTGGTAATGATGATCTTGTCGCCGGCGCGGGCCAGCCCGGGCGTAACGTACTTATCTATCTCTCCAGTGCCGACCATGGTCGCTCCCCCCACCATGGGATAATGGCAATTCTCATATCTGCCGGTATGGCCGGTGATGACGGCTATGCCGAGTTTTTGACATTCCCTGTGCATGGTCTGCCAGACCGTCTCCAGTTGAGCGCCGGTCATCTCCATGGGCAAGTTCAGGTCTATGGACAGGTAGCGCGGCCGCAGCCCGCTGGTGGCCGAATCCGAGGCTATTATATGTATGGCGAACCAGGCCGCCCGCTCCCAGCCGTACTCGGGGACAATAAAAACCGGGTCGGTGGTGAAGGATACGGCCCTGCCCCCGATTTCGATTATGCCCACGTCCACGCCGTTTTGAGGACCGACCAGCACGTTTTTATCTTTGGCCCCCAGGAAGGGCAAGATGATCTTCTCAAAAACGTCCGGCGAGATTTTCCCGATCTCAGGCATCTCAGTCATGTTGATCACCTCCGCAAGTAATCTGCAAAAAAACAACCAGAAGCTGGAGAACCTCTGGTTTGTAACTTCCCTACGCTCGCATTACCGAGATCAGGTCATAAGGGTCGTCCCGTATCAGCGGGGCTCTCAGCTTTCCAGCTCCCCTAGTAAATATTCGATTGCCACAAATTTATCAGGAAAGGCCCGGCGAGTCAAGCTAAGAGCTATTTTTCTAATGTTAGCTGCGCGAAGGAAATTGACATGTCTTATGTATAAATGATTTGGGGATTATATACTTGACAAAGGGTATTGAGTGTGTTATCATATGAATTATGAAGATTCATTTGGTTTATCATCCTTCTCATGAGCTATCTTCTTTAGAAACTCTAGTACTTTCTTGGGAAATACCTTTTTCGCTAGTTCCTCAGTCGTCATATCTTTAGGATGCTTTTTACTTTTAGGCATAGGAGTTCTCCAATGAGAAACAAGAAACAGACAACAAAGCAAGACATGAACATAATGAAGCTAATGGAAGAGTTCGGCACAGAGGACGAATGCAGAGATGCCCTTGAAGCCCTCCGGTGGCATAATGGCGTAATCTGCCCTCATTGCGAATCAAAGAGCATATCCCGATTAAAGACGCATCATATTTATGAGTGTAATTCATGCGATTATCAGTTCTCCGTAATGACTGGCACTATTTTCCACGATACACATTTGCCACTTCCTAAATGGTTCGTAGCTATCTATCTGATGGTCGAATCTAAAAAGGGAATCTCTGCTAACCAGATGAAACGAACGCTTAACGTATCCTATAAGACAGCCTGGTATCTGTGTCATAGAATTAGAAATGCCATGATGGAACAGAATCCCAAGATGCTTGATGGCATCGTGGAAGTTGATGAAACGTGGGTAGGCGGCAAGCGTGAGCACGTCGGGCATGGTTACAAGGGTAACAAGGTTGTTGCTATCGGAGCGGTTGAACGTGATGGCGAAGCAAGGCTTCAGAAGATCGACAATCGTGAAAAAGAAACGCTTCGCAATTTTATTAAGAGCCATGTTGCATCGGATACAAAAGCTATTTACACTGACGATTTCCCTGCGTACAATGGCATAGACGATGCGAAACATGAGACCGTCAACCATAGTGCTGATGAATGGGTACGTGGTAATGTCAACACAAATTCTATTGAGAACGTGTTCAGTCTCTTTAAGAGATCGGTTATGGGTTCCTATCATAAAGTCTCTGCAAAACATCTTGATGCTTACCTTGATGAGCTAGAGTGGAGATTCAACAATCGTGAGAATCCGTATTTGTTCAGGGATACGCTTTTGAAGTTAATCAAATCTGATAACCTTGAATATAAGGAACTCACCAAGTAGTGAGTGTATTTGTAGAATTGTTTTACAATCATTTTGTATTTGTTCATTTTCTTCTCATGGGTTGGGAATGTCCACAGGGAATACGTCTGAGGGGAATTCGGTATTATTCTCAGACATCAAAATCAGTTTTGCATCATAATGACCTGGGCTCAATCCATACCTTTCGTATTCAAAATATGCTCCAACTGGCGATAAGCCATTAGCTGGATAAAATTCTGCTGATGGCATACGTATCGGTTTTGACTGCCCCTCTATTTCTAATTGCAAAGATTGAATCTGTCTCCAAGGATATGCATCAAGCTCTGTTCGTACAACGAGGATATTTGGATAAATTGGCATAAATGATAACTGTGTGAAGCCAGGACTAGGACCGTAAGATACTGGCACAGAAGCAATTCCATTCTTAATTTCTACGGTAACTACCTTGCTATCAAAAATCTTCAGTTTAAAGACTCCATTAGTAGAAGATGAAATTTGTTGATGAATTACGGATGGTAGGAAATATATTATGATTCCCAATAATAACAAACCAAATACTCCTGCTATTATCCATGTTATCTTTGGGATTTTCTTATTTTCTATTTTTGAGTTTTCATTTGCGTTTAATTGGTAAATGACCTGCTTCCCAAAATCGGTCAAGGCATAACACTCTATATCGCCACGTGCCCGCCGCATCAATTGTAAAGTAACTATTTGTTGGAGTGACAATTCTGCGAATATTGATTTAGCCCCTTCAGCTAAACGCTTAAATATTTGGAATACATTATCACGACCATCTTTGGGACAATCAAATTCACCTGAATTCGGCCCACCAATTATTGTGCATAAAGCCCCACAATATGGACAACTAATATATTGTGTGGGGTCTATATAGTCTTTTACTGCCGGAGGTGTATTGGGTATTGCACTATCAAGCGCATCTATAGCTTCTCCTTCAGTCAAACTATGTAGTACAAGCGTTTTCTGAAGTTGGACTAGTATATAAGCTAAAGTCAGTTCTTTGCGTTTGATTGTGAACTTAGTATCTTGTAAATGGTGCAATGTGCTTTTGAGGTTCGGTTGATTCAATTCTTGCTCATGCTTAAAAACTTTAACATAACATAAAACGGCAAGTGCTATACTTGCCACTAAACATATAATTGCGAAGATAAGATAATTCGGCTCAAATTTGTTGAGAAATATATAGAGTAGACTGCTTAAAGGAAAAATAACAAGGAATGCTCCTATTCCAATCGCTACTGCTTGTATAATAGGGTGTTTCAAGAGTTTCGCTCCTAAAAACCCAACAAGGAGACAGCCGACTCCAAGCAAGGGCGACAAAATTGAGATAGCAGTAGATGTATTGGAATCCACCACCCTATTCTACCACTGCCTGAACCTTTGTCAAGTATATAATCCCCAATGATTTAATAGTCAGAAATATGGGGCATGGGTGCTGGTAAGGATATATCCGTATTAAGTCAACCGGTAGAGAACGATGCAATTGAGAGTTAAACAGACACTCCGATATTTATCCCGCTTTGCATTGCCGGTTGCCATAATTTTAGCAGTCATCGCAGGCTATGCCCTGCCTGTATTAGCCATCCAATCGGGCATGGCGGCTTATCCCGAAAAATACCTGGCTGCCCTGGCCAATACGCCCTGGCCCATGTTCCAGCATGACCAGAGGCACACCGGCTTAAGCCCTTACCTGGCCGCGCAGGATAACACAACCAGGTGGGCCTACGGTACCAGCTCTCTCATCAGGGGCAGCGCCGCCATCGGCAGCGACGGCACGATCTACGTAAATTCGTACGACTACAATTGCAAGCTCTATGCCTTTAATCCGGACGGCATCGTCAAGTGGGCCAAGAACACGGACAGTGTCGACGGCGCCCCCGCCATCGGCAGCGACGGTACGATTTATATAGCCGGAATATATGGGCTCTACGCCTACACCCCGGATGGCACCCGTAAATGGTTCTGCTCGGCACTGGACCTTAATGGTTCACCTGTGATTGGTAACGACGGTACAATCTATTGCGGTCAGAGCGGCAGTGGCGGGGCAGGATTGCTGTATGCCTTCAGGGATAATGGGAGCTCCGGAAGCGTGAAGTGGACTTACGGCACGGGCCAACTTCTCCATACCGCTCCGGCCATAGGCAACGGCGGTACGATCTACATCGGCAGTGTTTACGACACTTTGTTTGCCCTGACTGACAACACTACGAACGCAATTTTGAAGTGGAGTTTCCTTGCTTCGGGCAGTCTGAGATCCTCGCCCCCGTCGATAGGCGGTGACGGCACGATCTATATCGGTTCAGATTACGGCTATGTATACGCGATCACCGACAACGTCACCAACGCCGTTCAGAAATGGCGCTTTGATACCGAAGGCACGGTTGAATCCACGCCGGCGATAGGCACCGATGGCACCATCTATGTGGGTTGCGAATATGGTCCCTATATATTATTTGCCTTAAACCCGGCTGGCAACCCCAGATGGAGCTATGGCAGCGGCGATATCGCCAGCTCTTCACCTGTAATCGGCAATGACGGCACCATTTACATTGGCGACGTTTACGACAAGGTCTACGCCGTCTTCGATGACAAGGTCCACAACACGGCGGTATTGAAGTGGGAATATACGGCAGGTGACGCAATATATGGTTCGGCCGCCATCGGGAGCGACGGCACCGTCTATATCGGCTCTTATGACGGCAAATTCTATGCTTTCAACAACC
>DBZK01000021.1 GCA_002311135.1 Dehalococcoidia bacterium UBA1162
GCCATCAATAGTTGGAAACGGGTCTTTACTCGTCCGAAATAACGGGACTGCCGTATCCCCAGTTGTACCAGCCTGGCTAAACGGTGCTCGACAACTTGCCGACGTCTTCGGTATTCAGCAAAAGCTGGGCTTTGTTGGAATGCCCGAGCTTGTTGCAGTAAGGCTTCCTGAGGATGAAGGCTAACCGTACGTCCTTTACCCTTCTTCCCTGCAACACACTTTGATCTTAAGGGACAAGCACCACAAATACGATTATCAAATGAAAAACCCCATGGCCTCTGCCAGCCACCCTGGCCATCGGGATGACTCTTCAACCGACGGCGTATCCGGGTCGACTGTCCCGCGGGACAGGTACAAATACCCGTGACGAGATCAATCTGGAAATCTTCTTTAGGGAAATAGGCTTTGTTGGGGCGACCCGGTACCTTGGCCACCAGAGTACGACCAGCATTTACAAAGGTTTGACGGGTAGCGCCATCTCCGTAGGCGCAGTCTCCCATGGTTTCTTCTACCTCACACGCTGTGTTCTTCTCACTCTGTTCAACCAGCGCCATCGCTCCGGTATTGTCAGGCGCGTTGCCTGGTAAAACATCCACTGCTGTGATAAGCTGGGAGTCTGTGTCCACAGCTACAGCTGCTTTATAGCCATCGAAACGGACGCTGCTGCTCTTATGACCATGGCGCATCTCCGGATCACGTACAGAAGGGATACGGTTTCGGCTTACCCCTTCTTTGATACTAACTCCGTCATCTTTGCGTTCAACGTCTTGCAGCAACAGTTGTCCAAGTAAATCCGCTGAATCCAAGATGACTTGTCGCTTCTGATCTTCATTCGGTAATTGACATTGCGCCTGCCGGGCAAGCTCCAATACTCGGTCAGCGTCGGCAACAATGGCTTGCAAGAAAGTCCTTCGTTCCTTCTCATCATCCCAATTAATCGCAGCTTCTCCTTTAACACTGGGACCAAAGTAACGTTCAAGACCACGTTTGCTAGCCCACTCTTGTATCTTAATTCCGTCAAGCACTGATAAAGCCCGCGCTACTTGGACTATGCCGTCTGCCAGCAGGTTATAGGTGTCTTTGACCGCGCCGCACCCAAGAATATAGCTGGTATCCAATGCAGCCTTCATCCGATGACCTTTGAGATAGCCTGTCTGCCTGGCAAACTGAAGACTACGCTCGAACACCCCCCTGATTTTTTCATGCAGTATCAAATGGGCACGAAATAACTGCAAAGTGCTCTTGGCAAAAGGCTTATCATCCACTGCAATGCCCAGTGCCACCTTCCATCGAATATCGAAATCAGCCCTCGCCTTGGCTTCATCATCGCTAACCTTATCATGCGTCTGCAACAGGAGGGCTGTAGCTAGCATACTGGGAGGCACACTATCACGACCATTGTTTAAGCAATAGAACTCAGCAAACTCTTCATCATTAAAGAGCTGGCCTCGCTGGCAAGCCAGAAATCCATAAAATGAACTTCGGCCCACATAATCTAAATATAAATGGTCAGCCTCGAACATCCCTCGTTGATCGGTACGTAATCCTAACATATCTGCCCCATCCTCAATCCTTTTCCTTAATATATCAGGATAGGCTCAGGTATGCCACTTTTCGGCTAGATTTCTAGGGCAGCAATAGTTGACGTTTCAAATTTGCGATGCGGTCCTCGGCGGCCAGTTCGCCTTGAAGAATGCATTCTCGTCCACGGTGAAAGTCGACAGGGCCAATAGTTGCTAGTTGCGGTTCGATAACCAAGTCAGCGCTTTCCAGGGCAGTTTTAACCATTGAGTTTGATCCAACAAATGTGGTTTGGATCAATACCTCAATGAGATTTGGGCCCTTCAAACCGCCCCTGCCTTTCTTCCCTGTCCAGTAAGTCTTGTCCTTAGCACCAACATTGGGAAAAACATTCACAGCAATAATAAATTCCGCTCCCATATCTTTTAGCGTACTGACCGGCACTGGATTTACCAGACTGCCATCAACCAGGTATTTGCCTTCCCGTTTCACCACCGAAAAAAGACCGGGAACTGAAAAACTGGCTCTAACAGCTTCCATCACTGAGCCCTCTTTGATAACTACCTCCCGACCAGTCACTATGTCGGTTGCAACGCAAGCAAATGGTATCTGCAGATCCTTAAATTTAATATCGCGACCGAATATTGATTTTCCCCAAGATTTTAACCTGTAACCGCCAATGAGTCCTGTCTTGGGAAACGTTAAATCCACCAGAGAAAGCAAACGAGCCCTGGTCAAATTATTTGCAACCTTTTCGATTCGTGTGATATTTCCTCTTGCAGCATAAAATGCGCCGATAAATGCCCCGATGCTGGTCCCTGCTATCATATCAATAGGAATGCCTTCATCTTTCAGAACTCGCAGCACCCCAATATGAGCCAAACCCCAGGCATAACCACCGCCAAGAGCTAGTCCTATCTTCTTTCTACCCAATTTCACTTTTTCCAGTTTGGATTTGCCTGTTTCAAACATTGCCAGTACCTGATTGTGAAAATTCGCTTTTATCGCCCAAATTTAATAATTGACTCACTGAGCGTGAAAATAATTGCACTGATTTCTGCAAATTATGTGCTAATTTGAGGCTAACTTAGGGCCAAGCTGCTAAAAACTTTCGTGCTTTGATTGAGGAAATAATACGGCTAACTAATTGGTATCACTTCAGATTCGGATTTAAGGACAGTGACGGGATTACCCACGATGCCTGCCTGCGCCGCGATAATAGCCGCATGGGTGCGGCTGCGCGCTTGCAGCTTGTCGATAACGTTTCTCACGTGTTTTTTAACCGTATCCAGGGTGATACCCAAAGTTTCGGCCATCTTCTTATTCGAGTCTCCGTTACCCAGAAGCCTCAGGATATCGACTTCCCTCTCCGTGAGATGAGCCGCTTCGGCCGTGCGTTCGGCAAGTGTCTTCCGACCATTTTGAATCAGATTTTCCACCGCAGTGTGCAGTAATTCAGCCTTCACCTGCATGACACCCCCGACCACGCGATGTATACTCTGCAGTAATTCCTCCGGAGTCATGTCCTTTAGGAACATGTAACCCCCGGCACCGGCATGGATGGCGTCAATAACATAAGAATCATTAATGTTCTCAGTCAACACAATTACGGCAATCTCAGGGAATGTATCTTTGACGAGCCGCGTGGCTTGAACTCCATCTGCTTTGCCATTCCGCGTCTCGGTTAATACCACATTGACAGTTTGTCCGCGGTCGCGTGTTTGCAGAATGACCTGAATAGCTTTCTCCCCATTCGGAGCATCACCGATCACTTTAATCGTTTCATCTTTGGATAGTATAGACTGTAGACCCGCACGGACCACCGGACTAAAGCCAACAGTGAGGACTCCCAAATTCTCAGATTCAAGTCGCTCGACTGCCATTGTGATATACCTCCCTGGTGCATTTTAGTGTACCTTTATTTACCACTTTAGGGTATCTTCATAGTACCATAGTATTCCCCTTGTATCCCCACTTGTCAAGCACCGGCAATTACCATCCATTTGATTAGACAATTAGAGCTAAACAGCTGTTCTTTATCTCCTTTGGAGGTTTGTGGTGTTGGTAAGCTGGGTACATACTTACATTTAATTGTTAGTAATCGGTGGAGTCCTCCAATAGTAATTTGTCATGAAATTGTCATATTGATCTTCAGGTTTTTATGACTTCTACATGATTCGGATATTAGAATTAGGGAGGTTTTTTCTAACACTGGATGGTAAATTGAGACCAACTCTGTTGATAAACCAAATCAAAAATATCCTTAACGCGGCCGGGGAGGGGGCAAAACGATGCGCAACCAAACCATAAAACCAGACAAGAGGCTAAATGTCTTAAGCCCGCTAAGGAGGTTATTGGGCATTTGTCTAATCATCATGACGATATTGGCTGTCATCGTGTTCTTCACCCGGTAAATCTGTGTTTTATAGATAACTCCAAAGGCCACTTCTAAAATAAGGAGAAACTTTTATAATGTGCGGTATCATCGGTTACACCGGGAAAGATCCAGCGGCACCAATTCTATACGGAGCACTAACTAGACTTGAATATCGTGGGTATGATTCGGCCGGCATCGCAACGATTGACGACGGCCGAATTCATTTAGTTAAAGAGAAAGGGCAACTGGGGGACATTGCTCCGCAATGCAATGAAACAATGCTCCCGGGAAAGATCGGGATAGGTCATGTCAGGTGGGCAACCCACGGTGGTGCGACCCGGGAAAATGCCCATCCTCACTGCGACAGCCAGCAGAAAATTGCCGTGGTGCATAACGGCATCATCGCCAACTATGAAGAACTAAAATCACAGCTATTGACCCAATATACCTTCCGGTCTGAGACTGATACCGAGGTTATCCCTCACCTTATCCGCCATCATATGGATGCGGGCCGATCGTTCGAAGACGCTTTTTTCGCAATGACTCAGGAACTGACAGGGTCTTACGCGATTCTCGCCACTTTTGCCGCAGAACCGGACAAGATCCTGGCGGCAAGAAGAGATGCGCCGCTGGTCATTGGCCTTGGGGAGGATGCGAATTTCATTGGGAGTGACGTCCTATCTTTTTTGCCGCACACCAACAGGGTAATTTATCTTGATGACGGTGAAAGTGCGGTGCTGACCAGCGACAAGGTAATAATCTACGACTTTGACCACCATAAGGTAACCAAGAAAACTGAATTGGTGAATTGGAAATGGAAAGAAGGGAATAAAGGTGACTACGACTACTTCATGATCAAGGAGATTCAAGAGCAGCCCCGGGTAATACGCCAGGCACTGATTCAAGATGACAAAGTCCTGATGAACATGGCGATGGCAATTTTACGGGCGCGGCAAGTGGTTTTTGTAGCCTGCGGCACCTCACGGCATGCCGCGCTTATCGGCCGGTATGCTTTCTCGAAAATAGGGCGGATTTTCAGTGAGGTGGTGATGGGCTCCGAGTTCGCCTACTTTTCTGATTCGATTGACCGGGGCACTGTCGTGATCGCCATTTCCCAAAGTGGCGAAACCGCTGACGTCCTGAGTGGCGTCAGACAGGCCAAGGCCAATGGGGCAACCGTGTTTTCTATCGTCAATGTGGTGGGGTCCTCGCTGGCAAGATTGAGCGATCAGGCGCTCTATTTAAATAGTGGGCCGGAAATTGCCGTCGCGGCCACCAAATCATTTACCGCCCAACTCTGTATTCTCTATCAGCTCGCCTATGCACTGGATAATAATCTCCAGGCAGGAAGATCCAAATTATTGGACCTCTCGCTTACTGTCGGATCAGATTTGGACTC
>DBZK01000015.1:0-95905 GCA_002311135.1 Dehalococcoidia bacterium UBA1162
TGGATTCCGGTCGCTACTGGCCCATGATCACCCATGATATCCTCCGATGCATATAGTCAAAAATAGTACGCCGTAAGTAAATTGTATCATAGGCTAATCTATAATTGGTAATCAAATACTGTCCATAGCCGAGACGCTTCAAGTTTCATCGAGAACCAACAGGTAATATAGGGAGCACATCAGGTGGTCAATAATCGTGAGACAGGCCGTCTTTCATACTTAAGCAAAAACGACCTGTCTCAGCATCATAGCCCTTTACCCTATTTGTCCAATTCCCTCATTAATAACAACAATTTCTAACCCGTACCCTCTCCCTATGCCCGATCCATCGCATTCCTTAATCTGTCTTCAGTTATCCCTTTAATAACCGACACATCTCAGCAAAAATAACCATCCCTTAAATCATGCCATCCCCTTATTTCATCAACCCATCCACCAATGACGCTACCGATATCATAACTATTTAACATAACATGCCTGGATTATATTACTTCTACATGTCCCTACTGATAGTATTAATTAAGTAATAATTTTAGGAGACTTTAAATGATAAAATGGAACATTAACTTACCCGCAATAGCTTTAATTATGCTAGTTGCTATTACAATGGTATCAGCCATCCCAGCTTATGCTGCTGCAAAAGTACCCAAGGTGGCTCAGGCAGTAGTACCCCTTGGATCGGCCGGCGATTTCGCTATTCTGGCAAAATCAGGAATCTCAACCACTGGAACCACTGCAATTGTTGGGGATATTGGAGTTAGCCCAATTGCCGCCACAGCCATTACTGGATTTGGGTTAATAATGAATTCCTCGAATCAATTTTCAACATCATCCCTGGTTACTGGAAAGGTATATGCAGCCAATTATGCAGTTCCTACTCCGGTTAAAATGACAACAGCTGTAAGCGACATGCAAATCGCGTATACCAATGCAGCTGGACGGAAATTGCCCGATTATACCGAACTGGGTGCCGGAAATATTGGCGGGATGACACTCACTCCTGGACTCTATAAATGGGGGACGGGGGTTATCATACCCACTAACGTCACTCTCTCAGGCGGCAGTAATGATGTCTGGATCTTCCAGATAGCGCAGACTCTTACCGTGAGCAACGGTGTCCATGTTAATCTGAGCGGCGGTGCTCAGGCCCAGAACATCTTCTGGCAGGTTGCTGGCCAAACGACCCTTGGCACAACGTCCGTCTTCAACGGAAACATCTTGGGGAAAACAGCGATTGTGCTGAACACGGGAGCAAAGCTGAACGGCAGAGCGCTGGCACAGACTGCAGTTACATTGGATGCCAATACTGTTATAAAGCCTACAAAGTAATAAATGAAAAAGCATGACAAATTCCGAAAAATTGGGATAAGATAAAGGAACAAAGGCAAAAACAGCCCTTCTGAAGTAGGTAAGTATTTGAGAAAATACGCCAACACAGGAGGGCTGTTCTATATGTATGATACTAGTAAAAAGTCGCCTCATAACGCCCTACCTATATCTCATCGTAACTCTGGCTGATGAACAGCTATTCAGTTATATCAGCAAACCAATCCACTGCCAAGAGTGGATATGGGTCGTGTTTCTGGTGTGGCGAGGGAGAGTCAAACTCCACTTGAAACACGAAGGGCAAGGGCTTTTGTTTTATCGTAGCGCCCGTGGCAGGCAATTTCAGCAGATGTCTCCGATGCCCTCAAAACCGAAAAAACTCTAATTCATGCTGGACTAAATTACGGGGGTGTGGTCAATGTTCTCTTTGCTTATAAATTTGGCCGCAAAGAAAAAGAAAATGAGTCTTTTGTCAAGAGTTTGAAAGCGGAATAAGATATGTGATATTGACCTTTTGATTTCGTACTGCTAAGGAGTGATACGATAGCTTTGAAAAAACCATAGGGGGTAAGGGATAATGACAAAGAAATGGAAGATTGCTTTGATTATCATTGGAGCGCTTATTATAGCCGGTAACATTCGTCTTGTGGTTTTCTTATGGAATGTAAATAGGGATTTGGATTACTGTTGTTATCAGATAAACTCATTGCAAAAGGAAGCTGCACGATTAGAGACAATCCAATCCACCATGATCTCCCAAGCCGAAGCCCAACGTATATTGGACAAGCAAGCGGCGTATTATCGGAGCCAGTTAAATGATCTGGCTGGTGAGGTAAACGGAAACTACTACCAGCAGAACCAGAACAACCTGAAAGCTTACCTCGCCGATCCACTGAACCAGGACAAGGAGCGGGCTTACTACGGCTATTAGACAAGCCACCAGAAAAACCACATTAATTATCTTGACCACTCGCCAACTCAGTAAGATACCGCTCTGAGAGCCATACTCAGCCAGGTCCACAACGTACCGGTCCAACCATTCGCTCTCCAGCAGAGGTATCTTTGTGACGAAGGGCATTGGCACCGCTCCAGCCACGCCACTACGTCTGGAGAGCCATTACCATCTCGTGATAGTGTGCGCTATACTCGGCGTCCAAAACAAAGCCGCAGCATTTTAGCTGCGGCTTTGTTTATTAAGCTTCAAAAACTGTTAGCGCGGCTTTCTGGTTGCCATGAAGATCACGCCGCCGGCCAGTGCGAAGAGCAGCAAGGCACCGCTGATGTAGAGGATAAGGTTGGGATCGGCGAACCCGTCGACCTCGAAGCTGCCGGCCGCTATGCTGCCTACATAGACGGAGTAGGTGCCGGGCTCATCGCGGCTGACGGTGAACTTGATGGGGGTATTGCTGCCGCTGGGAAGAGTAACGCCCTGATGGGCCTCTTCCTGGCCATTGACGTAGAGCTTGATCTGGCTTGAGCCGTTGGCTGTGCCCTTGTTGGCCACGTAGGCGGTGACGGTAATGGGAGCGCCCGGGCCTACTTTGGCACTGGAGAGCGAGATGTTCTCGACTGTGATATTGGATATGGGCGCAGGACCCTGGGTCACCGTGGGAACCCCTCCTCCTGAAGACGAATGGGACGGGCCGGATATCAGGGTTGTAAAGGTGATCATATTTCCGGTTACGGTCCGATTCACGAAAGCGAGAGGGAGAGCCTGGAGCCCAATTCCCGCACATCGCAGGTTTTCATCGCTCGAAGAGGGCGACAGCAGCGACATTAAAAACTGCCATGGCCCAAGATGTTGGTCACTGCCCGACGAAAATCTCACGGTTGCTACTGCTTCTGCATAGTAGGTTGTCCCCGGCAGCAGGTCCCTTATATCAGCCGTAACCAGCGCAGCGTTGCCTACATTCTGTGTAGGGGTTCGATAAACTAAGCTGGCTGGCGATGTCCCGTATAGAAAATATATGTTGTTTGCTGTGGGGTTTAAAGCAGGAGTCACACCGGCGTTAACGATATTGTTATTCCCCGCATCATTTGAAGCAGGCTCAGTAACTGTGGCGCTGAGGGTAGCAGAAGTAAAGGTGACGTTCTTCGCTGCCAAAGTGGTGATATTAAAAAGTTCATCAGCGGCAGCGGGAAGGGCGCACAATAAAACCGCCGACATCACGGAAAATAACACCAATAAAAACCTTTTCAAACTTCCTCTCCTTCCGATAATATTCCGCCAACTGGACGGTCCGCTCTATCCGCAATAGTCTACCGAAAGCCTAAATCAGTGTCAACGCCGAATTTAAACTAGGGGACAAAATGGCCGGCAAACACAAATAGGACCCGGGCACATCTGCTACTTTGCCATAGCCCGCGGGCTTTACGGCTGGCAGGATGCAAGATGATGCCCACGATTCGGTCATAGCGTGCGCTATATTCGGCGTCGGTAATGTCTGCCAGTCGATTACTAAAGTCCTCTCCTGCCCTGAACCTCTCGAACTGGACATCGTCACCAATTGTTATAACCACATTCCACACGGGCAGAGGTTCATTTCTAATTTGTATGGTAGGCCGCAAGGGCGCGGAGGGAGCTTTGACATCCGCATAGCACCGGCATATTATCATGATCAAGGGCGATGACAGATGATAATCGCTTAATTGAGAATTGAAATGGGAAATCCCGGATAGAATATTGCATGATTGTCCTGAGGGTGTTGAAGAGGGGCTAAAGACCCTCTTAGAAAAAAGAATCCCTCTCCCAAAGGAGAGGGAAAGGGTGAGTATAAATGTCAGACCACTTTCTAAAAAAATTCGTCTACCCTGACAGCATAGCCGTTATAGGCGCCACCCAAAACCAATTGGCGATAAACTACCACCTGGTAGAAAATCTTATCAATCTTGGATACACAGGAAAAATCTATCCCATTAACCCCAAAGCAGACCAAGTACTTGGCCACAAAGCCTACAAAAGCTTCAATGACATTGGCGAATATGTCGATCTAGTAGTGATATCAATAGCTGCCCGCAATGTGCCTGAAATTGTAAAAGAGCTGCCTGTTGATAAAATTGGCGGCGTGGTACTGGTCACGGGCGGCTTCTCCGAGACAGGTGAAGAGGGCAGGAGAATTCAGGACGAGATAGCCAGAGTGTTGAAAGAAAAAGGGATCAGGGCCATTGGCCCCAACGCACTCAGTCCTATAAACAGCCGCAACGGGCTCGCCATAAGCTTTTTCAGCATTAGTAAATTGCCTGTCGGGGGTTTATCGTTCATCTTCCAGTCCGGTATGTATGAACCGCGCTTCAACTGGCTGCTGTCGGATTTTCACCTCGGCCTGAGCAAGCTGATCGATCTCGGCAACAAGATGGACGTAACTGAAACGGACACGCTGGAATACCTGTCGCAGGACCCCGAGACGACGGTTATTTGCATGCACCTGGAAACCATCAAGGGTGACGGGTCCAGGTTCTTCGCCCTGCTGCGAGAGACGGCGCAGAAAAAACCGGTTATCGTCTTGAAGGGCGGCAGGACCGAGGCGGGCGCAAAGGCAGCCATGTCGCATACAGGATCGCTTGTGCAGGGTAGCACGGCTGTCTTTGATGCCGCATTGAAGCAGGCCGGGGCGATAAAAGCGGAGACACTGGATGAATTCTTTTACCTGGGCAAGGCCTTTTCCTATTTGAAGCCGCCACGGGGGAACCGTATCGCCATTGCCACTTTCCCCGGAGGAGAAGCGGTCCTCACTACTGATGCCATTTATCAAAATGGGCTGGTCATGGCAAAGCCCGGCAAGTCCAGTTATGAGAAGCTTAGCAAGACCTTTCCGGCTTGGGAGATAGACCTTAACCCCTATGACTTCGGTATTATTTATACGTTCAATCTTTTTAATAATAACCACGGCGCATTCATCGAGGCCATGGCGGACGATGACAACGTGGACTGCATGGCAGTCCAATTGCCCCCCAGAGGCATGATCCCGGACCCTGACAGTTTTTGCTCGCCGTTCCTGACAGCTGCCCAAAAAGGCAAGCCTCTTGTCATTTGGCCGCCGGAAATGCTTCGCTTCGACAGCGATATCATCACCTGGCTTGAAGCCCATTCAATCCCCGTCTTTCCTTCGGCTGTGATTGCAGTGAAGTGCCTGGCGGCGTTGATGAGAAACGAAGCGCAATCGGTGTCTGGCGGATAATCACGAATCGCTGGCAAATTTACCTGACTATACCAAAGTGTTCGGTTCCAAAAGTGTCCCATTTCGCTGATTGACAACAAGCCAGTCTTTACAATCTCTGTCTGCTATAGCCTACTAAATAATAGATTTATCTGGACAATAGTATCCGCACGGGCAGAGGTACATCGCTATTTTTATGGCTATTTTATAGCTATATGGTGGAACTAAGTGTACGATAGACAAAACCTTTTCCTTGATGTTTGTGCTGAAAGAATAGTTAATATGGCTCCTCATCATGACAACGTGATTTTCCACCCCCAGCTGATTTTAAATATTGGGGAATCCGCTGCCCCTTTCAGGCAACTTGCTGATGCACAGCATCACGGGACCGGTTCCCATTTCAGGGTGGCGATGGCAGCTTCGCCGGAGGTTAGGCTTGTGATCCACGGCCAGCCGGCGGTGGTGATGTACCAGGCGTCTTTGTCTGGAACGTAGATATACTTCGGTGCGTGTGCTGTTAAGCGGGCGGACAGAGTGGGAGCGTTTCCGACGCCGTTATACATGCCGAAATCATAGGGATTGTCGGCGTGGAAGACCAGTGTATCGTTGTAGGAGGGACGGTCAAACCATATTTTGAGGGGCAGAAGCAGGCCATTCCAAAAGAAGGTATCGTTGTTGTACGTGATGGACAGGTAGTAGTGCCCTTTGTACTGCATGACGAAGGGCGACTCTGTGGAAGCGAAGGGCGAGTTGCGCTCGCTGCCCCAGCCAGTCTGGAGGGCGGTCCCGGTGTATTGCCATTCTTTCAGATCAAACGATTGATACCTGTCCACCTGCGAGAAGAAGAGTCCCCGGGCAGTGGTGTAAAGAAGCCACTGGCCTTCAGCCGCCTTGAGCACCATGCCGTCACGGAAGAACTTGTGGTAGGGGGCGGGTATGACGGTCTCCGGCTTGCCCCAGGTAATGCCGTCGGGCGAGGTCATGCGCTCGAGCCGGTGGGGCGACCAGAACATGTAGTATGTTCCGTTCTCGGTTATGACGTCCGGCGCCCAGGCCAGCTCACCGAAGTCGGCTACGGGGGTAGACTCTTGCATGCCGCTTTCTGGGGGCATATCGTCGCTGACGCCGACGGCGAAGTATCTTTCTGCATTGAAGTCGCCGTTGGTCCTGCTGGTTATGCCAACCAGCCGCCACTGGCCGGATGCATCTTGGTATATGGCGTGGTCGTTGATGTAGTAGCCGTACTGGTGGGGGCGGAAGAGCGTCTGCCATTTGCCGGCGATGACTGGCTTGAAAAGAAGCGGGCTTGAAGCTGGCTGTTCCTTTACATCCACAGTGCCAATCAACCGTTCCGCTCCGGAACCTTTGGAAAGGGCCATCACGCGGAAGGAGCCGCCCGCCTGGCGCAAGAGGCAGGAGCCGTACTCGCTTGCCCCCACTTTCTGCCATGATCCGGTGGACAGTATATCTACGCGGTAGGTCTCTTTTTCGGGGTCTGCAATCCAGCCCAGATGGACCCACCTCGGACCCTGCACGACCCTTACGCCCGTCTCTTTCTGGCGCTGCTGGACCATATCTCGGGGAATGGAGCTGTAGAAGTCCGTTTTGAGGGGCATTTCCACGTAGATGCGCAGGCCGATCTCCAGAAAAAGCCACAGCCCGAGTATCACGGCCGCTGTAATAAGACAGCCTCGCAGCCATTTATTGCCCTTTTTATTGCACATGGGTCTTCACGCTCTGGTAAGCGCCAAAATTATTTAATTTAGTAGCAGTTTGTATAAAACATCCCCCGCCATTTGTCGGTTATTCTTTTTATATATCGGCAAAGGAACTGATACCTTCGACTGTTTTGTGACCTACCCCCGATAATTGTACCACCTATTAAGTTAGCCCGGGTTACCTTGATCCTCACCCCTTTTGGGTACCAGCCATAATGTTAGTTTTGCGGATCATGAGTCCACGAGTGCCTGGAGAGCCGTCACCATTCGGTCATAGTGTGCGCTATGAGCCACAAAGATCAGCATCCTCATTATCTGGGCGCAGGATATTTGCAGATTTCGCCGCACTAATGACGGACATTCTTAATCAGGGTCTTCTCAGCGGAAGCTACACCCTTGAATCCTCCTCAAGAACCACCCAAACTTAACAATTGACAAATAATACCCATATACAATGTTAAGTAGGTTTTTGTGATTTCCGGAACGGACAATAAACGGATTCTGGGAATGTCCGAGGTAGCCATCGTCAGTACGATGTGAAAAGCCAAAGGACAGCAAGTAATCTTCTCTTGGGAAATAAAATGAATAATAATTTGGAGGTACGTCAATGAAACAGCGATTCACATGGGCAGTAACCTTACTCGTGATCATGTTGCTTACGGTGGTGGCTGCTTGCGCGCCTGCAGCAACACCCACGCCCACTCCTACTCCCACGCCTAACCTTGTTCCCACTCCTACGCCCAACCCTACTCCGACTACACCCCCCACGGCGCCACGGCGCCAGCGCACCAGTGGCACCCTCACCAATATTAACGGCGACATCTTAACCTTGACCACTGCACAAGGGCCAATGACGGTGATCACTTCTGATAATACCACTATTCAGAATGTCATAACTGGCACCCTTTCGGACCTTCATGCGGGTGGATACCTGATTGCCATTGGTCCCCAAGATGCAAACGGCAACATCTCTGCAACCTCTATTATGATCCGGTCTCAGGGCGCTCCACCAACCCCACCTCCCGGAGCAACCCCCGCGAACCCCAGGTCTCCACGCACTGGCGCACGGCGCGGCGCTAGCGGCATCATCACACAGATTAATGGCAACGTTTTAACCCTGACCACTGCACGAGGGCCAGTTACGGTGAATATCAGTTCTGATAATACCACTATTCAGAATATCATGACTGGCACCCTTTCGGACCTTCATGAAGGCCAATCCTTGACCGTCATGGGGCCGCAAGATACGAACGGCAACGTTACTGCTATCTCTATCATCATCCAGACGCAGAGCCAAGGCGCTCCACCAAAGCCACCCTCTGGATCATGACCCAAAATATGTCTATATAGTTATTAGCATAGTAAAATCACCAAACAGGAGGAACTCTGAGGCTACAACCCATTCTTTTTACACATTAGTCCCCGGTCACGAGTTAAATACACCGATATTTGGACTGGTGCGGTATCATTTCGGATATCCGACCGCCTGGGCAAAAATAGCTGCCTGATCTGCCCGTAATTGCAGAGCCTCTTTCAGAGCATCTGGATCGATTCTCGCATAGAAGTGTGCACCCAAGCCCTGTGCAGCACAATACAGGTACACATTTTGCCCGATAAAGCCCGCATCACAGGCAGACAACAGATCCTTGTCTGATTGGGTACCTGTTCTAAATTTGGCATAGTCCGCCACATATACTAACTGTACAGGCGCATCCATTAATGGCTCTTTGTTACCTATTTTTGACCGGATATCCTCGGCAAGCACAGACCGTATTTGATTCTCCTTGGCATCATATATATACGTCCCATCAGCAAGAAGAACGTAAATATCGATTTCCTGCGCATTCATAGCGGATGGAGCGGTACGCCTTCCATCGGGACGATTAATACCCCATGCTGCCCATAACAATTCTACAAGCACATCCTTTGGCAGGGGTGTGGTTTGAAACGAAGATGCTGATTTCCTGTTTTTTAATGCTTCCATCAATGTTGTCGTTGGGTTTGTTGCTAAGGATATTGCGGTCTTGTTTTCTGACTGTGTGACGGCAGATGGAGTCTGGGGGTTAGCCGGCATAGGACTACAGGCCTGGATCAGAATCGAGCCACTTAGCATCATCAATGAGACTAAAACCAGAAGAAAACTGCTGCTGAGGTTCTTGCTGTTGATATTACCCGCACACCGGTTGTGAGCTACTTTTAAATCCTGCATGCCCTTTCTCCTTGCACAGACGCCCAGAATAATACTTATCTACACCGTTGCCAACGTAAGTTATTAATAGTAATAAACAATTTGAGCAACCCGAAAGGCTGGGAGTCTCTGTGACCTGCTCCAGCTAACTGCCTCGACCTGACAAGGTTCCAGCCTCCACTGTGCCTGACTGTACCTGGTCTGAGTCCACCAATGCCTGGAGAGCCATTACCGTAGATTGTCCCACGAGCTGCAATGTCTTTCAATGGCTTAGCTGGCAGGTGGAGCATGATCGGCCGTCGTTATGAGCCCAGTTTCTCAAATATATTACGCTGGTGTTGTCTGAGACCACTACAGGAATAGGAACTATTGTGTGGCTGCTATGGCCCCAGTTCTGCAAATATATCGTTCCAGCATTTTCTGAGACTGCAGTAGAAACCTCCGAATCTTTACAGCCGCAGCCCCCCCAGTTCTGCAGGTATATTGCGCTAGCATTGTCCGACGCAAGTGCAGAAACCGGACTGGCTTTAGCTTTAATAGCCGACAATAGGCAGAGAAAAGCTATTGCCAAAAGAGTAAACAATATCTGTGATTTCATATTTCCCCCAAGCCGTTCAGCCCACCAACATATCTATAAACGGTATTTTAGGCCAGATAGTTGCAACAGAATACAATGTTAGTGTAGACATTAGCCAGTTACCCCACTGCGTTATTGGTGATTACATAAAGGACAATTTGGATCTGGAGCGGCTGGTTTTCCCCAGTCAGGTTGGACACTCTTTAAATAGGAATCACTAGCCTCGTTATAATTGTCAGCATTAGTACCAGGAGAAGACGACGAAGGAACCTGGGCAGGTATATTAACCGCAGGCAGCGGAGTCGAAACATTAAGTTGCTGAGTCTTAGAAGCTGGAATCGTGCTCGTTGATGAAGTGGATACTTGCTGAATGGTGGGCTGAGCATTAGAAACTGAATTCGTGATCGTTGGGGAAGTGGGTGGCGACTGTGTGACTGACAGACTCGAAGCAAACCTTGCTGAATTTGACGCTGCTATTAAACCTAAGATGATTATCACCAGCACTCCGCCACCAAGCACAATAGCAGGCCATTTGCCTTTCTTCTCTGCCCCTCTAGTCTCCTCGAAATCGGTTCTATTTGTCCCGTATTGTTTATTTGCGGCAAACGCTCCTTGTGGCTGGTCCTCTGCCGGCCAGGGGAGAACCATACGGCAGTTCGGGCAGTTCACCCAAGTATTGTCAACCAGAGCATTGCAATTTGGACAGTTGTAGTTAAACTGCTGGTTGCAGTGTCTGCACCACTTGACGCCCATGACATTTTGAGTACCACACCTTGAACATTCAAACAGGCCGCTGTACATATCCTGGCCGGTCGTGCGATCTCTATATTCGGCTTTCGTTTGTTGTCGATTCGGCCAATGTAAAACTAAGTGGCAACAGGGACAATTGATAAATGTGCTATTGACGCGAGTCCCACATCTAGGACATGTGTACGGTAATAGCTGGCCACACCCTACACAATGGCTTTCTCCTATAAAGTTTTGAGCACCGCACGTATAGCAACGAAAAGTATCTTGTGTCTCTTCCATTACCTTTGATCATCGACTAAGTATTATGTCAGCTACAATTATAGCAGTATAGTCAAATTGTCGTATTTTCCCAGAGCCATCGTCGGGATATTTATAGGCTTAATGACCCGCTATTTATGTCAGCATAAATTAGAATCTTCTCGGTTCCGATTTATATGTCCATAGAGGAGCATCCCGAGCTAATCACGGCAAGCAAATCGCTTGGCGAAAGGCGATCAGACCATCCTTGAATTCGGATGGTTCATTCCGTTCCTTCCCCATTCAGGAGTCGTCTTGTCAATATCCGTGCTTCAGCGCTCGTACAAGATATGACTAGTATGTTGGGCGAGGAAGATGACGAGTTACGCTCACCGGTAAGCTTGTGGTTTATGAACCCGCCAGGGGCCCAATCAAGCGCGCAAGACCCCAGGCAGCCCTGACATTGACCGCTATCCTTCATATACTTCAGGTATTGTTCAATCTCTTCATGAGTCGGTTCACAGGAGTCATATTTGTGCAGATGCACGGATTCCTCATCTTCCCACCTTACAATGAGCACTGCTGGGTTGCAGCCGGCCGGTTTCGGGATCACCATACCTTCAAGTCGCTCGATTCGACGGTTCAATTTCAATGCTTTGTCTCCGGTATCTCGGACTCCTCAGCCTCCTTTCTAACGCCATTATTACCTCTTAAGCCCCATCTTTTTAAGACCCATCTTTTCACGAAGCTGGCGCATGAACTCTCTAACCTCAATGCCCAGCATCTCGCACATGGCCTCGATCAAGCTTCTGCCCTTGCTCTGTGCCAGCTCTCTGACGGCGGCGGGCTCCAGCCCCAAGCGTGAAACATATCCATCGAAACCAAAATGACGATCCTCTTCGGCCCCCACCGGCCTGATCTTCGATTCAAGCTGTTTGAGTCTGTTCGCCAAGGTCATAGTTATCCAGCTATTTCTTAGTTTGCTCCTGCACTGTCTGTTCAAGCGCAGCCACACGCTCCTCCATCTCACCGGTCCGGTATCACCATGCGGTTATTCATAAAGCCCTACAGACAGCGCTTAAATGGGGATTGGTAAGCCGCAATGTGGCTGACGGAGTGGACCTACCCCCCATCAAGCGTACTCAGATGCAGACGTGGGACGACAATGACATTACCCATTTCCTTGAGGCTGCCAAAGAATCGCCCTACTATGCATTATTTTATACGGCCCTTTTCACAGGCATGAGGCGGTCTGAATTGTTGGGCCTGGCTTGGCGGGACGTTGATTTTCTCTACTGTCAGTTGTCTATTACCCGTAGTCTGCATCACTTGAAGGACGGAAGTTACGTATTCACTCAGCCTAAATCAGCCAAAAGTCGGCGCACCATAGCCTTGTCACCTTCAGTCGTTCTATTGCTCAAAGAACATAAGGAAAAGCAGGAGTTAGAGCGAGTTACCTTGGGAAAACTGCTGGCTGATGATGACCTGGTTTTCAGCACATTGGAAGGCAAACCTTTGCGCCCCAATACGATTACCCGCGCATGGGTAACGCTCTCCGTCCGGGCCGGGGTCAAGGCGATACGTCTCCATGACGCGCGTCATACACACGCGTCCATCATGCTCAAGCAGGGTATACACCCGAAGATAGTTCAGGAACGACTAGGCCATTCCAGCATTGAAATGACCCTGGACATTTATAGCCACGTTATGCCGGGCATTCAAGAAGCCGCCGCCAAGAGGTTTGATGACATATTTAACCACAAGCTTGAAAACGAAGCTGCGAAAAGTGATTAGTAGCAAATTAGTTGCAAAAACAAGAAAAGGGCATTTTGTGAGGCCCGATTTAGCTACGAAATGTAGATTAAAATGAAGATTGGTAGCGCATACCGGATTCGAACCGGTGATCTCTGCCTTGAGAGGGCAGCGTCCTAAACCCCTAGACGAATGCGCCACACGAAGCGTTAAATATTATATCAACGCCCCCTCCAAACGACAATTCAGGATTATTTAGCCCCCGATCAGTACGCAGCGCTATAAAGAAATGGGCTGAATGAAATAAGGAAGCTGGCTGGGGATCCAGGATTCGAACCTGGGCTCACGGATTCAGAGTCCGCTGTCCTACCGCTAGACTAATCCCCAGTGCGCCGAGATTATATCATCGGCATATATTTCAGGGCAACCGGCCGCATATCAGGGGAATACCGGGCCAACCCGCCCCTTCAACCTTGTTGACAGTTCCTGTAAAATAGGTACAATGAAAACCGAAGAAACTACGCACATCGTAATTGGGGAGCACACTACTATGAAACTTACCTGGAAGCCCATCATGGCCGGCATACTCGACATAGTGGCAGGCGCCATCAGCATGGTCGGCGGCATTTACTTCGTGATGTTTAGCTGGATATTCAACGCCATCAAGGAGATGCTGCGCTTCAACCCCCAGATAGTTCAGCCCGCAGTTATCCAGTGGATAGAGCAGATGTTCTCCACGCTGTTCGCCGTCCCCTTCGTTTTCGTTTTTATCGGTATCATTTCAATTATCGGCGGAGTCTACGCCCTGCAGAGGCGGATCTGGGTCTTTGCCCTGGCAGGCGCCATCGCCTCCTGCATCGCCTTTCCCTTCTTCGGTATCCCGTCGGTAGTCATCACCTCCCTTGCCAAAGATGAATTCAACTGAGTTTGACCCGTCCGTTCAGGGCCGCATTATTGTCTAACGTACATGATATCCAATCAGCATTGGGGATAGCCTTCCGCAATCCCTCTCTGCTTCAACAGGCCTTTGTCCATACCTCTTATATAAATGAAAATCCGGACGCCGACATACACGATAACCAGCGTATGGAATTCCTGGGCGATGCCGTGCTCACCATGATATTCGCAGAGCTGCTTTACAAGGAATTCCCGGACCTGCCGGAAGGCAAGCTTACCGAGCTGCGTATATCCCTGATAAGACAGGAAAAACTGGCTGAAAAAGCCTCCGCCCTCAAGCTGGGCGATTATATGGTACTGGGAAAGGGAGAGGACTCATCGGGTGGCAGGGAGAAGCGCAATAACCTGGCCGACACCTTCGAGGCGCTGATCGGCGCTGTTTACCTCGACCGGGGCATAGGCAAAGCACGTGAATTCGTATTGTCTAATTACAAGAAAGATATTTCAGCGATCAAGGCCGGGAAGCCCGTTCTGAACTATAAAGCGCTCCTGCAGGAATTCACACAGGCTAAATTTAAGACGCTGCCCTTATATGAGATCGTAGAGGCCACCGGACCCGACCACGACAAGGTATTCTGCGTGGCGGTCTCACTGGGAGAAACGGTGCTGGCCATCGGCTCAGGCAAGACCAGGAAAGTAGCCGAATCGGAGGCGGCACACCTCGCCCTGGAGAAGTTGTCTCCTGAAGTATATGGACGGTACTAGCCTCCATATTTTAAAACGACGATCTCCATCTGGCCGGGAAGGGTATCCTTCTTAATCTCAAGTTCGTCGGTGCTGAGCTTGCGGACGTTGTTTTTGCCCCTGATGAAATCCTCCACGCCATATTTCAACCAGTTGCATTGGTCGGTCTTGTAGTGCATGGGGATAACCATACGGGGTTTGACCCCGTTGCAGATTTTGCCGGCCTCATCCACGCCGATTGTGAATACTTCACCGATGGGTATCATCAGTACATCCACCTGGCCCATTTTACCGATCTTGTCTTTGCCCAAGTCGTGGCCCAGGTCGCCCAGGTGGCAGATTCTGATCCCGTCCACGTCGAAACAAAAGATAGTGTTGGCGCCCCTCTGGCTGCCCTTAGTCTTATCATGGTATGAAGCGATGCCGCTGATGGAAACGTCCTTTACTGTTTTACTAATATTCCCTTTTAATATCTCCGGCCTGCCCGGCAGCGCCTCAGTATTATTGTGGTCGAAATGATCGTGACTTACTGTAACCAGGTCGACATGCTCTTTTACTTCGGTATACTTCAACCCGGAGCTCTCACCAGCGTGGAACGGGTCCGTGAGCAGCCTGACGCCCTGGTCGGATGTAACTAAAAAACATGAATGTCCCAGCCATTTAATCTTCACTTTTTTTCTCCCCTATTTACTTAGATTGATGGCTAACCTTA
Organism: Dehalococcoidia bacterium UBA1162; assembly: GCA_002311135.1. Taxonomy (GTDB): domain Bacteria; phylum Chloroflexota; class Dehalococcoidia; order GIF9; family UBA5629; genus UBA1162. The sequence goes on from DBZK01000015.1 coordinate 15,059, forward strand.
TCAATGTCCTGGTACCAAAACCTGTTGCCCCCTTGACCAGCACCCCTTTATCCTTTTCCGCCATGAACGGCCCGGCGATATCCATGTGCAGCCAGGGTTTGACGCCTGCAAACTCCTGCAAAAACAGGGCCGCTGTAATCGCCCCCCCATACCGGCCGCCGGAATTTTTTATATCGGCGATATCGCTCTTGTTCATCTCCTTGTATTCATCCGGCAGAGGCAGTTGCCACAGGTTTTCGCCTGCTTCCGTTCCCGCCTTAACAACCTTGTCGGCCAGCGCCTGGTTGTTGCTGAACACCCCGGCATACTGGTCACCCAGCGCCACATGACAGGCCCCCGTGAGCGTGGCCAGGTCGATCAGGGGAGAAAACCCCTTTTTTACGGCGTAGGACAGCGCATCCGAGAGGATGAGCCTCCCCTCGGCGTCGGTATTGACAACCTCTATCGTTTTTCCGTTCGACGCTTTGAGTACATCCCCGGGTTTGAGCGCCCGTCCGCCAGGCAGGTTCTCAGTAGCCGGCACAATGGCTGTTACATTGATCTTTAAGCCGAGCTTAGCTACCGCCCTTATGGCAGCAATGACAGCGGCGCCGCCGGACATGTCTCCCTTCATATCCGACATAAATTCCTGCGGCTTCAAAGATATTCCGCCCGAATCGAATGTCAACCCTTTGCCGATAAAACCGACCATGTCTTTGGAGGCCGGGTTGCCTTTGTAGGTGAGAACGATGAATTTGGGCGGCTGGCTGGTGCCCTGCGCCACGCCCAGCAATGCACCCATGGCCTCTTTTTCCATCTGTTTACGGTCCATAACCAGGATGTCGAGGCCGCATTCCTCCGCTACCTTCTTAGCTATATCCGCCATATGGGTGGGGGTCATGTGGTTTCCCGGCTCATTCACCATATCACGGGCCAGCATAGTAGATTCGGCGATGATCCTGCCGGTCCCTGTTCCTCTCTTAACGGCTCTCAGATTGGATGCATCTTTATCCAGCAGGGTTACATTATCAACATCATGTCCGTTGTCTTTTTTAGTGAAGTGTTTTTTGAACTTGTAGCCGCCGAGCATAGTCCCCTCGGCAATAGCTTCGGCCGAGGTCTCAGCCGAAAGTCCGCCTGCGCCGGTCCCGTGCAATATTGTCGCCGCCGAATCGCAGTTATGCCTGGCCAGGGAGCGTATCACCTCCGCCATAACGTTGCGCACGCTGTCGGCCTTAAAATCCTCTTTCTTCCCCAGCCCGGCCACGGCTACCAGCCTAGCCGGTATTTTCCCCAGGGTATGTAATACGTGGACTTCGCCGGGCTTACCCTTAAACTCACCGGTCTTAATTAAACCGCTGATGGCCCCGCCCAATGCAGCATCCACCGCGACGGTGGCACCACCCGGTTTGGCAACCCCCTGAAACAGGTTCACGACTATGGCGTCGCACTTGAATTTACTGATATCCCCTGTCTTTACTTCAAATTTCAATTCGTCCTCCCTGGTATAATATTATGTCAAATTGACTGCCGGCGTCTAACGCCTGTTATTTTATCTAAAACCACCCCATAATCAAATAAAACCCACCTTTAATCCCATCAAATCTGAATTTTGCTTAAACGGTGGTCCGTATGGTATACTTTTAGAAAATGAACCTTTAAGTCAGCCCAGCGAGGCTGGCAAGGGAATGATGAAGTAAATTCATCATATTACAAAATCCCGGTTTCGCTTGTAAATGACCTCTTGCCAGCGCGGCGAGAGGTTTTTTTATGCCTGAAAAGATTCTGCTTAACTCTTCCGATATCGAAAGGGCCCTTGTTCGTATCGCCCATGAAATAGTGGAACACAACAAGGGGGCAAAAAGCATCGCATTTGTCGGCATTAAAACCCGCGGTGTGCCGCTGGCCCAACGCCTGGCCAGGATTATCCACAACATGGAGCAGGTGGACATACCCGTCGGGTCCCTGGATATCACGCTCTATCGCGATGACGTCACGTCCCTGGGCTTCAAACACGTAGTCCAGCAAACTTACCTGCCGTTCGATATAACCAACAAGCAGGTAATCCTGGTAGACGACGTATTCTATACCGGCAGGAGCATCCGCGCCGCACTGGATGCCTTGATGGACCTGGGCAGGCCGCAGACCATTCAACTGGCGGTACTGATAGACCGGGGCCACAGGGAACTGCCCATACGAGCCGATTTCGTAGGTAAGAATATACCTACCGCCCATAACGAGGAGATCAAGGTATTCCTCAATGAGGTGGATGCCGTAGATAAAGTAGCGGTAAGGAGGTTGGATGGAGAGAATAGTGAGCCCAAATGAACCCAAGCTGAGCACGGCCGGGCAGGAGTCTTTGCCACCTCTTTCCATCGGGCTATGGCGGCACAGGAATGTTCTCGACCTGGACGATTTCTTATCCGATGAGATCGCACTGGTCTTTGAAATTGCCGACGGCATGGTGGAGGTGCTGGCCCGCGATGTAAAGAAGGTGCCGACACTGCGGGGTAGGACCATCGCAATAATGTTTTACGAACCCAGCACCAGGACCCGCGCATCGTTCGAGCTGGCCGCCAAATACCTGGGCGCCGATACAGTAAGCCTGGACTCGGCCAAGAGCAGCGTGGCCAAAGGAGAATCGCTCATCGACAGCCTGCGCACATTGCAGGCGCTGGAAGTCAATACCATCATAATCCGGCATCCCTGCTCCGGAGCCCCCTATATCGCAGCACAGCACCTGCAGACCAGCGTCATCAACGCCGGAGACGGCTGCCATGCTCATCCATCCCAGGGATTGCTCGACCTTTACACGATTAAAAGGAAGTTCGGCGACCTTAAAGGCCGCAAAGTAGTGATCATCGGCGATATTATGCACAGCAGGGTTGCCCGCTCCAATATCTGGGGCACGCGCTCGACCGGCCTGCATGTGGTGCTCTGCGCACCTAAAACATTTATACCTCAGGGCATGCCCGAAATGCTTGAGAAATGCGGGCTCGACCATGTCAGTATTGAGCACAACCTGGACCATGCCCTGGAAGGGGCAGACGTCGTAATGCCGCTCAGGCTGCAAAAGGAGCGGCAACAGAGCGGGTTCATATCATCGATCCGTGAATATGTCAGGCTTTACCAGGTAAACGGCGAGCGTTTGAAGAAAGCGGGGCCTGATGTCATCGTGATGCATCCCGGGCCGATGAACGAGGGTGTTGAGATCAGCCACGACGTGGCCTATTGCAACAGTTCGTTGATCGAGCAGCAGGTTACCAACGGGGTGGCCATACGCATGGCCCTCCTGTACCTCGTGTCGGGGGTGAGAAACTAATGATATCCAAGTCCATACTGATTAAGAACGCCCGGGTAATCGACCCCTCGCAGAACATCGATGCAACGATGGACATTTTGATCGAAGACGGGCTGATCAAATCCTCAGGCACGAACCTGAAATCATCGTCCGAAGTCACCATCCAGGCCGACGGCCTGGTGGCTTGCCCCGGCTTCATCGACCTTCATTGCCATCTAAGGGAGCCGGGCTTCGAAGAGAAGGAGACCATAGCCAGCGGAGCGGCAGCCGCTATACGCGGCGGCTATACGACCATATGCTGCATGCCCAATACTAACCCGCCCCTGGATAACGCGGCAACCATCGATTTCGTTCGTAAAACGGCCGCCTCCCGGTCGCCGCTGATAACCGTTTTACCGGTCGGATGCATCACCAAGGGCAGGGCCGGTAAGGAATTGACCGATATGTCGGAGATGGCCGATGCGGGTTGCATCGGCTTCAGCGACGACGGCAGCCCGGTCAGCAACTCACAACTGATGCTGCTGGCAATGCGCTGTGCCGCCGGACTGGAAATGCCGATAATTGACCACTGCGAGGACCTCGACCTGTCGCACGGAGGCCACCTCCATGACGGCTGGGTGGCGGCCCGGCTGGGCATAAAGGGGATCCCGTCGGCAGCCGAAGAGTCCATGGTGGCACGGGATATCGCCCTGGCGGAGATGACCGGCGCTGTTTTGCACCTGACCCATATAAGCACTCGCGGCTCGGTGGAAATGATCAGGTCGGCCAGGGCACGCGGCGTGAAAGTCAGTGCCGATGCCACGCCGCACCATCTGACGCTTACCGAGGAGCGCATAATCGCCTCTCCAATGCAGCCGGACGCCCCGTTGATATACGATACCAATGCCAAAGTGAACCCTCCTCTCAGGACTGCCCTGGACATCGAAGCACTGGTTCAGGCTATCAATGACGGGACCATCACTTCGGTAGCCACAGACCACGCACCCCATGCCAGTGAGGACAAGCTTTGCGAATTTGAACTGGCGGCCTTCGGGATAAGCGGGTTCGAAACCGCTTTCGCTGCTCTGATGACGCTGGTCCACTCGGGGAAAATTAAATTAGCTACACTGATTTCCCTGCTGACCTGCGGGCCGGCGGAGGTCCTGCAGCAGGAATACGGAATTACTGGAACCCTCAAGCCGGGCGTAAAGGCCGACATAACACTGCTGGATGTCAACAGGGAATGGACCCTGGAGAAGGCCAATATGCTATCGCAGGGCAAGAACAGTCCTTTTATAGGGCAGGCATTCAAAGGCATGGTTACGGGAACGATTCATGCAGGCGAGATCGCCTACATCGATAAATCAGTAAGGACATCCAAATGACAAATTCTAAAAATGCCGTACTGGTGCTGGAAGACGGTACTTTTTACGAGGGCAGGTCATTCGGAGCTGCGGCGACGACCCCCGGGGAGATCGTATTTATAACCAGCATGACCGGCTACCAGGAAATGCTGACGGACCCGTCATTTGCAGGCCAGATAGTAGTGCCCACTTACTCGCTGATCGGCAACTACGGCATCAACGACTCTGATTTTGAGTCCTGTAAGATACAGGTGAGGGGCTTCGTAGTCCGGGAATACTGCGAGGTGCCCAGCCACTGGCAGAAAAAAACTACGCTGGATGAATATCTCAAAGCCAGCGGCATACCCGGCCTGAGCGGCATAGATACGCGCAGCCTGACCAGGCACATCCGTTCCCTGGGCGTAATGATGGGCATGATATCCAGCGAGCTTTCGGTGGCTGAGTGCATGCGCGAGCTCAAGAAAATACCCACCTACGGGGTGACCGATTTTGTCCGGGAGGTGTCTACCGATCATAAATATGCCTGGGCCAATGAAGAAAAAAGGCCCATCAAATACAAGGTTGCTATCGTCGACACGGGCCTGCGCTACAACATAGCCCGCATTCTTGCCCGGCTGGGCTGTGCAGTCACGGTGCTTCCGGCTGCAACACCACCCGCAGAAATAATGAAACTCAAGCCGGACGGCATAGTCCTGTCTCCAGGACCGGGCGACCCCGCACTGCTGGGCGATATCATAGGGAATATCAAAGAACTGCTGGGCAAAGTCCCGATCATGGGCATTTGCCTGGGCCACCAGTTGATAGGCCGGGCGCTGGGCGCCGACACTTTCAAACTAAAGTTCGGCCACCGGGGCGCCAACCATCCCGTGCGCGATCTTGAAACAGGACGCATCCATATAACGACTCAGAACCACGGATATGCCATCGCCCTGGAAACGCTCAAAGGCGGCCTGGAAGTAAGCCATATCAACCTCAACGACGGCACGGTCGAAGGGCTGCGCCATAATAGGCTGCCGATCATCTCCATCCAGTATCATTCCGAAGGGTCGCCCGGGCCACAGGACAACGTTTATTTGTTTGAGCGGTTCGTGGATATGTTAAAAGAAAGGAAATAAGAATAAATGACTAAACCTTCCAAGGTCCTGGTTATTGGATCGGGACCCATCATAATCGGGCAAGCCGCCGAGTTCGACTATGCCGGTACCCAGGCCTGCAAATCGCTGCGCGAAGAGGGCATCATCACCGTGCTGGTAAATTCCAACCCGGCCACGATCATGACAGACCAGGGTATAGCTGACATCGTCTATATCGAGCCGCTCACTGTCGATGTAGTCAGCAGGATCATTGCCAGAGAGAGGCCGGACGGGCTGCTGCCGACCCTTGGAGGGCAGACGGGCCTTAACCTGGCCGTCGAGCTGGCCGAAGCCGGAATCCTGGAAAAATACAATGTGCGAATGCTCGGCACGCCGCTGGAAAGCATAAAACAGGCTGAGGAGCGTTCTCTCTTCAAAAAGCTTATACAGGATATCGGCGAACCTATCCCGGAAAGCACAACTGTCAACTCAGTAGAAGAGGCCGTTAAATTCTCGAAGGAGCTCGGCCTGCCGCTGATCATCCGTCCTTCCTTCACGTTGGGGGGCACGGGAGGCGGCATCGCACGGACCATAGACGAGCTGAAAAGCATAGTTACCAACGGCCTGGCCTCGAGCATGACACACCAGGTACTGGTTGAGCGATGCCTGTTCGGCTGGAAAGAGCTGGAATATGAAGTCATGAGGGATGCAGCCAACAACTGCATCACCATCTGTAATATGGAAAATATAGACCCCATGGGCATCCATACGGGAGACAGTATCGTGGTGGCTCCCAGCCAGACATTGACCGATAAAGAATACCAGATGTTGAGAAGCGCCAGCCTCAAGATCATACGGGCGCTGGGCATAGAGGGCGGCTGTAACATCCAGTTCGCACTGACTCCCAGCCCGCTAGTGGCTGCCAAGTGGGCACCAGACCAGTTAAACCCAAAACAAAGCGAGTATTACGTCATAGAAGTTAATCCACGGGTCAGCCGCAGCTCAGCGCTGGCAAGTAAAGCCACCGGCTATCCCATAGCAAGGGTGGCCGCCAAGATAGCGGTGGGCAAGCGTTTGGACGAGATCCCCAATAAGGTGACCGGCAAAACCATGGCAGCCTTCGAACCGGCGCTGGACTATTGTGTGGTCAAGATACCCAGGTGGCCGTTCGATAAGTTCATAACCGGGGACCGCACCCTGGGTACTCAGATGAAAGCCACCGGAGAGGTGATGGCCATCGACCGCTGCTTCGAAGCGGCGCTGCAGAAAGCCATACGCTCGCTGGAATTCGGTAAAAAGTCGCTGCTCTGGGAAGGCGCCGGCTGGGGCAAGGACGGCACACTCGATTCATACCCTCTATATCCCAATGACCTCAGACTATGGGCCATCATGGCTGCGTTGCGACGCGGAAAATCGGTAGAGGATATCTCGGTACATACCGGCATAGACCCATGGTTCATCTATAAAGCCAGGAATATCGTGGATATGGAAAAGAGGCTTCTGGCCGAGCCGCTCAGCCGGAACCTACTGTGGGAGGCAAAGCGCCTGGGCTTCTCCGACTCCCAGATCGGTACACTGGCGGACCGCTTGCCGGACCAGGTAAGGGACCAAAGGGAGGAGTGGCAATTACGCCCCGTTTACAAAATGGTGGATACCTGCGCCGCAGAGTTCGATGCCGAAACGCCCTATTTCTATAGCACCTATGAAGAAGAAAATGAAGCAGAGCCGCTGGATGCGCAGAAAGCACTGGTCATCGGCAGCGGGCCCATCCGCATCGGCCAGGGCATTGAGTTCGACTACTGCAGCGTTCATTCGGCCTGGGCTCTGCAGGAAGCTGGTTATAAAAGCATCATGGTCAACTCCAACCCGGAAACCGTTTCCACCGACTTCGACACCAGCGACCGGCTCTATTTTGAGGCTCTTGATGAGGAAAGCGTCCGTAATATTATTCAAAATGAATCAACCCTCGGCAACCGCTTTATCAGTTGCCCCTCCATAGTCCAGTTCGGCGGCCAAACTGCCATCAATCTGGCGGAGTCCCTGGCTTCGAACGGGCTTTCCATCATTGGGTCGAGCGCCGAAGCCATCGATATAGCTGAAGACCGGCGCAGATTCGAGAGCTTTTTGAACGGGCTGGGCATTCCTCAGCCGCCAGGAGCCGGCATTACGTCAATTAAAGAAGCTCTGAACACGGCCGCAATGCTTAAATACCCTGTACTGGTCAGGCCAAGCTATGTACTGGGCGGACAGGCTATGGAAATCGTGACCAGCGATGAGGAGCTGACCAAATACATGACCCGCGCCCTCGATCTCGGTAGCAAGCATCCGGTCCTGATCGACAAGTACTTCGAAGGCAAAGAGGTAGAGGTCGATGCTATCTGCGACGGCACGGATGTGCTCATACCGGGGATCATGGAGCATATCGAGAGGGCGGGGGTGCACAGCGGCGATTCCATAGCTGTATATCCCGGGATTAACCTGACCACCATGGAAGTCGATACACTGGTAGACTATACCGTCAGGATGGCGCTGGGACTGAAGGTAAGAGGGCTGATGAACGTACAGTTCGTGATAATGCCAGGCGAGCACCATGAAGGATCGTCAGTCTACGTTATTGAAGTCAATCCCCGTGCCAGCAGAACCATTCCCTTCATCTCAAAGGTAACAGGCATACCTATGGTCCGGCTGGCGACCAAAGTGATGCTGGGCATAAGCCTGAAAGAGCAGGGGTATAGCACCGGGCTTTACAAAAAACAGAGACTGGTCGGCATTAAAGCCCCGGTTTTCTCCATGTCCAAGCTGATCGGGGTTGACACTTATCTCGGCCCTGAAATGAAGTCGACCGGAGAAGTGATGGGCATAGACCATAACTTCGAATCAGCCATGGCCAAAGCTCTTATGGCTGCCGGGCTGATCCTCCCTCCCAAGGGCACAATGCTTTTCAGCATCGCCGACAAAAACAAAAACGAGGCCTTGCCGATCATTTCCGGATTCTATGCACAGGGTTATCACCTGTATGCCACTGAGGGTACTGCGGCCATGATTAAAAGCCATGGCATGGAAGTGACGGCTATTGAGAAAAAGCTGAGTGAAGGCAGCCCCGATATCATCGATATTATCAACAGCGGGACGATAGTGGGCATAGTCAATACCATCACAGGTGGCCGCGTGGCACTGCAGGATGGCTTCCATATACGCCGGACCGCAGTGGAAAGACGGATACCATGCTTCACTTCGCTGGATACTGCCAGGGCAGCGTTGAGAGCATTGACGCACAGCAAAGGAACATACAATGTTAAACCTTTACCCGACTATTTGGGTTAACTTATTAGGGGAAGCCATTAAATCAATTGAAGCAAGCTAAAGGCAGAGTCTTATACAACAAGGAGCTCTTGCGCTTCGAGACTGCAGCATATTTCCTTATGCATGTGCAGTCGCCAGGACTTGCGTCAGATTGCAAACCGGGGCAGTTCTTCATGCTACAATGTAGCGGCAATATGGTCCTGCGGCGGCCTATAAGCATACACGCTATAAAAGGCCCTGATATCATAAGCTTGCTTATCGCAGTTCCTCTCGATGGCCAGCTTGCGTATAAAAAAGGCGCCCGGCAGCTCTCCGAGCTCAGAGAGGGCAATGATTTGGATTTGATCGGGCCCATGGGAAACGGATTTAATATAAGTTCAACTTCGAAAAATATATTGATTGCGGCAGGCGGCATCGGGATAGCGCCGTTGAAATTCCTGGCTGAAACCGCCCTATCTTCCGGCAAGGGCGTAACGCTATTGATAGGTGCACGCACCAAACTGGGCTTGTACCCGTCAAGCCTGCTGCCGAAGGGGACCCATATGGTCTTTGCCACCGACGACGGAAGCTACGGTAAGAGGGGCCCGGTGTCCGACCTGATTCCGGAGTATTTAGCCGGGGCCGACCAGGTTTTTGCTTGCGGCCCGGAGGCCATGTATGAAACAATGCAAGGGCACATGAAAACCTGGCCGGTCGAGAAACCCGTCCAGGTTTCACTTGAAGTACGCATGGGTTGCGGCGTGGGCGCTTGCTACTCATGCAGCATACGCACCAGGCATGGAATAAAAAGAGTATGCAAAGACGGACCGATATTTGATATAAACGATATAATATGTCAGGAGGTCAGGATATGACAGTCAGTTGTAAAAGGATCCAAATCGATACACAGGCTCAGGGCGAAGTAATTAACGTTACGTCCGAAATCGCCAGGGAAGTCAACAATTCGGGACTTAGTGACGGTACCGTAACCGTTTTTATACCCGGTTCGACGGCCGGCGTAACCACTATTGAGTTCGAACCAGGCCTGGTACTGGATATGAAGGCTATGTGGGAGCGCATTATTCCTTCGAATATAAGCTACGAACACAATAAGGCCTGGGGCGACGGAAACGGTCATGCGCACGTGAGGGCAGCACTGCTCAGCCCGTCGATAACCATCCCATTTGTTCATAAAAGGCTGACGCTGGGGACCTGGCAGCAGGTGGTGATCCTGGATTTCGACGTGAGGCCGCGCTCGCGTGAAATCATACTTCAGATTATGGGAGAATAAAATAAGGCGCATTCATTTTATGTTAGGAGGTTTATATGCCTAGTGCACAATCACTGGCTATGACGTTGTTCGCCATTTTGGGGTTCTGCGTTATGCTTGCTCTGGGTGCATTTCTCGGCAAGAAGATCACGCCGGGTAAACTGGTCACTTTTGCCGGGGTGTTGGCGCTGATAGCCGTAGTCTGTTTTACCGTCTATGCCGCCTACTATTTTATTGCCCGTGCAAGCTGATATCCAATATGTTAATGTGTTTGTAGCATGATCCAGAGCTTTCGATGCCCGGTCTGCGGCAATTTCAATGCTTTAGGCGAACCTGTTTGCACCAATTGCAAGCAAAGATTCTCTTACAACTGCCCGGTGTGCGGAAGCCCGATAAATAACCGCTATGCCAATTGCCCGACCTGCGGCACAGCATTTATCTGGAGCTTACAAATAGAACGGGCTATGGAGACTGCAGAAATGATGAGTGCTCCGCCGGTCAAACCGATGCGGCAGGATACCAGCCCGCCAAGGGTAATTATTATGCGGACCGATGTGAGTACCAGTCTGACCAGCAGGCCTAGTTTCTGGATCAGCTTGATCGTCATTTGTATTATTATCATCGCCGCATTGCTGTTTATTGATTCGCTGATTAATTCTTCGCGATAATGAATAACTTAAGAGGAGGTTACCATGCTGGATCCTAAAACGGCGACCTATATTTTCGCTGCCGTTCTATTATCATGCCTTGTACTTGCACTCGGCGGCTTTCTCGGCCGGAAATTCGAAGTCTTCCGGGTGGTGATATTTGCGGCTGCCGTGGCGCTGGTTACTGTGGTTGTATTTGCCATCTATTTTGCTTACTTGGGTATCGCCGGCAAGCTATAATTACCTGCCTTTTGCATCGTGGTTGATCTCTCTCGCGAAGATTAATTAGATTGCTGCACTCAGGTGCATCTCATTATGATTGAAAGAAGACTATCGGATGCTCTGCTCATAGTGCTGCTTATTGTAACAGCCGCATCATGTTCCCAATCGAAGAAACAAATACCGGCCGACCAGATGGCTACCGTTACCCGCGGCGACCTCGTGATATCTATATCTTCCGATGGTAACCTCAATATGCCCAACGAAGCATACCTGAAGTTCGGCCTTCCGGGCACCGTTAAGGAGATCCACGTGGAAAAGGGCGACGTGGTAAGGGCGGGAACTATACTGGCCACACTCGATGATACAACTGAGGTGCTGGAGGTTAAAGCCAAACAATACCTCGTGGAACAGGCTATCAATAATGTCATGCAAAACTGTTGCGGGGGCAATTACCCAACTTTTTACAGCCTGGCTACCGGCCTGATGCGCTTTGAGCAGGCACAGGATGAAATTAAACAGGCCGGTGCATATCTGTCTGAAAACAGGTCTTACGATGCTGCCAGCAACCTTTCGCTGGCTAAATACGATTTATCGGCTGCAAGGTCGGTATACGCCGACCCCAAGCTGGACACGTTTCAAACGCAGTATAACGATTTGCAACAGCCGATGCCCGCCTTCCCCGAACTTAAACAGATCGTTGCACTTCTGGATGCCCGGATCGAAAATCTCGATGGGATACAGCAATTATTTGAAGCAGGCGACTATACTGCTGCCCTCGACTCCATAGGCATCCTCAGTTCCGACCTCGACGATGCGCATACTATTGTGAAGAGCAACTCCCGTCTTCCCGGTGCCTACACTTACCCGGACACCTCAACCTCACTGGCCATATCCCGGCAGGTTCTGGATTCACTATCTGAAATAGAAAACATGTTATACGATGATAACTTGGACAGGGTCAAAGTGTCGGAAAAATTACGTATGGCTGAGCACGATCTGCTCATGAGCAATATGATACTGGATGAAAGCGAGACCATTTACCGGTCGGGCCTGAGCCCCCAGACCCTGCGTGCCTACAATCTGAATATAGAAACAGCCATGATCGACCTCGATCAGGCCAAGCAGGACCTGCTCAAAACCGAAATACTGGCCCCCTTCGATGGAACAGTAGTAGATATACCGGTTAAGGTGAATGACCAACTTTCGCAGTTCGACTACTCTTCCAAGCCGGTGGTCCATCTGGTCGATACCAAGACCATCAAGATGATCGGCACCGTAGATGAAGTCGATATATCCGGCATTAAGGTCGGCCAGCAAGCTACGATTAGCGTCGATGCTTTCCCCGGACGCACTGTAACCGGCAAAGTATCCTTCATATCGCCCTTCGGCAACCTGACTGCCGGTGAGGTCGATTTCCCGGTGGAAATTTATCTTGACCCCACGGAAGGACTGCAGCTAAAGGGAACCCTCACTGCCACAGCCGAGATAGTTACGGGATATCGCGACAATGTGCTTATGGTGCCCAACCGGGCTTTAAGGGGCCCGGCTGGGAATTTAACTGCAACCGTTGTTTTGGATCCCGATAAAGGCATCACAGAAAAAAGAAGCGTGACTATCGGCCTGCAAAATAAGACATCGACAGAGATCGTTTCCGGCCTTAAAGAAGGAGAGAAAGTCCTCATCCAGGATTAAACCTGGAACCGTAGCTATTTGCCACGCACCAGGGAGAGGAACTCGGCACGCGTCACAGCGCGTTTTTCGAAGATGCCGCGCATGGCGGAGGTCACCACGTTACTACCCGGCTTCTTAATCCCGCGCATTGTCATGCACAGGTGCTCCGCCTGAATTACTACGCCAACACCATCCGGCTTTAATGACTGCATGATAGCGTCTGCAATTTGCTTGGTCATTCTTTCCTGGAGTTGCAAGCGCCTAGAAAATATCTCGACCACCCTGGCCAGCTTGCTCACTCCCACTACCCATCCATTGGCATTGGGTATATACCCGATATCTACTACACCATAGAACGGTAGAAAGTGGTGCTCACACATAGAATAAAAGGGAATGTCCCTTACGATTACCATTTCGTGATGGCCGGCGGAAAATCCTGTCGACAGTACCTCTCCCGCGTCCATGCTGATACCGGAGAAAAGCTCCGCATACATTTCAGACAAGCGCTGCGGCGTATCTACCAGGCCTTCCCTTTCGGGATCGTCCCCTATGGCCTTGATAATCTCTTTAACTGCTTTCCTGATTTTATCTGCGTCTAACATTATGTCTACCTTCCATCGGTACTGGAATTAGCGCTTTCCATATTTCTCCCTTTCATAAACCCTCATGCTTTCTCCGTCCCCCGTGCAATAGGTTTCGCCGCCAAGGTAAAGCGACGGCCTTATCATTTTCAAATCCAGTACGCCGTTTTCCTTGAATACATCACTTGCCGTATGTACGGCCACTATCTCCCCTATTATCCAGACGTGGTCGCCAAAAAGCCGGTCATCGATAACCCTGCATTCATAGGCGGCGTAAGCATCCTTTAAAATGGGAACATCCGTCTTGATACTCTGGTCTTCGGTCAGGTTGAACTCCGTAAATTTATCGATCAAGTCGCCGCTGCTGCCCCCTACCTCGGCGATTTTTTCTGACTTCTCATAGGGCATGAAGTTGATACCGAACTGTCTGCTATCGACTATCATGCGATAAGTATAGCGTTTGGGCGCCACCGCTATGCCGTAGAGCGCCGGGTTGAAGGACACAGGGCAGTGCCAAGCCACAGCCATGGCATTCTTTCTACCGTTATTGCTGGCAGTGACAATAGTAGCGGTCCGAGGATAGTGTTGATAGAATCCGCCCGCATTCTCCGCAACACCCTTCAACATGGCGTCCTCCTCAATAAAAAAGGATATCTATTTTTTCAGGCCGAGATGTTTTTCAATCACTTCAAGGTCAGCCGGAAGCTCGGGGAATGGTTCAACGTACTTGGTCGGGATATCCGGGTCCTTGAGGCCGTTGCCGGTAACGATACATACTATCTTCTTACCCTTGAAGCTTTTGCCCTGTTTTATCAGCTTGAGCAGCCCTGCCAGCGGCGCCGCCGACGCCGGCTCGCCGAACACGCCTTCTTTAGATGCCATGAGTTTATAGGCTGCCAGTATTTCATCGTCCGTGACGCTTTCGATAATACCTCCCGATTCGTCCCTGGCTGCTACTGCTTGCTTCCAGCTTGCCGGGTTGCCAATACGTATGGCGGTAGCAATAGTCTGCGGACTCTCGATAATCATGTTATTGACTATAGGAGCAGCACCAGCCGCCTGAAAACCCATCATGACAGGAGTCCGGTCGACTTTGCCGTTGCTCTTCCATTCTTTAAAGCCTTTCCAGTAGGCGGTAATGTTGCCGGCATTGCCCACGGGTATGAAAAGGTAATCGGGCACGCTGCCCAAATCATCAATTATCTCGAACGATGAGGTCTTCTGTCCCTCGATGCGGAAGGGATTGAGCGAATTTACCAGGGTTATGGGGTATTTATCAGCCAGGATGCGCGTGACCTTCAAGGCCTGGTCGAAGTTGCCCTCGATGGATATGATCTCAGCGCCATAGGCGATGGCCTGGGCCATTTTACCCACCGCTATTTTACCTTTCGGCACCAAGATTATGACCTTGAGGCCGAAGCGGGCCCCGTAAGCCGCCGCCGAAGCGCTGGTATTGCCGGTCGAGGCACAAATAGCCTGTTTGCTGCCATCCTCAATGGCCTTGGCCATGGCCATGACCATGCCCCTATCCTTAAACGAGCCGGTGGGATTGCAGCCTTCCAGCTTGAAGTAAAGCTCGCCGACCCCCAACTCCCGGGCCAGGTTTACTGATTTTACAAGCGGAGTGTCTCCCTCTCCCAGAGAAATCATGGGCGTTTTGGAAGTAATGGGCAGGTAATCCTTGTGCCGCTGTAAAACTCCTCTGATCATAGTTAAATAGCCTCTATCCTGATAAAATTGCTGATCTCTTTGACGACCTTCAGTTTGTTGAGCATCTTCATTGCTTTCTGCACTGCGCTTTCACGGGCTTTATGGGTCATGAGCACAATCTCGGCGGTCCTGTTGGATGGGTCTGTCTCCTGCTGCATAACGGAGGAGATGCTTATGGACTGGCTGCCCATCACGCTCGAGATCTGCGCCAGGACACCAGCCTGGTCAAGCACGCTCATCCTGAAGTAGTAACGGGTTTCGATATCCGCCATAGGTTTGATTCCCGAAGTTTTCTCGGGGACAAATCTGGGAGCGTTATCCCGCCGGGTATTAATATTCTGCGCTATATTTATGACATCGGCAATTACGGCGCTGGAAGTGGCCGAAGGTCCTGCGCCCTGCCCGTAGAAAAGTACGTTGCCAACCAGGTCTCCACTGACGTAAATAGCATTGTAAACGCCGTCGACCTTGGCCAGCAAAGATTCGGCCGGAATAAGCACAGGGTGAACCCTGGCTTCTACCAAGCTATTTGACCGCTTGGCAATAGCCAGCAGCTTTATGGCATAACCGAACTCCGCCGCATAACGGAAATCACGCGATTTCAGCTTGGCAATTCCTTCGAAATAGATTTCGTCAAAATTTACGTCCATATCGAAGCCCAGTGAAGTAAGTATGGCCAGCTTATACGCTGCATCAAGGCCGCCGATATCGTTGGCTGGGTTTGCCTCGGCATATCCCAGCTTCTGTGCCTGTTTCAAGGCAACACCGAAATCGATTTTGTCGTGGGACATCTTGCTGAGTATGTAATTGGTGGTACCGTTTAGTATAGCGTAGATAGCCTGTATATCGTTGGCTACCAGGTCCCGTTGAAACGGCGAGATAAGCGGTATACCACCTCCCACACTGGCTTCAAAACGCAGCCCGGCATGATGTTGCTGAGCTATGGAAAGCAGTTCAGCTCCATGTTTGGCCATGACCTCTTTATTGGCCGTTACAACATGTTTGCCCTTGGAGAGGGCCTCTTTAATGTAATCGTAGGCCGGATATTCACCTCCGATCAATTCGATTACAATATCGATATCATCACTATTAACAGCTTTTTTATAATTGGTGGTGAATATCTCCGGATCGAGACCAAGTGCTCCATGCCTAGAAGCATCCTTCTCAACTACCAGCTTAAGAGCCAGCGGGCTTCCGGCCTGGCGAGCCAGCGTTTTCTTTTTAGCCATAAGCGCCCGGGCCACGCCGCTTCCGATCGTGCCTATGCCCAGCAACGCTATATTGATGTCCCGCTTTTTCACCATAACCTACTGACCCCTATCCTTAGTAACTTTCGCTACAGCAAAGTCCTTCTGGGTCTGGTCCAAAAGATTATCTATCTTGGCTTCCTTCAAAAGCCCCTGGACCCAATTCCCGAGGCAGTCTGAAGCAATAGAATCCCGAAGGCTTGGATCCAGAGGCCGGTCAGCCTGTTTATTCATAACTTCAACCAGCCAATAACCACCAAGGGTAGTAATACTTTGATCACGCAGTACTTCGCTTATCTTATTGGGTTCCAGGGTGGTAACTATGCGCTCGATGGAGCCCTTATTGGTAGTCGATCCCGGCTGTATCCAACCAAGGTCCCCACCGTTATCTTTACTACTGTCATCCTGAGAATATTGCTTGGCCAGCACATCCCAACTCTCGCCATTTAATAGTCTGGCTCTTACTGCATCAGCATCATCTTTCAATGAAAACAGGATGGCCCGGGCATGAACGCCTTTTGCATCGTCCTTCTCTAATACTTCGACCACCCAGTATCCAAAAGACTTTTTCAAATTGGGATCGTATATGGGATCGCTAACCTTCTTGGGATCCAGGGTGAAGATGACGTCCTTCAATATTGTGTTTTGCAGGTTGCCCAGCCCATAACTCTCATAACCCTTGGCTATCCATCCAAGATAACCGCCTTTACCTTGAGTTACCGGATCCATGGAGAGCATTGTAGCCGATTGGGTAAAATTCTCACCCAGGCCGGAGTTCAATTTCTGCTGTCTGTCTAGAGCCATGCCTTTGGCTTCCAGGGCCATAGCCTCAACCTCAACCTGTTCTGCGGTTTGGGGCACGTTGGGGTAACATTGCTGGTCCATATATTTCTTGGCCATTATCCTGGTAGCGGCAATGTCCCGTGTGACCTCAGTAGGTGTAATCTTCATTTGATCGAGCTCTTTACTTATCTCATCATCACTGGCAGTTATGCCGAATGCGGGCGCCTTTTCCTTGATCAGCTCGGCCTGTTCTATGGCTGTGGCAGCAACATCCGGATAGTATTTAATCATGTCCGTCGTCACGCCCGATGACATAAACTCCATGGTTTTAATGTAGTAGTCCATACTGAAAGATTTATCGTTAACTTTGATAACGGTTTTCTGGTACGGCATTACCTGCTCGCTATAAATACCGAAAGCAATGATGCCCGCAATAACGATGACAACCGCTATAGTAGCAATAGTAATAAGGCGTGAAAGTTTTTCCTGTTTCTTCCACTTTGAAATCTGGTGCTTAGTGGGGGCCCTTTCAACTTTTTCTTTACGATGTTTTCCAGCCAATTCAGAAACCTCTCGTGTACAAAATAAAATTGAGGCAATTCACATTGCCCGCAATCGCCCAATATGATAACATATTTTCGCCTTACAGACACCGGGGTGTAGCGCAGCCTGGTAGCGCACCTGAATGGGGTTCAGGTGGTCGTCGGTTCAAATCCGACCACCCCGACCAGTAAAAATTCTGCTCTAGTGAAATGTCCTGTAAACCTTTAATAAAGGATTTTTTAGCATGGTATTATGTATCAAAGCTCAAACCATTATTTCATTGGATGATAATTCACCCGCTGCTTATCTTCTTCAATCTTGGCGTTCGCTAACTTGGCTAATTTCTGAAAATATCTGCAATAGCCATAGTAATCGCTATCGTTTTCTTGAGTTTGACGATATACTACCCATTCACCTAATCTCTCCCAAAAGTCATTTGCCATGGTCCACACCCATATAGGAGGATCCATTGTAGGGTGATCATTAGTGCCCAAAAGGAAAAAACCGACCCTATCCAACCGTGCCATGGTCCTTTCCGCGGCAGCACCTGCCATACCGATTTTTGAGTCAAGAGGCCTTCTTCCTTCTTCAATACGTTCCCTAATATCCATAATACTAGTATCAGGCTTGATATTTTCTTTCACCAACCCACGGTCTTTACTGGCTTCTTCACTTGATAGTTCGACAAGGAAACTAGAAAACGTATCTGTCTGAAGTTGGCGCTTTAAAAATCTCAAATTCTTAACTGTTAAACATATGCCGACGCAAGCAACAATAACAAGAACCAATGTAAAAAGTGTATCAAGAGTAGTTAAACAAGCATTGTAAATAGTAATCAGCCCATTAATTACTTCACCCATTGCCACAAACACTCCCTTTGTTTTTAGACATTTTACCAATTCCACTTATTTTTGTATCCGTCAGATTTTTGCATCACTCAGATATAGGTGTAATAATGTTATCTAATCAGCAGCAAAAAACAGACATAGCGTGTTAATTTGCCCGTAATTTAGGGATGAGGTTGTAGTAATGGATACAAAAGCCGATCACTTCGAGCGCCCCATCGAGCGCAATATAGCCATGGAGTTGGTACGTGTCACCGAAGCGGCTGCACTGGGCGCCGCTCGCTTCCTGGGGAGGGGCGACAAAAACCTTGTGGACCAGGCAGCGGTAACAGCCATGCGCTATACCTTGGGCTACGTACGCATGGACGGAATCGTAGTTATCGGCGAAGGCGAAAAAGACCATGCCCCCATGCTGTATATTGGGGAACACATAGGCGATGGCTCCGAGTTGAAGGTTGATATAGCTGTTGACCCGGTAGATGGAACAAGGCTGGTGGCCAGAGGCCTTCCGGGCGCTATTGCCGTGGTAGCCCTTTCAGCCAGAGGTACAATGCATTTCCCCAGGGAATTCTACTATATGAATAAGATTGTTACCGGCCCCGAAGCTAAAGACCGCATCAATATAAATGCTTCTGTCGAAGAGAACCTGAAGAATATAGCGGATGCTAAGAAAAAGAGGATATCCGAAGTAACGGTGGTTGTGCTGGACAGGCCGAGACATGAGGGGCTCCTGGAGGAAATCAGGAGAGTGGGCGCCCGCATCAAGTTGATTACCGACGGTGACGTAGCCGCCAGCATCGAGGCAGCCCTGCCCGAAAGGGAAGTCGATGTCCTGATGGGCATCGGGGGTACACCTGAGGGGGTGCTCTCGGCCGCAGCTATCCGCTGCATCGGCGGAGGCATCCAATGCAAAGCATGGCCTCGCGACGACAAGGAGAGAAAAAGCTGCCTGGCTGCGGGGGTAGACGTTGAAAGGCTCTATAAAACCGAAGACCTTATTAGCAGCGATGATGTATTCTTTGCAGCCACAGGTATAAGCAGCGGCGAACTGCTTAAAGGAGTGCGTTATTTCGGAGGAGGCGCTTTCACAGAATCTATTGAGATGCGCGGCCGGTCAGGCACCGTCCGCTGGATTGATTCCCGCCACAATTTTGAGAGGCTGGATAAATTAAGCTTCTTTGAGATCCATTAAAATAGAGAGCCCGGAAAGGAGGTAGTCAACATGACACATGCAAGGCCGAATGACGTTCATATAGCAGTCCGTATTACCCTGCCCGACGAGGAGCCCAGCAAGGTAGCCAACAAGTCACTGGATATCAAGAAAAAGATTGAAGATATACTTAAAAAAGAGAAGGTCGAATATTACGAAGTCGTCCTCGAAAGCATACAAAAGAGCAGGTAATCTTGCCCGAAATTCTAAACAAAGTCCAATTGTGCAATCCGTTCCTGCATTACTCGGGGTGCGAGACCATGTTGCTCACAGCTCAATTCGGGTGTTAGTTCGTAACAGTCAACCTCGGCGGGTAAGTGCCGCTCAGGCTCCAAATGAACTTACCATCTTTGTAAAGGTCCAGGTAATATCCGCGCGTGCTGGATTCCCCGGTAGCATAGGTGGGTGTAAAAATTAAACCCTGGACGGCGCTGCTGCCATCATAATAAAAGGTAATCTGCTGAACGGCCTCATCCGACAGGCCTGCAGTATCTCTCCTCACATTAATAGTATATTGTCCGCTTTCTCCGCCGCTCAAAGTAATAGCCGTAGCCAGCGCCTGTCCTTTTTTAGCACTGTACACATTATCCGCTCCTGAACGCCAGCCGGCGAATCCCACTGAAAGCGCCCCGTACCCCGGCTTGGGTGCAACCGTTAACCTGGGAGGATAGCCCTCCGGCATCACCCAGGCCTGGGCTCCGTCCTTAATCAAGTCCACATAGTATCCCTGGGTGCCGGATTCGCCTATTGCATAGGAAGGGGAGAAGGAAATTTGCCCTGAGCCTTCTGTACCATCATATTTCAATCCATACTGCGCCACTATTTCATCATGGCCTGAGTCAATTGAACGCCAAATCCGCATTATGCACTGACCCGAGCTCCCCCCTTTGAGATTCATAAGGGCGCTTACTTGCTGTCCTGCATTTACGCTGTTAACAGCTTCGTTTCCCTCATACCACCCAGCGAAGCCGATAGAAAACGGCGATTCCGTTGCCTGCGGCATGCTGAGCACAGGTTGCGAATTACGCCCTGCATTTAAATTTATAACCCGTACGGTTAAATTATCGGTAACCGAACCCCCGGAATTGGATGCGACCAGCTTATACAGGATGGAATCCCTTGGCGAGACAACTGCTGTGCCTACAGGATCGACACCTCCTACACCCTGGTCGATCCCCACGTAGGTAGCGCCTTCAACCACCCAGCTTAAAGTAGTACTATTCCCTAAATAAATATTGGGCGGGTCTGCTGTAAAAGACTTTACAACTGGAAGCTTTTTAGCCGGCGTCGATTGTGGTGAGGAAGCCGTGCTTAAGCCCCTGATTTTTTGATAAATCCAGGCCGTGCTGCTGCCATATTCCATATCATTAAATAAATAGGTTATGGCATATTTCTCTGCCGTATCAATGGCGCTCAAGTCCGACGTGATAAACCCGCCAACCTGCGGCTCGATGACCTGCCACCTGCCGTTCAGATATTTTTCGATCAGGAATGCATGCAACTTACTGTCTCTGCTCTGCCCTATAGCCACGTATACGTCGGAGGCGGGCACGCCGTCAGCGCGCCAGAGGGAACACAGCAAAGTTGAATAGTCTTTGCAATCACCGGTCTTTTTATCGATGGTCTCGGCTGGTGATTGCCAGTATGCTTTAGTATCCGGATCGTAGACTACATAGGAAGCTACCCAATCCTGTATACGCCTGAAATCCGTCCTGATATCGGTGTTATCGGATAGAATCGACTTTAAACGTGCGTTGACCGCGGGATCATTGACCGTAATTAGGCTCCTCGGATCGAAAGATATAGCCGGAAATTGGCTTGATGAAGCAATCCTGGGAGAGCAACTCGCTGCAACAACTATTATCAATATAAGCGTTATAACTTTAACGAATTCGGTCAACCGCATATATTCATTTTATCTCACTGGAACTAGTTTCTAAAAAGTTTGAAGGGTATGCGGGTAATATCTACAGGCACAAGGCATAAAAAAAGGGCTGGTGCGTCACTCCAGCCCTTTCATTCAGTGAGTACTTTTTCTGTTATTAAATTTTACTGCATCACCTTTTCCAGATCCTTCAGCATGGTGTCCAGGCCCCGGCCGAACAGCTTCAACCTGATCGGTTTCCCATCCCCATACTTTTTGTATACCTGGCACACTTCACAGATGCTGGTATCCCTCCCCGTCGCACCCCTGTCATCCAGTTTGCAGTAAGTCCCCTCGATCTCCCAGCAGGGCAGAAACTGGTACTTTGCTGCCGGGCACTCCGCCTTTATCATTTCGGGACAATGGCAGGTATCCCAGCATGTTTCCTTGCCGGCCCAAAAGTCCAGCTTGGCCTCTTCCTCAACCCCATTGACCTTCCTGTTCTCAATCTTAATTGCAGCCATTGTCTTTACCTCCTTTATTGATTTTGCCTTTTTGTTTTCTACGCCCTTAATTTAACACGCGTTACGCGGGGCGGCATCCGTCATGAGGCCTAATTTACATGTGCACAAAAGCGCATGTACGCCTTTATATCAGTAAGCCTAAATGCGTAGAAAAGGCTGCACTCAAATACGTTCTGGGACTAAAGTACGGGTTAGCTCAGGACGTATAGGTCATTGTTTATTGAGTGTACGCAGATATAATTGAAGGCAGTCGATTGGAAAAGCTATGGTATTTATACTCGGAACCTGACACGCAAACGGAGGGAAAATGTTTAACAAATTTATGAAAACTCTATCCAACATGCATAACGGGGAAAAGGGCATGACGGGGTTGGAAACCGCCATCATACTTATCGCCTTTGTAACTGTGGCCGCGGTTTTTGGCTATGCCGTCCTCAGCGCAGGCCTGTTTTCATCTGAAAGGGCCAAGGAGACGGTTTATGCCGGTTTAAATGAGGCTAAGAGTGCCATGGAGATATCGGGGTCGGTAATAGGACTGGGAGATAATGTTAGCCAATCGCTCACGGCAATAAAATTCACATTGAGGAATGCTACTATGTCCGACAACCCTGTCGACATGACCGAGTGCAATGGCACTGACAATACCAGCAAAACCATCCTCAGCCTGACGACCCAAAATGACTACTTCAATCAAGTGAAATGGTCCAAAGTCGCTCTCGGCACTGACAATACCAGCAACCTGCTGGAACCCGGCCTGCAGTTCGAAATCACTATCGACTTAAACGATCTCGGGTATGGACAAGCACTTACTGCACCCTTGGGGGCCAATGACCAGTTTAACATTCAGGTTAAGCCCTCAATAGGGTCCAGCCTTACCATTCAGAGGCAGCTACCTCCGGCTATCATAGCCGTGATGGATCTGCATTAAATTTTCCCTGCGTCAATAACGGTTGCTTCAATCGACCCGTCATTGTGCTTCTCTCGCTGGAGCCCGGTGATAAGGAAGCAACCGTTATTGAGTTATAGGCTCTTCGTATAATCCACACTAAACACATAAAACCGTATCGTACCTGCAATTTCCTATTGCCCCGGTCTTTATCACCGTAAAAAAGAGACCTTTGGCTCACCTATATTAAACCTCCTGGTACTGTATTGCCTGAATAGTGCAACTATAATTTAGGAAACCTCGGAAGGGGGTATATAGATGTTTAGGAAATCTAGCAGTGCCGTATACAGTATGCAACATGGGCAACGGGGTATGACCGGGCTGGAAACCGCAATTATTTTGATCGCATTCGTCACCGTTGCCGCCGTTTTTGGTTATGCGATTCTAAGCGCCGGCCTCTTTTCCGCTGAAAGAAGCAAGGAGACCATTTATGCCGGACTCAACGAGGCCAAGAGCAACCTGGAAATCTCGGGCTCCGTCGTGGCTGGCAGCGCGGATAACGCTACGGTTGACAAAATCATCTTTACAGTTAAGAACGCTATTGCCGGCAACCCTATCGACATGACCCCCAACTCCGACGCCACGTTAGGCCAGAATAAATGCGTCATCAGCCTGACAACCGCCGAGTCTTACATCAACAATATAAAATGGTCCAGGCAAGACCTGGGGTGCAGTAATGGCAATAATCTACTGGAAACCGGTGAGCAGTTCGAGATAACCCTAAATCTTAACGATCTCGGTGTTGGACAAACAATGTCGGACAATTTGACAGCAAATACCTATTTTACGGTGCAGGTAAAGCCCGCAGTGGGTTCAACGATTACGATTCAGAGACAGTTACCCCCGGCTATCAATTCGATAATGGATTTGCATTAGAATTGGGCGTGTAGATAAGAGGAAACCTGAGGACGTTGTCTGGAAAAAGAAAGCCTGGTACTTAGTTGAGCTTTTTTACGACCCTGATGACCTGGATGATGACCGCAAAATAATCGTCTTTCTTTTTATAGGGAGCAATCACCATTTCTTCACCTTCCATCCTCAGGCAAAGATCACCTGGTGAGGCCGGCACTTCTTTGCCGCAAATAACTATGTCACCCTTATGCACCACATTGCCGTACTCCAACTCCGCTGCCTTAATCCCAATCAGCTTCATCTCCTTCCCCCCGCTTACTGCCAACTCCCTTGGAACGAAAACATATTCAATTATCTGCCTGCTACCTATTTCCGCATACACCGGTACGATCGCCGGCAAAGAAAGGGAAAGCTCATTTATTATCTCATATGGCGTTTTCTTTAGCAAATCTTCCTTGGGATTTCTATCTAGAACGAGGTTGCTCAGATCGTTAATGCTGACTTTCAGTGCACGGGATATTTTTTGCAGTGAGGCAAGGGTAACCGATTTGTAATCGCCTTTCTCAATACGGCAAATAAAAGAAGGTGACAGGTCGGCCAATTTGGCCAACTCCGCTTGAGATAGACCTCTCTTAAAACGGGTATCTTTTACAAAATCTCCAAGCATTTATTTATACCACCTTTCCCCTGGCTATCAGTTTACCATGGTAAATCTTTTTAAAAACCATGTCAAAAATGTCCATTCGGATATTGATTTTAGTAAATATATTGTTTAATATAGTAAACATGAGATTAGAGACCGAGCTTTACAAAATAATGCAAAAGGAGAAGCTGACCAATGCCAAGCTGGCAGCCAAGTTGGGCATATCTCCATCGATGCTGTGCCTGGTCTTGACGGGTGATAAAAAGCCGGGGCGACGGTTTCTGCAGGGCCTCGCCTCCAACTACCCGGATATTTGCCTGAAATATTTACAGGATCGAATTCCTGCCAGATCGTAAAACTGGCAACGGCAAGCTGTCTTGGAAAAACGTTTACCAAGCACCTTAACAAAATATCGGCACAGGAATTGATTATAGTATTGTATTTAAACCTTATTGTGTACATTACCCTGGCATAAAGGCAACGCAATCCGGCGGTTCCGGACCAGCGATTGAAGATGGTAGACCCGGGAACCGCGGAAATAATAGATAGGAGGTTATTCATGGAAACTGAAGGCTGGACTATCGGATTAGTCTCCACTTTTATTGCCGTTGGGATTCTTACAGCTATCATAGTAGCTTTCTCAATGCTGACATGGGTGTTAGGACAATGTTAAAAAAGATAATGCACATTAACACCAGTTGGTGGGAATTCCTTATCAAATTCCCGCTGGCACTATTCGTAATCATGCCCTGTTGCATGGGCGGCGCCTTCTGGATCGGGCTCCAGGTAGACTCCGCTGCACATATCCATTTCCTGAAGTTCATATTCCCGTTCCTGGGCACTTTCCTGGGCGTATACCTTACGGGCCTGTTGATCATGCTCGGCCACTCCAAGCAAAGCGCTTCAGAGACCGCCAATGAGGCCGATAAGCCATACTCGGATACCCTGGTTTCAAAGCCGTATGAATATTCTGACACTTCTCATGCTCCCAAGGCATCTATCCCGCGTGCCGGATACGCGACGCCTTTTACTCTAGGAGGAAAATTCATTAAATAGCTTAATTCACGACCGGGTAACCGGCGTCTACCCATGCGCCGTAATTACCCTCCAGTGCATAGACATTGTTAAACCCGGCTTCTTTTAGATCATAGGCACTGGCAAGCGGAGCCCCGGTCCAGTGACAGTAGACAATATATGTCTTATTTTTATCGAGATTTGAGGCTGCATACGGAAGGGCGCAGCGCGGATAATTAAGCGCGCCGGGAAGATGTCCGTCATTGTAGAAATGGCGTGACAGATCAATTACAACCACGTCGGATGTCTTATCGATCAGGTTCTTGGCTTCCTGGGGAGTTAGCCATAACGGTGAGACATCCTGCGTGGTCTTTTTAAATACAAACCCTCCTGTCACAACCAGGACCACGACAAAAAAGATCGCGTAGAATACGGCAGCATGTGACGCTTTCATCAAAGTACTCCTGATTTATAATTCAAGGTTTCGACGCATTTTTAAAGTGATCAATACCAGGTGCGGGAGCCCTACCTCCGCCATGAAACCGTCCGGGGACCGGCACGGTCATTTTGAATAACTCGGTTTCTGATTATCTTCACTGCGCAAGCAGGAAATTCTGCGACCTGGGTTTATTTCACCTTGATTAAAGTAAACCATATGCCGATATCCGATACATCGGTTTAGAGCGTGAATTTTTTACAGAAATGTGCAACCCAAAAGCGTACCCTAAAATGCTTAGTGACCTAATCTATGTAACTGATTTACTTTAATAAATAGACATATTTGAACTCAAACGGATGCCGGATATTTGTTCTGCCACCCGGGCCTACAGACCTTCAGGCTTGACACGAATAAATAAATTGTTGGCAGCCATTTGGGCTTTTTACGCAGTTTTGTAAATCGCTTTCTGCAATATTTTTATCGCACCTTCATTTTCAGACTATGGAAAGTGGCCGCCGCTGAGGTGTAGAATGTATCCGCCTAATACAAAGTCAGCCCTTTATTAAACGCCCATTCCGGGAAAGGAGATATCATGGACTTATCTGTTTTAGGGATCCTGTGGGAACTGATCGAAAGGGCCAGCCTTTTGCTGGTAGTTTTCTTTCTTCTTTTCCATATCAAGTTTTTCAACCGCATGCTGGCAAATAAACTGAGCATCCTTGATCAGTTGGTGCTTGCAGTCATATTTGGCCTTTTTGCAGTATACGGGACTTATACGGGCATCCAAACATCGGGGGCCATTGCTAATATCAGAAACCTGGGGCCTATGATAGCCGGACTTTTGGGAGGCCCATGGGTGGGACTTGGAGCGGGATTGATCGGTGGGGTGCAACGTTATCTCATGGGTGGTTTTACAGCGGTACCTTGCGCAATCGGAACTATAACCAGCGGCCTGGCCGGCGGTCTGCTTTTCATGCTCTGGAAGGGTAATATAGGTATCTGGAAACCGACCTTGTTTGCCTTCCTCATGGAGGCGGCGGATATGGGTCTCCTGCTCCTCATGGCCCGTCCTATTGGAGATGCTTTGAATCTTGTTAGTAAGATCGCCCTTCCCATGATCCTGGCGGATACCCTTGGCATCCTTGTATTCGCCTTCCTTTTAAAGGAATTGAAACAGCCTCAAGCTGCAGGCAAATAATATAGGCTCAAGCCCATATCTAGGTATTGCCGAGGGTAGTGGGTATCAGTTCGGTCATGGCCGGGTGTATGTGTGTGCCATCAAAAATTTCGTGCACATTCCCTTTGGATTGGATAGAATTTATAACTTCCTGGATTAAAATGGGGGCATATGGCCCGATAATGTGAAATCCAAGTATCTTATCAGTTTCCTCTTCGATTATAGCCTTGGCAAATCCCCACCTTTCCAACAGGGCCTCGCCGTATGCCACGCTCCTGTATTTCGTTTTACCCACTCGGATTTTATGGTCTTCGCGGGCTTGCTCCTCGGTCATCCCCACGGAGGCTATTTGAGGATATGAGTAAACGGCGTGCGGAGCAGCGCTATAGTCCATCTTCTGGCGGGTACCGTGCAGCACATGGTCCGCCGCCAGCACCGCTTCTCTGTTGGCAATATGTGTGAACATCTGCTGTCCGTTGGCATCCCCGACAGCAAAAATATGACGGTGTGACGTTTGCATATAGCCGTTAACCTTAATGAATCCTCGCTGGTCCAGTTGAACCCCGGTTTTTTCCACCTGTAACGTATCCGCATTCGACCGGCGGCCGACTGCCAGTAGGATTTTCTCGGCAGAATACTCTTTAATCTCACCGGTTGCATTATTTTTGGCGATAACTTTAACGCCCTGCCCGGACACATCGGGCCCGACCTCCTGGACCAGTTCGTCCGTCTGCACCTGCATACGCTTTCTGAGACGTTCTCTCAGGAGATCTGATACTTCCGGCTCCTCCGAAAGTATCAGCCTGTCAGCCATTTCCAACATCGTGACACGAGTCCCCATGGCGGCAAAGAAATGCCCCAGTTCCACCGCTATGTAACCTCCGCCTATTATAACCATACTATCGGGCCTCTTTTTCAGGGCTAAAACAGACTCGTTAGTCAGGTAACCAACGGTTTCAAGCCCCTTGATAGGCGGTATCAGTGTCCTCGAGCCCGAGGCTAAAAATATCCTCTTGCCCTTAATTCTCTCCCCGTTTACCTCCATGGTCATATCATCTACAAAACATCCGCTCCCCTCATAGAAATCGAGTTTTTTCTGCCTGGCCAGAGTTTTTCTAACGTGCTCTCGTCCGCTTTCAACCCCTTTTTGCATTCGCCTCATAACCGATTGAAAATCTACGGAGCTGACCCTGGCCCTTATGCCCAGTCTCCTGGCCTCCTGTGTATCAACAACCCGATCTGCAACACAGGTCAGCATCTTGGATGGAATACAGCCTACGTTGAGGCAGGTACCTCCCAACGGCCCCCTATCTACCAGCGCCACCTTCAATTCGTGCGCAATAGCTTCATCAACAATTATCAGTCCGCAGCCTGAGCCAACCACAATGAAATCGTATTCCTTCAACCCGGTGCCTCCTTAACAAATTACAGCCTGTCAACCTTAATACCTTTGACGAGCCCTACCAGCTTTTCGCCTATACATTAATAATATAAAGATATATGCAAAATAAAAAATCAGGCCCTGCTTAGGGCCTGATTTTATCGGCTGGTTGAAAACAGGAAGTAGTTATACGCCCTTTTTGAAGGGATCCCCCCATGTCTGAATCGAAGCAGCCAGCTCTTTATGCGTCTTAGCATATTCTTCCAGCGATATACCTTTCATAGTTGCTTCGATAGCCTGCCTGAAAGCCTTACCCCCCGCCACCGGTCCATTGGGATGCGCATGGATTCCACCGCCGGAACCGATTACGATATCATTGCCCAACTCCTGCATGACCTTCGGCACCATGGAAGCCGTTATCCCGCCCGATGGCATAGGCCAGGTGGGCTTGATGCTATAAAACGGATAGGTTAGGTTTCTGGCAACAGCGTCGAATTTCTCCACAATGACCGACGCTTTGCCGTAAGGCGCAGGTATCACCACTATATCCGCGCCCGCCAGCCTGGGTAATTTGCCCAAGACCAGGTGAGAGCTCATCCCGTGGAAGGGCGACATGTAAAGCACCCCGGCCACATCCATATGTGCCAATATAGGAACATTTATCTCAGGATCCTCTGCAAGCGCCTGCAAAACGGGCAACCCCACAGCAACGTAATTTATCATTAGTGCGTTAACGCCCAACTCCACTGCCCGCTTGGCATTCTTAAATATCTTCGGCACCGAGTCCGAGATATTTACCGTATAAAGCGTATGCTCACCGGTCTCCTCGAAGACCTGCTTCTCTATCTCCATATAGCGCTTTACCCGGCCTTTCATTGAATTGAAGGACGCATCGGCAATCAGTTCATCATCCTTCACTATATCGCAGCCACCAAGGGCAGCGAGCTTAAACAATTCCGCACCCACTTCCAGCGGATAGCCTGTGCAGGGTTTGACCATGTTGTTAAGCAGCGGCCTCTTCTTCACACCCAGCAGCTTTCTTATGCCTTCTATGCCGAACTTGGGGCCCTTAAAACCATCAACATATTTTTTGGGGAATCTTATGTCTACCAGTTTTATCTGTCCTGCCATGGAGATGTTGCCCACAACGGCAGTCAACATCATGGGAATCTGGGAACCTATATTGACTTCAGGAAAGGCGATCTGTATTAGCCAGTTCCTATCTTGAAGGCCCCCGGGCACAGCATACTCATAGTCCGGTATCTCATATACACCTATTACCTTGGCTATATGATGACGGCGTACTTCGGGTGTTTCGCCCGGTACTGCAACCCATGTTCCCGTGCTCTGCTCGACAGCAAGCAAAGGCGCCAGCTTGGGCATAGGAAAGATAGCCGGGTATGTGACTGTATAAGTACCTATTATGTACTCATCGTAGTCCACCCCATCCGGCAGTGCGACCGGTTGACTCAGTAACTCATCTTCTTTCATCAGGATACCTCCTTAGTTATTTATTAACATCACACCTCTGCTTATTAAGCTTGGTGTAAAATTTTCGCAGGTCGCCGTACAGCTCCTTATAAGAGCTGAAAAGCGTATCGTATACATATTTGTTTTTCTCCTGTGGATCATATGTATGCCCCACGGCAACCACCTGTTTCAATGATTCAAAATCCTTGTATATTCCCATCCCAACCGCCGAAGACATGGCAACCCCAACGGCACCGGCCTCCTGAGGATTCTTTACCGTCTCGATGCGTTTCCCCGTTATGTCAGCCAAAATTTGCATCAAAGGCTTACCCAGAGCACCACCACCGATTAGTCTGAGTGAAGGCAGCGGGAACTTGTACTCTTTTTCAATCCTTTCTATCATCCACCTGAGGTTATAGGCTATACCCTCGTACACCGCCCGCAGCAGATGGTCGCGGGTATGTTCAGGTGTCAGGTTAAGATAGCCGGAGCGTATGTATGTATCCGCTATAGGAGACCTTTCCCCATACATCCAGGGCATAAATATAAGATAATCCGATCCTGCCGGCACCCCCTTAACCTTTTCATCCATGTAGCCGAATATATTGGGTATTGCCGGGTCGGCTTTTTCAATTTTGCACACTTGGTCTCCCAGCCAGTTCAGGCAACCTCCCGCCAGCTCCATTTGCGCCAGCAGCAGCGCTTTATTGGGATCAGCCGACTGTATGGCGGCGATGCCATTTTTACCGGTTGGCGTTTTCTTTGTCACTACTCCAACCCAGGCTGATGTTCCCATGCTGATATGGCCTTCACCCTCACCCACAGCACCCGATCCTACAGCAGCGGAAGGAACATCGCCGGATCCGCCCATTACAGGCGTGCCCTCCAGCAGACCGAGCTGCTGAGCAGCTTCCCTGGTCAATCCGCCCACTTTGTCAATTGAACGAGCTAAGGGCGGCAGCTTGGCGGGATCAATACCGACGTACTTAAAGATAGCGTTCATCCAGGTCTTCTTCTTCAGGTCCAGTCCGAAGGCAGAGGCGTTGCTCCAATCCATAACCATCCTTCCCGTGCTGCGGTACATTAGATAACCATCTATATCGAGGAAGCATTTCATCCTGTTGTATATTTCAGGCCGGTACTTCTTAAGCCACACAAGCTTGGGTATGCCGTCTTTCCCGTTGATCTGAGCACCCGCGATAGCGGCAAAAACGGTTGGGCCTAGGAATTTATTCATAACCCAACTGGCTTCCTCAGCCGCACGGCAGTCCAGCCATATAATGGCATCGCTCAGCGGGCCGGTCTTCTCGTCCATGGGAATAATGCCAATCATCTGCGTCGAGTAGGCAATGCAAATAACATCAGATGCAGACACGCCCGTATCCGAGAGAAGTTGTTTGGTGGTCTGGGTGACTGCCCTCCAGTAACCCTCCGGTTCCTGCTCTGCCCAGCCGGGCCTGGGGTACTTGATATCGTAGGGCGCCAGGCATTTACCGTGAACCCCACCCTGTACATTAACTAAAACCGCCTTGTTTCCACTGGTGCCTACATCGTGAGCAATTATGTACTGTGTCATGCGGCCACACCCCCATTTAAGAATATTTTATCACCGCTAGAATATGCACAATCATACATATTATTGACCGATGAATCAACACTCGTTTGATCTCTTTTAAAAAATAAATGTTGACTTGAATCTTTTATCATCCCTATACTACTTTGGTACTTATATGTTCGAGCCATCTTATCTTTCACTATATAAATCGGGAGAGCTGGAAAAACGCGTCGCGGCGCTCAACGGGTTGCTGGCTGAATGCGAGATATGCCCGCGTAAATGCCGCGTAAACCGGCTGGAAAGCGATAGCGGATTTTGCCGCTCCGGCCGTCAGGCACGTGTTTCCAGCTACTGCGACCATCACGGTGAGGAACCCGTCCTTTCGGGCCCCAAAGGGTCAGGGACGATATTTTTCAGCGGCTGCAATATGCGCTGCAGTTACTGTCAGAACTATCAGATCAGCCAGGCGATGGAGAGCGGAGACAGTCATATAAACAGCGTGGAACTGGCAAACGTAATGCTTTACCTCCAGGAGAAACTTCAATGCCATAATATCAACCTGGTTTCTCCCACCCACTACGTACCGCAGATCGTAGAAGCTGTGTTTTATGCCACCGGCAAGGGACTGAGGTTGCCTATCGTATACAACACCAATGCTTACGACTCGACATCCACCTTGAAATTGCTTGATGGTATAGTAGATATTTACCTGCCCGATATTAAGTATTCTTCCGATGAGTGGGCCGTTAAATTCTCCCAAGGTAAGGACTATGTTATGCAAAGCAGACGGGCAATAGTTGAAATGTACAGGCAGGTGGGCAACCTGGTCATCGACTCCTCAGGAATAGCTCAAAGGGGCTTGATTGTTCGGCACCTGATCTTGCCCAACGGGATATCCGGCAGCGCCGATTCTCTGGAATGGCTGGCCGAGAATATTTCCAGGACTGTGACCGTCAGCATTATGGCCCAGTATCATCCCAGCTACCTGGCCAATAGTGAACCTGTGCTCTCACGCAGGATTTCTCATGATGAATACCGGCAGGTTGTTTCCATGGTGGAAAGGCTGGGCCTTGAAAACGGATGGCTGCAGGAAATGGATGCCTCCGACTATTACCTGCCCGACTTTGAACGCCAGAGCCATCCTTTCCAGATTAAATAACCTGGTTTACCGCTACATCCTGTCTTTCAGATTTCTCCGGAAAAGAGCCCTTTTAACGTTACCTTCCGATTTGCCCAGTATCTGTTTGAGGCGAGGTATATACATTAGTATGGGTACAAGGGCGATAAAGATGGAATATATGGTCAACCCCGGATCCTTATAAACGTACCATGCGATCAGTGGGAAAGCAGCAAAAGAGACTCCGTACGCAGCCGTTGGCCAGCGAGTAATGGCCATCAGCGCAAAAAATGAAGCCAGGTAAATCAGCCATCCATAAGGTATCGGCAACTTAACGGGACCAAGCTCAAGCCAATTCACCCAGGCCACTAAAAAGGCAAGTACTCCAATAGCTGTCGCTCCGCCCTTACCACCCTTGAATTTTAAAAAGACCGTAAAGTTGTGGCCTGCAATCACCGCTACACCTGAGATCATTTCGAGAGGGATAACATAGTTGGCGTCAAGCGGGAACAAATACACAGATAGCAGGTATGAAAAATACAGAGCCAGCATGCCTTTGCCCACATCGCATGCCAGCACCAGCATACCGGGCCAGAACCCGATTGCATAGAAAGCATTCATGGCTCCCATGTTGTGGCTGCCGATTTGCCTTATATCCACACCTTTAAAACCACGGCCAACCAGATAGGCCGAGGGTATAGAACCCAGCAAATAGCTTATTAACACCGTGAGAATCAGGTCCCAGATTATGTTGTACACCATAGTCTCTCCACGGCCTATTATAATGCATTATCCGCCAAAATTCTCTTGATCGTGGACAAGTAGATGTCTGCCGAATATGGATAGCAATCGGCCACCGGTTATGAATTCGCTCGAAAAAGAACTGTTATTTAGATTTTGAAGGTAGAACCGCCAGAGCGCTTCCCTGTGTAGTTTTATCTCCCTTCCCGTTCTCAACCCAGATCTCGCACTCAGCCAGGAACTCGTCACCTTCTATATATTTTCTGATTACTTTGCCTTTGCACCACCAGGTCTCACCATCCTGCGGTTCATCGAAATTCTTCATTTTGCGTGGATAGTCCATGCCGCGGTAACGGCAGGACAACTTCTTCAACCTTCCCTCTTCACCTATCCAGTCGGTCATCAGGTTCACAAGCCATGCCCTCTTGAGCGCCCCGTGAACAATTGGATGGCCGACGCCAAGGTTTTTTGCGAAATCTTCTTCATAGTGCAGAGGGTTAAAGTCGCCGGAAGCACCGGCCCATTGCACCAGCATCCTGGTTGTTGCCACCTTTTTCAGAGGAGTTATTTCACTCCCCACTTCTACATCCTCATAATATGTCTGCTCTGCCATGATTCCTCCCGCATATAAGACCGGGTGTCTTAGAAATTCAGGAACATATTCCGCATGACGAATGCCCTGCCCCCACTTTCCTTAGTGAAGGTAGTCTCTACCGTAGTTATCATCGTGGGACCCAGCTTTGTTTCACGACCTTCAATACTTTCGATTTTAGTAACCGCTAGGAGGGTATCGTCTGCAGCAACCGGCGAAAAAAACTCATAGTCTACACCACCATCCAGCAACCCCATGGGAGCTCCAGCTTTAATCAGCTTTTCAATGAATTTGATCATGTCAAAGCCGTCGGATTTTACAGGCCAGCCAGGGAATGCCGGCGGCGCAAGCAAACGCCCCCACTTGCTTTGAGCGGCATACTCTACGTCATTATATAAAGGATTAGCATCTCCTACCGCCCGCGCATATCTTTGTATCGCGCCCTCCTCGACTTTGAAAACAATGGGTTCCTCGGTCTGCCCGACCATCTTTTTCAAGCTTTCAGGAACCACAAATACGGCCATGCTAAAACCGCCTCCCGTTTCCTATTTCCCAACGATGCAGACGCTCACTATGTTCATGGAAGGAAAACCGCCCATGTTATGTGTAAGCCCTATTTTCGGGTCCTTTAACTGCCTCTTATCGGCTTTACCCTGCAGTTGCTTGTACATCTCATACATCATCCTTAGTCCGCTGGCCCCTATGGGGTGCCCGAAACATTTCAAACCGCCATCAGGCTGAATAGGCTGAGCGCCGTCCAGGTTAAATCTGCCTGCCTCAATGTCCTCTTTGACCCTGCCCCTCGGGCTGAACTGCAGGTCTTCCATCGTAACCGCCTCAGTGATGGAAAAACAGTCATGGACTTCCGCCATGCTTACTTCTTCACGCGGGTTCTTAATACCTGCTTCCTTATATGCAGCTATGCCGGCGCGATAGGCAGGCTCAACATGCGAGCCGTCCCACTTGGTGTAAAGCATCTCTTCGCCCGAAGAAACTGCGATCTGCAGGGATTTAACGAATATGGGATCCTTCCTGAATTTCTTGGCCATATCAGCCCTGCAAACTATGGCTGCAGCCGCGCCGTCGCTTACTCCACAGCAGTCGAAAAGCCCCAGCGGCCATGCTATGATCGGAGCGTTCATGATCTGTTCCACAGTAATTTCCCTGCGGAGATGTGCCTTGGGAGAGAGCATACCGTTCCTATGGCTCTTGGCAGAAACCCGGGCAAGCATCATCTTGCCTTCCTGAGGATTGAGGTTGTACTGCGAAAAATATTTTGTAGCCAACATGGCAAACCCGCCCGGCGCTGACAAATTGAAATTCACCAACGGCATCTTGTAACCCAACATACCCGCCACCGGCAGGCCGCCGTAACCGGTATCTTTCAATTTCTCCATTCCCAGCGCCAGACATATATCATAAGCCCCGGATGCAACTGCATATACAGCGCCGCGCAATGCTTCGGACCCGGTGGCGCAGAAATTTTCAACACGGGTTATGGGAATGAAAGGCAGCTTCAGCGTGTGGCCTAGTATGGTTGCACCGCGTCCAACACTGATATCGGGCATGTGCACTCCCCACCACGCAGCCTGTATATCTTTCTTTTCCAGTCCTGCATCTTCCAGGCATTCAATAAAAGCCTCCACGATCAGGTCCTGCGGACCTGCGTCAAAGCGCTCGCCGAATTTAGTGCAGCCCATACCGATTATGGCAACTTTATCTTTAATTCCCTCGGCCATTTACATGTCCTCCTTGTTTTTCCTTTTGATTACGAGACGATTGGGATGCCTTTCCAGCCGTAGTTCACAGCCGCGCGTTTCTCATCCGTAAATTTAATCCTGAAACTCAGCTCGACCGGCATGCCTACTTTGAGGCTGTTTGCATCACAGTCTGTAAAATCCACTCCCGTCCTGCCACCGCCGACGAAATCAATGAATCCGTAGGAAGAGGGCGGATCAATGCTGGGAGCCAGGAAGTCGCTGGTATAGGTAAATATGTTAGCTTTCTTATCTGCAAATCTGTACGGCTCAATCTGGTCGACTGCACCGCAGTCGGGGTTCGGACAGATTCTCTGAGCAGGCCAGGCTGGAGTGCCGCATTTCTTACACTTCGTTCCTACCATGCCATATATCTCCCGGTTATCCCTGGAGACTATTGAAAACGATGTATAGAGCGTCTCCTCACCCCTGATGCCAATCTCAGAAGGCATCAATTTACGGAAAGCGAGGTACTTTTCATAGCTCCCCAATGCTGCTTTATTGGCCAGGTTGCCTTTAATGCCCTTCTTGCCTTTCATTTTCGTTATATTATCTGTAACGGTCAGGTAGAAGGCATCACATCCCTGCCCGAAGCTTACCACCATGATCTTATCTCCGGGTTTGGCATCTTCCAGGGCTGCAGTCAGCATCATCAGTGACTGCGCCACTCCGGTTTCCCCGACATTGTTCAGCATCGGGTCCTGCACTTGCTCGGGCGCCAGCCCCATCGTCCTGGCGAGAGCGGAATGAGTGCCGGCAAAAGAACAGGCATAGATAACCTTGGAAAAATCCTTGATATTTAATTTGTATTTATCAACCAGCCCTTTAACAGCCTCTGGAATAAATTTCATATAGCCGGCATCGCGGATAAAACGCTCTTCCCACATATGTTCCGTGCGTTCACCCTCAAGGCGCCTGCGGTCCACAAAATCATGGGTAGTTGAGAAAGCTCCCTCGATATTTGCGATCACATTTTCTTTAGAGAGCAAAAATGCCGCTGCACCGTCTCCGTAGGTATAATCACCATTACTGCCGACCTTGCTGACCCTGCAGTCCGCTGCGGAGACCAGGCAACTGTTTAGCGATCCGGCAGCGATGGCATCGGCAGCGGCCAGAAGCGCAGCCGTGCCAGACTTGGTCGAGTCAGTGAAATCTGCCGTCCTGGTATCGGTCTTAAGATCCAGGGCCGCAGCCACAATGCCGGCGTTTTGCCTCAAGGCGTATGTTTGAGACGTGCTGGCAAAGTACATTCCGTCAACCCGGTCTTTATTCTCGTCTATCAAGCAGTCCACTGCTGCAGCAACTGCCATGGTTATGCTGTCTTCATCCCAGTTGGCCACCGCCTTTTCGCCCCTCAACGGCGCAAAGCCTAGAAATAAAAGCGCCAATTGCATTACATTGCGATCCAAACGAAATCTTGGTATATGGGCCCCATACGACTTAATGCCTACCATCTTTCCTCCTTTGTCCGTAACTGTGTTCAATGGTTTCGCCAATCCGTTAGCAACAGATTTTACACTATCTTATCGTAAATCACAACTACATATGCGTACATTATTGTATCTGAATATTTCAATAAAATGGTGCTGATGAAGCTAAAGTTTTATTGACCAGTCAATTAAAGCCCGATACCGCTGGCGACTTTGGAGAGATGCGTGTCTCTGTCTCCCAGCATAAATTCGGCTGATTTTATGCGCCTGAAAAAGCAGCCTATATCGTGGTCCATGCTAAATCCTATGGCGCCGTGTATCTTTACACCATCTATGCATACCTGCTGGTATACTTCGGCTGCTTTGGCCTTGGCCATTGATATTTGGGTGGCTGCTTTCTGACCCGACGCCAGCAGCCAGGCGGAATAATAAACCAAGTACTGAAGCCCTTCCACCTCAGTGAGCATATCCACAAGCTTATGCTGAATAGCCATAAAGGAACCAATGGGTTTATCGAACTGAATCCTTTCCTTGGCATACGCCAGTGTCATGTCCAGTACAGCCTGGCAGGCGCCGGACACTTCAGCGCACTTCAAAATGGTGGCGCTCTGCATAATAAAATCGAACACCTTCCGGCCATTACCCACTCCGCCCAGTATATCCTGTTTGCCCGCCTTCACGTTCTTGAACCTGACCCTGCACTGTCCGTCCCCGGCTATCGTGGGTATCAGCTCAATCTTCAAGCCCTGGCACTTCGTGTCTATGATAAATGCAGTCAAAACTTGCTGGGGATTACTTACCTCCCCGGTCCGGCAAATAACTATCAAGAAATCCGCAGCATGTGCAAACGGTACAAACCATTTCTCGCCGTTGATTAAATAGTTCGTGCCGTTATAATCGGCCCGGCAATTTATATCGGCTGCATCATAACTGCCGGACTCTTCGGTTAAAGCCAGTGACCATATTTTATTACCCCCGGCAATGTCGGCCGCATATCCTGCTTTTTGCACTTTCGTCCCAAACTTAATCAAAGGCAGGGCGCACAGCGCTACAGTCGGAAAGAACGGACCCGGTGTAATATTCCTTCCCATTTCTTCCAGCAGCACAACAAGGTCCAATAGACCGGCTCCCGTCCCACCGTATTTCTCTGGTAGTACCAGGCCCAACCATCCCAGTTCCGCCATTTTTGCCAGCATGTCAGGATCATAACCCCGGCTGTCCTTCTCCAATTCCCTCACACGCGTTCTGGAACATTCACGTGATAAAAAATCCCTGGCCATTGTCCTCAACATCTGCTGCTGTTCATTAAGATCGAAATCCATTTTCCCCTCTTAAGCGAACTAGTAAGGCCTGGGCAATCCCATCTTAAACTGGCCGACAATATTTTTCTGTATCTCGTCCGTACCGGCGGCGATCGAGATTCCCGGGAACATCATATAAAGACGTGTGATACTTCCCTCCACCTTTGCCCATTTTGACCGCATGTCAACCTGCGAGTATGCGCCGATTATTTCGCTTCCCGTAGTCGCCAGGCGCTGCATTACGAAATCGCAGTAAGCCTTATTGCGAGCCGCCTCATATATTGGAATCAGCCCCTTGCTCAACTTCCAGGTTATTTCGTAGCCAAATAATTTAAGCGTCTCCAGCTCAATTGCCCTTTCCGCCAGCTTGTGCTTTACCAGTGGGTCAGATGCCAGCGGCTTTCCGTGTAAATTTGTCCTACCGGCATACTTAATAATGATTTCAAGTATTCGTCTGGCGGTGCCGTAAAATTGCGGTGCAACGCTGTGCCTCTCAAAGGCCAGGGATTGCATAAGTTGGTACCAGCCCCTGTTTTCCGTACCGACGAGATTTGCTACCGGCACCCTGACGTTATCGAAAAAAAGTTCATTGAAAATATGAATGCCGGCGTAGTTGTAAATCGGTTTAATGGTGATACCCGGGCTTTTCATATCCAGAATGATCAGGCTAATACCGTGCTGCTTTTTACTTACACTGGCGTCCGTCCTCACCGCCAGCCAGCACCACCTCGCCCTGTGGGCGCAGCTGGTCCATATTTTCTGTCCGTTCAAAGTGTAATAGTCGCCGTCCCTGACTGCGCGTGTCTGGATATTGGCAAAATCGGAGCCTGCATTTGGCTCGCTGTAAGCCGTACACCATATGCCGTCCGGCTCGCCCGCGGCAATTGGCGGTAAATATTTTTTCCGCTGTTCATCGCTGCCAAAGAGCATCAAAGACTGCCCCACCCAACCGATTCCGCTCACGCCCATAGTCATGCCGGGAATACCCCTGTAGCTGGCTTCATCCATATAGACGTGCTGCTCAAAAAAAGAAGCGTCTCTGCCCCCATATTCCTTAGGCCAGGCCATGGTCAGCCAGCCTTTCTGAGAAAGCTTCTTTGACATCTGCATGGCGAATTCCCAGTCCTCGTCAAGGCTCTCTTCTTCCAGGCCGGTTATTAAGTCCCGGCCCGCTAGCTCACGTCTGGCAAATTCACGGATTTCCCGGCGCAATTGTTCCTCTTTTTTGCTGAATTCAAAATCCATGACGGCTCCTCAGGCTTCAATGGTAACAGTAAACCGGGAGATTTTAAACCGGCCTTCTTGACAGAGTCAGATGAGAAAATTTATTTAATATGTGTAAAGCCCTGATAGACCCTGTCTTTCCAGGCTACGCCAGATCCCAGGGCGCGGCGGGAAGCCCCGATTATTACAGCAAAGATCAAAAATGCTACACCCAGCGGATGAAAAATAAAGGAAATAGATGATCCCCTGAAATACTGGTCGGTTATGATCCTCATTAATAAAAGGACAAATACCTGGGCCGCAATAATTAAGCTGAGTTCTGTCAATTGTCCCGCATTCATCAGGGCATCCACTGGACCTATGTAGGCCCAATAGAAGGGGGCTAAGAAGAATATGTAGGCAGCAGACACAAAGCCTACCAGGGCTAACGGCGAAAGTGCGGCCACAGAATAAAACCATTTCATGCACCCTTCGGTCATGACTGCCAGGTTGCCGTACATCTCCGTTGTAAGGGTTTTCGACAGGTCAACCGCCAGGGTCCGCCCGCCCTGTTTGCTCATCTCCAGTCCAAACCAGACATCCTCCATTATCCTCGACTTCACCGCTTCATGTCCGCCAATCCGCCGATAGTCATCCTTATTAAACAGGATAAATTGCCCTATTATCATGGTTGGCATGGGCTTTTTGGAACTATGAAATAGCCACAGCGGGAACCAGGCCATTTGAGCGAAATAAAAAAGGATCGGCAACACGATCTTCTGTGTGAGCCCGGTCAACTTTTGCCTTGGAAACCCCGAAAGTAGAGCTACCCGATGTTTGATGGCAATTTCCAGAGTGCCTTTGATCATATGACTTTCGCAAATCGTATCGGCGTCCAAGAATAAGAACCAGTCCCCTCTCGCATATTGAGCAATCTGATAACAGGCGTACGGCTTACCGGCCCAGTC
This sequence comes from Dehalococcoidia bacterium UBA1162, assembly GCA_002311135.1. GTDB lineage: Bacteria > Chloroflexota > Dehalococcoidia > GIF9 > UBA5629 > UBA1162. Next base: position 55,740 of record DBZK01000015.1, read on the forward strand.
TGCGGGCAACGGCTTACCTGCATATAGGCGCACTCTTGGATCCGACTCCGCAATCTTACTTACGATTTCATACGTCCGATCGGTGGAATTATCGTCTATAACCAGGACCTCGAAATTGGGATAGTCCTGTTTCAAAACCGATGTGAGGCAATTGGCAATATTTTTCTCTTCATTTCTAGCTGGAATAAGCACGGAAACAAGCGGAGGGATAGCGGGCAGGCCGGCTTTGGGGGAGGGACGTTTAAGGGTCAAAAGGTTCAATAGGAGGTTAATAAAAAAAATGACCAGTCCCGCTAAGACCAGCAGTTGATAAATCAAATTCAGTCAGCTCCAAAGCAGACCCTTCAGACCGCTTTCCTTTTGGACCTGATCCAAACTATAAGACGGCCGGGCCGCATAATATCTAACCACAGATCGTGAAAATGTTTAACCACAAAAACGGCGGTAACGCCGCAAACAAAAACGATTTCCCACATATCCGCCCTGTTGATCACCAGCATTGTTAAGGTCCCAAGAGTGCTGATCATTACGATCCATGAATCGTTGCCGATAAATAGGGTGCAAAGAAATAATAAAATGAGCATACTCGCTAGAATGTCCCACTGCGGCAAAGCTATAGCCGCACCCCCGAAAACGGCCAGGGCCTTTCCGCCACGGAAATTAAGAAAGGGGGAGAAGGCATGACCCAGAATCGCACAAAAGGCAATTAAATATAAAGTGGGTGTCATAATATCGAAAACCAGTCTGCCGACTAAGATGAAGGGCATGGCCTTGCAGATTTCCACGACCACAGTTACCCCACCCCAGAACTTGCTACCCGCCCTGAATACATTGGTTGAGCCCGGGTTGCCATCCCCGTAGCTACGTATATCTTTGTTAAGCGCCCATTTCCCTATCCAGACAGCAAATGGACATGCCCCTAAAAGGAAGGCACCGGCGGCCAGCACTACAACTATAGCTGTGTCCATTTTTACAGCCCCTCGAACACCTTATTACATATCTGTCTACGATGGCAAGTCTAAATAAAAACAATTTAGCTGTCAAGTGCTTGTAAAGATACGCCCCAAACCAGGAATCTTATCGGATTTGGCCACTGCGCCATATCAGGCAAGGACGACCCGGCCATGCTCGCCGAGATCTTCGCCGGGCTGGATGACATAGCGGACATACAGGAATCGTTCATGTTCGATTCCGACATGGCCAAGCTGGACAAGGTAAAGCTCAACGAGGTTATGGCCGATCTGGAACCGAGGACGGTTTATCTCATGTTCATGCCGAGTTATTACGAAAAGTGGGAGTATCTGGCCCGGACCATCCCCCCGGCCATCGGCAAGTCGTACAACATCAAGGCTACAACGCCTATCGTCTGCAAAATGATCGACCTTGTCAACGGGGATTCAGAGCCGGCCGATAACTGGCATTACCTCTGCCGATATCTTCGGCCCGAAGGTACCGGCAGAGGTTGGCGCCCTACTCGCCGATGTCGTCAAGAAGATGAAAGACCGCAGGGACATCACCGACAAGAACCGCTGGCAGGTGCTCGAGTACCTGGCCGCTGACTGGCTGGCAAAATAACGTGATTATACCTTCGAGGGCGATACTTTAGGCTTGAGGGTCCGCATATTACGGTTGTGCCGAACACTTACGAAAACAAGATAAATTGCTCCTATAATAAAAAGCCCGATGCCAGCATTAGTCCATGTAATTGCAATCCCGGCCAGTATCATTAAAAGTGCCAAGCCCATCGAATGTAAATATGAAGCCAAAATCGCATCCTTTTCAATTTTCTTTATATGCTCCTCTATGGTTTCTAGGGTTACCTTGCTTTCACTTTCGTCAGACATTTTCAACCTCCTTAATACTGCCATATTAACATAAGTTTATTTCTCAAGAAATAAACCAAGGAGTCACATCATGGCAAATAATAACAATGTGCCTATGCTGATCTGGCTCGGCAAGCAATACCTCGGGCAATCCGAAAAACACGAACTAAGCGGCCCCGCCGGTGGGCCGATAAGTCAGGAGCATACGCTAAATGACAGCGCCAAAGATAAGTTCATTAGTGCAATTGATCGCTTCGCTGCCCGACAAGGAACGGCGGGAGATATACATGCTGCGGCCTTTACTTTTCCAATGAGAATTAATCCCAGGATTTTGCTGGCGACCCCGATGGGAGTCGGGGCATCCAATACCTATGGGATGCTCGTCGTGATGAGGAATAATATAGCATCATCATCCCTTGAAGCCCACTGTACGAACATTACTCACAGAGCCGCTAAGGTAGGGCTCAATAATAACATCATCAGATTTGCTGCTGCCATTGGAGACGACTTTGTGGCCACCAATGGCAGCAAATTCATTCTCTCCAAATCATACCCGTGGGGGGAACCTACAATTATGCCTGTCACCGAATTCGATGCTAGTGCCATACAGTACCAGTACCAGTACCAGTACCAGTACCACTACTTCCGCCCGTGTTGACCATAATCGTCGCTGAGCTGGTAACGGTACCAGCGGAGTTGGTAGCACTTAGAGTATAAACAGTTGTTGAAGCCGGTGATACTACCCTGCTCCCCGCAGCATTAACCTGACCTATACCCTGGTCTATACTCACCGAGTTAGCTCCCGTCACATTCCACGACAGAGTGGAGGTGCCAGCGGAATTAATAATAGATGGATTACTGTTGAATTGTGTGATAACCGGTGGCGTTCCTACCGGTGATGCTGAGTTGACCGTAGTCATCGCTGAGCTGGTAACAGTACCAGCGGAGTTGGTAGCACTTAGAGTATAAACAGTTGTTGAAGCCGGTGATACTACCCTGCTCCCCGCAGCATTAACCTGACCTATACCCTGGTCTATACTCACCGAGTTAGCTCCTGTCACATTCCACGACAGAGTTGACGTGCCATCGGAATTCAGATTACTGCTGAATTGTATAATGGCCGGTTGCGTTCCTACCAGTGGTGCCGGATTGACCATAGTCGTCGCTGATCTGGTAACGGTACCAGTGGAGTTGGTAGCACTAATGGTATAAACAGTGGATGTAGCCGGTGATACTGCCATGGTTCCCGCAGCATTAACCTGACCTATACCATTGTCTATACTTACCGAGTTGGCTCCAGTCACATTCCACGACAGAATTGACGTGCCACCGGGATTGATGGTGGACGGACTACTGTTAAAGGTCCCAATAACCAAAGGCTGTCCCAGCGGGGCTTGAACTGTGATACAACCCGGGATGAGAATCAATAATAACAATAGTGATAGAGATAGAAAAACGAACCTTTTCAATCTAGTTACCTCCAAAAATATATTGCCTGAGACATCGACACATCATTAACCTTAATATTGTTAACAGTTGCCTTAAACTTCTTAAACCTTATTCTTATTGATTGTTGCTTGTTATTAAGACGTGTCGGCCACAAATAGCAATTACAAAAATCTTATCATGTGAGATATTGAATAGTACTGTAATAAAAAGGCACAAAGTTAAATAGTTATGATGTTTTGAGGAAGGAGCAGGTGTGATAATATAAGCAATAAGCGTTTAAGACGCGCCCTTAACAATTTAAAGTATCTTGTCTAATCTATCGAGAGTTGCGGCGAGGGTATTGGTGATCCGATGGGGGTCGGGGCATCCAATACCTATGGGATTATGACAAGAATAAACAATTTAGTTGGTGGAGGCGGGGGAGAGTCGAACTCCGCCTGAAACACGACAGCAATGTGGTGCTCCCGCGAACACGTTTAAAAAACACCTTGTTGGACTAATGGGTCATAAATACTGCACCAATTGGCACTTTCTCTCTGCCTTATAAACTGTGTAATATATATTGATCATATGTGCACAGCTTATAAAATCCTGAAGGAATAGAGCGGTATGAGCGGAACGGATCGCCATCGCCCTTATCGCTTTTATCACTCTAGCTACAAAAATAGGAGGTGATTGACATAAAAACCATTTATAAGGTCCTAATAGCAGCTGTGATAGCTCTGGTTCTAGGTGGCATCATCGGCTTTTTCACTGTCAACCCCGTTGCCAATCTTGTCACCAGTGGGAGCAACGTTACAAACGGCCCCTGGTCCACCAATTTTGCTTATGGCAGCACCGGGGCAAACCCTTATGTGAAGGCCTGGGTCGCCGAAAACGGGCTCATGGCAGTGAGTGCATCCTTAAGCCTTTACCTGGACGCCTACGCTGATGACAACGGACAACCGCTGGTGGCCAACTGTGACTATGTTATAAAGGGACCGGCACTTAAGACAGGATACTGGAATATCACCGTTTACAATGAGAATGGCTTCGTGATAGCCAATGCCCAGAACCGCTATTCGTACAGCTCTACCGATATCCAATTTGAGCCTGACGGCAGCTTCATAATCTATCTGTCGAAGACTCTGAAGCAGGGGAACTGGCTGCCGACCGGCAACGCCAAAACGCTGAATGTGTACCTTCGCCTGCATGACCCCGGGCCTGATTACTCGAACGCCAATGCACTAAAGACAGCTCAGCTGCCACAGATCATCAAGGAGGGCTGCCAATAATGAAGAAATGGATACCGTGGATAGGATGGACGCTTCTGGCTGTTATTGTTGTGGCTGTCGTTGTAAACGTGGTCGTGGCAGTCAGTATTCCCACCACTATAATGGGAGTAACAATCAACAAAAAGTTCAACTTTCCCAGCAACCAGTGGGTTTTCCAACCGCCGATAACAGACAACAGCACGGATGTGGTCAGGCCGGCGCCTGACGATATTTATTCACTTCTGGTTTACGACGTGAGCCAGCACCCGCTTCGCGTGACGTCTGCGACCTCTGAGTACTGGACCATCTCCGCTTTTGCCATGAATACGGATAATTTCTTTAACCTTACCAGTTCGCAGGCAAAGACGAACCCGGTTGAAGTAGTATTCATTTCCAAAGGAATGACATACCAGGACCCGACGGGAAAGGCACAAGTCGTAACAGTGCCGAGCGACAAAGGCATACTCATGATCACGATGGTTCTGCCCAATCAGGCTGCTTTGCCAGGTATTTTGCAGGCTCAGAAGCAGACTACCGCCGAACTGGTAAAGTAAGCTCCTGGATACTCTATCTACACTTCAAATAATTGATGGGGACCGTGAAAATGAATCCCGGACCTGTGACAGGTGGCTGTCTCAAGGGAAGGGCTGGCTATTCAGCTATATCGGCAAACCCGTACTCTCGCGGGAGGAGATACGGACCTTGTTTATGGTGGAGGCGAGGGAGAGTTGAACTCTACCTGAAACACGAAGGGCTCTTGGTTATCGTAGCCGCTTTCGCCTAGAGGTTGTTCAGTGCAGTAGCTTTAACAAGATATCTATTTCGTTCGCGCTAATAGGGCCTGGCCTCTTAATCTTTATGTTTTGTTCACAAGCCAAGATGCTGGCCATGATGCTTGAGGCTGTTTATTGTGATACAGCGCTAAAGAAAATAATCGCTATAAAACCGAGACAGATTTTCCTTCCGCTTTTCGCCCTTTGCGATAGTCTGAAAGAGAAAAACGGGCTAATTTTCTTGCCCGATTTCGTAGGTATTGGCGACCCCGATGGGATTCGAACCCACGATCTCCACCGTGACAGGGTGGCATGTTTGACCGCTACACCACGGGGCCACAACTACCCGTATGAGAGTACGGGGATAGGAAAATTACTTTAAAAGTCTATCAACAGACTATTATCAGTGTCAAACAAATTGATTTTTATAGCTATTTGTTATAATCTTAATTTGACTTGAGCTCCAAAAAGCGAGACTAGGTTTCTATTTTACAGCTAAAGGAAAGGAGAATTTCATTGAGTTCTAAACGGATTCTGTTAATTGCGTCGGGGTTATTGGTCGTCTTACCCTTCCTGTTCTCTTTGACACCCACTCATGTCGATGCAACGACCATCACCCTAAATCCAACTTCCGGAACCGTGGGCGCTTCCATTGACCTAACCGGCGATGGTTTTATAGGCAAACTGGCTACCATTTTCTGGGACGATAAGAAATTGGTGCAGAATGTGCCCGTTTCTCAAGAGGGCCATATTGACTATGTATTCAATATACCTCCTACACCCAGGGGCGCTCATATTTTAAAGGTCACCGATGATAGCAATTGGACAACTATCAATGCCTCTTTAACCTTCTCAGTGACACCATCCATAAACACACAACCCCCGTGGGGAAAACCGGGTACTCATATCCTTATCGTCGGCTCAGGTTTCGCTCCATCTGAAAGCGGCATCGTCGCTCAATGGGACGGCAAGGACATCATGCAAGCTCCAATATCGGCGGACAAAACAGGCTCATGGGATACAATCTTCGATGTGCCGAATATAGCCAAAGGCGAATATACTATCAGCGCTTACGGGGCTATCTCTAAGGCTCAGGAGGTAGCCCCCATACTTTACACCATTGGGCCATACTGTACAGCTACTCCACTGTCCGGACCCGTGGGCACCAAAATTACCATAAGCGGCAAAGGATTCCGCGCGGGTGAAGATGGCATCACCTTTACCTGGGACGGGCCGATCACAGATACTAATTTTACGGCCCAGCCTAACGGTACCTTCGTGTGGCCTATCACTGTCCCGCCCAGCATTAAGGGTAAACATATCCTAGGTATATACGGAAGCAGTTGGACGCCCAAACATATAGTGCCGGATATAGAGTTTGAGGTCACCCCCGCGATTCAACTAAGTTTCAGCGACATTATCGGCAGCAGGGATGTGACTGTAGCGGGATCCGGATTTTATGCCGGAGAATCCATAGCTATTACGTACGACAACAACAATACCGGCGCCACGGCAACCACTGATGACACGGGTAGTTTCAACGTCACCTTTTCGGCCCCCTTCTCCCCCGGCAAGGACCATACGGTAAAGGCTACGGGAAGCAAAGGTGCTGCTTCGCAGCAAACCTATACATCCACTATGTCGATCCCACCTACTCCTCAGCTTTTAGGCCCCGGATCGGGCGCCAAACTGGAAGCTTATGGTTCTGTTATAGATGTTATCTACGGCATCGTAAAAAATATCGGCGGCCTGTTTCAATCGCCTAATCCCTCACAAAATGATTCCGTGCTTACAACGCTGACCTGGAAAATAGACGGCGACGCCACCGGGGTCACCTATACCCTTCAAATTGCGAAAACAGCCGACTTTTCTGATGAAGTTTTGCTGAAAGATGATATAGCAACCAGTTCCTTCGACCTTTATAAATCAAACTTCCTCTTATCCGGTACATACTACTGGAGGGTGAAAGCTTCGGGGGATGCCGGAGGCGTCAGCCCCTGGTCCAACTCCTGGAATTTTGACATCATTACCGCATCGTCCCTGGTGATGGCGCTTTCTGTAACGATACTTATATTGCTCTTGGCTATCGTAGCCTTCGGGGTTTTCGCAGTCATTAACAGGAGTAGACAGAGATAGGATTAGCAACCGGCGATCACTTGTTTTTACAAATCGTCGTATGCTATAGTTACAATCGAAAGCAAGTTTAAATTGGCCGCTAGGGGTGCTTAGATATTAAGGCTGAGACTCCGCACAAGCGGGGAACCCTTGAAACCTGCCCTTGGTAATTCGAGCGTAGGGAAGCGGTTTACCGGCCAAGGGTTTTAGTTTAATATGCTATAGCTCTTGGTTTTTATTTTTGTATTAAGATGACGCAGATAGAGTCCGCCCGCAAAGGAGTTATAACTCCGGAAATGAAGCAAGTCGCTCAGCTTGAGCAAGTAAGCGACGACTTTGTTTGCGAAAATATTGCAGCAGGCAAAATCGTCGTTCCTGCCAACGTCAACCATCCCGTTACCGGCATTTGCGGCATTGGCAAGGGACTAAAAATCAAGGTCAATGCTAATATCGGTACGTCCTCCGACGTGGGCACCTTGCCTGGCGAGCTGGAAAAACTTCATGTTTCGATTAAACACGGCGCCGATACCGTGATGGATCTGAGCACCGGGGGAGATATCAATAAAATCCGGCGCGCTGTACTTAAGCAGAGCACGGTACCCATAGGCACCGTCCCTATTTACCAGGCGATGATCGAAGCCGGCCAGAAATACGGGCCCATCGTGGAAGCGACTACAGACGATATTTTCCGAGCCATAGAAGAGCAGTGCGCTGATGGGGTCGACTTTATCACCGTACATTGCGGAGTAACGCAAGCCGCCATAAAATCTTTGAAAAATCAGCGGCGCGTAACAGATGTTGTCTCACGCGGCGGGGCTTTCCTTCTAGGCTGGATGTTATATCACGATCAAGAAAATCCCCTTTATGAAAATTATGAGCGACTCTTGGATATCGCACGCAAATATGATGTGACTTTGAGCCTCGGCGATGGAATGAGACCGGGCAGCTTGTCCGATGCCACTGACCGGCCGCAGATACAGGAACTTATTGCTTTGGGTGAACTGGTTGAACGGGCATGGGATGCCGGTGTGCAAGTAATGGTCGAGGGGCCCGGCCATCTACCTTTGAACCACATCGCCATGAATATGCAGATCCAGAAGAGCCTTTGCAAGGAGGCGCCTTTCTACGTACTGGGCCCGCTGGTAACCGATATCGGTGCGGGATACGACCACATCACGGCAGCCATAGGCGGAGCTATTGCCGGCGCTTACGGCGCAGACTTCCTGTGCTATGTTACTCCCGCGGAACATATATCACTTCCAGATGCCGAAGATGTCAAAAATGGAGTAATTGCATCGCGCATTGCTGCACATGCGGCGGACATTATCAGGAGCGGCGGCAAGGCTGCTGAGATCGACAAGAAGATGTCCATAGCCAGAAAAAGCCTGGACTGGCAGACTCAGGCAGAACTATCGATGGACCCTGATAAATTTAAAGAGGCACGAGCCAGGTATGCCGTCAAGGGCCGTGCCTGCAGCATGTGCGGTGATTACTGCGCAATGGACTTGGTAGAGAAATATCTGGGCATTACGGCCACTAAATGTTAGGGATAATATGTCATTAGATGAAGGCAGAGATTATTTCTATCGGCACTGAGCTTCTCCTTGGAGAGATAACGGATTTGAATGCGGCTTATCTCGCAAGTCAACTTCCGTTACTTGGATTAGACCTGCATTTCATATCGACCGTGGGCGATAACCAGCAAAGGCTCATTGAGACCCTCAGCCTTGCCTGGCAAAGATCGGACATTATCATTACCACGGGCGGCCTGGGGCCCACAGAGGACGATATAACAAGGGAAGCCATCGCTGAATTCTTTAAAGAGCCCATTACCATCGACCAGTCGCTGGTAGAACAATTCAAAGCTATCTTTAGACAGTTCAATATTGATATGCCTGAAAGCAATATCAAGCAGGCTTCTACCATCCCCTCCTGTCAAATAATCCCCAATCCGCGGGGAACCGCCCCCGGATGGTGGGTTGAACGAGACGAGCATATCGTAATATCCATGCCCGGACCTCCGGGTGAGATGCAACAAATGTGGTCTAATGTGGTCGCACCCAAACTGCGGAACAAATACCGGGGCGCCGTCATTTTCTCAAGCACACTGAAGACCTTCAGCCTGAGCGAAGCAAAAGTGGGTGAGATCACCAAAGCCTATCTACTGGCTAAAAACCCCACCGTTGGCATCTATGCCAAGCCGGACGGTATACACCTGCGGATCGCTGCCAAAGCAAACTCGACCGAGGAAGCCAAAATACTGGTTGACGCTACTGCGGGAGAAATCAAGCAATTATTGGGCGATTACATATGGGGAAAGGATTCTGATACACTCGAAGGGCTCACTGCAGATCTTTTTATCGGAAATAACCTTACTTTATCGACGATGGAAGCGGGGACCGGCGGCATACTTGCTAATAACCTGACCAATAATCCGAATAGCTCAAAATTTTATAAATGTGGTATAGTGTTTAACCGCAATAATTCTGCAATGGAGTTGTTCGTTAATAAAGATATACTAAAGTCACAGGGAACAGCCAGCCGGGAGGCTGCCGGTGAAATGGCGGCGGCGGCCCGCAGGGATTACTCGACTTCGGTTGGCGTTGGATTAATCGGCATTCTTGGATCTGACGAATTGGATGCCAAACCAGGCACCACAATAATCGGGATTGATAATGGAAAACATAACTACACGTTTCAAAGCATTTTTCCGGGAACTCGCTTGCAAATTAAACAGAGGGCGGCTATTTCAGCTTTGTTTGAACTTAGAAAAATCATGCTACAGGAGATAAGATGCACCTAATAATCGATGGATTCAATAAAAATAAGAACATTTTGCAGGACGAAAACTTTATCTACCAGCTATTGGATGCATATCCTGCCAAGATAGGTATGACTAAGATCTCCGATCCCATTGTGTTCAGGTATTCCGGCTCAAAACCCCAGGACTGGGGCGTTTCAGGGCTGGTGTTCATTGCAGAAAGCCATATCAGTCTACACACCTTTGTGGAGCGTAACTTTATCAATATCGATGTTTTTTCCTGCAAGGATTTCGATGCCGAGCGTGTGTCAAAGGACATGCGGGACAAGTTCGAGTTGGTGCGAATGAGAAGCTGCCTGGTACGCAGGGAATGGGAGACCGGTGATCTGCGTGAGTGCAGCGAGGTATTAGAACTGAATTCTATATGAGCGATAGCAGCGGCCTATTTGCCCAACCAGGCAATTTTGCCGGATTGCCGTCACCTCTTTCTGACCCGGCTACTGCAAAAGTATTCATTCTTCCGGTCCCTTATGACAGCACTACAGAATGGCATAGCGGCACTCGCGACGGTCCAAAATCTATCATAGAAGCCTCTTTTTATCTGGAAATGTACGATGCCGAGCTGGGCAAAGAGATATGTGATGTCGGCATACATACACTGCCGGCGCTCGAACCTGTGCTCAGCGGCCCTGACGCTATGATAGACCGTGTTTACCAGGCAGTTAATTCAATCCTCGGCCAGTCCAAATTTATGGCAATGCTGGGCGGAGAGCACTCCATAAGCTGCGGCGCCGTAAGGGCTTTCAGAGAAAAATATGACAATCTATCCGTCCTGCAACTGGATGCACATACAGACCTGCGGGACCAGTACCTGGGAACCAAATTCAATCATGCCTGCGCCATGCGCCGTATAATTGAGCTCTGCCCTATCACCCAGGTCGGCATCCGCAGCCTGAGCCTGGAAGAAAATCAATATATTATGTCAAATAACTTAAAGCCGTTTTTTTTCGATCTTGAATACAGTCCATCGGCGATAGAAGGTATAATCGATTCCTTGAATGATAACGTCTACCTCACAATTGACCTCGATGTCTTCGATCCCTGCATGATGCCGGCTGTGGGGACGCCTGAACCCGGAGGAATGAGCTGGAACCAGGTAACCGGCCTTTTAAAAACTGTAGCAGAGAGCAAGAACATTGTCGGCTTCGATGTAGTGGAACTGTGCCCGGGTCAGGGTCCGGCAGCATGCTCCTTCACCGCAGCTAAACTAATTTATAAATTACTGGGATATTGCTTCTTCAAGGGCTGATCCTCCCTCTCGCCCAATGGGTAAAGCATTTTGCATTTTTCTTTCTGGTAGGATTGACAACGTACCACGAATTGTTATAATATTCTCCGGCTTGGCGAAAAAATGCCCTCAAAACAAAAGCCTACACTAAACTCGGGAATTAGCTTGGGGGAAGCTGCTACCCGGTTTCTGTCTGCAACACCTTCACAACTCTCTTCCGGTACACAACAAGAGATTTTCAAATTTATTCGCTGGTACGGTGAAGACCGGAAATTTATCTCGTTGACAGGCCAGGAAGTCGCTAATTATACCGAGAATTTCTACGCCTCCGGCGCGCAATCCGATGAACACCTGAAAATAGTGAAGCAATTCCTTTTATACGCTCATAAGGCGAAATTAATAGATACCAACCTTTCGGCCCACATAAAGATAAAAAAGATCGCAGCGAAATCCACTCCTGCAAGGTCAGTTAAATCCGAAGAGCCTGTCATGCTCACCCGGCAGGGGTATGAGGAGATTAAAGCCAGGCTTGCGGCATTAAAGGAAGAAAGGCCCAAAATTGCCGACGAGCTTCATAAAGCTGCCGCAGACAAAGATTTCCGTGAGAATGCCCCTTTGGAAGCGGCCCGGGAGAAGCAGGGACACGTTGAAGGTCAAATACGCGAACTGGAAAACACGCTGAAAAATGCCAAGGTAATTGAGTCAACTACAGAGACAAGCGTTAGGATCACTCTGGGTGATACCGTCCTGATCTCAGATCTGGCTTCCGGCGAGAAAATCAATTATATACTCGTCGGCGCCAAGGAGGCCAATATCAAACTGGGCAAAATTTCGATTGTTTCACCCATGGGACTGGCTTTATTCAATAAGGAAACCGGGAACATCCTCAACGTGAGTACACCGTCGGGCGTGCTGCGCTACGAGATTATTAAAATAATCAAGGAGTAATATCAATTAGGGCTTAGGTTATTTTAGCTAACTTTAATAATTCCAGGCATTAAATTATAATAGTATGGTTTTGGGGTTTATTTTTAATGAACTCGAAAACCGGTGAGCAAAAAGGCCCCTTCGACATCTGATCAATTTGAAACAATAAAAACGCAGTAATTTTATTTCATATAAAGGAGGTACCATGGATTTTCGATTAACTGACGAACAAGTGGCCCGCAGAAAAGAAATCTATAAAGTCTGCGAAGAACTGGACAAGAAGAAACCGAAGAGTTGGCTTGGTTTTGAAAGTCCGTTTGATAATGAGGAAGGATGGGCATTCCACCGTTACTGTGCCAAGGAATTCGCTAAGAGAGGATGGCTTGCCCTCAGTTGGCCCAAGGAATACGGCGGCACCGGGACCATGATGGACAAGGTGCTTCTGGCAGAGGCACGCGGTTACTACGATTTGCCCGGCTCCGATATTTTCGGCATTTCTATGCTTGCACCCACTTTGATAGCAGCCGGGAGCGAAGAGCTTAAAAAAGAATTCCTGCCCAAAATAGCCAATGCCGAAATCATGTTTTGTGAGCTCTGGAGTGAACCTAATGCAGGTTCTGACCTTGCGGCTCTCACAGCCTCAGCCATTAAGAAAGGCGACGAGTTCATAGTAAACGGCCAGAAGACCTGGAATACGGGCGCCCACTATGCTGATTGGGCCTTCGGCGTTTATAAATCTGATCCGAATGCCAAGAAACATCACAACCTGACCTTCATTCTTTGCGATATGAAGAGCAAGGGTATAACGGTAAAGGGGATCCCCTACATGAACGGGGCTCACGTGTACAACGAGGTTTATCTCGATGACGTTCATATGCCCGCCAAATATGTAGTCGGCCAGGAGAACGAGGGTTGGGCCGTGGTAAACGTGCTCGCCGGCTTCGAAAGGTCCAACATCGATATGGTGATGGGCCTGGTTCGCGGAGTAGAAGATCTGGTGAAATTCTGCAACGAGAACAAGCGTGATGGCAAGCCTTTGGCACACGATCCCATGATCCGCAACAAGATTGCCGATCTGGCCGCTTCGGTTGAGGCTGTACGCACCCTGGCTTACCGTGTTGCCGATCAGCAAAACAGGAATGAAATGGGCCTGATGGATGCCGCAGCCGTAAAGATATTCGCCAGTGAATTACTGGAAAAATTCGGCCAGATCTCCACGGATATTTTGGGGCCCTACGGACAGGTCAAACAGTCCAAGTTTGCCAAATTGAACGGAACTGCAGAATACAACTACCAGGCTTGTTTTGTGCCCATAGTATCCATGGGAACCAACGAGATTCAGCGCAACATCATTGCGTGGTACGGTCTGGGCCTTCCCAGAATGAAATAATAAAAGGCATATATACATAAGGAGGAATAATGGACTTAAGATTTACGGAACAACAAGAGATATTGAAGAAGTCAGCAAGAGACTTCCTTACCAAGGAATGCCCGAAAGCCAAGGTGAGGGAACTGGAGAAGGACCCTAAAGGCTATGACCCCGCGCTCTGGCAAAAAATGGCTGAACTCGGTTGGCTGGGTTTCAACATCCCGGAAGACTATGAAGGGATGGGCTACTCCTTTGAAGACCTGAACATGCATATCGAGGAAGTGGGCAAAAATATACTTCCCGGACCCTATATCAGCACTGTCGTCAATACCTTTGCAATCGTCGCTGAGGGCACTGAAGAACAGAAGAAGGAATTCCTGCCCAAGATATCCAACGGCCAGCTTATACTTACACTTGCCTGGCTGGAGGAAAACGGCCAGTTCGACGCCTCCGGAATTACCCTTAAAGCAGCCCATAAGGGCAATGACTTCGTCCTGAACGGCACTAAAATGTTTGTTGACTCTGCCCATGTTTCCAATTACATGATCGTAATTGCCAGGACCAAGGACGGAGCCGGCGAGGATGGAATTACCGCCTTCCTGGTCGATTCCAAATCAGCAGGCCTTAAAACTGAGGTGATACCTACTATTGCTGCGGATCACCTATGCGAGGTAGTTTTTAAAGACGTCGCAGTATCAGCCAAGAACGTGCTCGGAAAGGTAGATAAGGGCTGGGCCATACTTCAAATGCTCGTCCGCAAAGGCTCGATCTTGAAATCGGCAGAATCGCTCGGCGGACTGCAGGCAGTGGTTGACATGACTATTGCCTATTCAAAAGAGCGCGTGCAGTATGATAGGCCGATCGGAGCTTTCCAGGCCCTGCAGCACAAGATGTCCGATATGTGGATATCTATGGGCACCAGCAAATACCTTCTTTACGAAGCAGCCTGGATGGAATCCGAGGGCATGCCTAGTGCCAAAGAAGCTTCCATGACCAAAGCCTATATCAACGAGGCTTATAAACTGGTAAGCGCACTCGGCGTAAAGCTTCATGGCGGCATCGGCACAAGTTCCGATCACGATGTCCCTCTTTATTATCGCCGTGCCAAGGCAGCCGATACTGTTTACGGCAGCACCGACTTCCACAGGGAAATGGTCGCCCAGCAGATTGGCCTAAAATAGTCATTCCATTCGAATAGCTAAAATCCCCTGCCCTTACTCAAGGCAGGGGATTTTAATTTTCTCAATTTAATTCGAATTGCTCTGATACTGATAATTGTGTTATACTTCCCAGCGGTTTTGAATAAGCATTTTGCTCTTGTTTCAGGAGGTTAATTAATTTTGGCAGATACAATTACCGTAAAGCAGCTCTTGGAAGCCGGTGCCCATTTCGGCCACCAGACCGGGCATTGGCATCCCAAAATGAAGAATTATATTTTCACCCAGAGAAATGGAATACATATAATTGACCTCGAGCAGACCGTTACTCTTTTGAATAAAGCATGCGCGGCCGTGCGGGAAATGGTGAGCAACGGGCAATCGATCCTGTTCGTAGGCACCAAGAAACAAGCTCAGGACATTGTTGAGGAAGAGACCAAACGCTGCGGCATGTTTTATGTCAATCAGCGCTGGCTGGGCGGTATGCTAACCAACTTCAACACAATCCAGGGCAGGATAGACTATTTAGTCAGATTGGAAGATAAGAAATCACGTGGAGACCTTGACTACCTCTCCAAGAAGGATAAGCTTAAAGTGGAAAAGGAGATGGCCAAGCTCAACAAGCTGATGGGCGGATTTAAAGAGATGACTACTTTGCCCGGCGCACTATTCATTATCGACCCCACCAAGGAAAAAATCGCCCTCAGCGAAGCGCAAAAGGTTGGAGTTAAGATAGTTGCAACTGTGGATACCAATTGCAATCCCGATGGAATTGATTATATAATCCCGGCCAACGACGATGCCATAAAGGCCATAAAGGTTATATGTTCCCATATTGCCGATGCTGTACTCGAAGGGAAAATGCTGGCTGAAGCCGGAGAAACCAAGGGGCCTGAGGCGGCTGAACCTGATTCCACAGAATCAGAAGAAGAGTAAACCCGCCCGGCCGTGCGGTTCATCGTATTGGCCGTGCTTTTTAATCCCAAAGGAGGACTAGATTGGAAATTTCAGCCGATAAAGTTAAAGAATTACGCCAAAAAACTGGGGCTGGTGTGATGGATTGCAAGAAGGCCCTTAGCGATTCCGCTGGCAACATGGAAAAAGCCTGTGAAATTATCGCCGAGCGCGGCCTAGCTATTGCCAAGAAAAAATCGGAAAGGACAGCCGAACAAGGCGTAATAGAATGCTATGTCCATACCGGCAGCCATCTGGGAGTTATGGTTGAGGTCAACTGTGAGACGGATTTCGTTGCAAGGACCCCCGAATTCAAGGAGCTTGCCCACAACATAGCGCTCCAGATTTCCGCCATGTCACCCCAGTATATTGCAGCCAGTGAGGCACCGACCGATGTTGAGGCGGCTTCAGCTTGCCTTCTCCTTCAACCCTATATCAAAGACCCTGCAAAAACCATTCAGGATATCATAACAGAGACAATAGCTAAGACTGGTGAGAATATAAAGGTACGCAGGTTCGTACGTTTTGAACTGGGTTATTAGATTTGTCTACGCGAAAGGCGAAATTTAAAAGGGTCTTATTAAAACTTAGCGGGGAAGCCCTGATGGGCGACAACAGCTTCGGCATAGATCCCCGCGTGCTGGATTCCATAGCCAAACAAATAAAAAATGTGATATCCCTGGATGTCGAGTTGGCTATTGTTGTGGGCGGAGGTAACTTCTGGCGCGGCTCGTCTGCTGAAGCTGCGGGTATGGACCGTGCTACGGCCGATTACGCAGGTATGCTGGCCACCATTATCAATGCACTGGCCCTGCAGGACGCCCTGGAAAATAACGGCATCGTCAGCAGGACCCAATCGGCCATAACGGTTCAGGCCATTGCTGAACCTCATATCCGCCGCAAAGCCATACGTCACCTCGAGAAAAAACGTGTGGTCATATTTGCAGGCGGTACGGGTAACCCCTATATGACTACGGATACTGCGGCGGCGCTCCGGGCCATCGAGATTAACGCAGATGTATTGCTGGTAGCTAAGAACAAAGTCGACGGTATCTACGATTCCGATCCCAGGAAAAACCGGAATGCCAGGAAATACAGCAAAATTACACACCGGGAAGCTTTAAACCTTCAGCTCGAAGTTATGGATATCACGGCATTTTCGCTATGCCAGCAAAACAAGCTGCCCATTATCGTCTTCGATTTACGTGCCAAAGACAGCATTTCAAGGGTTATCGCCGGAGAAAATATCGGTACTCAGGTTGTGACTGAGAAGGGTGAGAAGAGGAAATGACCGAGAAAATATTAAAAAGCGCTGATTTAAAAATGCGTAAGACCATCGAAGCCCTGGTAAAAGAGCTGGCGGGTATACGTACGGGCCGGGCTTCGCCGGCTCTGGTAGAACACATTAAGGTGGATTATCATGGTGTTGTCACACCTCTGATCCAGATAGCTTCCATTTCCGTACCTGAACCGAAAACGATCGCCATACACCCGTGGGACCGCAGTATCATCAACAATATAGATAAAGCCATCCTTAAATCGGAGCTGGGCCTGAACCCGATCAATGACGGGACAATAATCAGGATAACCCTTCCTCCGCTGACGGAAGAAAGGCGCAAAGACCTGGTTAAGATAGTCCACAAAAGACTTGAAGAGTCGCGTATATCGATCCGCAATATTCGCAGGGAGGTAGTAGACGAGCTAAAGGCGGCTGAAAAAAGCAAGGAGATATCTCAGGACCAGAGTATCCGGGCTTCCGAGCAATTGCAGAAACTGACGGATAGCCACATTGACTCTGTCAATAAGGTCGGCAAAGACAAAGAGGCCGAAATCATGGAAGCCTGATAACTGCCGTTGCAATATCCTTTTAGCCCGTCTATCTCAAAAGGGTTTAGTGTTCAGGCATGGCCGTTTTTATTCCAGGTACATTTAAAGGGCGATGATAATTAAACGTCTGATCACCGGTTTTGCAGTTGCTATTTTTATAGGCACAGTAATATGGGCCGGGGAACCCTGGTTTATGCTTGCCGCGTGTTTGGTATCAGCCCTGGCCGCTTTCGAATTCTATAATATAGTTACGAGTGAACACATACAGCCTTTAACCTACCTGGGCATGGCATTCTCGGTGCTCTTTGTCATTAACGCCCGCAGCCCTTTTGCTGCCACCTGCAACTTACTATTCACGCTGCTTACATTAGTGCCTTTGATATGGCTGATATTTGCACGTAATAAGGACCATTCTTTCATTAACTGGGGTTGGACCGTTGCCGGAGTGCTTTATACCGGATGGCTTATATCGTTTTATATATATATAAGAGATATGGATAACGGTATGGGGTGGGTATTCCTCGTGCTATCCTCCACGGCGCTCAGCGATGTATTCGCTTATGTTGTCGGCAGCAACTTCGGCAAGCACGCCCTGGCATCTTCCATCAGCCCCGGCAAGACCTGGGAAGGCGCTGCGGGCGGCCTGGCCGCAGCCATTGTCACCTCCGTTTTCTTAAGCTTGCTGTTTAAATTGCCGGTGAACTACTGGCAAATGGTGCTGGCAGGCACAATTATAGGTGCCTTCTCACTAGTGGGAGACCTTGTAGAATCCCTTTTAAAAAGAAATATGAAAGCCAAGGATGCCGGGCGGCTGTTGCCCGGACATGGCGGTGTCCTCGACAGAATTGACAGCCACCTGCTTATCGCACCGGTAGCGTATTACCTGATTATCCTGGTAAATAATCAGGGTTGGCTGTTTAAATAGCTCCTTCCCTTACGCAGGTATGGAACCTGACAGCCAACCCTTCAGTTATCTGTAAACTATATTATTTAAAGAGTAATGTTGCCCTTTTTCAGGCTCTCGGTGGGCTCGAACCATTTTATGCCGGTTCTCTTGGCGATTGCAGCACACCTCTCGGCAACCTTATCCCAGCCCATGCCTTTGCAGAGAGCGAAGGGGCCAAAAATTCCGCCGCCGCCGTTGACCATTGCCAGGTCAATTTCGGCAGCGCTCTTGGCAACTCCGGCCTCGAGCAGCTTCGTGCCCTCATTTACCTGTAGGCACATCATGTCCATAGGATCGAAATTGGGATCAGCCTTGCTCAGATCGATGGTGGGGCGATTACCGCCGGGCCACTCAAAGATGCCTTTGCCGGTCTTCTTACCAAGGTGACCTTCTTTGTTAAGTTTCTCGATCCAGGGGCGCGGTTTAAAATCGGGGGTCAGCATTTTGCCGAAATATTCCATGCTGTGCAGAGCTACATCCAGGCCTGCAAAATCCATGATCTCGTAAGGGCCCATCGGTGCGCCAATCGATTTGACCTTGGCATCGACTGCTTCGGGAACGACCGTGCCTTTGTCGAGCAGGTAAGACATATATAAGCCAACGGGAGCTCCCAGCCTGTTGTAGATGAAGCCCGGGGTGTCCTTCTCTACCCGTATACCGACCATTGGGCCGCGGAAATTCGCCCATTTGGCGACCAGAGCGGCGCTTACATCCATGGTCTCAGCCGATGTTTTATCGCCCTTGATAACTTCAACCAGTTTCATCATTACTGCGGGATTGAAGAAATGTATGCCGACCACTTTGTCCGGCCTCTTGGTGGCTCCGCCAATCTTGGTAATGCTCATATTCGATGTATTGGAGGCCAGGATCGCATGCTTCGGAGCAGCTTCATCCATCTCTTTGAAAATCTTCTGTTTAAGGTCCAGTATTTCCGGAGCAGCCTCGATTGCGAAGTCAACGTCTTTTACAGCATCTTTCAATACCGTAAAACCCTTTATGCTGCCTACAACCTTGTCCATTGCTTCCTGGGTCATTTTCTGCTTGGATACCTGCTTCATCAAGCTGTCCTTTAGCTTGCTCACACCTTTATCGACAAATTCCTGCTTGATGTCATACAGGTTAACGTTGTAACCTGACATGGCTATTACCTCGGCAATGCCGTGGCCCATGTCGCCGGCGCCAATTATGGCGATCTTCTTGATGTCCTCAACCTTCATTGCTCAAACTCCTTTAATTAATATATTTATTCGCCAGTGAATTTAGCTTCCCGTTTCTCAATAAAAGCCATCATACCTTCGGTAGCATCCTTGGAATTGCGGACTATCTCCGATCCGGCAAGTTCCAATTCGATACCAGCGGCCATATTGGTATCCTGTCCCATAATCATGGCATTTAGAATAGATTTGAGTGCCAGCGGGGCCCTCTTCGAAAGAGCCGTTGCATATACTTTGGCGTCGTTCAATACTTCACCCGGTTTGGACACTTTATTAAGCAGTCCCCATTCGTACGCTTCCTTAGCATTGAGCCTCTTGCCCATCAAAGCGACTTCCAGTGCCCGCGTCCGGCCGATGAGCCTGGGCAATCGCTGTGTGCCACCCCAGCCGGGGATAATGCCAAGGTTTATCTCGGGTAAACCCAGCACAGCCTTCTCCGCGTCAACCATCAAACGAAAATGGCATGCTAGGGCAAGTTCGAACCCGCCGCCCAGCGCAAAGCCGTTAATAGCGGCAATGACTGGTTTGGGGAACCTCTCAATTTTATTGTAAACAATATGCCCGAAGCGCGGCATCCAGACATTCATGGGATCGGCAAAGCTTTTCACATCAAAACCGGCCGAAAATGCAGTTTCGCCACCACCGGTAATAATAACTGCACGCACATCCTTATCTTTTTCCAGTTCGGTTAAGGCTTTGCCGAGATTATCGACGGCAGCATAATTGAACGGATTTGCGGGAGGACGGTTCAAGGTGATAATACCAGTCATACCTTCTTTGTCTAATATCAGCGTATCGTAAGCCATATTCCCTCCTTACGTATTTAATTTTCGCACAACATTATAACCCAATCGTCAAATCTTTGTTTCGCACTATTATACATGAGTGCGATATATGATGTAACATTATATTGTTTTATCGAGCAAACTTATGGGAAATGCGGTAAAAAAGCTAGCTATTTTAGGTTCGACCGGCTCCATAGGGCAGCAAACGCTGGATGTTGTCCGTAATTTCAGGGACAGTTTCCGGGTGATCGGGTTAGCTTGCAGCAACAACATGGCGAGTTTCACCGCACAACTGGATGAGTTCTCACCATCTGTTGCTTATACCGAGGCCCAGGCCCAACTGCCTGGCAACGTCAAAATGCTATCGATGGAAAACATCGCTTCCCATCCCGACGTCGATATAGCGGTAATCGCCACCACGGGAAAGGCCGGGCTTGCCCCCGCATTGGCTGCCATCAAGTCAGGCAAAATCGTAGCCATTGCCAATAAAGAGATACTGGTTATGGCCGGCGCATTGATTACACATATGGCGGCCGAATCCGGCGCTCAAATACTGCCGATAGACAGCGAGCACAGCGCCGTTTGGCAGTGTTTGCGGGGTGAAACTGCCGATATATCCAGGCTGCTTTTAACAGCTTCGGGCGGACCCTTCTTCGGCGTATCACAGCGCAAGCTGGCTAAGGTTACGGTGAAAGACGCCTTAAACCATCCCACCTGGAAAATGGGGAAAAAAGTTACGATTGACTCCTCAACCCTCTTCAACAAAGGGCTGGAAGCTATTGAGGCACGCTGGTTGTTCAACATCCCCTATGAAAAAATTGAGATCATTATCCACCGCCAGAGTGTCGTTCATTCCATGATCGAGTTTATTGACGGCTCGATCAAAGCTCAGTTGAGCATGCCCGACATGCATTTACCTATACAGTACGCCCTCTTTTATCCACGGAGGGTACCTAACGGTGAAATAGCGCACGTTGATTTTTCGCGTTTACAAACGCTTTCCTTTGAACCCGTCAATTACGATGATTTCCCCTGCTTAAAGTTGGCCCTGGCGGCAGCCAACAAGGGCGGCTCTTATCCGGCCGTGCTATGCGCAGCGGACGAGGTCGCTGTGGAAATGTTCCTGAATAATTCCATAGGATTCCTGGACATTCATCGCCTTATCGAGAAGACCCTGGATAAGCATCAGCCGATCGCCGATCCGGGAATAGAAGACATACTCGCATCTGACGCATGGGCCCGTGAAACGGCTCTTAAAGTCGCAAGGAAGGAAATTTAATGTTAGTCACCATACTGGTTTTTCTGGCATTGCTCATAGTCCTGGTCATTACCCACGAGCTGGGACACTTTACAGCAGCCAAACTGTGCAAGGTTAAGGTTGAGGAATTCGGTATCGGGTTTCCCCCGAAGATCTTCGGTATTAAAAGGGGCGAGACTATCTACTCGATAAATGCCATCCCACTGGGAGGGTTCACAAGGCTCCTGGGGGAAGAGGACCCCTCGATGCCAGGCAGCCTGGCTAGCAAAAGCATCCCTGCCAGGATCCTAGTTCTCAGCGCAGGATCGATATTAAACATACTCCTCCCTATATTGCTCTTCTCCATCAGTTTTATGATTCCGCATGATGTGACGATGGAAAAGGTTATGATCAAGGACGTTGCCGTCGGCTCTCCCGCCCAGGCTGCGGGAATAGAGGCTGGCGACCGCATCGTCACGATAAACGGACGCCAGGTAAAGAACCGGGCGGATGTCAGCTATCTGTTACAGCTCAACCTCGGCACAGAAACCAGCGTGGTTATACAAAAGCCGGATTCGAGTGAAAAGACCATAACCGTTACGCCGCGCTGGAACCCTCCGCAGGGTCAGGGCGCCACAGGTGTTACACTGGCTTCAGCAGACTCCACAACAGTGACGGAATCGATTCCCTTCTGGCAGGCCATACCCGAAGGTATCACACATAGCTGGGAAATACTCGTACTATTCCGCAACGAAGTTGTAAGCTGGTTCATAAAGGGCACTGCTCCCCAACTGGCGGGCCCCATAGCTATCGCACAGTTGACGGGAGAAGTAGTGAAAGCAGGTATTAGCCCTTTACTCGAATTCGCTGCTTTGATCAGCATCAACCTGGGCATTTTCAACCTGTTGCCCTTCCCGGGCCTGGATGGAGGCCGCCTTATCTTTGTGCTGTTGGAATGGGTGAGACGGGGTAAAAGAATCTCACCGCAAAAGGAAGGGCTGGTCCACCTGATAGGATTTATTGCGCTTATAGCGCTGATCCTGGTCATAAGCTATTTCGATGTGGCGAGAATTATCCACGGAGAAAGCCTGATCCCTTGAGAAAGCGACGAATTTCCCAACCCGTGCATATCGGCAGCGTCCAGGTTGGCGGAGATGCGCCCATCGTCGTCCAGTCTATGACCAAGACGGATACCCGGGACGTCAGGTCTACAGTCAACCAGATAAAGGAGCTACAGGACCTGGGTTGTGAAATTATCAGGGTAGCTGTGCCTGACCAGCAGGCAGCAGACGCCATTTTGCAAATCAAAAAAAAGATATCGATACCCCTGATTGCCGATATTCATTTCGACTACAGGCTGGCGCTGGCCGCCATGGATAACGGCGTCGACGGCCTGAGGTTGAATCCGGGCAACATCCGTAATCCCGATCACATAAAGAAAATTGTGATCGTCGCCAGAAACAGGTCTATTCCCATCAGGATTGGGGTGAATTTCGGCAGCCTGCCGCAGGACAAACGGGGTAAGCTGCCAACCGTGAGTTATATGGTCAAACTGGCTATGGATCAGGTCAGGCTACTGGAAAGCCTAGACTTCAACCTGATCAAAATAGCGCTCAAAGCCTTCGATGTGCCCACGACCGTGGCCGCCTACCGAAGCATCGCACGCAGGACGTCCTATCCGCTCCATATCGGGATAACTGAAGCCGGATTGCCCGTCACAGGCATGATCAGAAGCTCGGTTGGGATCGGGATACTGCTTTACGACGGAATTGGAGATACCATCAGGGTATCGCTCAGCTCCCATCCCCGGGATGAGGTGTTTGCAGCTTATGAAATCCTTAAATCCCTGAACTTGCGTGAGCATGGCCCGGTGCTGGTAAGCTGCCCATCCTGTGGACGCAGTGAGACAGACATCTTAGGGCTGGCACAAACGGTCAGCGAATATCTCCAGGATATTAAGAAACCTATAAAGGTGGCGGTAATGGGATGTGTAGTCAACGGGCCCGGAGAAGCCAGGGATGCCGACGTCGGCATCGCCTGCGGCAAAGGGCGTGGCGCTATCTTCAAAAAGGGCAAGGTAGTGAAAACCGTGGAAGAAAACCAATTCCTTCAGTCAATAATACAGGAAATATCCAGCCTCCCTTAATTCTTCATTGTCGAGTTGGTCAGCTTTTAAATTCACTGCGAATATTCTAAAATACGCCGATAACTACGCGAAGGGGATGACAACATGCGTTTCTCCAAATTGTTAGGCAGGACTCTCAAAGAAGCGCCTTCAGATGCCGACTGCATCAGCCACCAGTACCTGGTACGGTCCGGCATGATCCAGCAGGTAGCCACCGGCGTATATTCATATATGCCTATGGGCTGGAGGGTATTCAGAAAAATCGAGAATATCATACGTGAAGAGATGGATAGGGCCGGGGGCCAGGAGCTGATGATGCCGTCCCTGCAACCGCTTGAGCTGTGGGAAAAATCCGGCAGGCTGCCATCCTTCGATAAGACCATTTTCATCGTAACCGATCGTAAAGAGCACAAGCTTGCCATGGGTCCGACGCATGAAGAAGTTATAACCGACCTGGTACGGCGCACGGTGCAAAGCTATCGTGACTTGCCGCAACTGCCCTACCAGATTCAAAACAAGTTCAGGGATGAACCGAGGCCGCGTGGAGGGCTTCTTCGTGTACGTGAGTTTTTCATGAAAGACCTGTACAGTTTCGATACCGATGAGGCCAGTTTAGACCAGAGCTATAAAAAGATGGTTCAGGCATACAAAAAAATCTATGCCAGGTGCGGGCTGCCCTCTGTTATGGTAGAAGCCGACAGCGGCGCCATAGGCGGCAAGGCATCCCATGAATTCATGCTTATTACCGAGAGTGGCGAAGATGAAATCATCTATTGCTCGAAATGCGACTATGCCGCCAACACGGAGAAAGCCACAAGCATCAAAAAGCCCAACCCGCCGGAAGACCTCAAGAGCGTTGAAGAGGTATCCACATCTGGATTGAAGTCTATAGACGAAGTCGCCACATTCCTTGGTGTGAAGGCCGACCAGACATTAAAGTCCGTTTTCTATGTGGCAGACGGCAAACTGGTATTCGTAGTCATAAGGGGAGATTTTGAGGTTAATGAAGTAAAACTAAAGAACGCTCTTAAATGCAACGACCTGCACATGGCTACAGTGGCTGAAACTAAGGAAGCGGGGCTGGTTGCCGGATATGCTTCAGCTATTGGCTTGAAAAACGTCCTCATTGTGGCGGATGATTCCATTAAACTCGGCAATAATTTCGTCGCCGGGGCCAACAAACCCGATACCCATTTGAAAAATGTTAACTATCCACGCGACTTCAAAGCCAACGTCATTGAAGATATTGCCAGGGCGCGGGCTGGTGATCCCTGCCCCAGGTGCCAGGGGGAACTAAAGGCGCAACGTGGAATCGAGGTGGGGCATGTCTTCAAACTGGGCACCTTCCTCAGCGAGCGCCTCGGCGCCTATTATCTGGATAAAGACGGCTCCAGCAAGCCTATCATAATGGGATGCTATGGAATCGGGCTGGGCAGGCTGCTGGCTGCGGCGGTCGAGCAGAATAATGATGAGAAGGGCATCATATGGCCTCTGCCCATTGCTCCCTACCAGCTCTATTTATGCCCCATCAAGACCGAGGATGTTAAGGTTATGGAGACCGCTGAAAGGCTATACTCTGACCTGACCGCCGCTGGCATAGAAGTGCTTTTTGACGATCGCCAGGAATCGCCGGGCATCAAGTTCAACGATGCCGACCTTATAGGCATTCCCCTTCGGGTGGTAGTCAGCCCGCGCACACTCCAGAGCAATAGCGTAGAGGTCAAATGGCGCAGGGAGAAGCAGTCTCAAATAATGCCATTAGAAGGGCTGGTCTCGAATCTGTGCACCATGCTTCAGGTAAACGGGTGATCAGTTCTGCTTGGACTGTGATTTTTTCTTGTTCTTGTGCACGTACATCAGCCTGTCCGCCCTGGCTAACAGGTCATCGATGGAACAAGGTTTGTCGGCATCATACATAGCCACGCCTATGCTCAGAGATAGCTTATAACCGCGAGTCATCTTTGAGTTAAACTTCTCAAGGTTACGCAGCATACGGTCTATTATCAGTTGCTGGCTCTCTTCCAGTGCATCGATAGCCACCAGTACGAATTCATCTCCACCAATACGCGCCACGATATCCGATTTACGCGAATTTTCCATCAGGAATTTGCCGGTTGCGACCAGAGCCTGATCTCCCTCTTCATGCCCCAGGGTATCATTGATCCATTTCATTCCATCGACATCGATATAAAATAGGTATGTCTTGCCCTTCATACGGCTTGCCAGTTTCATTTGCTGCTCTACAAGTATGAAGAAACCGCGCCTGTTAAGAAGCCCGGTAAGCGAATCGTGGATGGCTATATTATGCAGTTCCACGACCTGCCTGGATAAAAGTTCTTCGGCGTCTTTCAGTCTTGCCAGCGCAGCTTCAAGTTCCCTGTTTTTCTGAACTGCTGTCTCGTAGGTGGACAACAGCAGGTCCAGGGTCTGGTGGTGGTCAAAGGTCAGCCTGTGTTTCTGGCCGCCAAAATATACGTCGGTGGCCTTGGCGGACAACGGGTTTTGCCTAATATCCAGGTTGATCAGGATATGCTTGATACGAGAGATCAAAACATCGTCATCGTAAGGTTTGGCTACAAAATGATCAGCCCCGGATTTCAGGCCCTGTATTACATCTATGGGATCAGAGAAAGGCGTCAGGGCAATGAATGGAATGTCGCGGAGGCTGACGCGTTTTTTTACATATTGACAAAGCTGCCATCCATCCATTTCAGCCATGACAATATCGCTGACAATGACGGACGGCTTGCGTTTTTTCAAGAACTCTACGGCCTGCTTTCCATTCTCCACCGCTGAAACAATGAAGCCATGGTCTTCCAGCAGGTTCCTGAGCTTTTCAGAATGCGTATGGCTGTCTTCTACAATCAGGATCTCGTGCTTTTTTGTGCTGCCCTCAAATGTTTTCCCCATTTTTTCCCTCCCAGCGGCATTGTCTATGACCGCAGGTTGGCGCCCAATTCTCCGGACAATTTTTTCAGAATATGCTGCTGTATTCCGTCGACTTCTTCGTCTTTCAAGGTATGATCAGCGGCAAGATAGGTAAGCCTGAAAGCCATGGACTTCTTGCCGGCCGGTATCTGCTCTCCGGCATACAGGTCGAACAGCTTGACCTCCGAGACCAGGTTAAAGCCCTTTATTATATTCACGATTTTGTCGTAAGTTACATCGCTGTCTACGATCATGGCAATATCCCTGGTTATACCCGGGTACCTTGAAGCAGCCCTGTAAACCAGTTGTTTCGACGCCAGGGGAAGCAGTTTGTCCACATTGAGCTCGAAGATCAAGGCCGGGTCCGTAATATCGAAGTTTCCCCTGACCCTGGGGTGCACTTCTCCGATAACCCCCAGTTTCACTTTACCGGCCATGATTTCGGCGGTTTTGGCCGGGTTCAGCGTAGCATCTTCACCTGGAATGAATTCAGCTTGAACTCCAAACTTGCCGAGCAGTGCTTCCACTATCCCTTTAACAAAATAGAAATCGACAGCCCTTTGTTTGGATTGCCAGTATACATCAGGCACAACGCTGTCAACCAGTGCGCACAGTATCTCGTTTTCCAGAGGCAGGTCCTTTTTACGCGGTAAATAAACCTTGCCAATCTCGAACAGACGGATATTGTTTTCACGGCTGCGCTGATTATGGGCCTGCACGGAGAGCACGCCCATGCGCAGGTTCGTGCGTAAATATTCGAGCTCATGGCTCATGGGGTTGGCGATTTTAAGCGGCTCCGGGCCCACTAGGTCGGATTGAGAGGACAGCTTTTTCAAAGTTTCTATACTTGTAAGCGGGTAAGTAATAATCTCCTGGAACCCGCTGGCTATCATGGTATCTCGTAGCTCCTGTCTGAAAGCTACCATGGGCACACTTTCGCCTGACGGCAATGCGGAGCTAAGCATGGAAACTGGAATTTTATCGTAACCGGTGACCCTGGCTACTTCCTCGACCAGGTCAGCAGTACAATTGATATCGTTCCTCCACCAAGGCCGCTCGACCAGGATAGCCCCGGACTCCAATTTGCACTCCAGTCCCAGTGCTTGCATACAGCCCTTGACCCCTTTCAGGTTAATATCTATGCCCAGCAAACGTTTCACATCGTGCAACTTTATGGGAACCGGCATTCGGTCTATTTTCCCCGGATAAACATCAATCATGCCCCTCGCCACCGCCCCCCCGCCTAACTGCGCAATTAATTGGGTGGCTCTCCTTAGCGCCAGCGGAGCTAACTCAGGGTTCAATCCTTTTTCAAACCTGGCGGAGGCTTCGCTGCCTAGCTTCAAAGATAACGCCCCTTTGTGTATGGCAGCCTGGCTAAAGTTTGCAGATTCCAACAGTATCGAAGCAGTATAATCCCGTACCTCGGAACTGAGGCCGCCCATAATTCCTGCCACGGCAACGGCCCTCTCGGCATCCGCAATCAGCAGCATATCACTGGAATACTTCCGCTCTATCTCATCCAGCGTATACATGGCCTCGCCCTCTCCTGCCCGCCTGACGATAATCTTCTGACCCCTTATTTCTTTATAGTCGAATGAATGCAGGGGCTGGCCGAACTCCAGCATTACATAGTTTGTTACGTCCACGATGTTATTGATAGTGCGCATTCCACAGGCGGTTAAGCGGTCTTGCATCCATCTCGGCGAGGGCCCGATCTTAATACCGTCTATCACAGTGGCGCAGTACCTGGGGCACATATCAGCAGCTTTGATCTCAACGGAAGCATATGATTCCACCATTTTGCCAGATTCAGGATAGGCCAGATCCGGCATACGGAATTTGTTTCCCGTGATAGCCGCAACCTCGCGTGCCACGCCCATGATGGATAGGCAGTCAGCCCGGTTGGGGGTTATATCGATATCAAAGATGGCGTCGCCCAGATAGGATGAAAGAGGTTTACCCAATTCATATTCGGAGGGCAGCACCAGGATGCCCTCGTGGTTCTCCGATATACCAAGCTCCTTCTCGGAACAGATCATTCCCTCTGAGACCACGCCGCGTATTTTGGCGGGTTTCAACTCTTCGGCTTTGCCGGTATGACCATCAATTAGAGTGGCTCCGACCAGCGCAAAGGCGATTTTATCACCTACCACCAGGTTGGGCGCTCCGCAGACCACGGTTTTTTCACCATTGCCCAGGTCGACGGCCGCCAGCCTGAGACGATCAGCATTGGGATGTGGGTTTATAGCCAGTATTTGGCCGACTACGATATTATCCCAGCTTCCGCCTATCACCTGGATATCGGATACTTCGAGGCCCGCCAGCGTTAGCTTGTCGGCCAGTTCCCGCACGGGGATATCTACCTCTACGTAATCTTTGAGCCAGCTAAGCGGTACTTTCATAGGCACCTTAAACTAAAATTGCTTCAAAAAGCGCAAGTCGTTGGCATAGAACAACCTTATATCGTCAATACCGTATCTAAGAATGGGAATGCGTTCCACGCCCATCCCGAAGGCGAACCCTGAATATTCTTCAGGATCAATGCCACAGCCGCGCAGCACTTCGGGATGTATCATCCCGGCGCCAAGTATTTCTATCCAGCCAGTATTGCCGCACAGGCGGCATCCCTTGCCGCCGCACATGAAGCAATCGATGGCTATTTCAACTCCCGGTTCTACGAAGGGGAAATAGTCGCAGCGGAAGCGGCATTTCCTATCCTGCCCGAAAAGACGGCGGGCAAATTCGAAGAGTGTGCCCTTTAAATCAGCCATGGTTATGTTCCTGTCCACGGCGAAACCTTCCACCTGAGAAAACATCCATTCATGCGTAGCGTCGGTGGCCTCATACCTGTATACCCTGCCTGGGGCCACCACACGAACGGGTGGTTTTATTTTTTCCATAGTGCGTATCTGGACCGGTGAAGTGTGGGTGCGCATGAGCATCGGCCTGGCGCCGGTCTCGGTCTGGTAATCGACCCATAGTGTGGCAAAACCGTCCCTGGCCGGGTGCTCCGCCGGCATGTTCAAGGCCTCAAAATTATAATACTCCCACTCCACCTCCGGGCCTTCGACGATCTGGAAGCCCATGCTCACGAAGATATCGCAGATCTCTTTGATAGTCCTGGTGGTGGGATGCAGACGGCCCAGTTGACAGGGCTCGCCCGGAAGGGTTACATCGATTTTAGCGCGCTCGAGGATTTGATGGGCAGAGCTGTCAATGTGACCCTTTTGATAACTCATTTGCGCAGTAAGACCAATTTTGGCCTTATTCGCATATTCCCCAATTGTCTTTCTTTGTTCTATTGGATATCCTGCTAGGGAACGTAGAATGTTGACTATTTTACTTTTTCGGCCTAAATAACGGACGCGCCAAGCTTCTAACTCGTCGGCGCTTTTTGTTTTTTTGAGTTCATCTTTAGCTTGATGTTCAAGCTCTGCAATATTGTCTATCTCGTCAGACATCACAGAATTATATGAAAATCTAGCTCTTTAGCTTATCAGCCGCAGTCTTGACCAGCATCGTAAATTTAGCAGGGTCATTGACAGCGACATCGGCAAGTAGCTTGCGGTTAATATTTATATTTGCCTTATTGAGGCCATTGATGAACTGGCTGTAGCTCAGACCGTCGGCCCGCGTTGCAGCGCTGATCCTTGCGATCCATATCCTGCGCATGTCCCCTTTGCGCTCTCTGCGGTGTTCGTAAGCATAATCGAGGGCGTGCAACATGGACTCATGCGCATTCTTGATGAGTGTATGCCGGCTGCCTCTATGTCCTTTGGTTAACTCAAGTATTTTCTTATGACGTCTGCGGCTAACAAATCCGCCTTTAACTCTGGGCAATTAAGTCCTCCTGAATACCTATTGGTAAGGTAATACTCTTTTGATGCGTTTCACGTCGGCCTTATGCAGGGGAATGGTCTCGTCGAAGAGCCCTTTGGTCCTGGACGATTTATTGCGCCTGAAATGGCTTTTGCCCTGCTTGACCCGCATAATCTTGCCGGTCCCCGTGAAATGGAAGCGCTTCTTCGCTCCCTTGTGTGTCTTTAGTTTAGGCATTTATACTGTTTCCTTGACCTTTATTTCTTTAACTTCTTTTACTTCTTTATTTTCTTTATTGCTTTTGGCTTCAGCAGAACCGTCTTTAGGCTGCATCTGCTTGGCGGAAATGGGCGATAATATCAGGCTCATTATTCTTCCTTCATGGATAGGCTGGCCATCCAGTTGGGCCTTGCCTTTCAGGCTGGCCGCTACCTTTTGCAGGAGCTTTACCCCCAGCTCGGGGTGGACCATCTGCCTTCCGCGAAAGGCTACTAATACCTTTACTTTATCTCCGTCTTCTAAAAATTTCCTGGCTTTATTAACTTTTATATCAAGGTCATGATCCTTAACCTGCGGCCTGACCCTGATTTCTTTCAACAGGCCAGCCTTCTGACCGCTGCGTACCTTTTTTTCCTTTTTTATCTGCTCGTATCTATATTTTCCGTAATCCAAAATTCTGCATACGGGCGGGGTTGCTGCCCCTGCAACTTCAACCAGATCCAGTCCCCTTTCATTCGCCATTTGAAGCGCTTTCTCAACAGGAACCACACCGACCTGTTCCCCTGCATCGCCTATCAACCTGACTTCTTTCGCCCGAATGCGATTATTGATATTCAGTTCTTTAAATATGTTCTTTCTATCCTCCTTTTAACCGTCATTAAAACTAACCGAACTAGAATATATCACATTTCATAGCTGTAAATCAAAGTTTATTGAGTTCCCTGGACTCAACCAGCGACTTCATGCGGCTCATGAAATCGGTGTAGCTGAGCGATCCCAGGTCCTCTCCGCTGCGTGAACGGACCGACATGGTGCCCTTCTCTATCTCTTTATCGCCTATAACCAGCATGTAGGGTATCTTGTTGAGCTGGGCTTCCCTGATTTTCAGGTTCATGCGTTCTGAGCGGTCATCGAGCTGTACACGGACATCCTTAGCCCTCATATCTTTGAAAAGCTTACGAGCGTAATCAGTGTGCCGATCGGCTATCGGTATCAGGACAACCTGTACAGGCGCCAGCCAAAGTGGAAAGGCGCCCGCATAATGCTCGGTGAGGCAGGCGAAGAACCTTTCCATGCTGCCCAGCACCGTTCGATGGATCATCACCACCTGATGCTCCTGGCCGTCCTCGGCCACGTAATTTACGTCAAAACGTTCGGGCAGGTTGAAATCCACCTGGATGGTCGGCCCCTGCCATAGCCTGCCGAGCGCATCCTTTAGCTTCACATCTATTTTAGGACCATAAAAAACCCCTTCACCTGGGTCCACTTTATAGTCAATATGCAGGTTTTCCAGCACATTGCGCAGGGCATCGGTGGCCATATCCCATCTTTCAAGCTCTCCCGCATATTTTTCAGGGCGGGTGGACAGCATCATCTCATATTTTTCAAAACCGAAGGTCTGCATCATAAACCGGGCAAGCTCAACGACGTCGGTTACCTCCGCCTCGATCTGGTCGGGCGTGCAGAAGATATGAGCATCATCCTGCGTGAAACCTCTTACCCTGGCCAGGCCGTGCAGCACTCCCGAGCGCTCATAGCGGTAGACCGTACCCAGTTCGGCGTAGCGCAGCGGCAATTGGCGATAGCTGCGCAATTGCGTTTTGTATATGAGTATATGAAAGGGACAGTTCATCGGCTTGACCACGTACTCTACCTCATCTATCTCCATCGGCGAGTACATATTCTCACGGTAGAAATTCCAGTGCCCGCTGGTTTCCCATAGATGCACCTTGGCGATATGCGGGGAATAGACGATATCGTAGCCGCGCCGCCTGTGCTCGGTCTTCCAAAAGTCCTCGATAAGCTGGCGCACCGTGGCTCCCTTGGGATGCCAGTAGACCAGCCCTGGCCCCGCTTCTTCATGCAGGCTGAAAAGATCCAATTCCTTGCCCAGCTTCCTATGGTCACGCTTGGCAGCTTCGGCAATCCGGGCAATATACTCATCCAGCTCTTTCTGGTTGTCAAAAGCCACTCCATAGATCCTTTGCAGCATGGGCCGCTTCTCGTCGCCGTGCCAGTAGGCGCCGGCCACACTGGTCAGCTTGAATGCTTTGACATCTTTGCTGGATTTGACGTGCGGGCCCCGGCATAGATCGGTAAACTTGCCCTGAGTATATAGCGAGACCTTATCCGCGCCCAGGTCATTGATCAATTCGATTTTATAAGGTTGTCCCGCGAAAAGCTTCAGGGCCTCCTTGGCGCTAACTTCTTTTCGCTCGAACTTCAAACCCGCGGCAACAATCTCTTTCATCTTGGCTTCTATGGCCGGCAGGTCATCCATGGTCAGCGGCCTGGGCAGGTCGAAATCATAATAAAACCCGTCTTCAATGGCCGGCCCAATGCCGAATTTCACGCCCGGGAAAAGGGCTTCCACGGCTTCAGCCATAATATGGCTGGCGGAATGCCTCATAATTTCCAATTTATTTTCTTCTGGCATTTTTAATTCCCTTCTTATCCAAATAAAAACCCCACGCATTTTACTGCTGGAGTTCTATCGAAGTAAATACTTGAACGGGTATCGGGAGCCGCAAACTCGAAGTGATTATATCAGCCCCCCTACGGCTGCGCAAATACGTCCACAGCCACCATGTACATTTCAGTCTTTCAATAGTGCCTCAAGGTTTACGTGGCCTCTGACCATTTCAGCCATGAGGTCAATTTCGGCTGCATTTTTACTTGTAATCAGGGGGGTCAAAGCCTCTATCTGTTTAGCTGCTTCATAGACCCCGAAGGGGACCAGCAGCACGGGTATTTTCTTCTCATCAGCTTTGGCCAGTATATTCTGCGGCGGCAGGATATTGTTGGTCACCACAACAGCTGTTGTGCTCCCTTCTTCGAAAGAGGCCAGCAACATGTCTGACCGGTCGCCGCTGGTTATCAGCAGATTATTTTCCCTGCGGAACCGCTCATCGGAGCAAGCCGAATCGATCGAAGCCGCTCCCACGAAGATATTGCTTACGCGCCTCTCCAACCAGCTTTCACCGGCCACTACCCTGGCCAGCAAATACTGGGCCAGGTATTCCATGGAGAAGAAGGTCAGTTGCTCGATATAGGGGATAATACCCAGTATATCGATACCTGCTCCCTTAATAATGGGCACATATACGTTGTTAAAATCATCTATATTGCGGACCTTATTGATGATGACACCACCGAAGTTCAAGTCCCTGATATCCAGATATTTCTTAATAAAAATCACGTTATCTACGATATAGTTCTCATCGCCGCTGACCACTATTACCAGTTTCCCTCCAAGATACCTGGCCAGCGAAAAAGCATTCAGGTGGAAAGAAACGCCATACTCGATGCTCTTGCCACCTTCTACAAAAATGATATCCTTCCCGGCACTTGCCTCGGCAACCATGGCAGCCACACGATTTTTAGCCCCCTCCTCATCATATTTAAACCGCAGCTTTAAATGCTCGAAGCCCATGGTCATATCTTCGGGGTCCCTACCCAAAGAAAATATATTGGTCATCAGTGCTGCATCGTAGTCCCAGATTCTCTTTTTACGGTAGACCAGCCGGTCGCCCAGCGGCTTTATATAGTCGAATGGTTTTCCCGCGGCTTTGGCCAGGCCGATTATCAGACTGGTCTTGCCTGCACTGTAATCCATCGATCCTACGATCAAGCTTTTCATTGGCCTGCCTCCTGTTTGGAAAGTAGTATCCGAACGTCCACAGCCTTGACGCCTTCGCCGTGATCATAAGCTACCAGCGGGTTGATCTCGATATCCGAGATATCTTCGAACCTCTTTATCAGAACTCCTACACGCAATATTACATCTGCCACTGCGTCGATATCCTTGCCCTTTTCTCCCCTCACCCCCAGCAGCAGCGGATAGGTTCTGATCTCACTGATCATTTTAAACGTCTGTTTTCTGCTTAACGGGAAAGCACGGAACACGATGTCTTTCATAACCTCTACGTAGATGCCACCCAACCCGAACATGACAATAGGACCGAAAGAGATATCGCGGCGGCCTCCCACAATTGTCTCCACCCCCGGCTTTACCTGTTCGGAAATCTCGATCCCCTCTATACGCGCATCCGGCATAAAACGGCGGCAACTCTGCAGTATAGCCTCGTAGGCATCGCTCACCTCGGCTCTATTGAGTATATCCAGTGCCACACCACCGGCATCGCTCTTGTGAATAATATCTCTGGATACCACCTTCATAACCACAGGGTAACCGATCTTCTCTGCTAATGTTATCGCCTCATCTATGCTGTGTGAAATAATGCTCTGCGGCCCACGGACACCGATGGCCTTCAATACAGCCTGTCCTTCATTGGCCAGCAGAAAGCGCCGGTTATCTTTTCTAACGGCATCGATCACCGTTCTTATAACCCCTTCGTCTAAAGCCGGTTCCTCGGGCGGATCTAAATCGGCCAGTTTGTGACGGTAGTTGCTGTATACGGCGCCAAGACAGGAGGTAGCATTGAGGATATCGCCGAAGATCGGCAGGCCCATGTCATTAAGTTTCTTTACGTTATTTTCTATCTGCAGGCCGCCGACAAAGGACATAAGCAGCGGCTTCCTATACTTTCCCGCCGCAAATTCCTGGGCTACCTGACTGGCAAACTGGTCGATGTCAAATAGACCCGTTCCACAACCCAGGCAGAGAATGGAGTTTATATTATCGTTGGCCAGGGCTGCGTCGAGAGAATGTGTGTAGTCAGCTGCCGTGGCCTGCCCGGTTATGTCGATGGGGTTCTTGGAAGAGCCGAATTCAGGTACTATTCCTGTAAAGGTTGTTTTCATATCAGAAAGATTGTCGTACAAATTTATGCCGTATTTCTCGCAGGCGTCGGCGGCCATAACTCCCATGCCGCCCCCGTTGGTAATGATAACCGTATTCTCGCCTTTGGGTTCGGGTATGCTTGCAACAAATTTGCACCACTCAAGCGCTTCCTGCACACCTTCCGCCCGTATCAGTCCGCTCTGCCTGGCGATGTCATCGAAGACCCTGTCCTCTCCGGCAAGTGAACCCGTATGAGAGGCTGCCGCCAGGGCGCCGCGTTTCGACCTGCCCGATTTGAGTACTATGACGGGCTTTATCCTGGTTATCCGTTGCAGCGAATTCACCAGTTGTTCGCCGTGGGTCACGCCCTCCATATACATCATGATTACCTTTGTCGTTTCGTTAGATACGATGTAGTCTAAAAGGTCGGTCTCACTAATGTCGGCTTTGTTGCCAATGGAAACTACGGTTGAAAAGCTTATGTGCTCTACCAGCGCCTTGCCAACAATAGCTCCTGCCAGCGCGCCGCTCTGTGAAATCAACGCCACGGTGCCGCCCCCCATGCCAGCCCCGGCGAAGGTCGCATTCAGCTTCCCAACCGATGAGAAGATGCCCACGATATTAGGGCCCAGTATGCGCATGCCGTGCTCCACGGCATAGCTTACTATCCTTCTTTCCTCGGCTGTATTGCCTATTTCTGAAAAACCGGAGGTTATAATGGCTGCAAACCGAACGTTATGGTCAGCGCAGTCCTTTATAGCGTCGAATACCCGATCGGCAGGTATCACGACCACGGCCAGGTCCACGCCTCCCTCCACTTCTCCCAGGCTTTTGATGGCCGGCAGTCCCATAATTTGTCCGCCTTTGGGATTGACTGGATAAACCCGACCCTCAAATCCCCCCGAGACTACATTATTGAGGACTACGTGCCCCAGCTTTAACGGATTATCCGTCGCCCCTATAACCGCAACGGAGCGAGGCTCGAACAGATATTTAATATCCGGCATCATCCTCCTAATATACCCTGCAACATGCTCTTTGCCTAAAAGATTTTAAACCTTTTAACCCGAATTAAAAACCCCGGCTATACTATCGCCAGCCGGGGTTTAACAATCTATGTCAAAGGTTAGTCTTGCACAGGCTGAATATGGCTCAGCAGCACGCCGCCGTCGATGACTATCTCGGCTCCGGTGGTGTAGCTGGAGGCATCCGAAGCCAGGTAGATGGCTGCGCCGGCAATCTCGTCCGGGTTACCAATATGTCCCATGGGCAGAACTCTTTCGAGGGCTGCCTTCTGCTTTTTAGCCTCGTCGGGCGTCAGGTGGAACCAGTGAGAATTCATCATCTTGGTATCAAACGGTCCCGGTGCGATGGTGTTTACACGGATATGGCAGGACGCAAGCTCAGCCGCGAAGGCGTTGGTGATCATGCGCACTCCGGCTTTGGAAATCGAGTAAACGCTTACTCCGAACTCCGGCTTGAACCCGTCGATGGAGGCGATATTGATAATGCTGCCGCCACCCTGGTTTTTCATAATTTTGGCTACGGCCTGGCTGGTGAAATAAAGCCCCCTCAGGTTAAGGTTCATTATGGTCTCCCAGAGGCGCTCATCCGAGTCCAGTACGCTCAGCGTATTAGGGCTGGCCCCGGCATTGTTCACCAGGATATCGATCCTGCCCCCCAGTTTTTCCATAGCAGCATCCACCATTTTCCGTATTTCATCCATTTTACCTAGATGGGACTGGATGGGAAAAGCCACACCACCGAAGGACTTGATTTCAGCGGCAGTAGCTTCCAGATCATCTACTTTGCGGCTGGTGATAGCAACTTTGGCCCCGGCTTTAGCAAAGCCGATTGCAATAGCCTTGCCTATACCACGGCCGCCCCCCGTTACAACGGCGGTTTTGCCCTTCAGTGAAAATTTGGATAAATCAAACATATTGAACCTCCTAAATATTTAGCTCAGTAAATTATAATAGGGCCGAAAATGAAAGAACTGTCCGGGGCAAAATGATAAGTCAATTCAGGGGGTTTTTCAATATTCAAGATATTTTACTTTTTTCTCATTGAAGGTAACAGCGTGTTATAATGATTTGCGGATTCAGTGGATGAATGGCAAGGGGATGAAAATTTCAAACTCCATAATCACCTTTTCAAGGGGTATTGTCTGTTGCCCGTTACGTACCGTATTGCCGTTTTCGTACATGTTTCGCAAACCGTTTGTGCCGTCCGGGTCTATAACCTGATACCGGAACGTGAGCAGAAATATTGATATATAAAACTTAGAAGGAGAACAAAGATGAAAGACTATCCATGGTTCAAGAGTTACGATCCAGGCGTCCCTCATTCACTGAAACCCTATCCCGATATGACCGTGCTCGATCTGCTGGCCAAGTTGGTAAAAGAGAGGCCGGAAGATGCGCTTTCCATCTATCAGGGCAGGGAAGTATCCCATCGCGAAGTGGAGGACCACAGCAACGCACTGGCGCAGGCACTGATAGCCGCAGGCGTAAAAAAGGGAGACCGGGTTGTCTGCCTGTTCCTGAATTGTCCGCAGAGCCATATAGCATTTTTCGCAATATGGAAGGCTGGGGGCATTGTGGTGCCGCTCAACCCCCTTTACACCCCATTTGAGCTTGAGCGCTCCATTAACACCGTAGATGCCAAGGTGGCTATCATCCATTCCCTGTGGTATACCGCAATCAAGGGCCTTCAGAAGAATACAAACCTGCACACAGTTATTGCCACTGATATCGACACTTATGGCGTCAAGCCCCTCAAAAAGGAGGGGGATTCGGCCAAGATCGAGGAGGGCGATATCTGGTGGAGCAGCCTGATTGAAAAGTACAAAGGAACGTCCCGCCCGGCCGTCACCGTCAAGAAAGAGGATACAGCCCTTATTCTTTTCAGCGGCGGCACAACCGGCGTTCCCAAGGGTGCTATGACCACCCATCATGCAATTATTATTACAGGCAATCAACACCTTACGTGGTATAAATCGGTCACCCCCGCCGGCGCCAGGGTCATGGGCGTTCTGCCGCTTTTCCACGCTTTCGGCGTCTACGTGGCCTTTGGATTTTGCCTGCTGCACCATACGCCTCAGGTATTGATCCTCAACCCGCGTGACATGAAGAATGTCGTTGAGACGATCAGGGACTATAAGATAGTGAGCATAGCCGCTACGCCCGCCATGTTCATAGGCATATTGAACTATCCCGACCGCCAGCCGGAAGATATCCGTTCCCTAAAACTCGTGTCATCCGGAGCGGCTCCGCTTATGACTGAGACCAAGCAGCAGCTTGAAAAACTCATCAGCGGCGTGGTGATCGAAGGGTTCGGCATGACCGAGACCTCCATCGCAGGCGCCAGCACTCCGGTTAAAGGAAAATGGAAGCAGGGATCCACAGGCTGCCCGCTGCCTGACGTCATAATGCGCATAGTGGACATTGAGACCGGAGAGAAAGAGCTAAAAGCCGGCGAAACCGGAGAAATGGTCATGCAGGCGCCTAACCTCATGACGGGATACTGGAACCGGCCAGAGGAGACGGCTGAAGTTTTACGGGACGGGTGGCTATTTACAGGCGATGTAGGTTACCTTGATGAAGACGGCTACCTCTTCCTGACGTCACGTAAGAAGGAGCTTATCAAAGTCGGAGGGTTCCAGGTATGGCCCCGTGAGGTAGAGGAGATCATCGCCATGCATCCAGCGGTGGCCGAGGTGGCAGTTGCCGCCGTTCCCGATCCCAAGCAGGGTGAAGCGGTCAAAGCCTGGGTGGTATTAAAAGAAGGAAAGGAAGTAACCGCCGAAGAGCTGCATAAGTTTACCCGTGAGAAGCTCACCGGCTATAAGGTGCCCAAATATATCGAGTTCCGCAAGGACCTGCCCAAGACGCTGGTGGGAAAGGTTTTGCGCAGGGTGCTCCAGGAGGAGGAACAGGCCAAAGCGTCGGGACCAAAGTAAATTTATCGGATGGGTTGAACGAGACAACTACGCTATAAATCGATGGCAGCGGAAATTAAGATCAAACGGGTTTATGAACAACCGCAAGCACAGGACGGTACACGTATCCTTGTAGACAGGCTATGGCCGAGAGGTTTAAGCAAAGAGAAGGCAAAGATAGATTTCTGGATGAAAGACGCGGCCCCGAGCAACGAACTCAGAAAATGGTACGGCCATGAGCCTGCAAAATGGGAGGAGTTCAAAAAAAGGTACTTCGCCGAGCTGGATGGCCAGGCGGATGAAGTGACAAGGCTTGCATCGATAAGCAAGAAAGGCCGCACGACCTTTTTATACAGTTCAAAGGAAGAGAAGATCAATAACGCACAGGCTCTTAAACTTTATATGGAAAAACAATGATCAAATATAGCTACAGGTTGTTTTCAATTAAAAAGGGGCTTCGAATTTCTTCGAAGCCCCTTTTAATACTCTTGGTAGCGGGGGCAGGATTTG
>DBZK01000015.1:95997-96126 GCA_002311135.1 Dehalococcoidia bacterium UBA1162
AGCTGCCACTGCTCCACCCCGCGGCATACATAGTCAGCAATGAATGAAAAATTGGAGTCTTGTGCTCATACTGTTGTAAGTCAAAGACCTCGACCATTAGTACAGCTCAGCTCAACGCATTACTGCGCT
>DBZK01000025.1:0-89872 GCA_002311135.1 Dehalococcoidia bacterium UBA1162
ATGCCGCCGCCCTTGCCGTTGCCACGGTTGTGCATCTGCTTGGAAGGTTCATAGATGTGCCTGGCTGCAACGGGCTCAGTGCAGCAGAAGCCCACAACGCCGCAGCCGCCCTCCTCTTC
The DNA here is from genome assembly GCA_002311135.1 of Dehalococcoidia bacterium UBA1162. Classification (GTDB taxonomy): domain Bacteria; phylum Chloroflexota; class Dehalococcoidia; order GIF9; family UBA5629; genus UBA1162. The sequence continues at coordinate 120 of DBZK01000025.1, forward strand.
CAGCTTCCTGTCCGGCGTGGCCGGCTGGAGCGATTGGGAGAGGTTTTTGCGGGAAAGCAGAAGCTGTTCTATCCTGTCGCCGTTCATTTCTTTGGCTCCGCTTCGTTGGTGTAATCCAGGTGCATCAGCAAATCTGTGCGTCCGCGCAGCTCGGCCACACTGCGCAGCCCCAGTCTTCTTAAAATATTGACCAGTTCGATGCGCCAGGCGTTGTAGAGGTTGATGATCCTCTGTCAGCCCCATTCCACGCTGATCTGTTCGGCCAGCTCCTCGTCGGTGGTAGCTATACCGCGCGGTCAACCCCGGCCGCTCTCGCAGCGGCTGCAGCGCACGCAGCCCAGCGCCACCAGCTCGCCAGTCCCGACCACCACGCCGTCGGCCCCCAGGGCTATGGCCTTGGCTATATCGTGGGCGTTGCGTATGCCCCCGCTGGCGATCAGAGTGATCTTATCGCGCACGCCTTCCCTGACCAGGAAGTCGTGGACCTTGATGATGGCGTACTCGATAGGCATGGCGATATTTTTCTTGGCGATATCAGGCGCCGCGCCCGTGCCGCCGTAGCCGCCGTCCAGGTGCACTATGTGCGCCCCGGCGGAGTAGCTGCCCACGGCAACCATGTCCACGTCGATGGGTGTCGATACCTTGGCCGATACCAGGGTCCTTCTATTTATATGCTTGATCCAGTCCATATGTTTCTTATGGTCTTCGATGGAGTAGACGCTGTGGAAGGGGAAGGGAGAGAAGAGCGAGATGCCCAGCACGGTCTCTCTCATGCGGGCCACAGCCGGTGTTACCTTGTCGGCCAGCAGGTGGCCGCCCAGGCCCGGCTTGGCGCCCTGGGCATATTTAAATTCAACGATGCGCACGCGCTGAATGGTCTCCTCGCGCACGCCGAAAAGGCCGGTGGCGACCTGCGTGATGGTGTGGTCGTCGTAGGGCTGCATGCGCTCCATATAGCCGCCCTCACCTGTGCAGGTAAAGGTGTTGAAGGCCGTTGCAGCGCGGGCCTTGGAAAGCTGGGTGACGTTGCTCACCGAGCCGAACGACATGCCGCCGCCGTACCAGGGCACGTCCAGCTTGATCTGCGGCCGGCCGTCGTTGCGCCGGTTCAACTCCAGGCTGGTATCGATCTCATCTTCGCGCAACTCTACAGGCGGTTTCTCCGGGAACTTGAACCTCAGGCGATCGAAGCCGCCTTCGGAGGCGCCACATTCATAATCATATCCGTAATCGGGTGAGGGCAGTTCGCCGGTCTCGGCCATCTTCCAGGTGGCCAGGATCAGGTCGGCCGGCCAGCGGTAATCGCCCAGCAGCTTCATCATAGGGTTCTCGACCATGCGCAGGGCCTTCTGCGGACAGAGGTCCACGCAGTAATGGTCGGTCTTCTGGCAGGCCGGGCCGATGCAGGTATGCTGGTGCGGGGCGGCGAAATACTTGTAGCCCTCCTTCATGATGTGCACGCCCTGCGGGCAGACCTCGACGCATTTGCCGCACATGATACAGTCGGCGCTGCGGCGGATAATATACTTGGCCAACTCGTTGCGGTAGCGGGGCGGCGCGGGCTTGATCACGCGCTCCACCTTCACCTGAGGAACGAGCGTTTTTACCGTATTGGGCGGCAGGTTTTCGTTATCTATTTTTTCGGGAACCAAAGATTTTGCCAAAGGTTGCCTCCTCGAGCTCTTCAAAGAATAGGGCGCGGCCTGCTTCGCCGCGCAGCCTTCGCGCATCACGAATGCCCATAGCGCCCATGACCTCGATAAGCTGGTCGTGCCAGGCTGCGATCAGGTTGATCATGCGCCCCACCGCGTATTTCTCGTCCATCTCATCCAGTCTGGCGGGACAACGTGATACGTCGCACACACGGCAGAGATGGCATTCCAGCGCGATCAGCAGGGGCAGGTTGATGGTCACCAGGTCGGCGCCGCACAGGAGTTGCTTGGCCATATGCTCGGGCAGGGCAATGCCTCCGCCTGCTATCAATGTGACCTCGTTGCGTATGCCGTCGGCCACCAGGGGATTGTGTATCTGGCGCACCATATCCTTGACGAACCTGGGGTTTTTAGCGCCGATCTCGTCGCCGTTCATGTCCGCCACTACGTGGATGGCCTCCATATGCGGCCGGTGGGCCAGCTCGATGGCGCGCTTCACGCCCGCTGCATCCAGCGTCACCCGTACGGCGACCACCATGTCCGGATTGATATTCTTGAGCTCCTTGATGCGCTGGTCGGTCTTATCATCATCGCTGATCTCGGCCAGCCTGGTCTTCCGTAATATATCTTTATGCAGCAGCGGGGCCCCGCTTGCGAAATAAAAGGCGATATTGGGGAGGTACTGCTCCAGCTCGTTGCCCAGCAGGCCGATGTCCTTCGAATCGGCGATCATGATGATGCCGGTGGCGGCCGCCACGGCCTTGAAAACGGGCAGGAGCTGCGGCAGGCTGTATTCTTTGGGCAGCACGTCGATCATCATGGGCATGGGGATATCCACCAGCGGCGGCATTTTGATCTGCCCGTCTTTGCTGAAATGTAGCACGGGGAGCTTCCTGCCGATATCCACACCGGTGCTGATATATTCACGTCCATGGATGCCGTCACGGGTGGGGCGGACGATCTCCGACATATCGGTCCACATGGAGTCGAAGCCGGGGCCGGAGAACTTGCCGCGGTAGCCTGCGCCGGAGACGGGGATCTTGGCGGTCTCGGCCTGCGCCCAGGTGGTCTCGATGATGGCGGGGGTCCAGTACCTGTTGCCCAGCCTTTCATAGACGGGATTTTCCGACAGGGCCAGCAGCCCCTTGGTGCACTGCTGCACGCAGGAGAAACAGCCCATACACTGGAAGAAGAAGGCGTCCATCTCTGTCAGGCCGCGGATATAGTCCGCTTCCTGCCTGTAGCGGTCGAAGACACAGGCCTTCTTTACGCAGTTATGGCAGTTGGCGCAATCTTCGCGCCAGTCCACCACACCGCATTTGCCGATGCGCGGGCGGCGGGCCGGAACCGGTTGCGTTTTAATATGATATTTGTCAGGCATAATTCAAATTTCCTTATTTACTTTAAGGCTGCCATGACCTGCGGCACGGCGGCTTCGTTGGCGGGGGAGATGATGTGAATGCCCCTCAGCCCGGGCAGGCCTTTGAGCTTCTTAACTGTTTCGGCGCAAATGGCCAGGCCCTCCTTTTTCTGCGCCTCGGCGTCGCCGGCCTTCTCCAGGCGTGCGATCACCCCGGCGGGGATATCGATGTCGGTATAGTTCTTAGCCAGTAATTTTGCTTCGTCGGCGCCGGTCAGGGGCCATACCCCCGCCAGAATGGCGGCCCTTTCTGTAAGCCCTTCCTTGCGGGCCGCTTCCAGCCAGAGCTTGAAGGCCTCCACATCGAAGACTGCCTGGGTCTGGATGAAGCTTGCCCCGGCCGCTATCTTCTTCCTCAGACGTATCATATTCAGGTCCAGCGGCTTAAGGGAGGGGTTGGCCACGGCCCCGATCAGCATGCTGAAGCCCCCATCGATCTTCCTGCCGTCGATCAGTGAGCCCTCGTTCATCTTCTTTACAGCGGCGATGAGCTGGATGGAGTCGATATCGAAGACGTTGGCGGATTCTGGACAGCCCATCAGCGACTGGTGGTAGCCGGTCAGGCAGAGCACGTTCTTGATGCCCAGCGAGGCCGCCCCCAGCAGGTCGGACTCCAGGGCGATGCGGTTCCTGTCGCGCGTGACAAGCTGGTAGACCGGTTCTACGCCGGCCTTCATCAGTGCCAGCGAGGCTGCCAGGCTGGACATGGCGATGCCGTTGACGTTGTCGGCTGCGTTGACGGCGGTCAGACCGTCGCGCAGGTAAACGGCGCCGGCTTCCACGGCAGCCGCGCTGGTCCCTGCGGGCGGCACGTATTCAGCCGTGACAATGAAATCCTTGCCCTCTATCTTACTTGCCAGTTTGCTGTCAGGTTTCATCTCATTTTTCCTTATCTCGCCGTCGCCGGCCATTTATCACTTTTTATCCAGTTCCGACTTATTGATGTCTAATTCTCTGCCGGGCGCAGCCTTAATCCCGGAGCGGAAATCTTCCACTTCCTTAAGGACCTGTTTTACGCCGCCGTCGCCCATCTGGATGATGACCATGCGGCCTTTGCCCAGGCCGGTCTCCTCCAGCAGCGAGTCGACGGCCTCCACCCTTTTCCTGGCCCGCAAGTTGCCTTCCAGGTACTGGCATTCGCCCTCCTTGCAGGTCACCACGGCCACGCCGTCGGCCCCCGTTTCGAAGGCCTTGGTCAGGTAGAGGATATCCACCTTGCCGGAGCAGGGCAGGGGGATGACCTTGAGCTGGTCCTCACGGCGGCTGTAGCCGCGTGCCAGCTCGTCGGGGTCGAAGCTCGTCGAGCAACAGAAAAGATCTATTTTCAAACCGTGATTTTTCATAATACTTGCCTTTAAGACTTAGCGGTTGTCGGCCCATGCGGGGCGGCTGAGACCAGTCTGCTATTATTCAGGAGCTCCTCAAATTCAATGAGATCATGATAATCGACCACAGTGCTCATGGCGTGCGCCTCGACTTCGATGCCGGACTCTTCCAGTGCGGCTATGGGGTTGAGCCCGCCGACGAGGACCATGCCGACCCTGTTCAGTTCCATCGGGATCTCGCACACCGGCTCGCTTACATGGCCGACCAGCAGTGTGCCGTTGAGCCTGGCCCCGGCCAGCCTGGATATGACCGTTTGCGCCATAGGCCGGCAGATGGCCGGTATCTCGCGGTAGTTGGCCAGGATATTGCCGCTGCCCGTTTTGACCGCCTGGGAGACAGATGTCATCCTGGCGCGGATAAAGACCTCGGACGGGTCGAGGGAGCATCCTGCGTAGTGGATGATCTCCACGAAGCGCTTCGGTTTACGGTTCTCGATCTGCAACAGGCCGGCGAACTTTGAGTTCATGGGCACTCCCGCCCGGTGTAGCGTGCTGTTGACCACGATGCTGCATACGGTCGCCAATCCCATCTTGCCGTCGGGGACTGATATATCGCCGATGGTCTCGCCGCTGCGCGCCGCTTTGACCAGGTTGCTGACGCACAGCCCTGACGAGATGACCGGCTCCATAATGCGCAGGGCTTTGGCGAAGTCCTGCTTCTTAACGAATGAAATATTGACCGGGACGAGTCCCGACCGTTTATCTATATCGAAGGTGGTGCGGAAGGCCAGCAGCTCGATCCTGGAGATAGCCAGGCCTACTTTATCCTTGACCAGCCCCTGCTTGAGCTCTTTAAGCCCCAGTTCCGTAATCTCCCTGCCGTCGCGTCTGCCTGCCAGTCGGGTCAGCCCATGCTCGTCCAGCAGCTTGAAGTGGTACCTGATGGCCCTCTCGCCCAGGTCCACGCCCAATTCCTGCAGCTTGCGGGCAATGACTATCGAACCCAGGGGCTCGGGTGAATTGGCCAGGACCCTCAGTATGGAATAAGTCTTTCTTTCTACGTCTTGAGTATCGTACGACATGATATTACGGAAACCTATTGCCGTATTATAGCAGGGCGAAGGGGGCAGGTCAAAATACGTTTAGGCTGGGTTTACTGTCTATGGGCTTCGAACCTGCCGCTCGTATGTATGCTGGAAGGGGAATATTGCCAGGTGCCCGACCAATAAGTGCCGTCGGGCGACATGGTCACCGTGAAGGTTGTGGGTGGTCGGTGACGGTAAGGGTGGTTGTGGCGACGGTATTTCCACCGGTGCCTGTGACCGTCAAAGTAAATGTCATGGTCTGTGATGGCTGTACGGGCATGCGGCCGGATGAGGCTACGTAGCCTACACCCGCAATGCTAACGCTGGTGGCATTTGATACGCTCCAGCTCAGTGAGGAATATGCGCCCGTGGGTATGACTGAGGGAGTGACCATGAAATAATTTATCACGGTCGGGTTGTTCGAAGGTGTGGGGGTGATCACCGGCCGGGCACCGGGGTAAATAATAGGGTTTAATTATACTAATTGACGGCCGATTTTTGCCCGGCCAGCAGCCATATCAGGTGGTGATGGGTCTCGCCGTTGGCGCGAGGCTCGTTGTGAGGGTTTTCCTGCAGTTCCTTGATGGACAGGAATCCGAAATCTTCTCGCAGCTCCTCCTCCGAACAAAGATGGAGATAGACCTTATCTACGAAAGAGTTACTTTCGCCTGCCACAGGGGTGCCCTTGCCGTAATGCTGCGGGTCGCGCACCGACATTACGCTCATGAAAAGCATACCTTGAGGGTTCAGTATCGATTTTATGATATCCCTGAACCTGACCCTCTCTTCGGGCCCGAGCAGGTGGTAGATATTCGAGGTAAATACGACGTCATATTTATTGCCGGCGGGAAGCGCCAGGAAGTCCTGCTGTTCAAACTTAATCTCGTTTTGCGACTTTTCGGGGCGGCTCCCTTCGGCCAAATTCAGGGCTTCCGGCGATACATCTATGCCGAGAACGCTGCAGCGTATATTCTGCGCCAGGTAGAACACGTCGCGGCCGTACCCGCAACCCAAATCAATAATGCTTGGGGTCTTCGCTGTCGGTGGATGCTGTTTTAAATAGCCGGCCGTAAAAACTGCCAGCTCGCTGGGCCCCTTGCCCCAGACATGTTTTTGTTGTTTATATTCGTTGTCCCAGTGCATTTCCACAGATGCGGTTTATCGGGCTATTTGGTAATGGCCTGGTAAATCGCAGGCCCCATCGAGAACCGGTAGTACTGCCCGAGCGAGGTCGAACTGATCATAAAAACAGCCACCAGGTTTTCTTTGGGGTCGACCCAGTAACAAGTCCCGGCGATGCCATCCTTGGTGAATGCTCCGACGCTGCCCGGGGCATTGGAAGCAGGGTCATCGACGCGGACATAGAAATCGAAGCCTTCGCCGTAACCCTTGCCGGGTACGTACATGCTGTCTTTGCGGTCGCCCAGCGGTCCCAACTGGTCCGATGTAATGAGGGCCACGGTTTCCGGCTTTAGCAGGCGCACACCGTCGAGCTGGCCGCCGTTGAGCAGCATCTGGGCGAAGCGTGCATAGTCCGGAGCCGTCGATACCGAGCCGCCTCCTCCGCTCCAGAACTTCCTGTAGGGGCTGGTAGGGTCTATACTAAGAGGCCATGCGGGGTCCAGGTAAACCAGGCGGTCCTCGTCCCTGGCTGCAACCTGGAACCCGGAATCTTTCATTTTCAGCGGTTTATAGATTCGCTCGGCAAAGAACTGGTCCAGCGTCATGCCGGAAATAACCTCTATCACCCTGCCTAGGACATCGTAGTTCATCCCGTACCTGTAGAGGGTCCCGGGATTTTCCGCCAGGGGCAGGTTAGCTATTTTATCGCAAACCTGGGCATTGGTTAATCCTTCTAGGTCGGCCATGCCGGCTTGAAGGTATATATTCTGAAGGGCGGTGGGCAGTAAGAACCAGTAGCCCAACCCGGATGTGTGTGTGGCCAGGTCCTTGATCGTGATCTCCCTGTTCGCTTGGACCAGTGTGACGACATCATTGCCGTCCTTGTCCTGGGTGATCTGTGCCACCTTCATATTTTTAAAGGCCGGTATGTATTTCGATACCGGGTCTGTAAGCGCCAACTTGCCGTCTTCCATCAGCATGGCGATCGATACGGCGGTGAGCGACTTGGTCATGGAGAAGATGCGGAATATAGAATCGCTGGTCATCGGCACTTTGTTATCGGCGTCCCGTGTTCCGAAGCTCTTAAGATAGGCTGTTTTGCCGTTGCGGGCTACCAGGAGCACGACGCCGTTGATTTTGCCGTCGGCTATGTCGGCATTCAGGGTGGTACCGATCTGATTCAGCGCGTCTGATGAAAGGCCGACGTCCTCCGGCCTGACGGTCTCAGTGTTAAAGACGGCAGGCTGGGCGCAGGCTGTCAGGAGGGAAGAGACCAGCAGGATGGATATAAACAGCGCCGAACAGGCCAGCCACAGGGTTCTTTTAAAGACGTTAACCGTTCTCATAGTGCAGCTCCTTATAGGGTATTTTGCTGAGCGGAAATGTATACTTATACCAGAGGCTTGCAGGCCCTGTCAATGCTTTTTTCCGGCGCTAGATTATTATTTGGAGCATGTATTAAGATATATAGGTGCATAAGAAGTTTATGGCGTTTGTGAGCTAAAATAATCAGGCAATGTCGATGTTAACGGGTAATATTTCGGGGGGTTAAGCACTATGAAAAAGTTTATTTATCTTTCTCTCTCATTACTGTTGGTCCTTGTTGCAGGCTGTTCTTCGGGCCAGTCAACGCCGACCACGCCTCCCCAGATAATAGCCTTTAGCGTTAGCCCTTCCTCGATCAACCCCGGGGGGACAACCACCCTGCTGTGGAATGTGACGGGCGCTACAACCGTTAGTATCGACCCGGGCATCGGCCAGGTGGATATTGCAGGGACCATGGACGTGCAGCCGACGCAGTCCACCACCTATACGATAAATGCCGTCAATGCCGCCGGGGTTATGACCCAAACAGCCGCGGTCACGGTTACGGCGCCCAATCCACCGGTCATAGTAGCTTTCATGGCGGCGCCCGACACGGTTACCGCCGGTCAGTCTGCCAATTTACAGTGGAATGTTACTGGAGCCACCACCGTCAGCATAGACCAGGGCATAGGCAAGGTTGATGTCGCCGGGACCAAAGCAGTTACGCCGGCTGCAACTACTACCTATACACTGAGCGCCTCTAATGGTGCCGGTTCCGTTTCCAAATCGGTGGCGCTTACAGTTGGGCCGGCAGGTCCGCCGACCATAAACAGCTTTACTGCGGATCCGGCCCAGATCGTTGCAGGGCAGACATCGACGTTGCAATGGGATATCTCAGGGGCAAAGAACATTTCCATCAGCCCCGGCGTCGGCCCCGTTTCCGCCTCAGGCACCAGGATAGTGCACCCTGAGATAACCACCACTTACACGCTTACCGCCACCAACAGCAACGGCTCTGTTACGGCCCCTGCTACGATTACACTGCCTTCCACTGCTACTGCCAAGCCGGCCGTCACCTTTACCTCAAGCCCGAGCAATATTGCTTTGGGGCAGTCTTCGACTTTACAGTGGATTGTTACGGGAGCAACAGGCATTTCTATTGATATGGGCATCGGCACTGTTCAGGCCACGGGCACACAGGCCGAATCCCCGACAACAACCACGACCTATACGCTTACCGCTACCAACGCCAACGGAGCTACAACAGCTACAGCAACTATTACGGTGGGCACGACGACAGGTGACCTGCCGGTTATAAGCAGTTTTACAGCAAACCCGAGCACCATTTCTGCAGGAGGGTCTTCGACCTTGACCTACAATGTTACGGGAGCGACAACGATATCAATCGATCCGGAAGTTGGCGTGCCCCGGGCTTTTGAACAGCCGGCTGTATACCCAACTCAAACCACGATTTACACCCTGACTGCCACTAATGGTAACGGCTCCACAACCGCGTCTGTGACTGTGACGGTGCAGTAATACTTGGCAATCCTGCAGCGTACGGGGTTTCCGTATACATGCATTTTATGAACGCGGAATAACTGCCGCAGTGCTGGCTATGCTACATAAATTCCCGGAAGAAGATTTGTAGCAGTTTTTTTGGCCCATCTGACAAGCATTCGCTATTTCTTTACATAAGTTTCGATTCAGTGTATACTTCCAATATAGTTCAAGTTTAGGTTATTACAAGCTTCTTACACTTCGCCACTTCTATTAAGCATTGGATGGCCCGAATACGGCTAAATTTATTAAGGAGGGCATCCGATGAGTTTTCAAGACAAATCGCTAAAGTGCACCGATTGTGGTACTAACTTTACCTTTACTTCGGGAGAACAAGAGTTCTTCGCCACCAAAGGTTATACCAACGAACCGAAGCGCTGTCCGGGTTGCAGAAAAGCTAAGAAACAGCAAAACGGCGAATCAAGCTACGGTCCGCGCAGCTATACCAGCAGGTAAGTAAAACCGCACACAAATTGAACCGGGGACATATGCAGGCCCATTTCGGGCTTATGTATGTCCCCGGTCAAGTATTACAGGATGGAGAAAAATGGATTTCGATAAGACTAAAGGCTTTTGCAATGGGCTAAATATTCACGGCGATAGCTGTGAGTACACGTTTCACCTGGTAAACCATGCCCGCAGTGAAATCACCATAAAAAACTGCAAATCGTGCAGTTGTCCCTCGGCCAGGACTCACAGGGCGCAGTACTCTGCAAAAAAGAGGATAGTAGTAGAGTAGAGGATAGGATTGGGAGTGCGCTAAGCGCTATTTAGATTTGGATACGCGCTTACGGACGGGTTTGGCCTTGGCTTTGGCTGTACCTACTTGAATGGCATCCTGGATCCAGACTATTTCCTGCCGGCGGTTGTTAACTATGTTCCTCTGTATCCTGTTATCCGGCGCCATCAGGGATTCCAGGTTATTGCAGTTTTCTTGCGCGGCCGGAAGCAGCTTGCGCGCTTCTTTGAACTGATCGTCCCTTACCAGGTTCTCGACCTCCTTGATCTGCGTGGACAGGTCCTTGCTGATGTCTGCGAATTGATTCATTTCCATTGTGCGTCCTTTACTGACTAAAAAACCGGTCATTTGCAGATGACCGGCCAGCTTTATGTAAATCGTTCTAACTTAATAATAGCCCAATTGAGGGGAAATAACAATTAAGGTTCATCATTTTTCCCTCACCCCTGCCCCTCTCCCAGGAGAGGGGATTTCTTTTTTTATAAGAGGGAACAAGTTCCCTCTTCAACGCCTTCCTTTTTTCTAAGAGGGGATAGTTGTTTTCCTCTACAGCGACCTCCTTTTTGTTATAAGGGGGACAGTTTCCTTCTTCAGTGCCTTCTTTTTTTTCTAAGTGGGGAAAGGTTATGTTCAATCGGAGCCGGGTAAGGGCACGGTGCTGACCATCGAGACCGGCCTGGTGTAAAAGGCTAACGGCCGTCCAGCAGGTCGGCCAGTTGTGCAAGGTTGCGCAGTGCGGCCGCGTTGCCGCTCTTGCCTTCGCGGTCCAGGTGAAAAGCCCGAATACCCACGGTGGCAGGCTCCAGGAAATCGAATTGCTTATTGTCCCCGATGTGAACGACCTGGTCGGCCTCCACCCCCAAACGGCTGCAGATTTCCCGGTAAAAATCAGCCGTCTTGACCTTCTTAAAATCCGATGTTGAGGAGAAAATCGAGCTGAATTTGTGTTCGACATCGCGCAGAAGGTGCTTTAAAAAGGGCCTGGGTGAGCCCGATGCCACGCTCAATTTATATCTTTTGCCCAGTTTTTCCAGAACATCTTTTGTGTCCGGGTAGTAGTTCACCCTGTTTTGCAGCTCCTCCATGGCAATATCGGCCCGGCCGAGGTCGAACCGGGTGAACCAGTATTGAACGTCGTACCATTCCAGCCGCTGGTCGCCCACGCTGTCATATTCCTTGCGGATTTTCCGGATGGCCTCTTCGATAGCCAGGCCGTACCTCTGTGCATAGCGCTGCGGGATCATCTCGAACCAGATGGCATAGCTGAAATCCGTAGTCACCATGGTGCCTTCCACGTCGAAGGAGACCACCTTTACGGCATCTTTGAGTGCAGTCATGCTTTGAAATTGTAGCATTTTCAAGTTCGGCTATGTTTATTGAACGGATTTTCCCCGTCTTAAAATAGGGGTTAAAATAATGGGAACATGAATTTCGATAAAATCAACAGCTACTATTTCGAGACCGGTCCCATCAGGCCGCCCAGCGAAGCTTATTCACTATTGATCAGGGCCACGCGCAACTGTCCCTGGAACCGCTGCGAGTTCTGCCACACATATAAGGGAGAAAAATTCGAGCTGCGCCCGGCCGAGGACGTGATCAAAGACATAGAGACCGCCAAATCGCTTGCGGATGCTATAACGGAACTGGGCTTAAAAAACGGTGAGGAGGGACGGCTGAAAGAGGTCGCCGCTTATATTTATAACCAGATCACAGCCAGGGATTGCGTCAGGCAGGTTGCACTGTGGCTGTGGGCGGGCGGTACTTCAGCCTTCCTGCAGGATGCCAACAGCGTCATCATGAGGACGCCCGACCTGGTGAACGTGCTGAAAGCCCTCAAGAAGTCCTTCCCTTCACTGGAAAGGGTCACTTCTTATTGCCGTTCCAAGACGGCTGCCAAGAAAGGCGTGGCCGAACTCAAGGAAATCAGGGAAGCAGGGCTCTCACGCATCCACATCGGCATGGAGAGCGGCTCGGATACCGTGCTTGAATTTGTCGATAAAGGCACCACGGCTGAAGACCATATCAAAGGGGGCAAGAACATTAAGGAGGCTGGCATCGAGCTCTCCGAATACTATATGCCCGGTCTGGGCGGGAGGCAGTGGTCGCACGAACACGCTTCAGAATCGGCGCGCGTGCTGAGCGAGATCAATCCGGATTTCATTCGCCTGCGCACCCTCCAGGTCAGCGAGAATATGCTCCTTTGGTCCAGGCTGGAAAAAGGCGAGTTTGCCCTGCAGCGCGAGGATGAAGTCGTAAGGGAGATCGGCGAATTCATCGAAAAGCTGGATTTCACAGGAGAGCTGAAAAGCGACCACGTTTTGAACCTGCTGCCCGAGCTGGAAGGCCGCTTCCCACTGGCCAAACAGAAATGCCTGGATGCTATCAACAGGTATCTGAATATGCCGGTCAGGGACAGGCTGAATTTCAGGTTGGGCAGGAGGGCCGGCCTCTATGAGACCTTGAATGACATCTATAACGCCGGGAAATACCAAAGGGTCGATGAAGCGCTGACGCGTGTGGGCGCCGATACCGAGGAAAAGGTGGATGAACTCATCGCCGGCATCAAAGAGCGCTTCATTTGAAAATAAGTTTGTGATAGTATATAGCGTTTTTATAGACAAATATAAAGAGTAGTCTGAGAGGGTTTCGGGTTGGAGCACTTTCCCGATTTCATGAAGAATCCCGCCAATGCCATCACTTCCGTCAGACGCAAAGAATAAATATTTGTACAACCAAATTGGGTAATCGGCGTTATATATATAAATCACTTCGAGGAGAACCATGAAAAAGATAATTTACCTGGTTGCCATCATCGCGATTTTTTCCATGCTTCTGCCGGCCTGTACTGGCAGTCTGCAATCTCGTACTGCCAAAGGCACATTTACCGAGGCCGTGTTGGGCGGTGATGCCCAGACGTTGAACTGGATTATTGCCACTGACGGTGGAGCGTCGAAACGCTATGCCAGCTTCATGGTTGATCCGCTGGCTGTCTTCGATAATCAGTTTAAACTTCAATTGCGCTGCCTGGCCAAAGACATAGAAGTCTCAACGGACGGGCTGGTCTATACAGTGACTATCAGGAACGATTTGAAGTGGTCGGACGGAAGCAATGTCAGGGCCGACGATTACGTTTACACGCTCAAGAATATTATGCTGGCCGACTGGCTGCAGTGTGCCGATAAGTCCAAATGGCAGGAAACGGTGGATAACCAGACTTATCCCCTCAGCCCGGAGACTCTAAGCGACACATCATTCAAAATCACACGCCGTTCGGCAGACCCGGATTTCCTTTATACCATCTATGATTTGATGCCCTATCCCAAAGCCATAGCAGTGCACTACGAGAATAACAAAGATGCTTTTACAGCTGCCCCTGAATTCGTCAATATGAATTATGCCGGCAATATGGGAGCCTATATCCCTACGGCCTGGGATGCCGCGGACGGCTTCGTGTTGAGGCGTAACCCGGATTATTACCTGGGCAAAGAAACGGGCGCCCCTTACTTCGAAAAGTACGTCATTAAGACCTATGGTCTGCAGCAAGAGATCAACGATGAGCTGACGTCGGGAAAGGTCTCCTCCGCCTATATAGAGCCGCAGGATGCCAATACCTACAGGTCGCAGGGCAATACCACTGTTTATACCATCCCAACCGGTTTTTACGTTTATCTAGCTTATAACCAGCGGGATAACGGCTGGGCCGGCTTGAAGGATGTCAGGGTCAGGCAGGCCATCTCCATGGTCATAGACAAACCCGCGGTCATACAGCAAATGTATCAGGGATTTGCCGTCCCGGCTTTCAGCTTTATACCGCCCTACTCGCCGTGGTATGACGAGAGTGTGCTTAACAAATATGGAATGAGCCCGGCGGCAGACCAGCAAAAAGCCATCGACCTGATCAAGAGCGCCGGCTATGAACAAAAAGAGGTCAGCGGCAAGATGGTGTTCGTAGACAAGGATGGCAATCCCATCAAGCTGATTTTCCCGGTGGATATGCAGAGTGATTTCGAGCAGAACCTGGCCATTCTTATCAGGCAGAATTTACTGGGCATCGGGCTGGATATCACCCCCAAATTCTCCCCGCGCGATATGCTCTTCGCCGGACTTATGAATAAAGTCCCCGGTTCAGACCAGCAGGCCTCTTTCAATAACGGGCCGAAAGCGGTGGGAACCCAACCATGGGACCTCGCCATTCTTTCTTCGCACGCCAACCCGCTGGCGCTGGGGACAAGCAGGGACTTCTTCTCATCGGCCGGCAGTTTTAACCTTTTCGGATACTTTAACGACAACGTCGATGCCCTGTATAAAAAGGCCAGTTCGGCAGAGGGATTGAGCCCCGAGAGTCACAAACAGATTTACACCGAGCTTTCCAAGATCATTTCGGACGATCAACCGGTGGATTTCCTGGTGTTCTACAGCGATAATTACGCCTTCCAGAGCAACGTGAAAGGAGTGGAACCGGGCCCCAATTTCCTGTATAACTACCAGTCCTGGTATTTTCAATAAAACCGTCCGTAATGAGAGGTAAAAGATTGCGAAGCAGACTAAATAAAGGCCTGGCCATCATGGCTGCAGCGGTTTTACTGATATTATCCCTGGGCGGCTGCGCCGCTCCGGCGGCCAAAGGTAGCTTCATCGAGGGCGATGTGACCGGGGGAGAGGCCGAGACCCTCAACTATATTCTGGCCGCGGATGCGTCGTCCTTTGGTTACGTCGGTTATACTTTGGACTCTCTGGCCACTTACGACAACAAATTCAATGTCGTCCTGCGCTGCCTGGCTAAAGATATAGAAGTTTCACCGGATGGACTGGTCTATACCATGGCCATACGGGACGACCTGAAATGGAGCGACGGCTCGCAGGTAACGGCCGATGACTACGTATATACCCTCAAAAACCTGATGTTCTCGGACTGGCTGAACTATAACTACAAGGACGACTGGCAGGAAGTGGTCGGGAGCACGAAGGTCTTCGTCACCCCGCAGGTGGTGGACAACACGACATTTACTATCACCCGGCAGACCGTTCAGCCTGAGTTTATTTATACCCTGTATAACCTCACTCCCTACCCCAAATACATAGCTACCAAATATGAAGGCAACATCGACGCATTCACGCAGGCTAAAGAGTTCAATGACCTTTCATACACAGGCAACCTCGGCCCCTACAAATTTAAAGACTGGCTGAAAAACGATAAGTTCGTGCTTGAGAGAAACCCTGACTACTATTTGGGAAAGGACAATGGCGCTCCCTACTTCCAGGAATACACGATAAAACAGTTCGGGACCTCGGCGGTCATGCAGGCCGCCCTCGAGGCCGGCGACATAAATTTTTGCGGATTAGAGCCGCAAAACGTTTCCAAGTTTAAGAATATGCCCCGCATCAATGTTTTCACCATACCAACCAGGGGCTATAACCTCATTTCTTATAACGAACGTGCCAACGGCTGGGAAGGACTGCGTAATAAACAGGTCCGTCAGGCCATATCAATGGCTATAGACAAAGATCCCATTGTCAAGCAAATATACCTGGGCTTTGCCGAGCCTGCCTTCAGCTTTATTCCCCCCAGCTCACCTTGGTTCAACGATGAGTCCTCGCTTAAACTGGGGGTGGCCCCGCTCAATAGCCAGGATAAAGCTATTGAAATGCTCAAAGAAGCCGGTTATACGTATGGCAAGGACGGAGACCACGATGTGCTGCTGGGCAAAGATGGAAAGCCCGTAAAGCTGCTGCTCGTAACAACACCCGGCAGCGACGTAGTGGAGTCGCTATCTTTATTAATAAAACAGGATCTGGGGGCAATCGGTATCAACGTAGAGGTCAAATGGGTCCAGTGGCCTACCCTGCTTCGCAGCTACATGATGAATAAGGTGCCCGGCAGCGACCAGGAGCCCAGGTATAATAACGGTCCCCAGGCGGTCAGCGATGAGGCGTGGGACATGACGCTGATGGGGCATAGCACAGACCCTCTGGCGCCATCCGGCACCAGTGTATTCTACGCCAGCGACGGCGGCCTCAATTCCTTCGGTTTCTTCAATAGTCAGGTGGACGACCTGTTTAAGAGGATAAGGTCCAAGGAAGGGTTGGATAAGGTGGAGCGGGCCAAAATGTACTCTGAGCTAGCCGGTATCATCTCCGACGAGCAACCGGTCGATTTCCTGGTCTACACGCAGAACAACCTTGGCTTTCAGAAAAACGTGACAGGCATAGAGCCGGGCGTTAACATAGGATATAATTCTTATCTGTGGCGCTTCGAATAACTGGCTTTCAGGCTGACCGCCCCAAACTCACTGGCGCTGCGCCGGGCACTGGATTATGCGCAACTACATTATCAAACGGCTGATCTACAGCATCATAATTGCCTGGGGCATCCTCACTATCACGTTTGTCCTGCTGCGCGTAGGCCCCTCGTCCCCGGTTGACCGGTATATCCTCAACATCGCCGCCAGGGGACAGGACGTCGACTCGGTAAAGCAGGCCATCGAAGCCAGGTACGGCCTTAACAAACCCATAACCGAGCAATATTTTTCGTACATGGGTAACTTGCTGCAGGGGAACTGGGGGTGGTCGTTCAGCGCTTCCATGCCTGTTCTGGAACTGATAGGTTCCCACTGGATTTACTCCTTCCAATTAATCTTGCTGGCTACTATTTTCGCCATTATCCTGGGCGTGGGATTGGGCATGCTGGCCGCTGTGAAGCAGAATACGAAGTTCGATTACGCTGCCTCCATTTTTTCTTTTATCGGTATATCCATCCCCGGTTTCTGGCTGGGCCTGATGCTGATCCTGGTGTTTGCCGTTTATCTGGGGTTTTTTAAGACCTATTACGATACTAACTACCCGATTTGGTCGCTGGAGAACCTCAAACAATTGATATTGCCGGTAATGGCGCTGGGAATAGGAGAGCTGGCAGGCTACGTGCGCTATACCCGCTCTGCCATGCTGGATAACCTCCACAAAGAATTCGTAACAACCGCACGCGCCAAGGGCTTGCCGGAAAGTACAGTGATCGGCAAACATGTACTGCGCAATGCCATTTTGCCACTGGTAACCATAATTATGTTCGATCTGGGCAGCGTGGTTTTCGGCGGCGCCTATCTTACCGAAATCGTATTCGGCATACCCGGCCTCGGCCAGGTTTCCTTCAACGCCATCTTTGCCGACGACTACGCAGTAGTGGTTGCGGTAACACTGATAGGGACTTTTCTGGTGCTGTTCATCAACCTGGCAACCGACCTCTTTTATACTTATCTCGATCCGAGGATAAGGTATGAGTGAAGAGAAGATAGTCAGCCGGGGCGGGATCAAATTGCCGGTTCATGTCAACCGGCGGCTGGTCAGGTATTACTGGGACAGGCTTAAGAAAAATAAGCTGTCTCTTGCCGGACTGGGTTTTATAGTATTCCTGGCGCTCCTGGGAACTTTCGGGCCGTTCTTTGCCGCCGACCCGCAGCATGTCGACTTCGATGTCAAAAATCTGCCCCCTCTGGGATTTTCCACCCAGGAATCGATATATGATATAAAAACAAGTACTTTTACAACCACAGTACACCCGGGCAGGTCCGACCATCCCCTCGGCACGGACAGCAAGGGGCGGGATATGCTGGCTATGCTGATCTCCGGCTCGAGGATATCACTATTGGTCGGCCTTCTGGCGACGGGGATCGCCATATCCCTGGGTACTTTTCTGGGTGTGCTGTCAGCTTATCTGGGTGGCTGGGCAGATAACCTGCTGATGAGATTTACCGACGTCATGATGACTTTCCCCTTCTTTCTTTTGCTGGTGCTGATCGTCTTTATATTCGGGCCCAGCCTTACCATCATTGTCATTGTCATCGGCCTGACAGGTTGGACCGGAGCAGCAAGGCTCATACGCAGCGAAGCCTTGTCTCTGAGGACCAGGGATTTCATTACTGCTTCCAAGGCGCTGGGCGCCAGCGATAACAGGATAATATTCAATCATCTCATTCCGAATGTAGCGAGCTTGATCATAGTCATGGCCACTTTGTCTATACCGGGTGTGATCATGGCGGAGGCAGCCTTGAGCTTCATAGGCATGGGAGACCCCATGAGCACAAGCTGGGGAACCATACTGAATACCGGCCAGCACACACTGGACACGGCCTGGTGGGTGGCTGTGGAGCCGGGCATAATGCTCTTTCTCACAGTCCTATCATTCAACTTCTTCGGCGATGGTTTGCGGGACGCCTTCGATCCCAAAGCGACTGTTTAAGATTTAAATGCAAGGAAATTTATACTTTGTCAGCTAAAACGTTACTTGAGGTAAAGGACTTAAAGACCTGGTTCTACACGCGCCGGGGCATAGTAAAAGCTGTAAACGGCGTGAGCTTCACTCTCGATGAGGGCGAATGTCTCTGTCTGGTGGGTGAATCGGGATGCGGCAAATCCGTAACCGCCCTCTCCATCCTACGTCTCTTTGACAGCCCGCCGGGCAAAATCGTGGAAGGGAAAGTTTTATATGAAGGCCTGGACCTGACAACCTGCCCTATTCCGCAGTTGCGCAATATTAGGGGAAAGGACATTGCCATGGTTTTTCAGAATGCCCAGTCGGCACTGAACCCTGTCTTTACCATAGGTGACCAGATAGAGGAGCAGATTAATACCCACAGAATGCACCATAATGGTACTGCGAGGGAGAAGGCAGTGGCGCTGCTCGAAGAGATGAAGATACCGGAAGCGGTGGGGGCGCTCAAGATGTATCCGCACCAGATGTCGGGTGGTATGAAGCAGAGGGCTATGATAGCCATGGGCCTGTCATGCGATCCCAGGATATTGATTGCCGATGAACCCACGACCGCCGTGGATGTCACCATACGCGCACAAATCATATACATACTGCAGGAGCTTAAAGCCAGGCGCAATATGTCCATCATTTTCATCACGCACGACCTGTCACTGGTACGTGAGATAGGCGACCGGGCCGCAGTCGTCTATGCCGGTAAAGTGGTGGAAATAGCGCCTGTTGAACACATTTTGAGGAAGCCGGCGCATCCTTATACCATAGGCTTGATAAGTTGCCTGCCGGATATTTCTACCGAGGTGAAAAGGCTGCCCTCCATACCTGGCAATACGCCCAACCCCATGGATATACCGTCCGGCTGCCCGTTCCACCCAAGGTGTCCCAGCGTTATGGATATTTGCCATACTGTAGAACCTGAGATGTTGAACATATCCGGTGTACAGACTGCCGCATGCCACCTTTATGACGCCGATATAATGGGAAAAAGATAATGCACAGTCAGCAGATTTTAGAAATAAAGGACCTGAAGAAGTATTACCGGGTGACCTCCGGTCTTATACCCCGGCCGGTAGGCGACGTAAAGGCTGTGGACGGCGTATCGCTGACCATCGCTGAGAAAGAGGTGCTGGGGTTGGTAGGGGAATCGGGATGCGGGAAAACCACGCTGGGCAAGACGATTTTACGTCTGGAAGAGCCGACCAGCGGTGAAATCCTTTTTAATGGGATGGACGTTGTAAAGCTAAACAAGAAGGACCTGCGGAAATTGCGGGGTAAACTTCAGATTGTATTTCAGGACCCGGATTCGTCACTGGATCCCAGGATGACCGTGGGAGGTTCCATCGAGGAGGCGCTGGTTGTGCAGGGCATAAAGAACGCAGGTGAGCGCTCTGAACGGGTGGCCGCATTGATGGAGAAAGTCGGGTTGGAAGCCGGGTTTTACGAGAGGTATCCCCATGAGTTCAGCGGAGGGCAGAAGCAGCGCATAGGCATAGCCAGGGCGCTGGCTATGGACCCTGAACTGATCATTGCCGATGAGCCGGTTAGCGCCCTGGACGTGTCGGTTCAGGCCCAGATATTGAATCTAATGATGGATATCAAGGACAGGGATGGGCTGGCTTATTTGTTCGTGAGCCACGATCTCTCAATTGTAAAATATATTTCGGACCGTGTGGCCGTAATGTATTTAGGCAGGATCGTTGAGATGGCCGATAAGCACGAATTTTTTAAAAAGCCACTTCACCCTTACAGCGAGGCCCTGCTGTCGGCAATCGCCAGCCTTCGTCCCGCAAACAAGGATAGGATTTTGCTGAAGGGAGATGTACCATCCCCGCTCAAGCCTCCCAGCGGCTGCCATTTTCACCCCAGGTGCCATCGAAGGATAGCTATTTGTCCTGAAGTTGATCCGGAATACAGGGAAGTTGCCCCCGGTCACTTTGTGGCCTGCCACCTATATTAACTTGACAGCTCTAGAGAGCTTTGACCATATAATGGCCTTCCAGAATATAGCCACATTCCGTCCGGAAGTAGTCTCTGGCTCCCACACCGCTGATAACGGCAATCTTTTCGACAGAAAAATCCTGCTTTGTAATCTTCTCGGCCTGTTTGAGCAACTCTGCTCCCAGTCCCTTGTGCTGTGCGGCGAACTCTTTTTGCCCACCAATAGGCACCTCCGAGCCAAAAACATGTATCTCACGTACGATCGCAGGGTATATATCTTCGCCGGCCGTGCCGATCCGCAATCTCAGCAGGCCGAAGAGAGTGCCTCCTTCGTCTTCATACGATAGGAATATCTCCCTGCCGTTGGATGCTGTGTATTCATATTTATGCAGGGCCGGCCTACCTATTTTCCAGCCGTCGCGAAGCCTGTGGCCATACTCGCGGCAACGCGTGCAGGCGCACTGCAAATTTTTTATGTTCATCGCCTCTCTTACGGACGATCTCAGCGCCAGGTCTTTGCATCCCGCGATAATAAATTTAGTAGGTATATCGCGCATAACGCGGGGTATCCGCACGTATTTGGGCACCAGGCTTTTTATACCCGTCAGCAGCTCCACGGTTTCATCCATGGTGTAAGGTATATAACTGCCTTCCTTGTACCACTTCTCCAGCTCTGTGCCGGCTACCACCAGCGTAGGGTAAAGTTTGAGGCCGTCCGGTTTGAAGCACTCATTTTCAAAAAGTTCGCGTGTCATGTCCAGGTCGTGCTCCAATGTGGAGCCGGGCAGTCCGGGCATCCAGTGGTAATAGACCTTTAAGCCGTATTTTTTTAGCAGACGAGTGGCAGTGATTACATCGGCTACGGTGTGCCCTCTGCGCACCAGCCTGTATATGTCGTCATCCAGGGTTTGAACGCCCAGTTCGACGCGGGTAGCGCCGAACTCCAACATGCTCTTTACTTCTTTCTCCCCGCACCAGTCCGGCCGGGTTTCAATGCACAGGCCGGTACACCTGTGTTCGGCTGTTTCGTTGATGATTTTGGCTTCCTCCAGGTCTCGGGAATCACGGCCGTTCAAGGCATCGTAACAGGATTTAATGAAGCTATACTGGTAATCGGGCGGGCAGGCCGGGAAGGTGCCTCCCATTACAATGAGCTCGACCTTGTTGGCGGGGTGCCCCATATGCGACAGTGTTTTCAGACGCAGATCCACTTGTTTCTTAGCGTCATAATCGCAGGCCAGGGCGCGAAGCACCGCCGGGGATTCCGGAGTATAGCTTTTGGGAGCCTGTTCATAGGTGGGGCAAAATACGCAAGAGCCGGGGCATTGCGTAGCTTTGGCCATTGCGGCCACGGGTGTAACCCCGGATATGGTGCGCGAGATTTTTCTGACGGCGTGATTCATGGCTATCGTTGTGCTATATTTGATCTACTTTGACAGTTTAGCAAATTGCATACACGGTCACAAAGGGAAACAACTGATTGAACACGTACGACGAGATTGCGGAAAGCTGGTACCGGCTGAGGCATTGGACCCGCTTTAAGCAGGAGCTTGATGAGGTAGCCGGGCGGTGGGGAAGCGGCCGGCTGTTGAATATAGGATGCGCACACGGCCCTGATTTCCTGCCCTTTAAGGATAGATTTGAATTCTGGGGCTTGGACTCATCCGAGCAGATGATAGCTCAGGCGATTAAATACTCCGCCAAGTTTAAATTCGACGCCAGCCTGGTAGTCGGAGATGCGGTCAAACTTCCTTTTAGAGATGGAGTATTTGAGTGGGCCATATCTGTGGCTGCCTACCATCACATTAAAGAAAAAAAGGAAAGGGAAGCGTCCTTCAGGGAGCTGAGACGTGTTATGAAGCCTGGTGGCGAGGTATTTATTACGGTTTGGAACCGTTGGCAGAAAGCCTTCTGGAATAGGGGCCGGGAGACCTTGATGTCGTGGAAGACAAGAGACGGTGAGATACTGCGCTATTATTACCTTTACACTTATCCGGAGATAAAGCAAAAGGTCAGTGCCGCAGGTTTTAAGGTTTTGAAAGAATATCCTGAAGCTACGTACAAATGGCCGGTAAAGTATTTTTCCAGGAATATATGTATTCTGGCACGGGCTAATTAATTCGCTCAGCGGCAATCTTGAGCGCTTCCAACTCAATATCATCCGGAGCCGTTGCCAGGGCCAGGGGTATGAAAACCTGCACTATATTGGGATCGAATTGGGTGCCGGAGCAGGTTTCCAACTCAGCGATAGCCTTTTTAAAGGTCAGCGGGCCGCGGTAAGGCCGGTCTGAGATCATAGCTTCAAAGGCATCGGTTACACACAATATGCGGGCCTCAATGGGTATTGCTTCGCCCTTTAGGCCGCTGGGGTAGCCTGTGCCGTCCCACCTCTCATGGTGGTGACGCACGGCAGCCAGGCACGCGCTGAGACTGGGTATATGACCGACTATAGTAGCTGACAACTTGGGATGCTGCTTGAGCAACTCCCATTCTTCGTCCAGCAATTTCCCGCTTTTGTTCAAAACATTATCCGGAATGCCAACTTTGCCGATATCATGCAAGAGAGAGGCGGCGCTGATAACGGCAACCTGTTCGGGCGGCAAATTCAATGCTTCGGCCGTTGCTACGGCATAGCGGCTGACCCTGCGGGAATGCCCATATGTATATTTGTCTCTCGCTTCCAGAGTAGCTGCCAGGGCGTAGATAGTGGCCAGAACGTCAGCTTCGCTATTTACGTTCGTGGCCGGCTCGTTAAGCGAGAAAAGCGTTTTAGAGGCGATAGAGGTCCTGTTTTGACCGGTATGCTTGGCATAGTAAAGGGCCATATCAGCGGCGTAGCACAGCTCATCCAGGGTTGACCCATCGCCGGGCCAGGAGGCAACGCCGATGCTTACTGATAGGTCCAGTTGTTTGATAGACATTTCACAGAGAATTTTTTCGCGAATTCGCTCTGCTACGCTGAAAGCATCCAGTGTTGAGGCGTTGGGAAGGATAATGACGAACTCATCTCCGCCGTACCTGAAAGCAATGTCGGTCGACCGTATAGAGCCTTCGATCAGCCTGGCGGCCAGGACGAGGATACGGTCTCCCGCCATATGGCCGAAAGTATCGTTGTATTTTTTGAAGTTGTCCATATCCATAAGGATGAGGGAAAATGTATCGCCGTAATTGGTGTGTCGAATTATTTCTTCTCTTAAACGTTCATCGAAATGCCGGCGGTTAAAAAGACCGGTGATTGCATCTACGCGAGCTATAGCTTCGGCTTTGGCGTACAACCTGCTGTTTTCGATGGGTGCCGCGATCTGTGCAGAGAGTCGTTCAAGGAGAGTTATTTGCTCCGAACTGTAAGCCTCCGGTTTCTTGCTTCCCAGCATGAGCACACCGATGACCTCCCCTTTATTAATGAGCGGCAGATAGGAAAGGGATTGGATACCCCGATTGATGAATTCTTCCCCGTTCCGGAACTGCCTATTTTTGCAGAGATCCTTTTCATAATAAGGTCTTTTGTTGATAAAGACCCATTCGATGGCGGTGTCGCTGATGGGTATTTTTTGGCCGGTCTGCCATGCGGAGCCGACGTCGGTGGATATAGCAGAAAAGTATATTTCGTTCTCCTCTACCAGTGCGATGGCCGTAAAGTCCGCCTCGACGACCTGCTTAAGCTCCCTTACAAAGGCATCGTATACTTCCTGTATATTTAGGCTGGAGGATATAACTCCCGCCAGCCTGTTAATGATAGACAGTTCCTGTTCACGTTTTTTAAGTTGGTCTGCCAGGTATTCCTTTTCGAGGCTGGTCGCTATGTCGTTAACGACCCTTTCAGAAAGGCTTATATCCTCCCCGGTATATTTTGCATTGACCATCTTTTCACCAAGAGCGAGGATTCCGATAATTCTGCGGCGGCTAATTATGGGAAAGAACAATTGAATGCCGAGTTGGGTTATGCTTTCTTTTTCCTCTTGACGAAGCGCTTTGAATTCGTTAGCAGCTTCGAGCAACTCTTTGGATAGATAACAATTACTTGTCCTCAGCCACCGCATAATGGGGCTGTCTGTCTTAATAATAAGCGATGGCCTATCCTCTTTCAGGGGTACCGCAAAACGGATATAAAAATCCCCTGTATCCTCTCTCGGAAGCAATAGATACGACTGCCTGCATTTGATGGCGCCACAAAGCAATGTCAGCAATTCGGTACCCAGCTCATTGAGGCTGATTAATCCCCGAATACGCTTTCTGGCGAATTCATTTAGCTCATGACGATATTGATAGCTATCGCGGTAGAAAAGGCGGTCAATTTGCTTGGTTGCGAAATTACGCGTCTGATAAATCACATATGCAATTAGCAGGGCGATGCCGATGCTCGGGGCCAGGCTGAGCGGGGTTACTTCAACGTTTAAAAGCGAGTGACCGATGAATGACAGCGCAATATAAATCCCGACGCCAATAGCTGCCAGTGCAAGTAATGTGAGGCCCCGGCGCAGTATCAGCGGAATATCTGGAAAGCGGCGTTTCATTAATCCTGGATTATTACTAATACGATTTTCCCTTATCTATAAATTAAATATTCGCAAAATTCATTATCAGGGTGCTAGATATAGATGTCAATAGGTATAGGTGGGTATTTAGGTGGGTACTAGTACTAAAGTTTCATATGCAATTCCAATTAGCGGCGGCTGTAAGTATAGGGGAACTAAAAAGTAACAAATAGGAAAGAACGTCGGGTAGTGGGGCGGGGGATATGAAAATAGAGGCTAATATTTCCTGGTTTTAATAGTTTTGCTAAGTCCCTGCAGCTTGAGGCTCAACTTATCAAGCTCACCGTTGACCGGTTGTTTGCCGAGCTCAAGGCCATAGCTAAGGAAAAACTCTAGAAAGCTGCGCAACAGGTCCCTGATGCCCTCTTCGAACTGGTGCAGCTCTTCACTGGTCACAAAGTCATTGTTTTGTGAGTTATTCGTGTGTTCAAAATGACTGTCGATAATAAAGTTGATAAATTCGGAGTTGCTCATGTCGCCGCGGTTCTCTTCGATCTTCTGCACTGTTTCCGCATCAAGTATGAGCATCCTTTTTTCCGACATATGCATCTCCTCCATTTTATTGCCAGCCATTTGAGGTATTAAGCCCCTTCAGGGATTTGAGCCTTTTATCACCCTCCTTTATCATTGCGGAACGTACGCAGGTGTAATATATAACTCTTTCTCAGCATTGTCAACAGAATGAATTTTTTCAATAAACTGAACCGGATTTATATCTAAGAATTCAGTGATTTTTGAAAAGCTGCAGAAAGCGGTCCTGGTACTCCGGCCATAGGTTCCAGCGTTGGAGTTCGCTTACAAGCTCGGGAGCGTAAGAGGGCTCCTTCCTGCACATTTCGAAGAGCTCTTCTATAGTTTCCCTGGCATCTTTGGGTATTCCCTGTTCATCGGTGGCCAACCGCCCCCTTCCGTAAAACTCTAAAAAATTGTGACGTGCCGAGTCCCTGGTCAGCTCGAAGGTGAATTTTATCAACGAAACATCCCACATTTCTTCAACGCCTTTGATAACCGCGCTGAGCGGGTCATTGCTACTGTCAATACGCTGATTGATTTTGTCGAGGACTTCAGGCAGCGGTTGGGATACAACATTCATTTCGGTATTTTCATTTTTATACGTGTAAAGGATCCCCGGTTCACGTGGGTTATACTCAGACATGATCTCGATATACCGTCTTGCCGACCCGCTGAAACCTTCCAAATTGATTAAGTATGAAGGTGTGACAATTCTGGGCCTTGCCGATACTACCCTGCCCTCCCTCACCACGTTCACTTCCTGCATAAGTTCAGTAATCATATAGTAATATATGTTGGTGATGCCGAACGTGGCCAACTGCTGTTTGGGTGACCTGAGCACCTGGGTGTTTTCAATCGCAAATTTAATTTTATCGTCTATTTCCATCCGAGCCCGGCTTTAAAAAAACATTTTTATCGCTTCGAAGTTGCGTTGTATTTGCTGCTTGCCGCGGATAACCCCATTGGGCTCCGTATTGTGTCCCGGAATAAGGTACTCCACATCAAGCAGCGACAGTCGCTGTATGCTTTTTTCCAGAAGTGCGGTGTTCCCCCCGGGAAAATCGGTCCTGCCTACGCTCATATAAAAAATCACGTCACCTGTTATCAACACCTTTTCCTTCTCAAGATAAAGGCACACAGACCCCGGCGAATGGCCAGGTGTAAGCATGATATTGACCTTAAATCCATCCTTGCCGATGTCCATGCTCCCCTCCTTTAGATAGAACAGGGGAGTGAAGCGAGGAGGTTTTAAATCAAATAGCTCGTACATTTGCAAACCGGTAGTGAGTCTAAACTCGTTCTCTTCCTCCGACATGGTGATTGATGCACCGCCTCTGCCGGCTATCAGTTCGTTAGCCTCGCAATGGTCAGGATGGCTATGCGTATTGATTATCAGACCGGTGTCATCAATTTTGATGCCGTCGGATGCCATAGCCGCTTCCAGGCTGCCAAAACAGTCCTCACTTGCTTCATTGACAATGTGTCCCGGATCGATGATGGCATGCGGCTTGTCGTCTTTTAAAATGCCTTTCAAAACAATGGTATTGCAGTTATTACCCATTCCCTGCCAGATATAACAATAAAGATTGTCGGTTAATTTGATGGAGTTGTGATATTTCATGTCAACCTGTTTCTTGAAACGGTCTCTAAACAAGGTTGATCAACAGATGGAAGGCAGAGTCGATATTTTTGTGGGTATCGTCGACAAGCGCATCTATTATCGACCCGGCGACCTGCAATACCTTGTTTTCCTCGGTCTCTCCCAGCATGGATATCATGTTCTCGATCCGCGCACTCAGTTGTACATGTTCTTCGTTGGGGATATTTTTGGACTTGGGCAGGGAGAGCAAAGGATTGGTAAATAGGATGGGCCGCATCAGAGAGCTCTCGTAGACAAAACGGGTCTGCCTGTTGGTTTTTGAAATGTTCCAGGCGGTCCTATCATCTTCCACAGGTTGAATCCATTCCAATGCGTAGGCAAACTGGCAATTAATAAAATCGTGTTCAATGAGCAGCTTGGTCGCCTCATAATCCTTAACGCCCATGGAAAGTTGAAGATAAACCTCTTCCAGTTTCTCGTTATCGATACCTTTTACCATTGCAGTGTGACGGCAATCCTCGGGTATCTGGAAGATATTGTATTCCAGTGAACCGTGGAGAACGGTGTGAGCAGCTTCGTGCCTGATTGCGCCTGCCCTGCCCCGCTTACTATATCTTGCCAGGCGGCCGCTGCATATCAAAAGGCGGGGGTAGCCGCGAAGCACATCGTAGGTGCAGGCTTCGGCATCGTCGACGGTATTAAAAGAGAGCCCGCGTTTAAATTTCTCTTCACGTAGGAAGCTGTTGAGATTGTCCTCGGTATCGAAGGTATAGACTTCGACTTTGTAGGGAGAACGCTGTCCAAACCGTTTGTAGAGGTCGTTTAGTACCTCAGAAACCTCTTTTCTAAAGCTCCCGGAGACATTGCCCCTGGAAAAATAGGTTATATCCGATTCGGTCATATCTGATTAAGACAAAGATATCAAGCTTGAGCAGTAAAGTCAATAATCGTGCTACAATAGGAAAATTAAGGTTTCGGGGTATAGGGAATGAAAAAGATTTGGGCTCCCTGGCGTGCAGCTTATATATTAAAGACCGATAAAGAAAAGGGTTGCATACTGTGTGACAAGCCGGCGGAAAGAAGGGATAAATCCAATTATATCCTGTACCGCGGCAAGGCAAACTTCATAATCTTAAATGCTTACCCATATACACCGGGCCATTTGATGGTGGCGCCCTATCGTCACATAGGAAGTGTATTGGATCTGAGCGTTGCAGAAGGCAAAGAACAGGTTGAACTCGTAAAACTTTGTATAAGACTATTAAACGCTAGGATTAAGCCGGCAGGCTTTAACATCGGTATGAACCTGGGCAGAGTGGCGGGCGCCGGTATTGAGGGCCATATACATACGCATGTTGTACCCAGGTGGAATGGAGATCATAATTTTATGACGGTCCTTGGGGATACCCGCGTGCTGTCGGAAGGTCTGAAAACCATGTACGCCAAGCTGAAGGCGGGGCTTAAAGGACTTGAGTAAAGGTCGATCTTGAGCCGCTAAATTCAGAAACAGTTAGCCCAGAAGGGCTTTCTCCAGGTTTCTCTCGCTATCAAGGCTAGTGAGCACAATAACCCGGTCGTTTTCCTTCAGAACAGCATCGACACCAGGTATCCTTGGCCGTTCTCCTTCACGCATGAGCAAGGCAATGGTGGTGTCGGCCGGCAACCTCAGGTGAGCAATGGATTTCCCTATGGCCGGAGATTCCCGGGTAATGGTCATCTCCACTACCTCTTCCATTTGACCGCTCATGGTAAGCAGGTGGATCAATGAGTGCGCAGGTATCTCCTGCTCCACGTGTTCCAGGATGGTATTGGTAACGGAAATAGTCGCATCAATGCCAAGCTTCTTGAAGATTTTCTCGTTGCTGGGGTTATTGACCAGCGCTATAGTCCTTGGTACCTTGAATCGATGTTTGGCAACTTGGCAGGACACCAGGTTATCCTCGTCGTGGCTGGTAGTAGCTATCAGTACATTGGCCCGGTTAAGTCCGGCTTCCGTTAGGACGGCCGTCTCGCATCCATCCCCCCTCATAGAGCAACTGCCGAGTTCATCCTCCAAACGTTCGCAGGTACGTATATCCCTTTCAATAATGAGTACTTCGTGGCCCTGGCTGAGCAGGGCTTTACTGAGGTAATAACCTATATTACCCCCTCCCACTATAACGATATAAAGAGGTTTAAGCATGGCTATATCTTCTGTGATAACCTCTGGAACAGTAAATCGGCAAAAACTTCCGTGGGGCTGATGGACTCCAGTCCAAGCTGCTCATAAATATCTTTTCTCAAGGGGTCGTATATGCGGCAGATCACACGGGGCACTTCGAAAATATGCTTGGCTATCTGCGCCGCCATAACATTGCGATTATCTCCCTGGGTTAAAGCTATAAAGGCATTGGCATTTTCAATACCTGCTTTGCGCAGCATCTCCTCGTCAGTGCCGTCGCCAATCAACGCTGTTCCGCTAAAGGTAGGAGGAAGCCGCCGGAAGCTATAGGCATCGAGGTCTACCACGGTTACTTTGTGTCCGGCAGCGTCGAACATGGCTGCCAGTTTGCCGCCGACGCGGCCGCAGCCCATAATCACTATGTTGCTTTTATTTTGCTTTATTGCTTCGGTTCCCGGCATATCAATACCCTGCAAGGCGCCTCTTCCAGAACGTGCGGCACAGCATTGCCCATGGTGAAGGAGCCAAACCGTTTTTTATAGGTGATTCCCATGATTATCATATCTACACTGTTTTGCCTTGCAACTTCGATGATGGCCGGACCAACCTCACGTGCCTGGATAATCTCAGTATCAACCTCAAAATCGTTGTCCTGTGCATACTCTTCGGCTTCAAGCAGAACCTTCTCGGCCAGCTCCATATCGGGTTTAATTATAGCATCCACAGGTAGGCTGCGGTTAACTTCGATAACGTAAACGATATATATTTTGGCTTTGCTTTTTTTCCCGATCTTACAGGCCAACTCTACGGCTATCTGGTCAACCCCATTGCCGCGTGCTGCTACCAGAATTTTATCTATTTCCATAAAGGTTATTTCAAATCTCTTTGCTATTCACTATTATAGTGTGCTAATAATCGTTATTCCAGTTTATTATTAACCGGAAACCATTTCAATGTCTCCTGCAATATCATCCGGCTCAGATTTTTTAAATCTGTGTGAATACCAATATATAACAACTCCCACCGCTATCCATGCAAAACCAACCCAGCGGCTGTAAGGCTGCATAATCACTATCGTAATCCAGATTATTATCGTTCCAATTAGCCCCAGCATGGCAGTAACAGGTAGCAAATATCCTTTGATCCTTATATTCCAGCCCAATTTGAACGGCCTTTCAGCATCCGGTTGTTTGATGCGTAACGCCAGGATCGAAGCGTGTGCCAGGGCAAAGGCTATCATCGAACCGAAAGCGTAGAGCCCTCCCAGGTTGGCATACATATTTTGGACAAAGAAACCAGGGGACTGCAGCATAATTGCCACACTGGTAAAAAGTACTATGGAAAAGTACGGTGTTTTAAACCTGGGGTGCACTCTGCCCATTATTTCGGGTATTAACTTAAATCGGCTTAGCGAGAAGGCCAGTCTTGATATGCCCAGCAATCCTGCGTTGGTGGCGATCAGCAGAATTGTGGAAACAAGTATGGCGACCAGCACTGGCAAAAATGCTTGAACCCGCCCTATAACCCATGTAAAAACAACCCTGTAAGCTTCGATATTAAACAGTTTGGCAGTTAAATCGGCTGGAACAACCCCGTGGGATATCTGGTTGGCGATACCAGCTATAGGATCGGTTGACCAGTTCATAGCCAGGTCGGCAGGCGTCATGGTAGAAAAGGCGGCCAGTGAGATTCCAGCGTACACCACCAAAATGACTATAGTTATAATAATCAAAGCCCTCGGCGCTCGTACCTCGGGCCTCTTGGTCTCCTCCGCCATCTGCGATATGGTCTCCAAACCCGTAAAGGCAATTGCCGCCACAGCTATACCGAAAAGCAAGTATTGAGGCGCAGGCCAGTAATTGGTAATCCTCTCAATGATCAGTTGCGGATTGAAAAAGAACAGTAGCGCCAGCAAAATCAATAAAGCCTGTGTCGCCAGGTCCAGTATGGCCAGTGCTATGTTCAAAATAGAGGATTCCCTGACACCGACAATATTGATGGTCATTAAAAAAATCAGGACAGACATGGCGCAACTGGTCATAATAACTGGTGAAGTCTTAAGTGGCGCCCAGAAGAAACCGAGGTAGGAAGGGATGGCGTAGGATGAGATAGATATAGTCACAATATAGCCGAACATGAGGCCCCAGCCGGCAATAAACCCTGCGAAATCGTTGAACCCATGTCGGGAAAAGCTGGCTGATCCTCCCGATTGGCGAAACATGGCGGTCCCCTCTGCATAAGAGAGTGCGGTGAAAACGAAAATAATGCCTGCCAGCCCCAGTGCCAGGGGTGTTGCACCGCTTGCAGCCAGGGCAACGACTCCCAGTGCATAATAAATAGAAGAGCCTACATCACCGTAGGCTATACTGAATAGATGAGTTGTACGCAGGATCCGCCGGAGCGGTCTTATCTTAAATCTTTGGGGACGGCCGAACTTGGTGCCCGGCTTGGGTTGCCAGCTTTTCTTCACTTTTTAAGCGTGTTATTCAAATGATGGCAAATTGTAATCATCGGATTTAGCAATGTCAACAGTGAACGCTAAAATATAAATCGGTCGTTGAAATTAAATAGCTGAGAGTTTAAAATGCTGGTAAATTATCACGGGAACAAGCGGAGGTAAATTAGGATGATTAAAAACGGCTTTATTGTGTTCTGCCTGGTTCTAATCGTGCCGGCCCTGGTTCTTTCGTGTGCACCCTCAGCACAAGGCGACACATCTATAATTGTTACCTATGACCAGTTTTCCAAACAGAATAACATCGTACAGGATGTCAGCGTTTCTAATGGTAAAACTATAACCGTGCAGCTCACTTCCAACCGGACCACCGGCTTTACATGGACAGAAAATGCTCAAATAAGCGATCCCACCATAGTATCTCAGTCGGGCTATAATTGGGTGCCACCCTCGGACACAGGCGGGAAAGTAGGGGTGGCTGGCGATGAAGTCTGGACTTTTAAGGCCCTCCAACCCGGCAGCAGTACAATCTATGAGGAATATAGCCAGCCCTGGCCTGGCGGACAAAAGGCGGCCTGGACATTCAAGCTCAATGTGACAGTGAAATAAGCCCCTTACTTCTTAACGCTAAAGGTATACGAGCAAATAAATATCATTGCTGCCGTGAAACCGAGCAGCAGAAGTACCTCGGCGTAGACAGGGACGGCAGTTACAGAGCCGTCCAGGGTGGACCACCGTAGAAGGTCGACACCATAGGTCATGGGGTTAAAATAGCTGACGGTGCGCAGCCACGCAGGCGCCGATGTCAGCGGGAACAATACCCCACTGGTGAAAAACATAGGCATGATCACCAGACTCATAATGAAGTTAAAGCCCTCCATACTGCTCATAAGTGACGCGATCAATAGCCCCACGCAAACCAGGCCAATTGACAGGAGAATCATAACCGGTATTAAGAGCAGGAAAGAAAGTGGAGCCAGCCTGATTCCTACCAGAAATGACAGCGGCAGCAGGATGAATCCCTGCAGAAAGGCGCTGGTTCCTTCTCCTAATGCTTTGCCTATCACTATAGAGGCGCGGGGGATGGGAGCTACCAGGATCTCCTTGAGAAAACCGAATTCTCTATCCCATATTACCGATATTCCCGACCAGATCGAGGTAAAAAGAATCGACATACCTAATACGCCGGGAAAGATATACATCTGATAGTTGTCAATGCCTGGAATCTGGATGTTGCGCATGCCGCTGCCGAAGATCAGCAGCCAGAGAAGAGGCATTATAAGAGAGGAGACGATCCGTGATTTCTCTCTCCAGAACCTGAGCACCTCGCGGTACCAGAGTGCACCTATTTTACGCAATTGACCTCACCTCAACCTGCCCATAGCGCGCATGTGTGTCTTGAGCTGATTTTCGGCTTCCTCCTCACGTATCTCTCTACTAGTGTAATAAAGAAAGACATCATTAAGTGTGGGCTTGTGTATGGAAATAGACTTGATCTCTATATTAAGGGAGGCAGCCAGTTCAACTATTACCGCCACCATTTTTTCGGCTTCGGCAATCGTCAGCCTGATGGAACCATCCACCGATTCAACCCTTTGGCTAATTTGAGTTTATTTATCTTATCTATGAACTCTTGAGGCCGGTTGGATATAACTGTCAAGACATCGCCTTTTAACGTATTTATCAAATTGGATACTGGGATCCTGAAAAACGATGCCGATGCTTCTTCTCACCTTATCGGGTTGTTTAATAATGTCGAACCCGTTGACCAGGGCAGTGCCTGCCGTCGGGGCATTGATGGTACAGAGCATCGATATGGCCGTGGTCTTTCCCGCGCCGTTAGGGCCCAACAGACCGAATATTTCACTGTACTGGATGGTTAAATTGAGGTTGTCGAGGGCGACTATTTTTCCGTATTTTTTGGTGAGATTTTGAGTTATAATAGCACTAGGTTCTTTCATGTTTTTGGCTGTTATCTAGTATAGTTCCCAGCCGACCAATAACAAAATGGGCCGGCCGCTTTCCATTATGCTCGCAGATACCTGATTGACCGGGAATTATTTGTTGGAATAAGACTTCAGGTTATCGGCAAACTTATTTAAGTATGGATCTCCGGGCAATATCGAAGATAAAACATGTGCGGCCAGCGAAATAGATTTATCAAGAGGCAGACAATATTGCATGACGAGGAATTTTTCCCTGAGTTTCTTCACCTCGTTTTTAACATTTTTATTTGATTTGACGCAGTCCGCCAAAAATGCCGCCAATTGCTGGAAGTCGGCTTCTTTCATGCCGAAGCGCGTCATTTCCTGGGTGCCCATTCTGATCCCGCTGGAAGCTATGAAACTTTCATCGTCCGGTAGAGCCTGGTAGTTGGTAATGATATTATTTTCTTCCAGCCTGCGTGCAATATCCTCGCCCAGCCCGTATTGCCTGACGCGTATAACAACCTGGTGAGTCTGAGTGAAACCGTCCGCTGCGCTTCCCTCCACTGTAATGCCCTGGGCATGCAGGGCGGCGGCGAAGGCCCGTGCGTTCTTTATTACCTGTGACTGATAGTCCTTCTTGAATTCATTCATCTCATAGGTAGCCAGCAGCAATCCCAGCAGAGTGCCGAGGTGATGATTACTGGTTGAACCGGGGAAGGCCCGCCCTTTGATTTCCACCCAGAGCTTTTCCAGCCCCGTGCCCTCGCTCATGTTGCCGGCAACTACGCCCCTTTGAGGGCCGAAGAAAGTTTTATGTGTACTGCCGGTAACTACGTCTGCTCCTTCAGCAAAAGGCGCCTGGAAACTCCCATATAGGCCCAGCACGTGGGCCATATCGAACATCAGAAGAGGTTTAGGGTCCATCTTGCTGGTGATTTCATTGACGAATTTTACCGGCTCCTGGTAGAGAAACATGCTCTTGCCGAAGATAATCAACTCAGGCTTAACTGAATGGATGAGTTCGGCCAGCTTGCTTGTATCTGTTTTATAAAGATTGTCTTTAAGTACGGGGAAGTTGAAAACATTCTCCTTGCCCGTCGTAAGATTATCATCAACAAAATTAAATAATGCCCCCATGGGCTGAGCGCTCAGGTGACCGCCTTTATTAAGGTCATTATTAATCACGGCGCGCATTTTACGCAGCGGCTGGTTCTTCGGTTTCTCCCTGTTGAGAAACCTTACAATGCCCTTGAAAACCACCTCGTTGGCCATGTTGCCGCTAATCGGCCTGAGCTCGACGTTTGTGCAGCCAAAATATTGCTGGAGCTCTTTTCTCAGCTCATCTTCTACATCCCTTATGAAATCTGTTGCCTGATAGAAATAAACTTCTTTGCCTTTCATGGTCCTGTGCTCGGCATATCTGCCTACAGGATCCGACACCTCACAAAGCTTGACCAGCAGGCTTGGACTCGACTCTGATGGAATCAGGTTAATACATTCCCGCTGCCTCCAGATATTATTGGCGACAGTCTTATTTAAAAGGGTTTCAATCTTGTTCTGAAAATCTGACATGGCTTACCTCGTGAGGATTTTTAAATAAAGCATACATGAATGAACCTAATATTAACAAGCTTTAAGCCCGCCTCGACTCGCTGTGACAGCTTGGTCTACCGGTCTTTAATCAGAAAAATTCCAGTAGCAAAATCATTGTAGGACACGCCGGCATAATATATACTTTTTCCTGAAGGCCAATGCCAATAAAATTTAACCGCCAATTTTTCTTCCTAGTCCTTTTTCTTGTATTTATCTCATGGACCGCTTGCGGTTCCCAGGGCAGTCTGCAAATAATCGACCAGCAACTCACTACCCGTCAGTTTACAGGGCAAACAAATGCAGCGCAGAGTCTGGCAGCGGTTACAGGGACAGCGAAAAATATAAGTAACCGTATAATTAGCGGATGTGAGATCAAGGTTACCTTCATTGATGAACGGAAGGACATAATCGGAGTTGCATCCACTACCAGGGGATCTTTAGGTGCGGGCGAAGTCTGGTATTTTACAGTGCAACTCACTAATCCAGATGCCTGGAAAGCTCGCGGCTATGAAATAATAGCTACCAGCCATTAAATTTAAGGTATGATCTCCGTTAAGGTATAATTTCTTCCATCGGGGAATTATTATTAAGGTGAGGAGGACAAAAACCTAATGAAATTGGGCAGATATATTCCTTTCATTTTTGTAATCGTAATAATATCCATTTTAATTTTCGTTTCTTGCTCGGGAGCGGGTGAGAGCAAGGGCAACCAATCCCTGATAGTTCAAAGTCTAAATCCTGTCCAGGCCCAGACGACACCGGGGGGAACGGTTGTTATAGAAAGTAAGATCGTTAATCCCGGCAGCGCATCCCTTACGTACAAGTGGTCGGCCACGGGAGGGGGGTTTGGCGGCTCGGGGGCCAACAATATCTGGCAGGCCCCGCCGCAATCAGGCATATATGAAATTACGTTGACCGTTGAGGACGGCAAAGGCGGCACGGCGCAGGGCCAAACGTCTATTACCGTTTCCAGCAACAGGGCTCCGGCTATTACCGACCTCTCTTTTAGCCCCATGAATGTGACTCCTGGAGGCAGCTCGGTAATCAATTGCACTGCTAACGACCCCGATGGAGATATCGTGAGGTATAGTTGGAACGCCAGCGCCGGTTCCATATCAGGTACGGGCAATAAAGTATCCTGGATGGCTCCCAATAACACTGGCGATTTTGGCATAACCTGCGTGGTCAGCGATGGCAAGGGCGGTGAATCAAAGCAGGTTGTTACCGTGAGTGTGACGGAGCCGGGTAGCAGTGTGACCATCAATCTTATAAAGCAAGAGAGCGGCACTGTATCATCGTCCGGAGATAAGGATACCACCCGATATCGCGCCGGCGATGATAACAATAATGTTGGTTACAATGCTTTTTTTAGCTACGATATATTCTCACTTAATAAGACCAAAGTGAGACTGGCCAAGGTCAAATTTGGCCCGGGCAAAATCACCGGCGATCCCTTTGGCGTATTGGACGGTCTCAAAATCTGGCAGGTCAGCTACGGCGCCGGTCTACCGGATTTCAATACCATAGGCGATAACCTTTATTCAGCTAAAGGCTTGTTCAGTTCCGCACCGAGTGAGATTGATGTAACACAGGAGATCAACAAACAGATCGCTGCCGGGGCAAGCAGGTTCCAGTTGGAGGCGGTATTTAAAAAGAACAATAGCGGCAACAATGCAATGGACTATATAGAATGGCCGGATGCGGTCCTTTACGTAACCTTTGCTCCGTATACAGAATGAGAGTAATTGGAGGTTTACTATGTTTCGAGGCAGTCAAATTGTAACCTTAATGATATTAATAGCGACCCTTGGCATAATTGGAGCAGTATCGTGTGTGAAGGCTACCGTGGCGCCGCCGCCCGTCCCGGCCGGGAATCAGCCGCCGGTGATATCCAGCTTTACTGCTGCATCCAATCAGACGTATCCGGGCGGCTCGGTGAATCTCCAGAGCGTGGTTTCCGATCCCAATAACGATAATATAAATTTCCAGTGGACAGCCACGGGCGGCAGCTTTGTTGAATCGGGCCGGGCCAACAATACATGGACGGCTCCCAATTCTATCGGGAATTACCAGATCAAGCTCACTGTAGATGATGGGAAGGGTGGTACGGCAGAGGCTACCATACCTATTATGGTAAGTACCAACCATCCCCCGGTAATTTCAAGCTTGAAAGCAGACCCACCTTCGCTTCAGTTTTCTTCCGCTGCAACCCTGACGTGTATTGCCAATGATCCGGACGGCGATCCACTGCAGTATAAATGGGAGGCTCAAGACGGCACCCTGAGCGGGTCCGGTAATGTAGTGACCTGGATATCTCCTTCGACTAAAGCAGCCGACTACAGCATCTTTGTGACCGTCAGCGATGGCAAGGGTGCAGAGACAAAGCAGGAGCTTGTCGTACCGGTGGCAGGTTTAAGCAGTGCCCAGACGTTTAGCCTGGTTAAACAGGAAAGCGGCACAGTATCATCAGATGGCGACCGGGATAATACCGTTTACAAGGCGGGAGATAGTGAACAAAATATAGGTTACCGGGCATTTTTCAGCTATAACATCTTGCCTTTGGCAGGTATGGATATCAAGCAGGCCACCCTTCAATTCGTCGGTACAACGGTAGTTGGCAGCGATCCCTTCGATCCGGTCACGGGAGTCGGTGGCTTCCAGTTGCGGAGTTTCAGCTATGGAAGCACCCTTCCCAAGTTCAATGTTGAGGGCGGCGGCCAGCTCGAGAGGGCGGAAACATACCTGAATAAGACTTTAAGCACTGTTGACGTCACGCCCGAGATGGTTAATGCCATATATAATCAGCTGCCGCGTTTTCAGGTTGAAGCCGGTTTCATGAAACGCGTCACCAATGGGAATAATGTAGCCCAATTTATACAGTGGTCTGATGTGGTTCTGGAGGTCACGGCATCGCCCAAATAACTGCGTTAGCAAGATAGTTTTCAAGGTGCGGCTCACATGCCGCCCCCTATATTTCTAATGCTTTGACTTGTTTTACGCGAGGTGCTACATTATATAATGAATTAGCAGTCTAAATGGGAGAGTGCTAAAAAATGAGTAAGGCTGCCTTTAGAAGACGTGATGCGGTCTTAAAAATAATAGTTAGTGAGTATATTGCTACGGCGACGCCTGTAGCATCAGAGTCAATTTTGCGCCATCACAGCCTCGGTGTCAGCCCGGCGACCATACGCAACGACATGGCTTCTCTTGAGGAGGAGGGATTTATCACCAGACCTTATACTTCCTCGGGCGGGGTGCCGCTGGATAAAGGATACAGGTTTTACGTAGAGACGCTGTCTCAGAGACTGGACCTGCCGGGAGAAGACCAGAAGCGCATAAGGCAACTGCTGGATACGGCTATCGATGAGTATGACAGGCTGCTCAAGACCGCGGCCAGCTCCATGGCGAAGCTGGTAGGGAACGCAGCCATTGTTACATTTCCCAAATCCGCAGAAAGCAGGTTCAAGCATCTTGAGCTGGTTGAAATGCAGGAGTACACGGCGCTGCTGGTTTTGATATTGAGCAATGCCGTACTGCGCCGTCAAACTTTTAATCTGGGGGAGCATGTCGACCAGGAACAGTTGAACCGGTCCGCAGGCAAGTTTAACCGTGAATATGCGGGGCAAACCAGAATCCAGATGAAAGATAAAAAGCTGGAACTGACAGCGATTGAGAAGAAAATATTCAAGGCTGTTATCGATGTAATGGCCAGTGAAGACGCTATTGGATACGATGATTCCTATTTAGAAGGCGTGAGGTTAATGCTCGGGCAGCCCGAATTCGTTCAGCGTGAAAGGATGCTGGGAGTGCTTGAGCTGATGGAAGCTAAGGGCTGGCTAAGGCATGTTATCGACTGGCAGGTTACTGAGGAAGGCGTTAAAGTTATCATAGGTGATGAGAACCGCGAAACCGGGTTGCACGATCTGAGCCTTGTTTTAAGCAATTACGGCGTACCGGAGCAGGCTATGGGCACCGTAGGCATCATCGGTCCGAAGAGGATGGACTATCGCAGGGCTATTTCTGCTGTCAACTATATTTCGGGCCTGCTCAGCGAACTTGTTGCCAGGGTTTGCCGCGACCAATAGTGCTATAGCTTATAATTGTTAAGGAGGGTATTTTGGCAGAGGAACCCGTTACTCATGAACAGGAGAACGTAGAGGAACTGGAAAAAAACGTTGCCGAGGAGAAAGATAAAGCCAGTAGTTATCTTGCCAGCCTTCAAAGATCAGAAGCAGATTTCCGTAACTATAAGAAAAGAATCGAGCAGGAGAAGCAGGAAGCATTAACCTGGACCAATGCCGAGTTGATCAAGTCCCTTCTCCCGGTTGTCGATGATATGGAGAGAGCTATATCCATGATGGACCCGGCGGTAGCGGTAAAGGAATCGAGCTGGGGGGAAGGTTTTAAAATTATTCAGCGCAACATGCAGGATATCTTGCGCGCACACGGATGTAGCGAAATAGAATGTATAGGTAAGCCCTTCGATCCCAACCTTCATGAGGCCGTCGGTTATGAAGATGGAGAGGAAGGGATGATAATTTCCGAGCATAGAAAAGGCTATACTATGAAAAATAAAGTGCTGCGGGCTTCCCAGGTAACGGTCGGCAAGGGGTAGGCGCCTGGAGCCAAGTCGGGCAAATAGGAATATTTTAGTTATAGATAATATTTAACCCAACAATAATGAACACAGGATAAAGGAGGATAAAATGGGTAGAACAGTAGGTATAGATCTAGGAACGACATTCAGTCTGGTTGCTACCATGGAGGGCGGTGAACCGGTCATCATCACTAACCGGGAAGGCGAGCGCCTGACGCCATCTGTGGTTGCAGTAGATAAAAAAGGAGAACGATTGGTTGGGCTGCTTGCCAAAAGGCAGGCTATCACCAATCCCGAAAACACCATTTTCAGCATCAAGCGCTTGATGGGACGTAAGTACAAAGATACTGAGGTCCAGAACGATATCAAGCGCCTCCCTTATAAGATCGTCGAGGCGTCCAATGGTGATGCCAAGGTTGTCATGGGCGGCAAAGAATATAGCCCGCCAGAGATTTCTGCCATGATACTCCAGAAACTTAAACTCGATGCGGAAGCTTATCTGGGTGAGAAGGTGACGGATGCGGTTATTACCGTACCGGCTTACTTCAATGACAGCCAGAGACAATCGACCAAGGATGCGGGGACTATTGCAGGCTTGAACGTGATTCGCATCGTGAATGAGCCGACGGCCTCGGCCCTTGCTTACGGCATGGACAAAAAGAAAGAAGAGATGATCGCCGTCTACGACCTTGGCGGTGGTACATTCGACGTCTCGATACTGGAACTCGGTGAGGGTACATTCCAGGTGAAGTCAACAAACGGAGACACGCATCTTGGCGGCGATGATATCGACCTGAAAGTTATGGACTGGCTGACCGATGAATTTAAGAAGGAACAGGGCATCGACCTCAGACAGGACAAGATGGCATTGCAGAGGCTTAAGGATGCCGCCGAGAAAGCCAAGAGGGAGCTTTCAACTACCGGGCAAACGGAGATCAACCTCCCCTTCATCACTGCCGACTCCTCTGGCCCCAAGCATCTCAATATCACATTGACACGTGCCAAGCTCGAACAGCTATCGGCCGATTTGCTGGAACGCAGCATAGAGCCGTGCAAGAAAGCGCTGGCTGATGCTGGGCTTACCGCGGCCCAGGTCACGGATGTCATTCTGGTAGGCGGTCAGACCAGGATGCCCAAGGTGCAGGAGATAGTCCGTCAGTTCTTCGGCAAAGAACCCATCAAAGGCGTTAATCCTGACGAGGCTGTAGCCCTGGGCGCTGCTATACAGGGCGGTGTGCTCAAGGGTGATGTCAAAGACATACTGCTGCTCGACGTGACGCCACTCACGCTGGGCATTGAAACACTGGGCGGCGTTATGACACCGCTCATTCCCAGGAACACGACCATACCGACCTCTAAGAGCCAGGTGTTCAGCACGGCGGCCGACAACCAGCCGAGCGTTGAAATACATGTATTGCAGGGCGAACGTCCCATGTCGGGGGATAACAAAACGCTTGGGAGGTTCATCCTCGATGGAATATTGCCGGCTCCGCGCGGCGTACCCCAGGTTGAAGTTACCTTCGATCTCGATGCCAACGGCATTCTCAATGTACGTGCACAGGACAAGGGCACGGGCAAAGAGCAAAAAATCACCATCACAGCTTCCAGTGGCCTGAACAAGGACGAGGTGGAAAAGATGCGCCGCGAAGCAGAGACACACGCGGCCGATGATACACGCAAGAAAGAAGAAGTAGAGACCAAAAATGTGGCTGAAGCCACTGTTTACTCTGCAGAGAAAACTATCCGTGAATACGGCGACAAAATACCTGCGGACCTCAAGACCGAAGTCGAGGGCAAAATTGCTGCAGTCAGATCAGCCTTGCAGGGAACGGATATAAACTACACTAAGAATACTCTGCAGGCCTTGAATGATTCGATGCAGAAAATAGGCGCTGCAGTTTATCAGCATACTTCACCTCCGCCCGGCGGCGGAGCCGGAGGATCAGGGTCAGAGGGTGGCGATACTCCTCCACCGCCCAAGGATGAAGGCACTGTCGAAGGTGAATTCAGAGAAGTATAAAACTTAAGCTTGTTCAAAGGCGGCGGGTTCTGAAACCCGCCGCCTTTTATTTCTGGGCCTGAAATTGCTACGGCAGAAAAACTTTAATCAGTACCGAGTTTGCTGTACGTTGACAGATGGCAGCTAAAAACATATCATTTTGGCACAAATTTCCACACTGGGAGGACCTGATTTATTATGGCAAAAAAGACCATCACGCTGAGCAACACTGCCATGGCTGTCATTGCTATCGTAGCCGGCATACTGGTAATTTTCTGGTTTGAGTATGCCAAGTTCATTATAGGCATTTTCCTGATCGTCTGTGGTATACTCA
This sequence comes from Dehalococcoidia bacterium UBA1162, assembly GCA_002311135.1. Taxonomy (GTDB): domain Bacteria; phylum Chloroflexota; class Dehalococcoidia; order GIF9; family UBA5629; genus UBA1162. Next base: position 42,241 of record DBZK01000025.1, read on the forward strand.
GCCTGATAAATAAGTAAGGCCTGATTCTGAATTAATCTGGTCGGAAACCAAACCCGGACTTATGGGTAATTATTAACTGCATTTAAGGGCCACCTTATTACGGAAAATTCCCATCCGGAATAAACTGAAAATGCTGTACTGCGGCACCAGCGGCTTTAGCTATGATGATTGGGTGGGCATATATTACCCAAGGGTGCTTCCGCGCAAGAACTGGCTCAGCTATTACGCGCAGGAGTTTAACGCGCTGGAGCTAAATTCAACTTATTACGCTCTTCCGGATGTTTCGATGATGGAGTCCCTTGTCAGAAAAACCGGCGGGGGATTTCTCTTTTCCGTTAAGGCCAACCAGGAGATGACTCACAAACGGCAGGCAGGCCGCGAAGTTTTTAAGGCGTTCATCCAAATATTGCAGCCGTTGATTCACGCCAATAAGCTGGGCTGCATACTGGCGCAGTTTCCTTATAGCTTCAATCGAAGTGCCGCCAATCTGAAATATCTGCAGTGTTTTTACGAGTGGATTGGTGAGCTTCCGTTGGTAGTCGAGTTCCGCAATTCGGCCTGGTTAAATCAGGAAATGTTAAGCTGGATGAGAGAAAGGAAGATAGGATTCTGCTGTGTAGACGAACCACAATTACCCCAGTTACTGCCTCCGGTAGCCGAAGTCACCAGTGACATAAGCTATATCCGCTTCCATGGGCGGAATGCCGCCAAATGGTGGCAGCATGATGAAGCCTGGGAAAGGTATGACTACACGTATAAAGAGGAGGAGCTCTGGGAGTGGTTGCCTAAGATTGCCACCATGAGTAAAACAGCCCGAAACACCTTTATTTTCGCCAATAACCACTGGAGGAGCCAGGCTGTAGATACGATTAGGCGGGTCCGTTCCATGCTTGACCAGCTTGTCTTGTAATAGCCCATGGGTTAGAATAAATGGCTGCAATCGAATGTATGTATCAAATGTAAATCGTGTCAGATGAAAAATGCCGGAAACTTCTAACCGTTTGACCTGGTGGAAAGGATTGGTCTTACTGGCAATTGCAGGTTCTGTCGTTACTTTTGACGTAATCAGCAAGGAGTGGATACGCTCCAACATACCGCTTGGTGGCTCATTGACGGAGCAGTGCAACGTAGTTATCGTCAATATTGAAAATACAGGCTCGGCTTTTGGGCTCTTCACCAACCAGGCTTTCTTGCTGAGCCTGGTAGCCATTGTGGGCCTGGTCATCGTTCTGCTTTTCTTCCGCTATATGACCGAGCTTGGGTTTTTAAGCGGCATCGGTTTGAGTCTGATCTTTGCTGGTGCACTGGGAAACCTGATAGACCGTCTTAGGTTCGGTCATGTTACCGATTTCATTTACGTAAGGCTTTGGGGTGACGTGTTCTGGCCGGCCTTCAATGTTGCTGATTCTGCTATAACAATTGGCGCCCTTTCCGTGGCCGTGATTACGCTTATTAGCCTGGGGAAAAAGGATGCAATAAAGAAAGGTGATAAATCAAAGATCACTTGAAGCACCCGGTCCGGTGGGTCGCCTGGATAAATTCCTCTCGAAAAACTATCCTGAATTAACCCGCACCTATATTCAAAAGCTCATTGAAAACGGCAGTGTAACCGTCAACGGACGGGCGGCAAGGGCAGCCCTGCAGTTAAAGCTCAAAGACCTCATCGAAATCACTATTCCTCCACCCGAACCTGTGGTAGTGCTCCCGGAGGACATCCCTTTCGAGATTGTTTATGAAGATAGAGATGTGATAGTGATTAATAAACCGGCTGGACTAACAGTGCATCCGGCCCCGGGCCATGCCAGCCACACACTAGTAAACGCCTTGATAAAGCGGTTTCCCGATCTTGAAGGGTTCGGGGGTTCCATGAGGCCGGGTATCGTGCACCGTCTGGATAAGGATACATCGGGATTGATGGTTATAGTGCGGAACGAGATGGCACGTCAGAACTTAATAAACCAGTTCAAGTCGCGCTCGGTGAAAAAATGCTACATGGTTTTAGTAAAGGGCAAACTGGAGCCATCCAAAGGCGCTATAGATGCGCCAATTGGGCGCGATCCATCCGACCGCAAGCGCATGGCTGTAGTATCGAAAGGCCGAAATGCCAGGACAGATTATCGTGTGCTCAAATATATCGATGGTTATACATTGGTAGAAGCCAATATCCAAACCGGCAGGACCCATCAGATAAGGGTGCACTTCAAAGCGATAGGATACCCGGTTGTGGGAGACGCTGTGTACGGAGTGAAGTCCAGTTTGATAAAGAGGCAATTTTTACATGCCTGTTATCTTGAATTCACGCTTCCCTCCGGTAACCTTTTGCGTGCTTTCACCTGTGAGTTGCCCGATGATCTAAAACAAGCCCTAAAAACGCTTGGTTGGACATGAATAAGGAATCTGTTGCTATTTATAAGGCCGATATGATAAATTTTAGTCAAAGGAGAGGTTTATGATATGAGACCACAAGATAAATTCGGTCAGATTAAAAAAGACCATCTGAGCGGTCAAAATGATATTTATAGCCAGATTTCCAATGCGCCTGGCCCTGGTGGCGGAGTAGAGGAGTTCGGCACCTTCGAGGCCGATTCCGCCAACAGGCGCAACGAGTTACTGTTTAATATTACTACGCAGATAGAAGAGACCAAAGGCAAACTCAAGCAGGCGGAAATGCTGGTGGAAAGGCTCAGGCAGAGCTTACGCGAATACGAGGAGATGTATAAAACGCTTACCAAAGGCAAAGGCAAGGAAAAATAAGAACGTTTATACATACCCCAACCTTTGGGGCAACGTCTTTGGAAACACCCATCCGTTAACGGCTTTCAATGCAACCTTGAGATAAGCCCGCCTTCTGTTAGGGAGTCAGGTGTTGAAAGAAAAACCTAAAGAGTACGCCCTGGAATACGCCGGATTCTGGTTAAGGTTGGCCGCCGCTTTAATCGATTTTTCAGTATTGGTCGCCGGATTATATATTTTGTATTGCGTTATTTCTCAATCGCTTTTCTGGATATTCCCCGATATACACAGTGTACTCAACGGTTTAATCGATATCTCCGACGGTGCACCTGTATCAGGGAGCCTGATCTGGGTAATGGCAACCGCAATGCTGACCTTCCTGGTCGGCGGCACTATTTATTGTGTTGCTACCAGCGCAACTTCGGGCCAAACTTTGGGCAAAATGAGTGTAGGTATCAAAATCATACGTACCGATAGTTCTCCTCTGGATATCCGCTCCGCTATCCTCCGCTTCCTGGGAAGCGTGCTATGTATAGCTACGCTTGGCATTGGATTTATTTTAATTGCCTTCGACAGCCATAAACAGGGTTTGCATGACAGGATCGCGGATACGTACGTGGTTAAACTGCCAGTAAAACAGGTCGTTTACAGCCAGTCCCTGGCCAGTGGAGGGGTCGGCTGATATGGGAAGCGAGGTCAGGGTCCGCTTCGCCCCCAGTCCAACCGGCTATCCCCATGTCGGTAATATCAGGACAGCTTTGTTTAACTGGCTTTTTGCCCGCCACAATAAGGGAGTCTTTATTCTTCGCATTGAAGATACGGACCAGGAACGCAAGGTTGAGGGTGCTACTGAGATCATAATGGAAAGCCTGGGATGGCTGGGCATGGATTGGGACGAAGGCCCTTTTTTCCAATCGCACAGATTGGATATGTACAAAAAATATGCGGAACAACTGGTTACCGAGGACAAGGCTTACTATTGTTTTTGCTCCAGCGAGAGATTGGATGCTATGCGTAAGGATCAGGCTGCACGCAAGCTGCCTCCCGGCTACGATAGGCGCTGCCGCTGCCTTTCTAACGAACAAATTGAAACTGAGAAGGCTCGAGGCATAGTCCCGGTGGTCAGGTTCAAGTCACCTACTGAGGGGCAAACCTCTATAACCGATCTGATCCGGGGAGAAGTAATCTTCGAAAATAGCCTTATGGATGATTTTGTTCTTTTGAAATCGGACGGGTATCCAACTTACCACCTGGCCAATATTGTGGATGATCATTATATGAATATCTCGCACGTAATGCGGGCAGAGGAGTGGCTTTCCAGTACGCCCCGGCATATACTTCTATATGCCGCCTTGGGCTGGAAGCCCCCGCAGTTTGCCCACTTGCCCATGATACTTGGCCCTGATAAATCCAAACTGAGCAAACGTCATGGTGCTACAGCCATCAACGAATATCAAAATGAGGGCTATTTGCCAGAAACGATGATCAACTTCCTGGCCCTTTTGGGATGGTCACTTGATGATAAGACCGAGATCATGAGCCGTGAAGAGATCATAGCCAACTTCTCTGTTGAACGTGTGAGCAAGACCGCCGCTGTATTTAATAAGGATAAACTGGAATGGATGAATGGAGTATACATACGAAACCTGAGCATAGATGATTTTACGGAAAGGTGCCTGCCTTTTGTGGAGCGCAGGCTGCCACCTGAGGTAAAACGTCCCATCGATGCCGGATACTTAAAACAGATCGCGCCTCTTGTTCAGGAGAGAGCCAAGACTTTGAATGAGGTCCCGCAACTTGTAGATTTCCTTTTTGTTAACAAGCTTGAATATGACACAATTATTTTGCAGGGCAAGCTCGACAAGGTACAGGCGGTTGTAGTGCTTGAAAAATCTATTAGCATGCTTGAAAAATTGGAAGGATGGGACTCGGATATCATGGAAAAGGCCATACGTCCCCTGTCCGATGAACTAAGCATGAAAGTCGGCCCTTTTTTCAGCGTTCTTCGCGTAGCCATAACAGGTCGAACTGCTTCTCCGCCGCTCTTCCAGACCATGGCGGTGTTAGGGAGGGCGCGTTGTATGGAGCGGTTGAAGGCAGCCTTGCAAAAAATAAAGTCCTGACAAACCCGAAGGCCTTTAAATGACTGATAAAACCAATATCCTTCAGGAATTTGAACCTCTCTTCTTTCCTAAATCCCTGGCTGTGGTGGGTGCCACATCGGATGAGTCACTTAAGGTTAATATAGGTAACCGCTTCATAGAAGTATTGCTTGAATTTGGGTTTACGGGCAAATTATATGCTGTGGGCATCAAGGAAGGAGAGGTAAGCGGTCTTAAGATATACCAGAATGTAAAGGACATCCCCTCTGAACTTGATTATGTAATAGCTGTTATCCCCAACCGCCTCATCCCTCAACTTGTCGAAGACTGTGGACAGAAAGGGGTCAAAGTCATACACCTTTTTGTATCCGGCTTCGGTGAAATTGAGGATAAGATGGGCGCCGAGCTTCAGGAAGAGATATTGCATATAGCGAAAAACTACGGGATTAGACTAATCGGGCCTAATTGCATGGGCACTTATTGTCCCTCGGCCCGCCTGACTTTCGCTGTGGGTTTCTCCGCTGTTGCAGGCCGAGTCGGTTATCTATCTCAGAGCGGAGGGCAGAGTATACTGGGTATCAAAGAAGCCAACCGGCGCAACATTTTTTTCAGCAAGGTTGTCAGCTACGGCAATGCCGCCGATATAAATGAGTGTGACCTGATAGAGTATTTCACTAACGATCCGGAGACAGATATCATAACAGCCTATATTGAGGGCACCAACCACGGTCCGCGGCTATTCGAGCTGCTGAAAGAGGCAACCAAACGTAAACCCGTGGTTCTGTTTAAATGTGCGGCAACCGAGGGAGGATCGCAAGCGGCAGTATCTCACACGAGTGCCATCGCAGGCTCCGATTTAACCTGGGAGGCCCTGTTACAACAGACGGGCGCTATCCGCGTTTATAACATCAAGGAGATGTTCGATGTAGTATCGGTACTGCAGCATTGCCCGGAAATAAGAGGATTGAATACTTTGTTGGTGGGACATGGCGGCGGGTCTTGTGTCCAGGCTTCCGACGACTGCTGCCGGGTTGGGCTGAAAATGCCGATCTTACCGGCCGAACTGCGACAGGCTTTGATGCAAGTATATAAAACTGATGCGGGCAATATTTTCAAGAACCCCCTCGATATAAACCCTTATTGGGGCATGGATAAGGCCCGCGAAGCCTTCAGCGCAGTTGCAGGCTGGGATGGCGCTGATGTCATTCTGCTGCTATCGACGCCGGAGCAAACTCCCTTCATGCCGCGCGAGTTTGAGTATAAAGTAACAACTAAGGCACTTATAGAGTGGGCCAAGTTGTCTCCCAAGCCTGTAGTGCTGGCTTTGAATGTTAACACTATGCCGGGTGACGACGGCATACCCGAGAAATCATTTATCAGGCTACAAGAGGCGGGTTTCGCCGTATTCCCATCGGCCGAGCGCGCCGCCACCGCTTTGACCAGGGTTTACCGCTATTACCAGTGGCGTCGCAGAAAGGGGCTTTAAACCTAAATAATTTCAGTCAGAAAGAAAATAGGCCAGCCCGATAGCTTATTTGCTGCCGGGCTGGCCTATTAATTTGTATTTAAGTAACTATTTTATTTCAGCCAGGGTTTTCCAATCGGTAATACCAGTTTACCGGTTGTATGTAATACCCAGAGCGAAGTGGCCAGATACAAGTTCATTAGAGCAAATATGATAAACAAGATTCCGGAAACCAAACAGAAAGGATTACTTATGCCGGCGGCTGGATCAGTCGGTACTCCGGGAGCTCCCATCAGATTCCAGATGCAGGGGCCAAAAAGAACGGCCAGGGCTACCACAAAGAGCATTACCCCGACCCACCATGCCAGCCTTAGGCCCAGGATTCCACCGACGACCAGGAATATGATCAAGATACCGAAGGCATAACCCTCCATCTGTGTCGGTATAGGTAATTGAGCTAGGGTGCCGACGGTCGGTTGAGCGAGCGGCAATCCGATGAATTTGATCAATAGCGATGCCCAGTTACCTGAGGTGAGAAACACGGCGCCCACTATGAAGTTCAATGTGCCGCCATAGACGTCATTGTTACGCAGTAAGATCAGTCCGCCTATGATACAGACCAGGGCTATACCGAAAAACCAGGGTATTAATAATACGGCGCTTAATGCGGGTACTATTCCTGCGAAGAGGGTACCCAAGGCTAAAAAGCCAACAGCTTGTGAATATAAGCACGCAGGTGTGGGATCTGCCCAAGAATGTTGTTGTGCGCTCACTTAGAATTTCCTCCCTATTTTTTAGTTGCTAAGAAGATGGGCGCTTTGCCCGTGAACCATGGAATTTCAATATACTGTACGATTGCACCTCCATCAATAAAATTTATGACAGGTTATGAACGCCGAATCCCGGTTTTAGCTCACGGATTTAATGTTTTGCCGGGGTGACATAACCAATCATGACACAGGAGCCAGGGTAATATACGCGATGGCAATGAGTACATTGATCTGTTAAAAACGCCACCGCCTGCCATGTAAAACCGATCCTGCCAAGTCTTCATCTACCAGGACAGAGATTACCGGAATATGACGAAGATGTCAATATAATTCAATGATTGCGGCAGGTTCATAAAAATGTGCCGTTATCTTCATAATAAATTCACACCAGGTTTTTAAAATTGGTTGCATCAGATTAAAGAGGAGGCTAAGTGATTGAATAACTGGTACAAAATAGGTATGCCCGTGCTGGTGGTTATTTTACTTATTGTGTGCGCTGTGACTATTACGCTTTTAGCGACCCGATATAGTCAGGACAGGACGATCCTGTCCGCTTCTTCGGTGCCATTGAGAGCGTCCACACAGTACGCAGGGTCTGCGCTGTATCCCAATTGCCCGGGTTATACTCAAAGTACAGCCTCTGCCGGTGAAGGCGGCACCTTGGTTCCAGGCAATAGCAACACTGGTTTGCCACCCTGCTGTGTTAGCGGCACCCAGGGAAATAACACTAGTGGTGGATACGGAAGGGGTGGGTGCTGTGGCGGATACCAGGATTAAAACAGACAAAACCTGTAAATGTATATCCATCCTCCTGCTGAAGGGACGAAGTATCGACCACTTCGTCCCTTTATTTTGTGTATGCTAAAATCGGAGGTAAAGGATAATCATTAATATGACGGCAAAAACCGTGCTGATAGTAGATGATGAACCCAAGGTAAGCGACCTTATAAAAGCCTACCTTGAGAAAGATGGATATGAAACCGTCATAGCGGGCGATGGTAAAAGCGCAGTGGACCTTGCACGCAGCAAGCGGCCGGATTTAATAGTGTTAGACTTGAACCTGCCGGAAATGGACGGCCTGGAAACCTTCCGGAATATAAGGACGTTTTCGGATGTGCCCGTTATCATGGTAACCGCACGTGATGACGAAGTAGATAAAATAGTGGGACTTCATCTGGGTGCCGATGACTATGTGACCAAACCATTCAGCCCGAGAGAGCTCGCCGCCAGGGTGGCTGCCGTTCTTAGGAGATATGCGGAGGGGCCGAGGGCGATAACAAAATTGGCGGTGGGAGACTTGCATGTGGACTTCGACAGACACGAAGTCAAGTATAAAAATGAACTGGTTGCTCTGACTGCTGCCGAGTTCAAGCTGCTAAGCGTCATGGCCAAAAGCCCGGGACGTGTTTTCACAAGGCTCCAGCTCATGGACTCGGCCTTCGGAGAGACTTATGAAGGATATGATAGAACCATAGATGCGCACATCAAGAATATACGGCAGAAATTTTCGAAAATTACAGGTGAAACCGATGCACCTGTTATTACGGTCAGAGGTGTAGGCTATAAGCTGGAATAGTCGTATGAAAAACCTGTCGATCAAGCTCAGCCTTTTATTCGCCGGACTTGCGTTGATCAGCATCGGCATCCTGGCGGTGTGGGTTAATCAGTCTGTCACAGCCAATTTTGCCAGCTATTGCATGCAACATGGCGAGACATGCATGTGCCCTGATCCCACAACCGGTGTGATTGGGTTGGGCGATCCGGAGCAGGCATTCCTGCAAAATTCGCAGAGGTCCCTGGGCATTGCAGCTCTTGTCGCTGTGGTTATTGCGGTGGTCTTGGGGTTTATCGTCAGTAATCTTATTACAAGGCCCATGCGGCAGCTCGCAACATCTGCGCACAGGATAGCTGCCGGCGATTTATCACAGCGTGTGAAGCATAACAGCGATGATGAAGTCGGGGAGGTATCACTAGCCTTTAACTCAATGGCTGAACAGCTTGAGATGAAAGAGAAGAGCCGCAAGCAGTTACTGGCTGATATCGCTCATGAGCTGAGGAATCCGCTGAGTATAGTGCAGGGCAACCTTGAAGCGTGGCTGGACGGCGTTATTAAACCTTCCCCGGATCAGATTGCCTCGGTTTACGATGAGACCATCCTTTTGAACCGGCTTGTCAGTGATCTGCGCGAGCTTTCACTAGCCGAGGCCGGTCAACTTAAACTGCGGCTTGAACAGTCCAATCTTGGAGAGCTGATTAATGCCGAGATCACTGTTTTCAATGTGAGGTGCCAGGAAAAACGGATACAACTGGTGGCAGACGTTGCTGAAAATCTGCCGCAGGTCAGTATAGACCAGGATCGCATACGGCAGGTACTACATAATCTACTGGAAAATGCCCTGAGGTATTCCCCGGTAGGGGGCACTATCAGTGTGAAAGCCCAATCCGAAAATGAGGGCTATATCACTATTTCGATAAGCGATGCGGGCACTGGAATCGACCCTGCTGACCTGCCGTATATATTCGATCATTTTTATAAAGCCGACAGGTCACGCCAGCGTGGCTATGGAGGGGCTGGCATAGGGTTGGCCTTGGTTAAGAAGTATGTTGAGCTGCATGGAGGCAGGGTATGGGTGGAGAGCCAGGTGGGCAAGGGAAGCACCTTCTATTTTACGCTGCCTGTTTCCCCATAATACCTTGGTCCACCTAGCCAGGGGTTACCTCTTTTTAACTGCCGGGATTATCAGGGGCATGAGGATGATCATGGAAAGTATAAAAACCCAGGCTGCGCCTCCAAACCTGTCAACATTGGAGTATTGTGCGGAAAGCGTGGCAACTATGAAGAACCCGGCTGCCAGAAGCGATATCCCCGTATAGATAAAGGCGCTTATTAAATCTGAATTTTTCATAGTGTTTTACTTTTGGTATCGTTCACTGTGCCGGTAAGCTCTCCAGCCCGGAAACCGCGTTAGGCTGCCGTACGCGTTTTACGGGCGGAATATAACCCTGCATGCGCAGGGTATTTAAAGTGACGGATAATGAACTGGTTGCCATCAGAAGCGCCGCCAGCTCGGGGCTGACAAGTTGAGCTACAAAGGGATATAGAACACCCATGCCGAAGGGGATGGCCAGAGTATTGTAACCGAAGGCCCAAACCAAATTTTCCTTTATCTTCCGTAAGGTTGCTTTGGCAACTTGTATACCTGCTACAACATCCAGCAGGTCATCCTTGACCAGTATCACATTGCCTGTTTCCTTGGCTATGTCCGTGCCCGACCCTATTGCGATGCCGGCATCAGCCTGAGCAAGTGCAGGGGCGTCGTTTATTCCATCGCCTACCATGGCCACGATTTTGCCCTCTGATTGCAGCTTTCTCACCTCCTCAGCTTTATACTCCGGCAGCACTTCAGATAAAACGCGGTCGATACCGACCTGCCGGGCTATGGCCTCGGCTGTACGCTGGTTATCTCCGGTTATCATTATCACTTCGATTCCCATTCGCTTTAGTTCCCTAATTGCCTGAACGGAAGTATCCTTGAGCGTGTCGGCAACTGCAACCATACCTGAAGCTGCACCATTAATAGCAAGAAACATCACCGTCTTGCCCTCATACTCCAGGCGTTCCGCTTCCGGCAGGAGTTTTTCAAGCGCTATATTCTGTTCCTGCATGAGACGGCGGTTTCCCAACAGCAGCTTGTGCCCTATGATTGAGGCAGACACCCCCTGGCCCGGAATTGCATCGAAGTCATCGGCATCCTCCACTTTGATGCCTTTTCCCCGAGCTCCGGATACGAGGGCGGAACCAAGCGGATGCTCAGAATTCTTTTCAGCCACAGCCGCCATATGAAGGACCTCTTGATCGTTGCCGTCCAAAGCAACCACATCAGTGACTGACGGCTCCCCTTTTGTAAGAGTACCGGTTTTATCGAAGATAATGGCGTGGAGACGTGCTGTAGTCTCCATAGCATCCGCGCCTTTAAAGAGTATGCCGTATTCGGCTCCCTTCCCTGTGCCGGCCATGATTGCGCTGGGTGTTGCCAGGCCTAGAGCGCAGGGGCAGGATATAACTAGCACCGTCACGGAAACCAGCAGCGAAAAACCAAATGCGCCGACCAGTGAGAGCGAGTAGGGCGTCAACATCATGCGGCTGTCCGGCGTGAACCAGAGCGAAAACCCTATGAAGAACCAGAATAAAAATGTTACCATAGAGAGCATGTGTACTCCCAGGATGAACCTGCCGGCCACCTTGTCGGCGATTTTCTGAATCGGAGCTTTGGTCGTTTGAGCGTCTTCCACCAGCTTGATAATCTGAAACAAAGCCGTATCTTTTCCTATCCTGGTAGCCCGGAATTTAAATGCGCCTGTTTTATTGATCGTGCCGCCTGTAACTTCATCTCCCTTTCCCTTTTCAACCGGCATGCTTTCGCCTGTAATCATAGACTGGTCAATTGATGAGTAGCCCTCAATAACTAACCCGTCTACCGGAAGAGCTTCGCCCGGGCGTACAATGATAACCTCATTCAGTTGAACCTCCTCTGCCGGAATGTCCATCTCCTGGTTATCACGAATCACGCGCGCCCGTTTGGGCTGCAATTTCATGAGCCGTCGTATGGCTTCGGATGTCCTGCCGCGCGTCACAGCTTCCAGGTAACGGCCAAGGATGATAAATGCCGTGAGCAAGGCCGCCGCCTCATAGAAAGTTGCGTTTTTACCGCCAAACCCGGCATCGGGCCAGAATGTATTGATGATAGCGATGCCGTAGGCAGCTCCGATACCTGTAGCGTAAAGGAGGTTCATATCTGTTACCCCGTGTCTGAGGCCGTTCCAACTATTAATGAAGAACTGCCTGGCCGGGCCCAACACGATCGGAGTGGTCAGGAAAAACAGGATAATTTTGTTGTTTAGCCACTCCGGTACAAAAGTCGGGAAAATCCAGTAAGGCTGCAGCATGCCGATCATGACAACGGTACCCAGAGTGCCGGAGATAATCAGATTGATGAGCTGGCGCCTTATTTCTTTTTGCCGTGCATTTCTTTCCCTATCCAGCTCATCCAGGCCTTCGATCTTTTCGATTACATCGTAGCCAAGCTCGTGGATAGTATCACGTATTTCTGCAAGCGGGGTGATATCCGGGACATAGTCAATGCCAGCGCTTCCTGTAGCAAAATTTACTACAACCCTTCCAACGCCGGGCAGCGAGCCGACCGCAGTCTCGATATTGGATGCGCAGGCCTGGCAGCTCATGCCTCCGATTTTTAACTGTATATTATCCAGGACCACCTCATAACCTGCATCTGAGACTGCCTTTTTCATATCTTCCAGGGTCACCTTATCCGGGTCGTATTCGACCCTGGCCTTTCCGGTAGCCAGGTTGACCACGGCTTTGGTTACCCCCGGCAATGAAGATAGGGCTTCTTCGTTGTGCGCCACACAGGCAGCACACATCATCCCGGAAATACGCAGTGAGATTGTTTTAAGGTTCTTCAATTCATTCGCCATAAGAATAAATTCCTAACCCAACTGTAGCGCTAATTGTATTTCCCGCGCCAATTTAAAAAGGGGAAAAACAGCGGAACCTTCTTCTTATATTCCAGGTATGATTGACCGAATTTAAGTTCCATCTCCTTTTCTTCGATTTTGGTAATCTGGAAATAAAAAACCAATATGACCAGGGGAGTATAGAAGACGGTCAGGGATAGTGAGCCCATCCATATACCGGAGCCCAAAAATATCAGGAATATACCCAGAAGCATGGGATTGCGGCTGTAAGCGTACAGCCCCGACGTGATTAATTCCCGTGGTGGATTGAGGGGGACTGGAGTGCCGCGTGCACGTATAAACTGAATCCAAGTCCACAGCACCAGGATAACTCCCGGCACGAGCAAAATTAAAACCGGTATCAGGGTCCAGGGCAGGTGGCTGATCGAAGGCAGATTAAGCCATTTATCCGTGAAGATTGCTGCGATATAGAAGAGTGCCAGAAAACACAGGAATAGCAGGCCTGCGATGGGGGTATAAAACCAGCGTTTATTGCTATTACCTGTAGCGATACGGAAGATTGCGTAGGCCATCCTTTCGAATATACCCATTCTAACCTGACTCCTTACTGTGATGGACCTAGCCCGCTATACGCTCCTTCAATTTCAGCCAGGGTTTCTTACTCAGGAAGCTGCCGGGCACGTCCGTTTCCATTTGCAAAAACATGCCGTAGGGCACCGTGAAAGAGAGGATATCGGGATCGAGGTAGTGCCGCGCCGTTATATCGGTCAAACCTATAATTGCCCTGGGAGAACCGTTCTGGGCCTCGTTGAAAGGATAGAGGCAAATAGAGCTGCACGCTGAACCCATGCTGATTATGACACTGTGATTGTTAGAGCGGTTGTAGTTGGCCAGCATGGTCAATGCCGAAAGCTGATCCGGGTTAACCAGGAAAATTATTAAACGCGGTGTTTCTGAACAGGGTTCCACTTTTCCCAGGGGCTTTAGGATCACATATTTGAAGGGTATATCCAGGGCGGGCAAGCTGGTCAGCATGCTTTTAGCCAGTTCGGGTGTTTTTTTGTAGGCTTCCCCTTCGAATTTACCCGGTTTGCCGGTAGATAGAAAATGGGAAACCACATCGAGATGCTTGGCGTAAGAATTGCCGAAGCCAACTCCTGTCTTGCCTCCCGGGCAGTGGACAGCTTTGCGGTCGAGTGCGACTACGTCACCGCGTGCCGCCTCCACGAACATTCTTATCATACAAGACCAGCCGTTTTCTCTGAATTTCGGAGTGTTGCCCTGCTTATCGTTAGTAAGGATTACGGCGATCGGCTGGTAGCGCAATTTCAGCTCTTTGCAAATTATACTCTCCATCTTACAGATCAACCTCCCGGCAATATGAAACCAGATATGAAGACTATCTGTAAGTAGCATTATACAATGATGTGTCGAAAGAGAAAAAAATAGAGGGCTGGCGCCAGCCCTCTATTTTCTAATAAGGAGGTTTATACTATGATTTCGGCTACATGAAGCGTACTACCATCCAGCCGAATACGGGTTCGACAAAGTAACGCATAAAGGGGATAAAGACCGGTGTGAAACGCCGGCTCAGTTACCTGGTATAGTCCTGCATATAATGCGCGAATGTCTTTATGTGGTATGTCAACATAGCCTCAGATTTAACGGTATCATACCAGTCCAGGTAATATGGTTTACTGGCAATTTATATTCCGGTGGTACCGGTAAACCCATGACTTTGAGGATGGCACCTATCAGGTCCCGGTAGTGCTTTAAGAAATATCGGGATATCGTTATCCCCAAATGGCCGGCGCCGCCGGTTATTAATACTTTCAGCTTATATTTTTTCCTGATTTAATAAGGGTGCCTGCCGTGAAGGGCGCCGACGGTCCACTTCTGCCATTGTGAGCGCAGCATACCTTCTTCCAGAGGTGTGTCGTGATTGCCGGTATAAACCATAACCCTCTTGGGTTCGCTGGCCATGCCATATGAATAAAGGAATTTATTATAGGGTGCCGCAGGATCTCCCAGACAGAATACGAATAGTTTGGAGCAATTGTCCAGATCTGCCAGCGCCCTGGAGGGTTTCATTTTGGGCCAGAACGCTATGAACTTCTTCCAGTTTACACGCACTTCAAGCTTGTGTGTACGTTGTACGATCTTGAAAATCATCGTGATGCCCCACTTCAATGCCGGGTGGAAGATGTGCCTGGGGTTCACAGCAATCGGATTATTAATCTCGCCCGGGCAGGCAAGGGCGACCAGCACTTTAGCTTTCCTTAGCTTGCCGGCCGCCAGGATGGCGGAAAAGGCTCCCATGCTGTGCCCGATCAACCCCATACGTTTGTGGTCAACCTCGGGTTGATCGTGCAGGTAATCCCAGGCGTCCATAACATCATCTACTATGCTGCCGTCTAGCTCGCCCTCGCTGGAACCATGTCCGCGGAAATCGAAGGTCAAGGTGGCGATACCTTCCGCCGCCAGTTCCCTGGCGCTGTCCTCAAATATGGCCTGGTCGGAGCCGTAGCCGTGGCAAAGGACGGCTCCCGGGACGCGATTGTGCTTACTGGCGTTTGCCGGTATAAACATCCTACCTATCAGATTTATCCCGTTATTTCCAAAGGCGATAGCCTTTTCTAAAATTTCGCTGCTGGTTTGTTCCATGGCTGAGGTCTCAGGTTTCATCATTAATACAAATACTCCTTAAATAGACATACAAAGTCTACATTAGTCTGATTGATGTGTAATCGGAGTGGGGTCTTACTTTGATAGGACTGATGAGGAGGTGGCGGTAAGCCTATAATCCGACATGGGGTCATACTTTCGGCTGAGCCAAACCGGGCTACCGCAAATAAAATGAAAGGCCGCTAATTAAGTATTAGCGGCCTTTAAATTAGGGCGAGAATTACGACCGGTCAAATCCATTTCAGGATGCCCATAAAAAGGATGAGGGCCAGGGCATCCACGGCAAGTATCGTGCCGACCGTGATCAGTTTATTTTTCATAGATTTCATATCGTAAACCCAGAATGCCATCAGGAAGAACGGCATGTAGCCGATCAGCCAGATGAGCCAGGGAGCGCGCAGATTCCACCAGGGGTATTCCCAGGTAAGCGCACCAACCCAGTTGAGAAGGCATTCCACGAAGACAGCTAAAGCTGAACCAACAATAGCATAGAGCATGCGGTTGGGTACGCCCAGAATCTTCAAATTTTTATCGGCGGGGAGTTGTTTTGCCATTATAATGCCCATAATAGCGAACATGAAACTTATCTCGATATTGAGTCCGATCAGGATTACCAGTGAGCTGCCGTTGCCGGGCGTCGCCCATACAGGAGCATAGTTGGTAAAATGAAAGACCAGTCCGTTCCAAATCTCATTGAACCAATCCATGAGCCAGAAAGCCAGCCCGGCCAGTACCAGGCTCCAGTTCCTGCGTTCGACCTCGTTGGCGTATACATACATGACCAGCAACAGCAGTGGAATTATGTACCATTGAAAATGGCTGCCATCGCGCAATAGTGCCAGGGCTCTGGCCGCGGAATCTGCCATAGAACACCCCCTTTAAAAATGGTTGTTTCTTATAAAAATGACTTTACTTAATGCCCAGGCGCTTTCTCAATTCGACTGCCGTTTGTTCCAGGTCGGGGGTTGGAGGTTGCTTCCTGGCTGCCAGTATCTTTTCCGCAGCCTTTCTGACTGCTAAAGTCCTAGGGTTGATTTTTTGCTGTTTGGATTCCGTAAGAAGCTGCGATATCTGGGGGCCATAGTAATCTCTGAGCACCCTGAAAACATCATCAGAAGATCCGCCGACGGCATCCACCACATCGAAGACCATGCCACCTGCATTAGATATGAAATCTGGTACAGATATAATGCCTCTCTTAAACAGTATTTCCTCAGCTTCGTCGGTTATTGGTAAATCGGCCGCACAGGCTACGGCCCTGGCTTTTATGCTTTTAGCATTTTTCTTGGTTATGACATAGGGTCTGGCGCCTGGGATGAGGATATCCACCTTCAACCCGTAAAGGTCCTTAGGCTTAATGTGTTTTGCTTGCCTGCACTCCGTAATAGCTTTATCGCCGGCCACTTTGCGGGCCTGGAGCATGGTCATAACATCCAAACCATCTTTGTTGTAGGCTGCCCCGTTAATGGTTGAAATAGCTACGACTTTAGCGCCGGACTCGCTTATATAGCGGGCTACCGTGCCTCCCATCTTGCCGAAACCTTCAATGGCTACCCTGGCATCTTTAATATTCAAACCCGCTGCCTGGCAGGCGGCAACTGCAGCTACAACTACGCCGTATCCGCCGGCATGGTCTTCCAGAGGCTCGCCGTCAACCACCTGCGTGGAGAGGCCGGTGGACCTTTTCGTCGTGCAGGCCGTCTCATAAAGGACAGCGATATCATCGCGATCCGTGCCCATATCCGCCGCCAGAGTAACGCCGGAACAAAGCAGTGCTTTGATCGCATTTCCGAAGGAAGCGAACAGCTCCTTGCGCTGAGGCCCGTGTATTTCAGGCTCAGCCCAGATGCCCGCTTTGGCGCCGCCGATAGGAAGGTCAAGAAAGGCAAATTTATACGAGGTTGCCCTGGCGAACCGGAAAATATCATCGGTAGTGAAATAAGGCAGCAGCCGTAGGCCGCCGGCAGCGCCCATAGTCGATGAAGTGTCGACAACCACCACGCCCTTCATCCCTGTCATAGGATCGTAAACGTGCAAGAGCTTTTCCGGTCCCAACTGGTCGGTCATATTCATCCACACCGGCATTATGACTACCTCCTTTTATAGGGTACTGGCTTTTTTTACCACAAAGCATATAAGAATGCAATTGGTAAACCGCATTTTTCAACCTTGAGGTGGCTTTCTTTGTCGTATACGTGAGAGTAAGAATATTACGATGCCCAACAGCACGATCACCGGACTGAGGAAAATCAACAGGCTGAGGGCAGTGGCCTCCCAACCACTGGTGAAAAGTTTAAAAATATCGTGGGCTGCCCAGCTGATCACAAAAAGTGCCGCTCCGCCAATCATCAACCAATGTGCTTTCATCTCGTCGTCCTCTTGGAATTATTTTTTAAGGGCTGGCAATTGGGGCAATAATATGTACCCCTCTGGCCCACTACTATCCTGGCGATCTTTCCTCCGCAGCGCGGGCAGGATTGGCCTTCACGGTGGGCGACCGCAAACTCTTCATGGGCCGTGCCGGCCTGGCCGTCAGGACAGCGGTAGTTGCGGATACTGGCCCCCCTGTTCCTGATCCCCTTCTTAAGCACGGACTGTATACCCCTATGAAGGCGCTTTATATCATCCTTATCCAGAGAATTGGCCGGCCTCAAGGGGTGTAGCCCGGCGTGGAAAAGCGCCTCATCCGCATACATATTACCGATCCCCGCAATCCTCTCCTGGTTGAGCAGCAAAGATTTAACAGGGGTAGGACGTGAATTCAAGATGCCGGCCAGATAATCCGGGGTGAACCGGCCGCTCAGCGGCTCGATGCCTAACTTGCCTGTTATAGTGGAAGGATCCCTGACCAGGTACATAGTTCCGAACCGCCTCACGTCCGTATATAGCAGGCGCCCCCCGTCATCAAAGGAAAACTCTATGCGTGCGAAGCGCTCCTCGCCTTCCGGATTCCAGAGCAGCGCCCCGGTCATGCGCAGGTGGATAATAAGGTATTCCCCGCCCGGCAGGCCGAATATCATATATTTGCCCCGCCGCTTCAAACTCAATATGGTCTTGCCGATGAGGCGCCTTCGGAACTGGCCGGCCTTTAAATTCTGCAGGGGTCTCGTATCGTCAATTTTGACGCCGGTGAAGGTGCGTCCCACCACGTGGGGTTCCAAGCTGTTTTTAATCGTTTCGACTTCGGGAAGCTCGGGCATCAGCTCATTTCACCCCAGTTCTTGCCGACTTTAATATCTATTTTTAAGGGGACGATCAGCTTCATGGCGTTGGGCATGATTTGCTGCACCAGTTGCTTGACGGCGTCGAGTTCCTCGGGAGGAACCTCGAAGACCAGTTCATCATGCACCTGCAGCGTCATCCTGGTTTTCAGGTTATGTTTGACCATCTCGCGATGCAGCTCTACCATGGCTATCTTAATTATATCGGCCGATGTTCCCTGCACGGGCATGTTAATGGCCATCCTTTCAGCAGCTTCCCGCGCCAGCCGGTTGGTGGAATTGATCTCCGGGATGTAGCGGCGCCTGCCCAGCACCGTCTGTACATAACCCAGTTTGGCGGCCTGCTTTTTGGTCTCCTCTATATAGTTCCTCACACCGGGATAGCGGCTGAAATACGTGCTGATAAACAGTTCAGCTTCCTCAATCGACAGGTCGGTGGCTTGGTGCAGCCCGTAGCCGCTCATCCCGTAAATCACGCCGAAGTTGATGGTCTTGGCCGCCCGGCGCATCTTGGGAGTGACCTCCGAATCGGGCACGCCGAAAACCTCCGAGGCCGTATGCGTATGAACATCCTCGTCACGCTGGAAAGTGGCAATAAGTTCTGCATCCTGCGAAATATGGGCCAGTGCTCTCAGGTCTATTTGCGAATAATCGGCGGAGAGCAGGTCCCAGCCGGGCTGTGCAATGATGGCCTGCCTTATTTTAGCGCCCAGCTCGCCACGTATGGGGATGTTCTGCAGGTTGGGCTCGCTGGAAGAGAGGCGTCCGGTGGTTGTTCCCGTTTGATTGAAGCTGGTATGTATCCTTCCGGTTCGCGGGTTGACCAGCATGGGAAGTGCGTCGGTATAGGTTGATTTCAGTTTGGAAAGCTGCCTGTATTCTAATATGTATTTGATGACCGGGTGCGCATCGGCCAGCGCTTCGAGGGTCGCCGCATCCGTTGAGTACCCGCTCTGGGTCTTGCGTCCCGACTGGAGCCCGAGCTCTGCAAAAAGCACGGTGGAAAGCTGCTGCGATGAGTTGATATTGAAATCGTGGCCGACGGCGCTATATATCTCACCTTCCAGCCGCAGCATGTCGGCGCCGATGCTTGATGACATCTCATTCAGCAGTGCCCTATCAAGCAAGACTCCGTTCATTTCCATCTCGGCCAGCAGCGGAACCAGCGGCATCTCCACGTCGTTGAACAGGCTCCAGAGTTCTTCTGAGCGCAGTTCCTTCTCCAGGGATTCCTTGAGCCTGAAGGTTATATCGGCATCGGTGGAAGCCAGCTCGCCAACGCGGTCGACCGGGAAACGTGCCAGTGGCGTCTGTCTAGCCCCGCTGCCGGTCAGGTCGGAAAACGATGGTATTTCGATTCCCAGTTTGTTGAAGGCGATGGATTGGAGCTTGAGCGATTTTTCGCCGATCAGGTATGCTGCAATCAGGTTATCATAGGCCACATTATTGAGTTTAAGCCCGTTCTGCGCCAGCAGGATAATGTCGAATTTGCCGTCATAGGCAATTTTGGCATACTTTTCCTGCTCGATAAACGGTTTGAGAACAGCCAGCACTTTGGATTGCGGCAATTGGACAACCTGGCTGAGAGTCTCATGGCCCAGCGGAATATAGTAGGCTTCGCCTTTGGCGGGCGAAATGGCAATTCCCACCAGGCTGCTGAGCATAGCGTTATCGCCCCCCGGAACGACCGAAAGTGCAAAAGTGCCTGCGTAAGATAGGCGCAGCGCTAGGTCGTCCAGTTCAGCTGATGTGCTGACCACGCGATAGTTTTCTTTTATATCAGGCGATTTGGGTACGGCTGCTGGCTCCGCACCGATCTCGTTGGGGAGCCGCGCCAGCAAAGAGGAAAATCCCAGTTCACGAAATAGCTCGACCACCTTGTTGCGGTCGTAAGAACTGACGGTGCAGGTTTCTACATTGAAGGGCACCGGCACGTCGGTGACGATGGCTGCCAGCTCACGGTTCCGCATGGCATGCTCCCTGTTTTCAGAGAGGAGCAAACGCAACCTTTCCGGCGTGACTTCTTCTATGTGGCTGTAGACACCTTCCAGGTCGCCGAACTGCTGCAGCAGCTTGACGGCGGTCTTGTCGCCGACACCCCGGATGCCCGGTATGTTATCCGAAGCATCGCCTACCAGCGCCTTGTAGCTGATAAGCTGTACTGGCGACAGCCCGTATTTTTGCTGCACCGCCGCCTCGTCATAGATAACTGTATCGGCAAAGCCGCGCCTGGGAGACATGACTTTTATTCCCGGCGATACTACCTGCAGCATGTCGTTATCGCCCGTTACAATTAGCGTATCGACGCCCTTGGCGGCAGCCTGCCGGCTGAGGGTCCCGATGATATCGTCGGCCTCAAAGCCGTCCAACTCGAATACCGGCAGGTTGAATGCTTCGGAAAGCTCGTGCACCCTATCTATCTGGGTTGAGAGTTCCTGCGGGGTTTTGGGACGTTGGGCTTTGTAGTCTTCGAACATTAGATGCCGGAAGGTTGGAGCGCGGCGGTCGAAGGCGATCGCCCAGTAGTCCGGCTTATTATCTCGCAGGAGCTTCAAGAGCGTGTTGGCGAATCCCTGCACGGCATTGACCATCTCACCTGTCCTGGTAATGGTCAGCGGAGGCAGCGCATGGAAGGCGCGATGAACCAAGGCGTTGCCATCAAAGAGTATTAAAAGGGGCTTTTCTTTAGACATCTCCCGTACCCGGCCGTACACCGCTGCTTTTAGAGTTCATTATATATTATACTTCCACAGATATCATCCAGACGCTTCCAGCAGTAAAAAATCCGTGAGACTGAAACGGAAAAATTCATCAATTCTTCAAATAAATTCCATCAAATTCTCACAATTGTCAGGTAATCTTGTGTCCAATATAGGAGGAGGACTGAATGAAGCTATATCAGATTGTTGCCAAGGACGTTATGCGCCGTAAACGGCGCGTACTGTATGCGGCCCTGGGCGTGGTCATAGGTACTATGACGGTCGTAGGTGTCCTGACTATGGCCTTTGCCGGGCAGGCCAAGATCTATAAACAGTTGGAGCAATACGGCCCCAACCTGACGGTGATCCCGGCCGTAAACAACCTGGATATGAAGCTGGGCAATCTCAGCATGGGAACGCTTACAGTCGGGGATAACTACATCCCCCAGAGCGAGTTGCCCGCCATCAGGCAGATCGCCGACAGCAATATCAGGGAAGTAATGAAGATCGATGATCAGGGCAACATAGCTACCCTAGCGCCTTACCTTTATGAAAATACCAAAGTTAACGGCGTATCCGTAGTAGTGGTTGGGGTGGACCCCGAACCGGAAAAATTAGTCAAAAGCTGGTGGAATGTCGGTAAGGGTGACTACATCAACGGTCCGGATAGTGTATTGGTCGGATCGCTGGCCGCCGAGCTTTTAAAGCTGAATGTCGGTGATACTATCCTGTTTAATAATAACGAGCTGAAGATCGCAGGCATCTTAGATGAAACCGGTTCAAGCGATGATTATCAAATTTTCGCTCCGCTGGCCTCCGTGCAGAAGGCCTTCGACAAAGACGGCATGATTTCCTCGCTGGATATACGCGCCCTGTGCAACTCCTGCCCGGTGGAAACTATTGCGGACAGCATAAACAAGAATATCCCTGGTGTAACGGCTATCGCCGTAAAACAGATCGCCAAGTCCGAGATGGGCCTGGTAGATAAGATGAGCAATCTCATGCTGGCCCTGGGCGGTATAACGCTGGCCGTCGGACTATTCGGTGTGGTCAACACTATGATGTCCTCTGTGCATGAGAGGATTAAAGACATAGGGATCATGAGGGCGGTGGGCGCATCCCGCAACCAGATAATAAAGGTCTTCATCTACGAGGCTTTAATCATCGGGGTGCTGGGGGGCATAGGCGGCTATTTTCTGGGGACTGCCCTGGCGTTTGCAATAGGGCCTCTGGTCTTTGAAGGCACCGCCATCAGCTTTGTGCCACAATACTTGCCCCTGGCGCTGGGAGTATCCATTGTTGTTGCCGTGGCGGCCACTATTTACCCGGCCATCCGCGCCAGCCAGATCAGGGTTGCTGATTCCTTCAGGTCGGTATAACCCCGGGAAAAGCTGAGAGAATTCAGGAGGAAAAATGCTGGAAATCAATAATGTGACCAAGATATATGGCGAGGGGAGCGCCCGCGTGGTGGCCTTGGACCGGGTCTCGCTTAAAGTTGAAGACGGCGATTTTATCGCCATCATGGGGCCTTCGGGCAGCGGAAAGTCAACATTTCTCAATATCATCGGCGGGCTCGACCGGCTTACCAGCGGTGAGGTGATCCTGGATGGACACCGTATCGACAACCTGGGAGAAAATGATCTGGTCGATATCAGGCGCGGCAAGATCGCCTACGTGTTTCAACAGTATCACCTGCTCCCATCCCTAACCGCTATGGAGAATGTTCTCCTGCCTTTAATATTCTGCGGCGACGGGGGCGATGAGCAAAAGGTAGAGACCATACTGTCGAGGGTGGGCCTGGGCAAAAGGGCCGAGCACAAGCCCAGTCAGCTAAGCGGTGGCGAACAGCAAAGGGTGGCCATCGCCCGGGCGCTGGTCAGCGGCCCCAGCCTTATTCTGGCTGATGAGCCGACCGGCAATATGGACCAGAAAACGGGCAATGAAATCCTCGAACTTTTCAAGGAATTGAACCAGGAAGGGCGCAGCATACTCATGGTTACGCACAGCGCCGATATCGCCAGGCAGGCCAAACAAATCATAACGCTGCAGGACGGCCGGATAATCAGCAAGGCCGTTCAGCAATCAGTGAGGTAGAAAAATGTTAAAAATTATGAGTCAGATGCCCAAAGGGATCCTCGTGGCTGCTATCGTAGCACTGGTACTGGTTACAGCTTCGCTGGGGCTGGTGGCATGCTCCGCAGCCGGGGCCAACCCCATAGCTGCCGATCCCACACCAGCCCCCCAGGCGCAGTTCAAGGTTGTCGGGTTGGGCGTTAACCCTTCCCAGGTCGGACCGGGAGAGAAAGTTTTGATCGATGCTAAAATCGTCAATTCTGGCGACGCGGATGGCACCTATAACGTCCAGCTTAAAGTCAATGGCGTAGTTGAAGCTGTGGGGGCTATAGATATTCCGGCAGGAGGCAGCCGGGAAGTCACATTCAATACCACCAAAAACGCTGTCCAGTCCTATACGGTTAGCCTCGAGCAAATGGCCGGACAATTCGATGTGATCGCACCGCAGACGGCGCTCAATATCACACCGGCAGGGCCGGGTACGACTGCCGCCAAACCCAGCTGCTGCCAGACAGCGGCAACTGCCAACGCAGGCCCATCATCCATCGGTCCGGTGGCAGGAGCAAGCTGTTGCGGAGGCGGAGGCCAGAGCACCGTTGCCACCCAGGGGAGGAGCTGCTGCGGACAGTAAATACTTTTAATTCAGACTGGATAAAGTTGAAAATTACACAATTAATATTTTTATAAGAAGGAGAATATAGACTATGCATGGAAAGATAACTATAGGGATAGTACTATTGTCGCTGACACTGATCGCGACAGCCTGTGCCGGGTCATCCTCGCCGGTGGCCCCGCAGCCTGCACAGGACCCGGTAAACCTGACCCCGGTATCGCAGACTTCACCCGCTGCACCTGCCGCCGCCGCATCCGCTGCCTCAGTGTCCCCAAAGCCTTCCGGACCTATCAAGGCTACCGAGGTTGTGCCCATATTGGCCAATGATACAGTCACCATACCGCTAAGCGCGGTACAGAAAGACTGGAACGTCCATTTCCTGGTGGATGTACCGGGCGGAAAGCAAAGCTTCATGGCTTATAACCTGGGCGATCAATTATACGTACGCGCCAGCATCTGCCCGCCCTGCAGGGGCAAGACCTATTCCCTGGACGGCAATACCTTGGTATGCGATACATGCGCCACCACCTTCAATGCCCAAACAGGCATAGGCATCGCAGGCGGCTGTGTCAACTATCCCAAGGCATCGGTTTCTTACCAGGTCAGCAGCGGCAACATCGTGATGAAGGTGAGCGACCTGGAGACGGCTTATCAGAATACACTCAAAGCCGGGCTGCCTTAATAGAAGAAAAAGCAATTATTGTAGGGCCGCCGTTTTAAAACGGCGGCCCTGTTTTGTCCCCGGGCCGGGTTCAAACAACTCCATAAATAGCTGGATGATATGGTATACTGGTACTTTGAATAGGAGTAAATATTAGATTGGCGAAACGTGATATTCTGTCGGTTGCGGATTTTGCGCCCGGCGAAATCGAGCAGCTTGTAAAGCAGGCCATAAAATCCAAGAAAGAAGCCTGGCCGCAGGTGTTGGCGGGCAAATCGATCGTGCTTTTGTTCGAAAAGCCCTCGCTGCGCACCAGGATGAGCTTCGAGTTGGCCGTCCACCAGTTGGGCGGCTACGCCATGTACATGTCGCCTGATGAGGTTGGCCTTGGCAAACGTGAGTCTGTGCCCGATGTGGCGCACGTGCTCAGCCGCTACGTGCAGGGCATCGTTGCCCGAACCTTCCAGCACCGCACGCTGGAGACGCTGGCCGAATTCAGCAGCATCCCGGTAATTAACGCCCTCTCCGATTATGAGCATCCCTGCCAGGCGCTGGCGGACCTGACCACCATATACGAGCACAAAGGCAAGTTTAAGGGTTTGAGCCTGGCCTTCGTCGGCGACGGCAACAATGTGGCCAACTCGCTGCTGCTGGCCTGCTCGATGGTGGGCATCAATTTCCTCATAGCCTCGCCGCAGGAATACAGCTTGAAGGACAACGTCCTCATGATCGCCAATAAGTACGCCGAGAAGAGCGGCAGCCAGATCATGCTGCTGGAAGAGCCCGCTATGGCGGCCAAGGACGCCGACGTGATCTATACCGATGTCTGGACCAGCATGGGCCAGGAGGAAGAATACGAACAGCGCTGCATTGCTTTTGCCGAATACCAGGTTAACGACAAGCTGCTTTCACTTGCCAAAAAGGATGCCCTGGTCATGCATCCCCTGCCGGCGCACCACGGTGAGGAAGTGGCGGTGGGCATCGTGGACCGCTACCGCTCGGTTATTTTCGACCAGGCTGAAAACCGGCTTCATTTCCAGCGCACCCTGCTGGCCGAGCTTTACAAATAAAATAACACCTCCGGCCGCCAAATCTCCGTAGAATTACTTATTATTATTAATGCTTTTATCTGCTAGAATTATGGGAGTAGAATGAACCCGATCGTCACTATAGTCGGCCGGCCCAACGTGGGCAAGTCGACCTTGTTTAACCGTATAGCAGGCTCTCCGATCGCCATTGTCGAAGACTTGCCGGGGACTACGCGCGACCGCATATTCGCCGATGTCGAGATGCTGGGCCGCGAGGTGACGCTCATCGATACAGGCGGAATGGAACCCGAAGCTCCCAGCGATATGGGCAGGAAAATCAGGCAGCAGATCGAAGCCGCTATTGCGGAATCGGACGCTATTATTTTCGTTTTAGACGTGAGGGACGGCCTGATCGCGGCCGACCGTGAAATCGCCGATATCCTGCGTAAGTTGGGCAAACCAGTCATACTGGCCGCCAATAAAGCCGAGACCGAAAAGTTGCGGGAGGCCAGCGCCGAGTTCTATCAGCTCGGCATGGGCGACCCCTTGCCGGTCAGCGGCCATCACGGCAAAGGCATAAATGAGTTGCTGGAAGCGCTGGTCGAGGCTCTACCTCCCTCCGAGGAGGCCGCCCCCGAAGAAAGCAAGAGGCCCAAGCTGGCCATCGTGGGCAGGCCAAATGTCGGCAAGTCCATGCTGTTGAATGCCCTGGTGGGTAAGGAGAGGGTGATAGTCGATGCCACGGCGGGAACCACGCGTGACGCCACCGACACCATCGTTAAATATAAGGACCAGGAAGTCCTCCTCATAGACACGGCCGGCATACGCAAGAGGAGCAAAGCCGGCACGGGACTGGAATATTACGGGCTGGTGCGCACGCTGCGCGCCATCAACCGCTGTGATGTGGCCCTGCTGATCATGGATGCAACCGAGTTCATCACCGCCCAGGACACGCATATAGCGGGCTATATTAAGGAAGCATGCAAAGGCATCGTGCTGATAGTCAACAAGTGGGACCTGGCCGACAGGGACCAGCAGGACGCCTTCGTCGCCCTGGTCGACAAACGCATGAAATTCATCGCGCACGCGCCGCTGCTTTTTACCTCCGCCCTGACCGGGCTGGGCGTTAAGAACGTCATCCCCATAGGGCTGGAAGCGTGGAGTGAGAGGAAGAAGCAGTTGCCCAATGATGTCATTGATAAGTTGATCAAAGATGCGGTGGCCTCGCATGCGCCTCCGCCCAGGGGCACCAAACGTCTGGAGGTTTTCAGGGCTTATCAGGGCGGCATCAACCCGCCTTCGTTCACCTTCATGGTCAACGACCCCAGGCTGGTGCATTTTTCTTACCAGCGTTATCTTGAGAACAGGCTGCGCCAGACATTCGGCTTTTCGGGGACGTCGCTCAAGTTACAATTCAAAAAGGGCGCCAGGCGGTCTACTAAATCCGGAGGAAAGATCTCATGATTTTGATCATAAAATATGTGGCCATAGCGCTTATGGCCTACCTGATAGGGGCCATACCCTTCGGCCTTATCGTGTGCCGCAGGATGTACGGTGTGGACATCAGGAAGTACGGCAGCGGCAATATAGGCGCCACCAACGTCTTCCGCGTGCTGGGCGCCAAGCCGGGACTGATAACGCTGGTGCTCGACCTGGCCAAAGCGGCGCTGCCTGTGCTGGCCGCCGGTTTTATCATAGCCGACGACAAAATATTCGTGGCCGGATATGATATCCATGTGCAGTTTGCCCAGGTACTGGCCGCTATACTGGTTATGGTAGGTCATAACTGGTCGGTCTACATCAAGTTCAAGGGCGGCAAAGGTGTGGCAACTTTCGTTGGAGGGATGCTGGTTATCAACTGGTTTGTTTGCCTGGCCGGACTTCTGGTGGGCGGAATAGTCATCCTGATAACCAGGTATGTATCCCTGGGATCGATACTGGGCGCCCTGGGGACATTGCTGGTTTTAATGGCGCTGGTCGTGCTGGCCATGGCTGCGCCCGTATATATGATCTACGGCTTACTGGCGGTGGGCCTCATCGTCTACCAGCACCGCACCAATATCATGCGGCTTCAGGCCGGCACCGAGTCCAAGATTGGCGATAAAAGCGCCAGGGTACGTCCCTGAGCAACGGGGAAATTATAGAGGGGAAGGCCTTAGCTCAAATACTGCAGCAAGTCATCGTTGGGGCGCGACCACTCTTCCATTTTGGGCAGGCTCTGAGAAAGTTCTTCAAATAGCTGACGCTGCCGCACGTCCATTTTGTCCGGCGTAAGCACCTTGACGATTACTATCTGGTCTCCGCGGCTCTTGGAGTGGATGCGCGGGAAGCCCTTGTCTTTTATATGTACGACCTTTCCGTGCTGTATGCCTGCCGCTAGCTTCAAGGTGAATTTCCCTTCCATGGTGGGTATTTCCACGCTGCAGCCCAGCGCAGCCTGCGCAAAATTCAAAGGCAGCGCCATTATGATGTCCGAATGCCTGCGCACAAAGAACTTGTGCGGCTTGATTTCGAACCTGATATAAAGGTCGCCGGCCGAGCCGCCGTAAAAGCCCGCCTCGCCCTCATGCTGCAACTTCATCTGGCTCTCTTCGTCCACGCCTGCCGGGATATTGGCTGAAAGCTTGCGCTTCACGCGCTCCCTGCCCTGGCCCTTGCAATGTGTGCAGGGATTGTTTATGACCGAGCCCTGGCCGCCGCAGCGGGGGCAGGTGGAGGTCTGCACGAAGCGGCCGAAGATGCTCTGCTGGGTGCGGCGCACCTGTCCGGCGCCGTTGCATTCCGGGCATTTCTCCGGGTTGGTCCCCGGCTTGCTGCCCACTCCTTTACAGACGCTGCACAGCTCCACGCGGCTGGTTTCGATTTCACGCTGGACGCCGGAATAGGCTTCTTCGAACGTCAGGCTCACCCTGGCGACTATATCCGAGCCCTTGTGCGGCGAGCGCCGCTGGGCCGTGGAGGTGGCCCCGCCGAAAAACGCTTCGAAGATGTCGCCCAGGCCGCCGAACTCGAAGGTATCGAAGCCCATGCTCTCACCGCCATTGCCGGGCGTCCGCCCGTAGCGGTCATAATAGGCCCTTTTCTGAGAATCGGACAGCACCTCGTAGGCTTCATTGACCTCTTTGAACCGTTCCGAGGCTTCCGGGCTGCTGTTGCGGTCGGGATGGAAGTCCATGGCCTGCTTGCGGAAGGCCTTTTTTATCTGCTCATCTGTGGCATTGCGCGGGATGCCCAGCAGGTCGTAATAGTCTTTTTGTGTCGCCATATGTAAAAAACCTCAATTCCACAGTATATACAAATGACGATGGCGTAATCAAATTTTAGCTACGGCTCCGGCGGATCGGCGGTTTTTTTCCCGTATTACGCACACGCCTCCCCATTTGTCACGTTTTTCCTTTAAGTTGTATGATTACAAACGACTATGAAAGAAAAGATCAGGCAGGCACTGGCTGAACGCAGCAAGCTGGTCATCTCCGACAGCAGCCTGACCGATTCGGCCGTGTTGCTCCCCATTTTCGAGAAAGACGGCAAGTGCCATATATTATTCACCAAACGCACTTCGCACCTGTCGCACCACCAGGGGCAGATATCCTTCCCCGGCGGAGGCCGGCACGAAGACGATAAGTCTCCCCTCGAAACAGCGTTGCGTGAAAGCCGTGAGGAGATAGGCCTCAAAGAGAAGGACATCGAAGTACTGGGCGAGCTGGATGACGCCGCCACCGCCAGCTCCCACTACCGCATCACGCCCTTCGTGGGACTCATCCCCTACCCTTATCAATTCAAAAAGGACGACTTCGAGGTGGAGGAGGTCTTTGACCTGCCGCTGGAAGACCTCATGAAAGCAGATAAGAAAGAAGAGGATATGGTCTTCATGGGCGTGCCCGTCAGGGTTTATACCTTCGAGGTTGGCGGCCGGGTTATCTGGGGCGCCACGGCCTGGATCCTTAACCAGTTCCTGGACATATTGAGGTCGGTGAGCGGCGCCGGCTGCCAGAGTTAACCTTTTAGCCACCGGTTTTGCAGCTTCAATTTTCCCCAAAAGAGGGGATGCTGGTTTATCTAACCTCACAAAATTTGTCAAGTATCATAACTAATAATATAATGTGTATGTTATAAATTTATAAGGTATCTTGACGCTAAGATAGCAAGGCACCTATAATTCAGCCCAAGGTGGAGAAATGGCAGGAAAAGATTATTACGGCACACTCGGCGTACCCAAGAATGCCCCCGACAAAGATATAAAAGCAGCTTACCGCAAACTGGCCCGCAAGTGGCATCCGGACGTCAATCCCGGCGACAAGGCTGCCGAGGCCAGGTTCAAGCTGATCAACGAGGCTTACGAGGTGCTGTCCGACGCCGACAAGAGGAAGAAGTACGACCAGTTCGGGTCGGATGCCGATAATGCCGAAGCCTATGCGCGTGCTCAGCAGCAGGCCCGGCAGCAGGCTGGCGGATATGGCCGGCCACAGGGCGGAGGCTCACCCTTCACCACCTATGAGCCCGGCGACATGGGCGACCTCAACGAGGTCTTCGAGAACCTCTTCCGCGGCTTCGGGGCGACAGCCGGCGCAGGCACCAGGACCGGCGGCAGAAGGCCGGCGCGGCGCGGGCAGGACATCGAGCATCCCATCGAATTGTCACTGGAAGAAGCTTTTAACGGCACCGTGCGCGTCATGGAGCTCCACTCGGAGCAGCCATGTCCGGCCTGCCAGGGCACCGGCCGTGTTAAGAACGCTGCCTGTCCTCAGTGCAGAGGCGCTGGCCGCATCATCAAGCCCAGGCGGCTGGAGGTCAGGATACCTGCCGGGGTCAGGGACGGCTCCAGGGTCAGGGTAGCCGGGGAGGGCAACCCGGGCACGGGAGGCGCCAACGGTGACCTTTACCTGGTCGTCAAGGTCGCACCACATCCCATGTTCAAGCGCGAGGGCGACGACCTGCTGGTGGAGGTGCCTGTTTCGCTCACGGCCGCCGTGCTGGGAGGCGAGGTACAGGTGCCCACCTTGAAGGGCAACAAGCTTGCCTTGAAGCTGCCGCCTGAGACGCAGAACGGCAAGATCTTCAGGCTGGCCCGGCAGGGCATGCCGCGCCTGAACGATACCAGCCGGGGCGATATGCTGGCCAGGGTGGCTGTGGTGCTGCCCACTAATTTGAATGCTAAAGAGCGGGCCTTATTTGAGCAGTTCCAAAAAATGAGGCCCAGTTGATATTGAAGTTGAATCTATGGGGTGATAAGATAAAATGCCTCAGGAAGTATACGAACCAAGATACGTTATAAGCATAGCAGCCAGGTTGCTCGGCTGCGAGATCCATACGCTCAGGTATTACGAGAGGCTGGGGCTGGTTCAGCCCTACCGCTCGGAAGGCAATATCCGCTACTATTCCGAGGCCGACATCGGCAAGCTGCGCCATATCAAGGTGCTGATGGACGACATGGGCATCAATATGGCCGGCGTCGAGGTCATTCTGAAGCTGGGAGAGATGCTGGCGGAGAAGCAGCACAGGATCGACAGCCTTGAATCCGAGCTGAAAAGGCTTAAGAAAGCAGATACAGGCAGTAAAAAAGTTAAACCAGGAGGTTAATAGTGGCTGAGGCCCGGACAGACATACCGCCCGGCGGCTGGCAGGTTACTGCCACCACCATTGAGTGCGGTATGATCAGCGAATACGTGACCATCATGGTCTACAGCGACTGGTCGTGCAAGTGCACCTGGTGGGGCAAGTACAAGAAGGCGGCAGCCGAAGAACCCAGGCAAAGATTTCCTAAACAAATAAAGGCTAAAATAGCCCTGTGCCAGGGTCCGGACTGCAAGTACGTCGTAGGTTATCGGGACAAACTGATAAACGAAGAGACAGCCGCGAATAAATAAGATATGAGACAGGAAAGATTTACCGAACAGGCCCAGGAAGTTATGGGCGCGTCACAGCAACTGGTCAGCCGGTTCCGCAACTCCATGTGGGATGTGGAACATATATTCCTGGCCTTGATGGAGCAGCAGAACGGCCTGGCAGCCGATATCCTCAAGAGGTTGAACGTCAACCTGACAGCCATGAAAAAGCGTGTGGCGGACGTGCTCGGCCAGTATCCCAAGATTGCCGAGCAGCCCCGGGGCTCCATCGGCGGCGTCCAGATTTACCCGACGCCCAGGGTGGCGCAGGTGCTACAGGCAGCAGTCGGCGAAGCCGACCGCTTGAATGATGAATACGTGGGTGTCGAACACCTTCTTATTGCCATCGCCAGCGAGGCCGGCGGCGACGCCGTGGCCATCCTCAAGGAGTTCGACGTCGACCAGGAGAAGATCTACCAGGCGCTGCTCAATATACGCGGCTCCCACCGGGTGGACGATCCCCGGGCCGAGACCAAGTACCGTTCACTGGA
This sequence comes from Dehalococcoidia bacterium UBA1162, assembly GCA_002311135.1. Taxonomy (GTDB): domain Bacteria; phylum Chloroflexota; class Dehalococcoidia; order GIF9; family UBA5629; genus UBA1162. The sequence continues at coordinate 74,163 of DBZK01000025.1, forward strand.
AAAGTACGGCCGCGACTTGACGCAGCTTGCCAGGGAAAACAAGATCGACCCGGTGATAGAACGCGAGGACGAGATCAAGCGCGTCATGCAGGTGCTTATCAGGCGCACCAAGAACAACCCCGTGCTCATCGGCGAGGCCGGTGTGGGCAAGACGGCCGTGGCCGAGGGCCTGGCCCTCAAGATAGTGGCCGGCGACGTGCCCAGTTCCCTCAAGGGGCGCAAGGTCATCGCTCTTGATATGGGCGCGCTGGTGGCCGGCAGCAAGTTCCGCGGCGAATTCGAGGAGAGGCTCAAGGCCGTCATGGACGAGGTCCGCCAGGCCAAGGGCGACGTGATCCTTTTTATTGATGAGATGCATACCGTGGTGGGCGCGGGTGCGGCTGAAGGCGCCATCGATGCCAGCAACATGTTGAAACCGGCGCTGGCACGGGGCGAGTTGCAATGCGTGGGCGCCACCACCCTGGATGAATACCGCAAGCACATCGAGCCCGACAAGGCGCTTGAGCGCAGGCTCCAGCCCATTTTCGTGGGCGAGCCCAGCGTCAATGCCACGGTGCAGATGCTGCGCGGCTTACGGCCGCGCTATGAGGCGCACCACAGCGTCAAGATCTCCGATGAGGCGCTGGAGGCGGCAGCCCAGTTGAGCAAACGCTACATTTCCGACAGGTTCCTGCCGGATAAGGCCATCGACCTCATCGACGAGGCGGCCAGCAAGCTGCGCATTGATATGGAGAGTGCTCCGCCTGAAGTAAAGCAGATGGAGCAGAAGATACAGCAGATGCGCGATGAAGAGGCCGCAGCCTCGCAACGCAGCGACTACCAGAAAGCGGCCGAGATCAAAGCCGACCGGCTGCGCATTGAAGAAGAGTGCGGCAAGGCCAGGGAGAAATGGCTCCAGGAGAAGAAGCTCGACAACGAGGTCGGGGCCGACGACATCGCCGAGCTGATCGCCAAGCAGACCGGCATACCGGTTTCGACCATGAAGGAGAGCGAGTCCGAGAAGCTTATGCATATGGAGGACAGGCTTCACGACAGGATAGTCGACCAGCAGGAGGCCATAAACGCAGTATCCGAGGCCATCAGGAGGAGCAGGGCCGGGCTGAGGGATCCCAAGCGTCCCATCGGCAGCTTCATCTTCCTGGGTCCCACCGGAGTGGGCAAGAGCGAGCTGGCCAAGGTCCTGGCGCAGTTCCTTTTCGACGATGAAGACGCATTAATTCGCATCGATATGTCGGAGTACATGCAGGAGCATTCGGTCGCCAGGCTGATCGGCGCGCCGCCGGGCTACGTAGGTTACGATGAGGCGGGCCAGCTTACCGAGGCCGTCAGGCGGCGTCCCTTCCGCGTGATACTCTTCGATGAGATTGAGAAGGCGCATCCCGACGTGTTCAATATACTGCTCCAGATGCTGGAGGACGGCAGGCTCACGGACGGCCACGGCCGGGCGGTCAGCTTCAAGGAGACGGTGATCATCATGACCAGCAACCTGGGCATGCACGAGTTCCGGCGCCAGGCCCAGCGGCTGATAGGCTTCAACGTGCCGCAGGACAAGGCCGATAAGGATGAATGGGAGAAGCTCAAGAAAGTGATAGAGGCCGACCTCAAGAAGACCTTCAAGCCGGAGTTGCTCAACAGGATCGATGACATCATCATCTTCCATCCGCTCAACGAGCAGAACCTCAAGCAGATCATAGACATGCTGGTCAAAGAGGTCGATAAGCTGCTGGCCGATCGCAGGATCGGGCTGGAGTTGACCGACGAGGCAAGGGAGTGGGTGTTCCGCAAGGAATACGACCCCGAGTATGGGGCGCGTCCGCTCAGGAGGGCCATACAGCGCTACATTGAGAACCCGCTTTCCAGCAAGATCATAGCAGGCGAAATCAAGGACGGCGACCAGGTCAAGGTTGCCGTTGAAAAAGATGCGCTGACCTTTAACGTGGTCGGCGCCGCCGTCATGGCCGGCAGGCAGGGTGAAGAAGACGCTGCTGCCGGGCCCAAAAAGAGAAAAAGAAGCAGCAAGACAGCAGTCGGATAAGTGAATAGCTCCCCCATAATGCACGAAATGGCACTGAGGCGGCGCCGTCCATGGAAGGACTATGTGATGGCGGGCATATCGCTGCTCATTACCGCAGCGCTGTGCATATTTGTAGCCTTGTACTGGGAGGACTTCACCAACTTTGCCAAATACGGCTATGTGGGAGTGCTGGTCATCAGCTTCCTGGCCGGAATAACCCTCTTTGTTCCCGTGCCCAGCGTGCTGGTAGTTTTCACACTGGGGGCCGTGCTCAACCCGGTATTGATCGGGCTGATCGCGGGATTGGGCGAAGCGATGGGCAGTATGATGGTATATGTGACCGGGCTGACCGGTGCAAGGCCCATGCATGCCCTGGATAGCAACGTCATGAAGAAGTTCCAGATCTGGATGAAGACCAGGGGGGCTATCTCGGTATTCGCCATGTCGGCCATCTTCAACCCGCTTTTTTATCCCTTCACTGCGTTGGCCGGCATGATGCATTTCGGCTGGTGGCGCTTTTTTCTTCTTTGCCTGGCGGGCAAGGCGGTCAAGAATACCCTTGTGGCCGGGGCGGGCTTTTACGGCGTGAAGGCCCTGATAACTTTACTGGGGGGTCACTGGCCGTTTTGAAAAAGCCGCCGCCCCGTTTGCGAAGCTGGTATATTGCGTTGCTGCTGTCCTTATTCTTCGGCTGGTGCGGCGCAGATCGATTTTATATTGGTAGGTACAAGTCGGGCTGGATGAAACTATGCAGCTTGGGTGGTTTGGGGATATGGTGGATCATGGACGTTGTGCTTATAGCGGGCGAATACCGCAAGGACCGCTGGTATCGTCCGCTGGTGCATTCCTGGAACCCCAAATAAAGGGTCCTCCGATTTGAGTTTTTGCCTACTTTTTGCTAAATTGGTACGTTGTCGTCATGGGGCTGTAGCTCAATTGGGAGAGCGTTTGACTGGCAGTCAAAAGGTCAGGGGTTCGACTCCCCTCAGCTCCACCAAACAATCCTCTGAAGCTAATTCAAATTCTAATCACCTTTCTATCCGTCCGAATTCTCAAACGTCATTAAGTACCCCTTTAAACCGTTTGATTGAACACAAAAGCATAATGCACGAGCTAATAGGCCAGTATTGCCGGTAACTGTTAAGAGCTACTACATCGGTTTATCTGCCTTATTCACCTGGGCGATGGAAGAGGGATTGTGGATATGCAGTTATCGCCACATAAGTTGAGGCATAGCTTTGCGATAAGCTTCCTGAGGAACGGAGCTAATCCGTTTGAGCTACAGATAGCCTTGGGGCATACTACACTGGAAATGACCAGGAGATATACTCAGGCACTGGGATTTGATGATGTGTATAAGAGGCATGTGGTGGCTAGTCCGGTCGATAGGTTGATGAAATAAATGCAATGATGCGGTGGAAGCACATAAGAGGTTTAGCCCAATGGATAATATTTGAAAATCCACATTTCCTAGGCATATGCATTGAACAAATCTTCTTTAGGCAAAGACTATGAGATACCGAGAAGCTGTTTAACAAATTGCAAGATTTCAGAAATATGTGTGACAGCCCAAATCAGAATAACTATAACAATAATAGTGCCTATTATTCTCAGTACACATCCCATGTTTATTACTCCTGCTTCAATTATTGCTTTAACCGGAGTTGATATTAATTAATTATGATGCCTTCCTTAAACATGATGCAACTACTATTTCTTAATAGCTGTCTTAAATTTTTCCCACATCGTAGGCTCTTTAACATTGTGCGTTTTTTCTGCGTGAATGTTCATTATTGTTAGCAGTTCCTCTTGATTGTCATCCTTCACCTCAAAATTGCACTTCATACCCGTATCCTTACATTTGAACTTTGGCATATTTAATCTCCTATAATTACTATAGAATAAATACTAGCTGCATGAACATCTAGAAGTAATATAATGCAGGCAAAATATGTTAAATAGTTATGATATCGGTAGTGCCATCGGTGAACAGGTTGATGAAATAACGAGACACAGTAGTTTATTATTCGGTGCTTTTTATTGAGATTTATCGGTAATATATGAGAAATTGAAACGCGTTTTATTCAAAGCGATGGATTGGGCGTATCGGTTTATAGGTGGTCAGAAATGCCTTATGAATATGTGAAATTTTGAGAAAGTCATTCCATACGTTACTTGCCCCATATCTTAGCATAAAGGGGAATCGATATTACCAGAGCTACAACAAGAAATATCAACCATGTCCATATTGGCAACCATATTGCTAGCAGCAAACCTACTGCCACGCCAGCAAGAAACTTGACCGTTATGAATAATAATAGATGACCTTTTGATAACTGTCTTATCTTCTCTATCCCTTTATCATACCAACTAGAAATACCTGCCATAGTATTTACCTCCTATCCCTGTTGCGAATCATGATAACACAGATGCGGTAGAAGCAAATAAGAGGTTTAGTCCGGTGGATGGGTTGAGATAATTGAAGTATTCTCTTTTGGATTTGCTCCGTATTGATTCGTGCCAGGCGCTCCTTCCGTGCAGTATTTAACTATCAATATTATTGCTCCAACAATCGGTATAAATGATAATAATAGATACCAGCCACTCCATCCCACATCATGCAGACGCCTGACTGAGACGGCTAAACCTGGTAATAGAAATGCTAAAACATATAAAATATAGATAGGCCCATATCCTACATTTTTGATAGCAATTCCGAGGATATTGTCCAAAACCATTGCCACAATAGCGAAAATAATAAAGAACAGGAAAAACATCCAGTATTCTTTACGCCGTGCTCTTCCGCTAAAAGTAGCGTACTTTCTTAGTGCCCTTAGATACCACTTCATATGACCTCCTATTGCCTGGATGCAGTGGAGTCGCACAAGCTACACACGCAAGTGGATAGAATCAGAACCTAGCCCTTGCCGATCCTGTACACTTTAGTTCCGCATACGTGGCATACACCCTTGGTTGCTGGACTGCCATTCTTCATCTTTACAGCCTTGGGATCTTTCACTTCTCTCTTTTTACGACATTTCATACAGTATGCGTGCATCAGATGAACCTCCATAAGTTATTAATTCTACATTAGACGATTCACTACTCAATGTCAACGCAGGGAATAGGTTATTATTCGGTTCTTTTTGTTGAAATTCGTCGATAATAAAAGGGATATCTTAAGAAGGGATAGGAAATGCGATCAATTGAGCGCAGAGATAAAGAGCGGATAAAAAAGTGCAGTTATTTAACGAGGGAATTGAGAAAATAGATCAAAGGGCTATGATGCGATAGAGGCACATAAGAAGTTTAGCCCGGTGGATGGATTGATATGTTAGAATTAGGATTAGTGGCTATCGATGTAATGTACATAGTGGTTGAATGAATGTATGACCTGGCCGGAAAGTATATCTTCTGCTTTCACAATGATCCAAAGATAAATGCAGAAGCGTCTACATTGCTTGTTGAATTGGAGACCTATGTTAACGGTGCAATAATTCAGACGCACAGACTTAACAGAACCCGCAAGACAATAGACTACCGTGTAAGGGCACTAGTTAACAGCAATGGGCCAATTGGGCGCATAAAGAAGGATTTCAGTTCAACTAGACTCCATTGCGATTATCATTTCTATTTCATTTGCATCGGGCAGATTCATAAGCTACTAGAGACTATGGGGGAGGTGCTTGGCGATCCCGATATCAAAAACGTGTTAGCAAGATTTGATCGTGAATTCCCCGTTGAAATCAGGGATCACCTGGAACATATTCATGAAAGAGCTCGAGGCAAAAAGTACAACAAGGACATAGGGCATATAGCTGATTTTGGCAATTTTGTCGGAGATGGATTCACATTCGCAGGTAAGTCGTATACGGTTGATGCGAAGAGTATAACTGACCTCAAATCAATATACAGCGAGCTCATTAATGTTATAACCACAAATTATGCTAGTAAGGAACCTAATTTCATGTGGCGAGAACAGAGTGACAAGTGTTATGCAAAGCTAAGGAAGAACATGAAGAGGAAGGCCTGATATAAGTCCTGTAAGCCTAAAGCTACCGGGCTTTGCACAGAATAGCAATAGAGGCACGCAAAAGGTTCAGACCGGTGGATGGATTATAAGTATTGTCATTAACTAGGGGAATTGGACAAATAGCTTAAGGAGTTATGAAACGACAGAGGCATAAACGGTTAACCGTAATTGTCGTTATCGTACGTTAATAATGATGTATTTGATTGCGGCAGCGGATATATGGATAATGAACTCAGCCTCTTCAGCAGATGAAGGATAGCCACCTACGCCTGCATGGCGTGCACCTTGAGAGGCAGAACCGAATCCATATATTTCCTTGACTATCCTTTCAATATGACTTGGCAGACGAGGGTTCAAGTCCGTTAGTATTGTTGGAGCTGCTACCCCAGGTCTGTTTGCGGCAACCTGTAGCGTTCCTTCAACAGCATTCACTGCTTCTTTGACTGCGTTGGGATAATCAGGTGGGAATCCATTGCGAAAACTCAACGCCTTTTCGTATTGCTCAGATGGTATTCTAAACCTAGGGTCTTGAAGCAACTTCAAGCCAGTTTCTGTGGCCTCTTTGAATTCCTCACTGCCTATTTTCTCTATATAGCTATCTATCATATGATAGCCAATGCTTTCTTCTTGGAATAGTCTATTCAATTTGTTTGCAAAAACTGATTCATAAGTGCCAGAAACATATCCCACTTCTTTGATTTCAGCTAGCCTGGCAAGCTTTTCACACAAGTCATAGAACTCGTACCATTCCAGTCCATGTATCAAGTCATCTACTTCAGTGCTCACAGGACCGTCTGACCAGTTATTCTCGTCTGATCTCCTTCTTAGAATCTGGCAAATAATTCGTCGCTGCTTGCGAGGTGTGTCAAATCCCATTTGGGCAAGGATTTGTCTGAGGCCAATTCTAATTGATTCTGGGGCATCGTCATATATTGTGGTCGAATATTTATTCTTATAACCATGTCGAACGGAAAATGAATCTTCTACCATATTTAACCACGCGTTAGCTTACGTTTGGGAGTATTATACATCTGCTTACTTCGTAATGGAATACTCATTTATTGGATCTGGTAAAGGTTACCATCAATTAGGCTATATGAGAGATGTGTTGACATCAAATAGGTGGATTGTTAGTATTTGCCTGTGGATAAACGAGAGGAATATATATCAGAGATTCGAAGAATATCGACTAAGCTCGGCGTGCTGCATCTGACTCAAAGGGACTTCGCCAGAAATAGCAAGATAGGTATATCTGGAATATGCAATGTTTTCGGTTCTTGGAATCGAGCTATTGAAGCAGCAGGTCTGCAAACAATGAAAAACTATGTACCAGAACATTCTACAATTCCTGATATTGAATTATTGGAAGAGATAATTCGATTAACAAAAGAGTTGGGGAAAAAGCCATCAGACAGAGAAATGAATGCTCTTGGCAAATATAGCACTAGGCCCTATGTAAAGAGGTGGGGATCATATGCCAAAGGACGTGATTTGGCTTACCATAAACTTGGCTACCCTAATTTGAGTACTGGCGTAATAGGCCCGGCTCATACTCTGGCAATCATTGATAACAGGCATACTGTCATTCCTGATACTTTCAAACCGCAAAAAACCAGAGAGAAGAAAAAAGTGCAATTCGGAGAGCCCATTGACTTCCGCGGTTTAAGGTTTGCACCGATCAATGAGCAGGGCGTTGTATATCTCTTTGGCATGATAAGCAGGGAGCTTGGTTTTCTTATAGAATCGATCCGAACTGAATATCCAGATTGTGAGGGTAAACGGTGTGTGGATAAGAAGGAGAATAGGTGGGAACATATTCTTATAGAGTTCGAATTTAGAAGTAGTAATTTCAGAGATCATGCTCATTCGTGGGAAGACTGTGATTTGATAGTTTGCTGGATTCATGACTGGGAGGATTGCCCAATAGAAGTACTTGAATTGAGATCGTCGATTAAATATTTATGATCATCCACACCTACAAATTCAGAAATTCTGCCGGACCCATTCAACATTCCACACCTTCCTATTCTTTCTAAAATATCAACCCGGATACCTATCAATTAGCTGTAGATCCAACAAGGGACTAACAATCCCTTATTTTATTAACACTTACTTTTTTTCAGATTCCTTTGTTACAAAAGGCAAAATTCATTAAGAAAATATCCCTGAAGGTAATTGGGCGCATTCAGTTATCAAGGCTTTAGAAATCGCAAATCTGACACAAATTGAAGATCAGACGGTACTGATAGCGCCGGCGACCATCACGCTTGGCCCTACGTGAACACCGATTGCCGGGCTTACCGTGCTGCGCAGTATTGTAGCTTTAGGCAGGACTGCGCTAATCCGCTTGGCCAGGTTATCGAGCTCATCCGGTGTGGTAGCGTCCTCAACTACTACTTCCTCGGGATTGCCGGTCTTTTTCATCAGGTCAACCAGTATCTCTACGGCCTTGGCACGGCCACGCGCTTGGGTAACAGGGGTGACCACACCATCCTTTAGCATCAATACAGGGTTAAACTTGAGTATCCCACCCAGCAGCGCCTTGGATCGCCCGATGCGGCCGCCCTTCCTCAAATACTCAAGGGTATCGAATATCATATAGAGGCGCAGGTGAGGCAGGATGTCTTTCACCATCGCAGTAATCTCTGCAAGTTGCATGCCTTTCTCAGCCGCTCTCGCAGCCTTAAGCGTGGGCAGCAGCAACCCAGCGCAGGCCATCCTGGTATCGATGACTTCTATTTTGAGACTGCTATCCACCAATTGTTTGGCCCGCATGGCGCTCTCATAAGTGCCGCTGATTCCACTTGATATGGTCAGCACCATTATTTCATCAGTTTCCTTGGCCAATTTCTGGTATGCTTCTGCGTACAAGCTGGGGGCAGGTTGTGAGGTAGTGGGGTGCACCTTGCTCTCCACCAGCATTTTGTAAAATTGCCCTGGTGTAATGTTCACACCATCCTGGTATGTATCGGTGCCAAATAATATACTCTGCGGCACAATCGTTATGTGGTACTGTTTCCGCATATCCTCCGGTATATCACCGCTGCTGTCGCAGATAATTTTGACCATTTATGCATCTCCTTCATTGTAGTCAGAAGTAAGTATACAATAAGAGTACTATTGCCGTAATACGTATACATAACTATTCAACGAGAGGCAAACTTACTTAAGCTATTATCCTGGACTCCCCATATCAACTCTTAGTGACCTGATATTAAGTGTAACCAGACCAAAGACTTCACAATCCCTTGCTCTATTCACACTTATTTTTTCTCAGATATCCTTCTTATAAAAGGCAAAACTTATCAGAGAAATATCTCTGAAGGTAATTGGGCGCATCCGGTGATCAAAGCCCTTAAAATCGCAAATCTGCAACAAATTGTAAGGCTAAGCATTGTCACGCGATAGGCCATAGAATCTGACTTTGACCACTTTTCCCAGTCTGCCTTTATTAACTACCAGTGCCTTGCCGTGTCATTGATGTGTCGCAATCCTGAACTTGTCAAGCCAATTATGTCGTTTTGCTCTGTAATAGTGTAAATAGAGCGTTTTGATTCATAGTCAAACGGTGAAAGCAACTTTTAACTGAATGATTTTTAATTCGAGGCATCAAATATTGAGGGATCGGCCTGTTTAACTGAATCGGCCATCCGTTTGGTTAAAGGACTGAATACATGCTCCATTTTAATTGAAGCTCTTAATATAATCTCTATTAAAGGGTGGAGTGCTCTGGTCAGGGGATTGATGGCTCCGGCCAATGGCTCCAGCAGCCAGGCTATGGCCCTGGTCAAGGGGCTGAGTAGTTTTCCCAAAGCATCGGAAAGCAGCAAGGTTGTTCCAAGGGCTCCTCTCTTTTTCTCTTGTCCAGGCAGGTTTTCCCGGCTTGAGCCTTCATTCTCCCAGTTGTAGTAGTACCTCAGAAACATCCTTACCCATTTGGTTATCACGGTTGGGTCCTTCCTCAACGCCTCAAGGATACCTTTGGTCAGAGGAGTGCCCAGGTGGGTTAAAAGGCCGGGGCCAAACTGGTGGTCAATCCTGGCCCTCAATTCTTTGCGATCGTGGCTTTCCTGTGCTTTGCGCAGGTCCCACCTGCCGCGGCAGGTAATCGTCCACTGGATTATGGGATGGGCTTTTATTCTCCGGTCATATCTTTTGAGGAATCCGGCGGAAGTGTCGTTGGCCTTGATGGCCTCTATGGCTGTATCTGCGGCGATATCGGCTGAAAACCAGGCGGCCGGCACGCCGTCGCACAGCCCCGTGCTCTCAAGCCCGGCTGCATCTCCCACCAGTATCATGCCGTCCGTATAGTTGGGCATGTTGCGCAACCTGTCATCCAGCCCGACGAATATCTCGAACCCTTCCCACATCCTGGCCCTCAATTTGGCGCTGGGGGCGATCTCGTCCCTCCACCATGGGAGCTGCGTGGTGATATTCCCGTGGTACTCGTCAAACAGCTTTCTCAAGTTAGGCGCCTGGCCCCCGTCCAGCATCAGACACTGGTCCTGCATCCAGTGGATGCTGTTCCTGTAAGGCCAGCTCATCAGCCCGTTGCCGTGGCCGAGAGGGGGAGCTATCATTTGCTCATCGAATCCCCAGCAGAACCGCAGCGTGTAGCCGAAGACCCTGTCTATAACCTCCCTGGGACATTCATAGTCGTAGGTATCCGCCAAAGAAATCGCTTCCGGAGGATACTTCTCCCTTACCCCGGCCCTGACTGCCAGGATGCCCTGCGAACCTTCGCAATTTATCACAAGCCGGGCCCTTATCTGGTCGCCCTTATCCGTTACGATGCCTCTGATGCGGCCGTCCTCTTTGATGACGTCCACGGCAGTGGTGGAGGTCCTCAGCTCGGCTCCGGCTGCAACGGCCTGGTCCACCTCCCAGGCGATGAAGGGCTTGCAGTAGGCGTTGTAGCCAAAGGCAAATATAGGCGAAAGCGGCCTGGGTATCCTCAATTCAACGGTGTCGATATCCCCGGCTTTGATGTCATAAATAACATAGTTTTTAATGCCGTCCACCGGCCTCTCGATGGGCGGGTTGCCGTCCCTGATAAAGGCAGGGCCGAACAGGAAGCCGTAAATGGGGATGGTCAAGCCTGAAATGACTTTCTCCCCAGGGTTCTCCGACCTTTCCAGCATGAGCGTTTTCAGGCCGGCTTCGGCGCACTTTTTAGCTGCCACCGGACCCGCAAACCCGGCCCCGACCACAATCACATCGTATTCTTGAATCATCTTAACCCCAGTCGCTCCTGTATCCCGTTCCGCCCGGCGGCCAGGCGAAGTCTATGGCCCCATCAGCACAGACATACCAGCATGCGGCGCATTCCATGCACTCATCGAGGTTTTTTATGCTGGCCAGCTTGTTCTTAACCTCGAAGCAGCGCCCCAGGCAGACTCTTAAACAATTGCCGCAGCCGGTGCACTTCTTCCCGTCTATCTTGATAAAGGCGCCGGTCTCGCCGACCCATTCCACGCCGGGAAATCTCTCAGACTTTCTTACCATGGCATGCCCCTTAGTTTTTCCTTGACCAACAATCCTCTGAAGCTCAATATTCCGCGTCCGAACGGTTGTTATGGGTCCAGTACCAGCGTGTGGTTGTGGCATCGGCCAGGGGCTTGATATAACCGGCATCGCTGAGCTGCTGCAGGGTATCTCGTACGAGTCTTGCCTGTGCGCCGGTCTGCTGTGTAATCCGTTCGGCCAGGATCTGCACGCTGGAATCGCCGTTGTTAAAAACGCCATGACGCTCGATGAGATCGGTGCTCAGAAGTTTGAAGACCAGGTGCATGCGGTTGTGGCCGGCCACGTGCAGGTATTCGTAATCAGTGCATATTCCTTCTTCATACCTTTTGACTTTGTTGTCCCAACGATCACGGTCCCGGGCGTCATATGATTTCATAAAATCAGCGACATAGGTTTCACTCATCCGGGAAGTTCGTACGATAGGGACGTTGGCATCGTACAGGTCCCAGTCGTCTGTGAGGATCTCGATGTCGTATTTTTCCTGCTCCTCCCTTACGGTGGTCCCGGGAAACGGCGCCAGGAGGTGAAAGCCATAGTCGATGCCGAGTCCTTCGGCAAAGGTATAGGTATCAGCTATGGTCTCCGGGCTCTCGCCAGGTAGGCCGATCATGAACGAGGCAAGTGCGTTGACACCGCTTTCCTTGCAGGCTTGCACTGCTTTGACAGCCTGTTCCATGGTGATTCCCTTTTTCACGCGCTTGAGCATCTCGGCGTTGCCAGACTCGATCCCGAAGCTCACGGTGTCGCAGCCCGCCTCGCGCATAATGGCAAGTACCTCAGCATCCACTGTGTTCACACGGGCGAAGGCGCTCCAGGTAATCTTGATGCCGCGGCGTTTGAGCTCATCGCAGAAGGCCTGCACACGAACTTTGTTGGAGGTGAAGAGGTCATCCGCAATGTTGATGCGCGTGAACCCGTAGGAGATGATGTCCTCGATCTCATTCACGATAAGTCGCGGGGTGCGGTAGCGAACTTTATGGCCCACCATGCGCCGGCCCAGGCAGAAGATGCACTGGTTTGGGCAGCCTCGCGATGTGATGATGCTGACCGGAAAGCCCAGGGCCAGGTAACGGGATATGGGCAGCAGGTGACGCGCCGGTACCGGCAGTGTATCGAGGTCCTCGATAAAGGCACGCACACCGGTGAAATGTGTCTGTCCATCCTTGCGGAAGGCAATCCCCCTGACCGTATCCCATGCTGCCCGATCCTGGATGACGGGCAGTAGTTCACGCAGGGTCTCTTCGCCTTCGCCCACGACGATTAAATCGATTTCGGGGTAATTTTTCAGGGTATTGGCCCAATCGTAGGAGACATGCGGCCCGCCCATCATGGTGATGATAGCGGGGTTGTGGCGCTTGACATCCTGAATGATAGCCGCAGCGCCTTTGAAGTTCATTGTTACCGAGGTGGCGCCTACCACATCCGGTGCGAATTCATCGAGTTCGGCTGCGAGCTTTTCCTTCGTATAACGGCGCACGATATAATCGAATATCCTGACCTCGCAACCAGCCTGCTCACAGGCAGCAGCGACATATGTGACGCCCAGTGGTGGAGATGGGGCCTCTTCGAGGGGATAGGGCGGGGCGATGATGGCGATCTTCATAGTTAGTCTCCCACGGCCAATCCCAAGTGAAAGTTTCTTGCTATTGGAAACGAATTCCAACTTATCATATTTGATCTTTTTATTAGCCAACCACAGTTCGGTGTCACCTTGTGTTGATAGTGGACGATGGGCAGCACCTATCGTTAAAATCCTGGGTACCCAGGATTTTATTTAGTACGGCATTTCATAATTATATCAGCGCGGTCAATTCAGTTTATCTACTAGTAATCTTCTTCCTCCACCCTGACAAAATCCGCTTGAGCGAGCCCTCCAGGTAGAAAGCTATGAGCTGGCAGCTCTGGCTATCGTCTACGGCATGCTCAAAATAATTCATGATAGAAAAGAAGCGCAGAGGGTTCGCAAAGGGCTAGCCCTGCGAAGATATCTCCTGTTCAGACTCCAGTAGACACGTTGAAGCCGCTTGCAGAGTTTCTATCAAATGTTGGAAAGGCATGGGACAAGGCCACAAATGAGCAAAAGAGCAGACTGGCCCGGTTCCTGTTTCAGGAGGTATGGGTTAAGGATAAGCTGGTTCACTACTTATAACACTGCTTCTGCTTTATCTTTTTGCGATATGGCGGCCTGGGCGGCGACGAGCTTGGCTATGGGCACCCTGAACGGGCTGCAGCTCACATAATCAACATTAATGGCATGGAAGAATTTTATTGAGGTCGGCTCGCCAGCATGCTCCCCACAGACGCCGATAGGTATGTCCTTCTTCGCACGGCGTGCCCAGAAAATGGCAGTCTCCATAAGGCGGCCGACGCCCTTGATATCGATGATTTCGAAAGGATTATCTTCGAGGATGCCGACCTCAAGATAGGTAGAAAGGAACTTCTTTTCGGCGTCTTCACGGCTGAACGAATACACTGCCTGCGTAAGGTCATTGGTGCCGAAAGAGAGAAAGTCCGCCACTTCGGCCAACCGTCCAGCCCTCATGCAGGCACGAACCGTCTCCATCATCGTCCCAAGCTTCAGCGTGGATCCTTCAGTACAGCTTTTCTTTATCATAATCAGCTCCTGCAGTGTAATTACCTGCGGGATCATTATCGATACATCGGCCGGGACCTCTTTCCTGGCGGCTTCCACGGCTTCGACCTGCATTTTGTATATATCAGGATTGGTGACTGCCACGCGCACTCCCCTGTGCCCGAGCATGGGGTTTATCTCCTTGAGCTCGGCTATGCGCTGCTTCGTCCTGGCGTCGGTGGTCTCCGTTTCAGAGGGGAGAAACTCGTGAAGCGGCAGGTCGAGAAGCCTGATAATAATAGGCAGCCCTTTCAACTCCTTGAACAGGACGATGAAATCCTCCTTCTGGAGCTTGCTAAGATGTTCCAGCGCTTTAGCTTTCCGCCCTGCGGTCTCCGCCATGATATATTCCCTAATGGCGGACAGGCGTTCCGGACCATTGAACTGTCTTTCCGTGCGGCAGAGTCCGATGCCTTCTGCGCCGAGCTTGATAGCCTGCGCCACCATTTCCGGCATATCCGCGTTGGCCCTGACCCCCAGCCGCTTCGCTCCATCCAGCCAGGTAAGGAGTTCCTTAAACTCCTCTATCATCGCCCCCTCCTCAAGGGGAATAGTGCCGATATAGACCGTGCCCGCAGTACCGTCAATGGTGATGGTATCGCCGTGATGAACGGTCTTTCCTTTAGACGTAAAGAACTTCCCTTTAGGATCAATCTCTATATCTTCAGCCCCGCAGACGCAAGGCTTGCCCATTGCCCTGGTGACAATGGCCGCGTGTGACGTAAGCCCGCCCCTGGAAGTCAGCACACCATCTGCGGCAGCGATGCCCTGGATATCATCCGGGCTGGTCTCCGGCCTTACGAGGATGGAGGGGATGCTTTTCTTGGAAAGAAGCATGGCCTCATCGACGGTAAATACGACGCGCCCGCTTACGGCGCCGGGCGCCGCCGCCAGGCCCTTGGTCAGCGGCTCATGTGTTAGGCCTGATTTTATATGCTTGTGCAGGAGCGCACGCAGGTCATCGGCTTTGACTCGTAATATAGCTTCTTCCACGGTGATAAGGCCCTCATGCACCATATCTACCACTACCTTTACCGCGGCCTGCCCGCTCCTTTTGCCCGACCTTGTCTGCAAAATGTACAGCTTCTCCGACTCGATGGTGAATTCGATATCCTGCATATCGCGGAAATGGGCCTCAAGCAGGGCGACTTTCCGCTCCAGCTCTTTGTACATTTTCGGCATAATTGATTCGAGCTGTGCCACCGGAACGGGAGTTGTGGACCCGGACACAATGGCTTCACCCTGTGCACGCTGGATATACTCGCCGAACAAGCCGCGATCTCCCGTGCTGGGGTTGCGGCTGAAGACCACGCCCGTCCCTGATTTAACATCCTTATTGCCGAAGACCATCGCTTGAACCACCGCCGCCGTACCCATGTCGGAAGATATATTGTTGAGGCGGCGGTATTCGATGGCGCGGATATTGTCCCAGGACTCGAAGATGCGCCTGATGGCCGCCCGCACTTCAGAAAGCCCGTTTATATTGAGCACCGTATCCATCATGC
>DBZK01000025.1:89924-90524 GCA_002311135.1 Dehalococcoidia bacterium UBA1162
GTATCCATCATGCCGGGCATGGATGCCGGCGCCGAAGAGCGAACGGAGACCTGGAGCCCTTTACCAAGCTTGGCGTGTACTTCTTTCTCCAGGGCGGCGACTGCCTGGGTAATCTCCTTCTCGGATAAATGGCCCGTCTTTTTATACTCGTTGTAGCCCTGGACGGAAATTACAAACCCGGGTGGGACCGGCAAGTCGAGTTTGGTCATAGTGACAAGATTGGCACCCTTATTACCCAGGACGACTTTATCCTCGCAATCATCGTGAAACGAATAGATATATCCCATAATTTTCTACCTCCGTTAATGTCGGTGGCCTCCCTGCTCAGGTACCGGGGCCAGCGTTGCGTCAGTCTGATCGGCTAACATGACGGATAAGTACATTTGCTTGGTGTATTCTTTGACCATACGCCTGGCGCTGAAGAGAGGCAGGTTTGAGCGGATGGTCTCCTTGATCATTTTCACCCATTGCGAGGGCACACCGTTTATGTTGCGGTCATAGTAAAAGGGGATGACCTTTTCCTGCAGCAACCTGTACAGATCGTCGGCGTCTTCCCTGTCCCGGGATGGCGAATCGCCAAGCGGGTCAACATCGTTGTGA
>DBZK01000025.1:90583-98513 GCA_002311135.1 Dehalococcoidia bacterium UBA1162
CCCAACCGTTGGCGCCGTTGAACCCTTCGTACCACCAGCCGTCCAACACGCTTAGATGAAGCACCCCGTTGGCCGCTGCTTTCTGCCCGCTGGTCCCGCACGCTTCTTGGAGCGGGCGCGGCGTGTTCAACCATACATCAACCCCCTGAACAAGGTAGCGTGACATATGCATGTCATAGTTTTCCACTAAAGCCAGCCTTCCGCCGAACTCCGGCCGTTTGGCCAGACGGTATATTTCCTGAATAAGATGTTTGCCGTGCTCGTCGTTCGGATGTGCTTTGCCTGCGAATATGATTTGCATGGGTTTCAAAGGGTCATGCAGGAGGCGTTTCAACCGCTCGATATCGCTTAGAACCAGTGTCGCCCGTTTATACCCGGTAAAGCGCCGGCAAAAACCAATGGTCAGTACGTCCGGATCAAACAGGCCGCCCATTGCGAGTACCTGGGAGGGGTCGACATGGTCTTCGGCCCAGCGGGTTCGCGCTCTGTTCTGCATACGGCTGATGAGTTTATTTTTCAGCCACCTGTGTACGCCCCAGATTTCCTCATCAGGGATGTCCTCGATGCGTTTCCAGAAATCCGGGTCGTCCTGCCGCGTCAACCAGTCCTGCCCGAGGTGCTTCGAAAACAGCATGCTCATCCTGTGGCCTACCCAGGTGGGTAAATGGACCCCGTTCGTTATATGGCTTATCGGCACACTGTCCTCATTGACATCCGGCCACAATAAGTGCCACATGCGCCGGCAGACTCCCCCGTGCAGCAGGCTGACGCCGTTACACTGTCCTGACATCCGCATGCCGAGTACCGTCATGCTGAAGCTTCCGTTCGTCTCATCCAGGCCCAATTTGATGAAAGCGTCCCTTTCCAAGCCGAGTGACGGCCAGTAGGTCTTGAAATACTTTTCTATGAGGTCAAGAGAGAAGACATCGTTGCCGGCCGGGACCGGTGTATGCGTGGTGAAGACAGTGGCAGATTGCACCTGCATGGCAGCTTCCAGGAAGGTTGCACCCTGTTCAACCAGTTCCCGGACGCGCTCCAGCGACATGAAGGCGGAATGGCCTTCGTTGGAATGCCAGACGGTCGGCTTTATGCCGAGCGCCCGAAGTGCACGTACCCCGCCGATACCCAAGACTATTTCCTGTTTCAGCCGTGTTTCCCGGTCCGCCAGGTAGAGCTGTGAGGAGAGTTGGCGGTCTATTTCCCAGTTCTCTTCGTTGTTGCAGTCTAGCAGGTACAGCTTGACATTGCCAACGTCGACCTGCCATACGGCAACCTGCACTGATCTGCTGGGAAGCTGCACGGCGATCTTCAGCGGTTGCCTGTCACCGGCGCATATACGCCTGACAGGCGTGTCATCAAAATCGAGCTGTTCATAGATCTCTTCCTGCCAGCCATCGACTGAAATATGCTGGAGGAAATAGCCCTTGGGATACATGAACCCTACGCCCACTACGGGCAGACCAAGGTCACTCGCCTCCTTGCAGTAATCGCCGGCCAGGACGCCCAGCCCGCCGGCATAGAACGGAAGCGAGCTATGAATTGCGAACTCGGGTGAAAAATAGGCGATGACATTTCCTTTTAGATGGGGATACGCGGTATTGAACCATGAATCTGAGGACGACATGCAATTGCTGAAATCAGTCATAACGGCATGGTATTTCTCAAGGAAGGCGGGGTTCTGAGCGGCAGCCACCAGTTGGTATGGCGCTATTCTTCGAAGGAACTTGACGGGATTGTGGCCTGTGGATTTCCAGAGGAAGCGGTCGGTATACTTGAACAGGTCGCGCGCCTCGATATGCCAGCTCCACCACAGGTTACAGGAAAGGTCATGCAGAGCACTGATAGTCCTGGGAACTACTGGCTCTGACAATAACGTTTACCGCCAATTGAACTCATTCCTCACTTTACTATTACCGGCCAGACCAGTAAACACCCTGGCGGCTAGTTTTGGCGAGCCGTAAGTATAATTAGGCGAATGCAGGGCCTACCGGGCAACATAATCTAACCACACACTAAATATCCTTTAGCGCAAACGTCAACGAAAAGGTTCTGTTTATTGTACGCTTAGGCCCACCAAACTCAATCCTAAAGCTAAATCCAATTCTAATCATCTTTCTATTCGTCCAAATTCAGAAGCGTCATTAAGTATCCCTTTAAACCGTTTGACTGAAGAGTTTCTATTATCCTGTAATGTAGAGAACAAATCACCTGCAACCATATCCTTCTATAAGAATATCCTCGATAAATTCCGATGGTTCTTGGAAAAGAATAGCATCCAGGATATCGATGACAGAACGTGTTAGGATAGGCTGACGGGTTTCCTCCTTATTCTGTTCTTGACGCACCAGTGCAAGTAAAACCGAGGCGGCAATAATCAGGCCTTTACGCCACAGGTTTTCAGCCTATCAGCACAGCAATAGCAACGCCAAAGACGACACACCAAACGTTGAGAAAAGCGTTTAATATCAGGTCACCCTTAGAGATTTTATATATGCCGTTCTGGATATTGAAGCTGAAGTCTAACAACCCCAAAAATACCAGTGCGCCGGCCGCTATCAGCGACAGATTGCTGCCCCACGGATTATTTACCAATAGCAGTATGCCGGCCACCAGCAACAGTATGGCCAGCAATCCATCCGGCAGCGGGAAGGAGTGCTCATAGGCAAAATAGCCTTGCGGAGGATTTTTCGGCGCAAGGCCTATGGTAAAAAAGCCTATCCAGAACAGTATGAACCCGATGCCTGTCAGCAGCTCAAGTACGGCGATTGTTTTCAGTCCTTCTATTGCAATCATTTCAGCACCTCTTAATATATGATTTTTTATTCTTTTCTCCGAGCCATTCTAGCAGTGGCCAGAGTTTTGTAACAAGCCACGGCCAGCACATGATTATTCTTGAAAAAATACCGGGAGAACTGGGCGAATAATATAAAAGGCTTGGTCCTCCCCTTATAAGAGGCAATGCTCCCACAAACTTAAACTAGTGCTGCTTACCCCGGCTGTTACTTTTTCTTAGCAACAGCCAAAATAGCCAAAATACCGATCACAATTAGGAAAATGCCAACGATCCACGGCAACAAACCGGGCATCCAGATGACCAAGATACCCGCTATTATGGATAGTATACCCATTACCAAACCATGTACTTGAGGCATGACAAAACTCCTCCTTTAGAATTGATTTGCTATATTTCAGATGGCTGAGAATATAATAGTCATAAACTTCAACTTCGTGTAATAGATATCTGCCGGGGGACAGACTGCCCAAATATATTGATTATGTTGTTAAAAAAACTTAAATACGCTGGTAAGCAGCCACCAAATTATGAGAATAACTGCAATAATAAGTGCTATATGGATAAACCAACCCAGAGCGCGGAAAAAAATGAAACCCAGCAGCCACAAAACAAAGATAACAGCCGCAATTATTAATATGATACTCATAGCCACCTCCCTTAGGTCTATCTTCTCTGTTTCTTATGATCTGCCGACTATATTAGCATAAGAGTTAATAAATGTGTATGAGAGGCATATGGTAGCCAGTCCGCTGGATAGGTTGATGAAATAAGGGGATGGGATGGTTTAAGGATTGGTTCTTTTTGGTGAAAAACAACGTTAATATATGGGGAATTTGAGGACGGTTGATGGGATGCGATGGATTGGGCATAGGGATTGGGCAGGGGTAAGAAAGTGCGGTTATTAGCGGGAGAATTTGCAAGTAATTTAATTGGTTATGATGTGGTGGAAGCACATATTTGGCACATCGTTATGCCGAGCATTTCCTCAATTATCGCGTCTTATTGTGGCATGCAACAAGGTATGCAGTCTGCCTATTGTGTGGTGCTATCCAACCCGTTCCCTGACAGCTAGGGTGTTTTACAATACTGGGCGTCCAGTAGCCTGTGCGTTGACTACCCGTGCCATTGCAGCCCGAGCATTTCTTAGCATTAGAATCGATGGAAATCTGACTGCGCCCAAGGCACACTGGGCACATCGTTCTGCCGTAACCACCATAACCTGAACCGACCTTGCCTGTTGCATTGCAGTAATTGCAGCGAACCATTTTATTTGTCATCTTAATCTCTCCACATATTCTGTGGTTTACTCCGCAAAGCTCAAGGCGATCCTATGTGAGTTTTATATTAGCGTAAATTCAAGGCGTCGTAAATAGAGATAAGGTACGTATGCGTATAGTACTAAAGTAACTATGCGATAGGTTGTTAGGGCATACTACATTGATGATGACGAACAGGTATTATCAGGCATTAGGATTTGATGATGAGTATAAGAGGCATGTGGTGGCTAGTCCAGTGGATAGGTTATTAGTTGGTTCTCTTTTTGAAAATACATCGGTAATGTATGGGGGATCTGAGGACGGAATAAAGGATGCGATGGATTGGGCAGGTGGATAGTGCAGGGGTAAAAAGGCAGGGTAATTTATGAGGGAATTGGGAAAATAGTCTAGAGGGCCTGGATGCGGCGGAGCATATAAGAGATTTCTCCATTGATGGATCGGAGTAACTAGTCGATGGTAAATCAGTATATACGCCAGATATAAGTGGATTTCAAAATAATACATTATCGGGAAATCGCAAATTACTGTACTTGATACTATTATGTTGTCCTAACGCTTAATAGCTGATTCATGCCTATCTCCATCTTATTTATGATTACTCGAGTTCCCTCGAACTCGACCCAATTTTACAGATAAATCAAAGTGTCAGATCACAGGTCACCCATACAAAGGTACCAAATGTATTAGTACCAACGCCTCATTGTATGCAGCCGTATGTGACTGTACTATAAAACAGAGTAGACGTCGCGGCTGTGTGGTTCAATTGTACACGGTGAGAACCATTCAAAGACGGCTGTAACGGGCAGGAGAAGGCATGGCAATATCTTACGAACAAAGAACACATTTTCAGCTTGGCGAACCAGACGAGAGGACCTATCGGAGAGTCGGGGATATCCTCGTCAATGGAGGGCATATATCGGAAAGCCAGCTTGCAGATGCACTGCACTATCAAGAACAGTTTGGCGGCAGGCTCGGCTGGATTTGCGCCACTTTAGGATATATTAATAGGCTCGATTTGTGCCGTGTGCTATCTGAACACTTTGAACTGCCATATTATCATGACGTTCCGTACATGGTTGCGAATATTGACAACAACCTGGCGAAGTTGCTTACCCTTGAGGAGGTTACCCGCTACCAGGTCATCCCTTTTCGCATCGACCGGGACAAACTTGAAGTGCTTACCTCTGAACCCGAGGACCCGGAGATGCTTGCCTTCCTGCGAAGCCGGTTTGCTAACCAACCCATCCAGCAGATGGTCATAACGGACCTGGATATCATGCGGGTATCGGATGCCGTTCACCGGGATTTCATAGTGGATAAGTCCATCAACGGCCTCTACAATAGAAACCCGGATGAATCGGCCCGCAACGTGTTGAGCAGGCCACAAATCGGCATTTTAATATTGATCTTGATGGGGATTGTTGTGGGCCTGGCCATAAACGCCTATGCAATTCTCATCGGCTTCCTGTTTCTTGTTCAAGCACTTTACTTTGCTTCATTCGTGTATAAATACATAATTACCGTGTGGGGACTGAAAGCACGGCCAAAGCACGGATCGGGGAATATCGCCGATGTCAAGGAACCCAGGAACCTGCCGGTATACACCATCCTGATCGCAGCTTATAAAGAGGCCAAGGTCATCTCCACACTTATCAAAGCAGTCAAGAGGTTCGATTACCCCGAGGACAAGCTTGATGTAATACTCCTGCTGGAAGAAGATGACAAAGAGACTCTGGAGGCGGCCAGGAGAGAGCGCCCGCCAACGAGTTGGAGAATTTTAACCCTTCCCGATAGCCAACCAAAAACCAAACCAAAAGCTTTGAATTACGGCGTTCAATTCGCCAGGGGCGAGTACCTTACTATTTACGATGCCGAAGATGTACCTGACGCTGACCAGCTAAAAAAGGCAGTCGCCGCATTCAGGACGCATTCCGATGATTATATTTGTTTCCAGGCATCGCTGAACTATTTCAACCGCGACGAGAATTTCCTGACAAAGATGTTCACACTGGAATATTCTTACTGGTTTGATTGTCTTCTGCCGGGACTGGATAGTCTCGGCTTGCCTATTCCACTCGGAGGGACCAGCAATCATTTTGACCTGCAGAAACTAAGGAAAATCGGTGCCTGGGATCCGTTCAATGTTACCGAAGATGCCGACCTGGGCATCCGGGCAGCAGCGGAAGGATACAAAGTAGGCGTAATTCAATCAACCACGTATGAAGAAGCAAATTCCAAGCTGCGCAACTGGCTTAGGCAGCGTTCGCGCTGGGTGAAGGGATATATGCAGACGTTCCTGGTTCACAACCGGCACCCTCTAACGGCAGTAAAGAGAATGGGGCTAAAACAGTGGGTCGGATATAACCTTCTGATTGGCGGCACGCCGGCCTTATTCATACTTAATCCGGTTATGTGGGGTCTGTTTCTTTACTATCTTTTTACCGGCGCACAGATATTGGACCCGAGCTCTATGCCTGCCATCTTGCTGTATCTATCGGCAATAAACCTTATTATCGGCAACATGGTTATCGTTTGTTTGAATCTAATTGCAGTGTTGCCGCGAAAAAACTACCGCCTTATTCCCCACGCCCTGCTCAGCCCTATTTACTGGTTGCTGCAGTCGGTTGGCGCATATAAAGCGCTTTGGCAGCTGATTTGGAGACCCTCCTACTGGGAAAAAACAGACCACGGGCTCAGTAGTTTTATCCCTGTTATGTGAGGGAATACTTCCATAGAAGATGATCTGCTAATTCTGACCGCCTTCCATCGTAGCGCCAAAGACAGGCCATAGGAGTTGGCGCCCGCATAGAAGGGCTCAGAGGTTTGAGGTGCTGCTTTTTACAAGCGCAATCGCACGTTCACTTAACCTAAGGGGCAACCGTGAAATGAGAAAGAGGTTTGGGCATGCTTTCGGGACGAGGCCCAGTTAACAGCGCCCCATGCACACCTTCAGACAGTTGCCGCAGCCCGTGCACTTCTTCTCATCTATCTTGATAAAGGCGCCCGTCTCGCCAACCCATTCCACACCGGGAAATCTCTCCGATTTTCTTACCATCGCATGCCCCTTCGTTTTTCAGAAGCTTCCTTGAATACTTGAAGGATACCATACTTGAAATGGCAAGGCGATATAACCCAGGCATTGGGTTTTGATGATGTGTATAACGGGCACGTGGATAGGGCAGGGGTCAAAAGGGCATGGTTATCAATGGGAGAAATTAGGCCAATAACTTACAAGGCATGGTCTTAATTTATCCGCCCTTTATTAATGGTTCAAGGCGCCTTAGTGCAGGTCCATCACCGGTTCGATAGCCGGAGGCAGCTGCCTCTGGATGGTGATGGTGGAGCCTATCGCCGGCTTAACCTGCAGGCTGAATGTATCATTGGCCTGTAAAAGACCATCAGGAATAGTCAGGGCGCCGCCGGCAAGGGTAAGATTGTTGATATCAACGGTGATCTCAAACTGTTCGCCGGTTTCCAGCAGGTTGTTGCCATTGTCAGCGCCGACAGGAACATATGTCCATAGCACGTTATTGATGTAGTCATGCTTGGTCGTCAGGCTGATGACGCATTTATTCTTGCCTGTCTGGTCGATGCCCTTGGGGTCCATGCCATTGGGGGTCATGTCGACGGGGTTGCCTGCTATGGCGTTCTTAACCGTGAATTTGATGATGCCAAGCATGTTGATGGGGTTGTAAGTGACGTTATCGCCCAGGCCTATGACCGAGCCCGAAAGCTCCATGTTGCTCTTGGCTTCATTCAGGCCGGCATAGATGGTTTCCTTGGCTCTCTCTGCCGAGTAGAGGCCTGCACTCAGTACTGCATAGCCGAATACGGCCGCCACAGTCACGAATGCGATCAG